>DATKEP010000053.1:0-33536 GCA_035512055.1 Rhizomicrobium sp.
CCCCCGAATAACGGGTTAAGATGCAGCCCGAATATCAGAAGCGCCAGGATCACGCTGGCCGCGAACATGGAGTCCATGCGGTCCAGCACCCCGCCATGGCCGGGGATCAAGCCGCCGGAATCCTTGTAACCAAAGCGGCGCTTGGCCAGGGACTCAAACAGGTCTCCCAGATGGGCGACGATACTAAGCCCCACCGCGAAGACCAGCGCCGCCAGGACGTTGAAGGTGAAAAAGGCTATGTACAAGGCAAAGATCGCCGCTGCCGTAACGGTGCCGCCGATGGTACCGGCCCAGGTTTTGCCGGGCGACAGTTTGGGCGCGATCTTTTTGCCGCCGATCAACTTGCCGAACACGAGCGCCCCGGTGTCGGTGGCCCACACGATCAAAAACAGGCCCAGGACGTACCAAGTTCCCAGGGTCGGCAGCACTTTGAGCGCAACCAGCGCAATGGACGGCAGGCCGATGTAAAGTACTCCGCCTGCATGCCAGAGCGGGTTGTCGTCGCGCTTACGGGCCAGGAAATAAGCGGCCAGGACTCCCGCGGCCAGCGACAGGAAGGCCAGCGGCACCAGACGCACCATAACGGCGGTCACTGCGCAGGCAATGGCACCCGTCGTCACCACTGTCTGGACATGAATGGGCTCCAAATCGGCCGCTTCACGCTGAGCCGGCGAGCGTACCATGCGGTGCCATTCCCACGACGCGAACAGTGCCATCACCACCGTGACGACGGCAAAGGGTACGGGGGTAGAGAGCATCGTCAGCGCAATTGCGATCAGCGCCAGAAACACGCCGAACAACACGCGCAGGAACGCCTCGCTGCCGGAGCGAAGCGCATGGATCGGATGCGGCTGGCTCATGCTCACGCCACGGCCTCGGAATCCAAGGCGCCGAACCGCCGCTCGCGTGCGGCGAACTTTTCGAGCGCAGCGGTCAGCGCGGCGCGGTCGAAGTCCGGCCACAGCGTGTCGAGGAACAGGAGTTCGGCATAGGCCGACTGCCAGAGCAGGAAGTTTGACAGCCGGTGCTCACCGGAGGTGCGGATCACCAGGTCGGGCACGGGCAACGCGCTGGTGAAAAGCCTGGTGGCGAAAAGATCCGGCGTGATGGTTTCGGGGTCCAGCCGTCCATCCTTGGCGGCGCGCGCCAGTTCCTGGGCGGCGGCGGCGATCTCTTCCTGGCCGCCATAATCGAAAGCGAAGGTCAGGTTCATGCCGTCATTCTTGGCGGTACGGCTCTCCGAATCCCGGATCATCTGCTGGATGTCGGTGGCAACCCGGCTGCGATGGCCGATAATCCGCATGCGGACGTTGCGCTCGACCAGTTCATCCATATCGCTGCGGAAATAAGTGCGGAACAGACCCATCAGCGCGCCCACTTCCGTCTTGGGGCGCTTCCAGTTCTCGCTGGAAAAAGCAAAGAGGGTGAGATTCTCGAGTCCGATATCGCAACTCGCCCTCACCGTCTCGCGCACGGCTTTCATCCCGGCATAGTGGCCGGCCTCGCGCGGCAGGTGGCGCTTCTTCGCCCAGCGGCCATTGCCGTCCATGATGATGGCGACATGCTTGGGCAGGGCGGGATTGGCAGCGGGCTTTGTCATGAGAGCTGGGTCATCACACCTGCATGATTTCCTGCTCCTTGGAATGGAGCGCGGTGTCGATGTCCTTGATGTGGGCGTCGGTCATCTTCTGCAGCACATCGCCACGGGTATGGTGCTCGTCCTGGCCGATCTTGCCGTCCTTCTCCAGCTTCTTTAGCAGGTCCATGCCGTCGCGGCGCACATTGCGCACCGCCACCCGTGCGGCTTCGGCATATTTGTGGGCAAGCTTGGACAGTTCCTTGCGCCGTTCCTGGTTGAGTTCGGGCAGTGGTATGCGCAGCAGCTGGCCATCCATCTGGGGATTGAGGCCCAGCCCCGCATCGCGGATCGCCTTGTCCACCGCTTTGGCCAGGCCCCTGTCCCAAACCTGCACCGTGATCAAGCGTGCTTCGGGCGTTGAAATCGTGCCCACCTGGTTGATCGGAACTGTATTGCCATAGGCCTCGACCTTGACGGGATCGAGCAGGGCTGCGCTGGCTCGGCCGGTGCGCAGGCCCGCAAGTTCGCTCTTGAGGGTCGCGACGGCGCCGTTCATGCGCCGGTCCAGCTCATCTTTGTTATAGGCGTCAGCCATGTCGGTCGCTCCAAACCTTGCGGCAGATTATCCTAAACCCCGGGCTCTGCTTCACTTTTCTTCGATAATGGTTGCTCGGCCCTCGCCCCTCAAAACCCTGGCCAGTTCGCCCGGTTCGCCCAGGGAAAACACTAGGATCGGGATGCGGTTTTCCCGGGACAACGATATGGCGGCTGCATCCATGACTTGCAGATTCTGGGCTAAAACCTCGTGGTAGCTTAAAGAATCGTAACGCTTGGCATCCGGGACCTTCTTGGGGTCGGCCGAATAGACCCCGTCCACCTGAGTGGCCTTGAGCATGGCATCGCAGGACATTTCCGCAGCCCTGAGCGCCGCCGCCGTATCGGTGGTGAAGAAGGGATTGCCGGTGCCTGCCGCGAACACTACCACCCGGCCCTTTTCCATATGACGGATGGCGCGGCGCCGGATATAGGGCTCGCAGACGTTGTTCATGGCGATGGCCGACTGGACCCGGCAGGCAAGGCCCACCCGCTCCAGACCCGCCTGGAGGGCGAGCGCGTTCATGACCGTGGCCAACATGCCCATGTAATCGGCGGTGGAACGGTCGATGCCCTGGGCGGAGCCCGCCAGCCCGCGGAAGATGTTGCCGCCCCCCACCACCATGCACATTTCGGTGCCGGCCTCATGGGCCTCTTTCACGTCGCGGGCGATTCGGTCGATGACGTCGATATCGACGCCGAACTGGCCTTTGCCCATCAGCGCCTCGCCGGACACTTTGAGCAGGACCCGGCGGTATTTCGGCGCTGTGGCCATTGGTTATTCCCTTTTGTCGCTTAGCGGGTGCCCGCCATCTGGGCGACTTCATCGGCGAAGTCGGCTTGGGCCTTTTCGATGCCCTCGCCCACCTGGAAGCGGACAAAGCCCTCGATCGCGATCGGCGCGCCCAACTCCTTGGCTGCCTTTTCGATCACCTTGCCCACCTGGGTCTCACCGTCGATCACGAAGGTCTGCTGCAAGAGCACCGTCTCTTCGTAGAACTTGCGCATGCGGCCCTCCATCATCTTCTCGATGACGTTCTCGGGGCGTCCCGACTGCCGCGCGATCTCGGCCTGGATGTTGCGCTCGCGTTCCACCACTTCCGGCGCGAGATGTTCCGGCGAGATGGCGAGCGGGGATGCGGCCGCGACATGCATGGCAAGCTGCTTGGCAAGCGCGCCAAGCTTTGCCTTGTCGGCGGTAGATTTCAGGCCCACCAGCACGCCGATCTTGCCCAACTCGGGTGACGTGGCGTTGTGGACATAAGCGGCAACCACGCCTGGATCGACGGTCACGGCGGCAGCCCTGCGCACGCTCATATTCTCGCCGATCTTGGCGACCAGCTCGGTGAGCGTATGCTGCACAGTGGAAGAACCCATCGGCGAGGCCAGCAGCTTCTCCAGGTCGCCGCCTTCCTTGAGCGCCAACTTCGAAGCGTCCTTCACGAAAGCCTTGAACTCGTCATTGCGGGCAACGAAGTCGGTTTCGGCATTCACTTCCAGCAGCACGCCGGTGTTGGAGTCGACGGCAACGCCGACCAGGCCTTCGGCGGCGGCGCGGCCGGCCTTCTTGGCGGCCTTGGAAATGCCCTTCTTGCGCAGCCAATCGATGGCGGCCTCCATGTCGCCGCCCGTTTCGTTCAGGGCGGTCTTGCAGTCCATCATGCCCGCGCCGGTCTTGTCGCGCAGGTCCTTCACCATGCTGGCGGTGATGTTGGCCATGTCAGTCTCCATCTGTGCCGGTTGCCGCGCCCCAATAAGAGCGCATCCAAGCTGCAATCGTGTAAAGCGTCAGGCCGTGGCGGGTTCGGCTTCGGCTGCCGGTGCGGCGTCTTCGATCTCTTCCGCAGCGCCCAGGTCCACGCCGGCCGCTGACTGGCCTTCGCCCAGGCCGTCGATCACCGCACGAGCCGCCAAGTCGCAATAAAGTGCGATGGCGCGGGCGGCGTCGTCATTGCCCGGAATCGGAAAAGCGATGCCATCCGGATCGCTGTTGGAATCCAGAATCGCGGTCACCGGAATGCCCAGCTTGCGGGCTTCGGCAATGGCGATGGCTTCCTTGTTCGTGTCAATCACGAACAGCATGTTGGGCAGGCCGCCCATCTCCTTGATGCCGCCCAGCGAACGCTCGAGCTTGTCCTGCTCGCGCAAAAGGCCCAGCAGTTCCTTCTTGGTCAGGCCCGAATGTTCCGCGCCCGACAGCGTCTCTTCGATGGAGCGCAGGCGGCGGATGGAGTGGGAAATCGTGGACCAGTTGGTGAGCGTGCCGCCCAGCCAGCGGTGATTGACGTAATACTGGGCGCAGCGCTTGGCGGCGGCGGAGATCGGCTCGGAGGCTTGGCGCTTGGTGCCGACGAAGAGGATGCGCCCGCCCGACGCCGCGACCTCGCGCAAGGAAACGAGCGCCCGGTGCAGCAGCGGCACGGTCTGGGTCAGGTCCAGGATGTGGATGTCGTTGCGCTGCCCATAGATGAAGGGCGCCATCTTGGGGTTCCAGCGCTGCTGGCGGTGGCCGAAATGAGCGCCGGACTCGAGCAGCTGGCGCATGGAAAATTCTGGCAAAGCCATTGTTCAGTCTCCTTTACCGGTTGGCCAGACGCGCGGGTTATCCCTGGAAGTTCAGAGACACCGGACGGCGACGGCGGAATACCCGCCGAAAGCCACCCGCGCGTGCGAGATGGCGGGGCTTATACGGGCTTGGGCTCGGCTTCGCAAGCCGCAGAAATACCCTGTAGGGACAGGGGCTTGGGCCGGGCCGCCGGATCGAACAGCCGGTAGAGGACGAAGGCGATGCCGCCGGCGAGGCCCACCATCCCCGCCGCCAGCAGAGGCCTCGGGCCGTGATTAAGGCCCAGGAGCGGGGTGTGCTGCGCCAGCCGGACAACCGCCAGGTGAGAGGCATAAATGGGATAAGAGATCGCGCCCAACGGGGTGAACCAGCGCGGGGCTTCCGCCCGCACCAGCGCGACAACGAGAAGCGGACAGGCCAAAGCGACGATGGCGAGGTCCACCAGCGGCGAAAATCCCTGAGGCAGGGACGCCATGACCAACCACGCCATCAGGGGCAGGATGGGGCTGATCACTGGCACGCGCGCAAACAGCCCAGCTCGGTGACCTCGATACAGAAGCACGCCCGTCAGGAATTCGGGAAGGGCGCGCAGGCCCCCAAGCCAGAGATCGCTTCCCGTCATGCCGAAGGACCAGGCGCGATAACTGTGAAAGCTGGCATAGCTTGCCAGCAACAGAAGTCCCACGGTAAGCGCCGCCAGCGTCGCGCTTCGACGACCGCGCAGCCAGCGCGCATAGACGAAATTCACGATCAGCTCCCACAGCAGCGTCCAGGCCACGGGATTTATGGGATAGGCGAAGATACCGGGCGCCAGATACGGAATCAGCAACAGGCCCATGGCGCTGAACAGCGCCAGATTTGCGGGAGCAGGTTCATAATGGATGCGGATCACGGTGGCGGCGATGCACAACAGCGTTCCGGCCCAGAAGACCGGCGCCAGACGGCGCACGCGGGCCAGCAGGAATCGCCAGGCAGTCAGCCCCGCCGCCAATCGCGGGTCATAGCTGGCCGAAATAACAAAACCGCTGAGGATGAAGAACATGTCGACGGCCAGATAGCCGTGACAGAAGAAAACTCCGGAATTGAACAGCAGCTCGCTATGCAGCAGCACGACCGTCAGCGCGCAGACGCCGCGCAAGCCGTCCAGGCCGAGAAACCGCGTTTTCTCCATTGTGCCAGTTTTGGCCAAACTGATTACCAATTCATGGAAAAGCCGTGCTAGAGACCCAACAATGAGTGAGAAAACGCAGGCCGGAAGCCCAAAACGTCCCGATCCAATACGCCAAACCATCCGCGACTTGGGGCCCTCCGGCATCACCCAGGTCACCTTGCTGGGACTTGGCAATCCGGACCTGCTCCCGCTGTGGTTCGGCGAGACCGATCTGGTGACGCCGCCTTTCATCCGTCAGGCTGCGACGCGCGCGCTGGAAGACGGCAAGACCTTCTACACCAATGCACGCGGCATCCTGCCCTTGCGCGAGGCGATCCGCGATTTCCACAAGCGCACCGCCGGCGCTGATATCGCCGTGGAACGCATCACGATTCCTGGCGGCGCGATGCTCGCGGTGGTCACGGCGCTGCAGATGGTGTGCGAGACCGGCGACAATGCCGTGATCGTTTCGCCCATCTGGCCGAACATCTTCCAGGCCACCAAGGTCGTCGGCGCGGTGCCGCGGCTGGTCCGGCTGGACGAGGATTGGGGCAGCGGACGCTGGCGTCTGGATCTCGACAGGCTGTTCGATGCCTGCCACGCACGTACCAAGGCGATGTTCCTCGCCTCGCCCGGCAATCCCACAGGCTGGATGCTGACGGGGGAGGAACAGAGGATTATCCTGGACTTCTGCCGCGCGCGCGGCATCGCCATCCTGGCGGATGAGGTTTACGGCACGCTGATCTATGATGGGGCGCCTCACGCACCATCCTTCCTCACCATTGCCGATGACGAGGACGCAGTCTTTGCCATCAACAGTTTCTCCAAGCCTTGGGCGATGACCGGCTGGCGCATCGGCTGGCTGGTGCATCCCAAACGCGTCGAACCGGCCGCGGCTGCCATGGCCCAGTGCAACAACACCGGCGCCACGCACTTTGCGCAGTA
The DNA here is from genome assembly GCA_035512055.1 of Rhizomicrobium sp. Lineage (GTDB taxonomy): Bacteria > Pseudomonadota > Alphaproteobacteria > Micropepsales > Micropepsaceae > Rhizomicrobium. The sequence goes on from DATKEP010000053.1 coordinate 6,835, forward strand.
TGGCGCACTGGCCGCGCTGTCGCCGCAAGGCGATATCTTCCGTGCCCAATTGCTGGATTACTGCCGCACGGGCCGCAATGTGGTGGACGACTGGATCGGGCGCCAGAACCGGGTGCGGTGGCTCAGGCCCGACGGCGCCTTTTACGGCTTCCTGCACGTGGACGGGCTGAAAGACAGTTTGCGCTTCTGCAAAGACATGGTGCGCAACGACAAGGTTGGCGTCTCGCCCGGCTGGGCCTTCAGCCTGGGCGAACCGCGCGATGACTCCTACCTGCGCATCTGCTTTGCCCAGGACGCCGCGCGACTGACCGAGGCGTTGGGGCGTTTGGAAGGGGCGATTCGTAAATTGTGATTGTCATTCCCGCGAAAGCTGAAATCCGTGAGATGCGGCGCCGAATGCGGGAGCAGGTCCAGTGGACCTGCGAAAGCAGCGAACGCCGCGAGCTTGAGCGAGCGGCCACGGCCCGCGTACGCGGGCATGACAACGAGATTAAACCGCCTCCACGCTCGCAACGCCAGGCAGTGCCGCGATCCGCGAACGCAAAGTTGCATTCACCGCGATGCGCTTCTTGAGCTCGATCTCGACTTCCTCGCCCGCAACCCCTGGCACTACGATATTCACCAACCCCTTGCCGGGTTGGCCGAGTTCGGCTGCCAACTGCCCCAGCGACGCGGCATCCGACAGCCGCACCACCATGCCTTCGCCGGCCTGCTGCGCCGCCTGGTCAAGATCGAGTATCGAGGCTGCGCGCAGCTTGAGATCGTCGCCGTCCCATTCGGCGCTGGCGCTGATCAGAAGCGACTTGCCCGATTCCAGAAGCGGCCGGCTGGCCGCCAGCACCTCCGGGAACAGCATGATTTCGAACATGCCGGTGGGATCGGAAAAGGAAACGAAGGCATACATCTGGTCGCTGCGGCCCCGCCGCTCGCTCTTCTTGATCAGCGTACCGGCAATCTTGGCCTTGAAGCCGCCGCGGCGGCGGTCTTCCAGAAGTGCTGCGTAAGTGGAGGCACCCAGCCGCTTCAACGCCGGGCCATAGGCATCCAGCGGATGGCCGGACAGATAAAAGCCCATGGCGGAAAATTCTTCGCCAAGCCTTTCATGCACCGGCCAGTCCGGTATCGCGGTCAAACGCAGTTCCTCGCTCGCGCCGCCACCGCCGAATAGCGACACCTGGCCGCTTTCACGCTCTCGTTGCGCGGCTTGCGCACCACCCAGGATGCGGTCGGAATTTTCCACCAGTTGGCGGCGGTTGGGGTTGAGACTGTCGAATGCCCCGGCTCGGACCAGATTTTCGAAGGCACGCTTGTTGACCTGCCGCGGATCCACGCGGCGAGCGAAATCGGACAGGGATTTGAAATTGCCGCCAGTATGACGCACCTCGACCACATGGTCCATGGCCTGGCGGCCGACACCCTTCACCGCCGCCAGCGCATAAAAGACACTGTTCGCATCGGCGTCGCAGGCAAAGACCGACTCGCTGCGATTGATGTCGGGCGGCGCCACCTTCACGCCCAGCCGTTGCGCTTCCTGGCGGAAGATGTTGAGCCGGTCGGTATTGCCGATATCGAGCGTCATCGATGCGGCCAGGAACTCGACTGGATAATTGGCCTTGAGATAGGCGGTCTGGTAGGCGACCTGGGCATAGGCCGCGGCATGACCCTTGTTGAAGCCGTAGCCCGCGAATTTTTCCGCCTGCTCGAAAATGGTTTCGGCGACGCTCTTGATGATGCCGCGATCGGCGGCGCCCTTCATGAACTTTTCCCGCTGCGGAATCATCTCGGATGGGATCTTCTTGCCCATGGCGCGGCGCAGGATATCGGCCTCGCCCATGGTATAGCCGGCAAGTTCGCGGGCGATGCGCATGACGTCGTCCTGATAGGTCATCACGCCATAGGTTTCCTTCAGGATCGGCTCCATGGCGGGATGAAGATATTCCACCGGCTCCTTGCCGTTCTTGCGCGCGATATAGGTCGGGATGGAATCCATCGGACCGGGCCGGTAGAGCGCCACAAGCGCCACCAGATCGTTGATGTGGTTGGGTTTCATTTTGCGCAGCAGATCGCGCATCCCTGCGCCTTCCATCTGGAACACGCCGACACTGTCTCCGTGGGAAAGCATCTCGAAGGTGTTCACATCGTCGAAATCGATGGTCTGGGTATGGAGCTCGATGCCGCGCTTCTTCAGCAGTTCCTCGGCCTTGGCGATGACCGTGAGGGTCTTGAGGCCCAGAAAGTCGAACTTCACCAGCCCGGCTTTTTCCGCATCCTCATAGTCGAACTGAGTCACCGGCATGTCGGAGCGCGGATCGCGGTAAAGCGGCAGAATTTCGTCCAGCGGCCGGTCGCCGATCACCAGGCCGGCAGGATGTGTAGAGGCGTGGCGGTAGAGGCCTTCGATCTTTTCGGTGATCTCGAACAGGCGTTGGGCGATGGGTTCCTGCTCGGCGATCTGCTGCAGGCGCGGTTCGCTTTCCACCGCCTCGCGCAGCGAAATGCTTTTGCCCGGCGGATTGGGGATCAGCTTGGCAATGCGGTCGACCAGCCCCAGCGGCATCTGCAGCACACGGCCGGCATCGCGCACCGCGGCGCGAGCCTGGAGTGAACCCAGCGCCATGATCTGGGCCACGCGGTCGGCGCCATATTTGTCGCGCACATAGCGCACGACCTCGTCGCGCCGCTCCTGGCAGAAATCGATATCGAAGTCCGGCATGGAGAGGCGTTCCGGGTTGAGGAATCGCTCGAAGAACAGGCCAAACCGCAAGGGATCGAGATTGGTGATGTCCAGCGCCCACGCTACCAGCGATGACGCGCCGGAGCCGCGCACGCCAACCGGGATGCCTTGCGCGCGTGTCCACTTCATGAAGTCCGACACGATCAGGAAGTAACCCGGAAAGCCCATGCGGTTGATGATGCCAAGCTCATAATCCAGCCGCTCGTCATAGACCTTGCGGTCGGCCGCCAGCGGCGCGCCGGCGAGACGCCGACTGAGCCCCTCTTCGGCCTGCGCCTTCAATTCCTCCTGCGCGGTCTTGCCCGATTCCGGCACGAATACCGGCAGGATCGGCTTGCGCTTGGCCGGTCTGAAGGCGCACCGGCGCGCGACCTCGACCGTATTCTCGATGGCCTCGGGAAGGTCGGCGAACTGGGCCTGCATCTCGGCCGCGCTCTTGAAGCGGTGCTCTCGCGTCAGCCGGCGCCGGTCATCCTGGGAAACGAAGGCACCGTCGGCGATGCACAGAAGTGCGTCATGCGCTTCATACATCCCGGCCTCGCCAAAATGCACGTCATTGGTGGCGACGAGCGGCAGGCCCTGGGCATAGGCCATGTCAAGCAGTGTATCCTCACAGGCGTGTTCTTCGGCCAGGCCGTGACGCTGCAGCTCGACATAAAGACGATTGGGAAATGCCGCCGCAAACCGGGCCAGCACGGCATGGGCCTGGTCGCGCTGGCCATCCAGCAGAAGCTGGTTGAGCGCTCCGCCAGGACCTCCGGTGAGCGCAATCAGGCCTTCGCCATGGCCGTAAAGCTTTTGCGCTTTGACATGGGGCCAGTCGCCAGGCTCCACCTCCAGATAGGCAGCCGACAGGAGCTTTGTCAGATTCCGGTAACCGGCCTCATTCTGGACCAGCAGAACAATATGCGGCGGCTTGCGGCGCGAACCATTCTGGTGGGAGCTGCGAGCGGCAAATTCGACCGACACGACGGCGCCCACGATAGGCTGGATGCCCGCCTTGGCCAGGGTGTCGGAAATCTCGAAGACACCGAACAGATTGTTGGTGTCAGTGACGGCCACCGCCGGGGTCCCAGCGTCCCGCGCCAGTCCCGCCAGCTCCTTGGGCCTGACCGCACCTTCCAGAAGCGAATAGGCGCTTTTGACGCGCAGATGAACGAAGGACGCCATGACTGGAATTCTCGGGAAGATTCAGCCTGGGCAGTATCACCTGCCCGCTTCCGATATGGGGGCTGTCTGCCGCCCAATCCACAACGATTAAGGGCCACAGTGATCAGGAGGGTATGTGGTTCAGGACCGCGTGGCAGCCGCTGGCCAAAACAAAGGCCGACACCATGAAAAGAATGAGCCCCGCACCCGCCATCGCATCCTTGATCCACATGGCCCCACATCTCCCGCTTGATCGCCATTTGTTCTAGTTTAGTTCTTTAAAGAATACAAGAACAAATAGTGATCAAAAGGCCGCCAAGGATTAGACCGGCGCCTGTTGTGCAATATTCTCATTGAATTTCAGAGATTTATACTTGTGGTACGTGGATACCTTCGACCAATCGGCCTTGATGCAGCAACATGGCCCGGTCCATGCGTGCCGCGAGGTCGAAATTGTGGGTGGCGATCAAGGCCGCCAGGCCCTCCGACCGCGTAACCGCAATCAGGGCATCGAACACCCCGCCGCTGGTGCGGGGGTCGAGATTGCCGGTGGGCTCGTCCGCTAGGAGGATCCGCGGACTGTTGGCCATGGCGCGGGCGATCGCCACGCGCTGCTGCTCACCGCCCGAAAGCTGCGACGGCCGGTGCGTCAGGCGTTTGCCAAGTCCCATCACCTCCAGCAGGCGCGTGGCTTCCTTCACAGCGTCAGCCCGACCTTTGCCGGCGATCATCTGCGGCAGCACGACATTCTCCAGGGCATCGAATTCTGGAAGCAGATGATGGGCCTGATACACAAAGCCGATGGTGTTGCGGCGAATGCGCGTCCGCTCGGCGTCATTGAGATCGGAGGTCGCCCGGCCCTCGACGAAAATCTCGCCGCCGGTCGGCGCTTCCAGCAGCCCCGCAATATGCAGCAGGGATGACTTGCCCGCGCCGCTCTGGCCTACCAGCGCGACGATCTCGCCGGCCTTGAGCGAGAGTTTGAGCCCGCTGAAGACTTCGAGCTGGCCTTCACCCTCCTTGTAGCGGCGGGTGATGTTCTCAAGCCGCAATACGTCACTCATAACGAAGCGCCTCGACCGGATCGAGCCGGGCCGCCCGCCATGACGGATAAAGCGTCGCCAGGAAAGTGAGCGCCAGCGCCATCACCACCACCGCCGCCACTTCGCCGGGCGCCATTTCGGCAGGCATGCGTGACAGGAAATAGACCGTGGGATCGAAAAGGGGCGTGCCGGTCAGTTTCGACAGGAATTGCCTGATATTTTCGATATTGGCGCAAAAGAGCACACCGATGGCGAAACCGATGATCGTGCCCACCACGCCAATGCTCGCCCCGGCAATAAAGAAAATGCGCATCACCGCCCCCCGCGTCGCCCCCATGGTGCGCAGAATGGCGATATCGGGCGACTTGTCCTTCACCAGCATGATCAGGCCCGATACGATATTCAAAGCCGCGACCAGGATAATCAGTGACAGGATCAGGAACATCACATTGGCTTCGACCTGGATGGCCTCGAAGAAGTTGCTGTTGATGTCCTGCCACGGCACGGCGTGCGATCCCGGTCCCGCCGCATTGCCGAGCACAGGCAGAAGCTTCAAATCGGAATCCGCGTCGGTCAGCATCACTTCGATGCCGCTGACCGTGTCGCCCATGTTGAAATAGGCCTGCGCCTCGTCCAGCGGCATGAAGACATAGTTGCTGTCGTAAAGCGTGTTGCCCACATGGAAGAAACTGATGATGTGATAGCTCTTGACCCTGAGGGTGGTGCCGAAGGGGGTGGCATCACCCTTCGGCGAGATCAGGGTGACTTCGCCACCGACATGCAGGCCGAGCTTGGCGGCCAGCCCAGACCCCACGATCACCGCGTCGTCACCCTGGAAGTAGGGCAGCGAGCCATCGCGCAGCTTGCCAGCCAGCTCGCTGACCTTGGCCAGGTCTTCGCGCCGGATGCCATGCACGATTACGCCGGTGTTCTGGTTGTTCTGGCTGGCCATCACCTGGCCGTCGACGATGGGCGTTGAACGCACGACGCCCGGCACTTTGAGGATACGTGCCGCCGCCGCGTCATAATGGGCCAGGTTGCCCATTTCCGACTGGATGGTGACATGGCCCGACAGACCCAGAATGGACTTGAGAAGCTCCACCCGAAAACCATTCATCACGCTCATCACGATGATCAGTGTTGCCACGCCCAGGGCGATGCCAATCAGGGAGAACAGCGAGATAACCGATATGAAGCTTTCCTTGCGCTTGGCGCGCAGGTAGCGGGCGGCGATCATCCACTCGAACGGCGAGAAGATACCCGTGTTTTTCTTCGGCGATTCTGGCATGCGGCCACGGTAAGGGGGGCTTGCTGTCCCGTCCATCGCTAAGCCTTGCGTCTGCGCACGCGTGGCCCCATATCCCTGTCATGATCCCCTCCCCCAGCGATTCCTTCACCCGTGCGCAACGGATCGAACTGATCGCCCTGTTCGGGGTGCTTACCGTTTTCACCCCCATCGGCATCGACCTTTACCTGCCGGCGCTGCCCGCCATCGCGGCCGATTTCCGCGCGCCCATTTCGGTGATCGAGGAATCGCTGGCGACCTTTTTCCTGGGCCTCTGCCTGGGGCAAGCGATGATCGGCCCCGTCTCCGACCGTTTCGGGCGGCGCTGGCCGATCCTGATCGGATTGTTGCTCTATATCGCGGGCGCCACCGCCTGCGCCCTGTCGCAAGGTCCGATCACGCTCAATCTCGCGCGCTTTGTCGAAGCCGTCGGCGGCTGTGCCGGGACTGTACTGGCGCGTGCCTGCGTGCGCGACCTGTTTCCGCCGCACCAGGCCGCGCGCATCTTCGCCCAGATGCTGATGATCCTTTCGGTGTCGCCCTTGTTCGCGCCTTTCGTGGGCGGCTGGCTGTTGCCTCTCACCGGCTGGCGCAGCCTGTTCTGGCTGCAAGGCGTCGCCGCCGCGCTGACCTGGGGCGTGGTGTGGAAAATGCTGCCGGAAAGTCATCCAGGCTCGGACCGCAGGCTGCACCCGTTGCATGTGATCGCGGATTATTGGGCTATCGCGCGCGACCGCCGCTTCTTCCGCTTTGTCATTCCCGCAACCCTGACCGGGGGCGGGCTTTACGCCTTTCTCACTGGCTGGCCGCATGTGGTGGAAGACATCTTCCAGGTCCGCCCGCAATATTTTGGCTTCACCTTCGTGTTGAACGGCATCGGGCTGGTGGCGTTCAGCCAGGGCGCCGCGCGCTGGCTGAAAAACCATCCTGGCGAGCCTCTGTTCTTCGCCTGCCTGATGACCAATGCCACGGCCGGTGTGCTGGCAATGGTGTTCGGCTGGCTGGGCTGGGGCGGGCTTCTGGGCCTGTTGCCCTGGACCTTTGTCTATTGCGCCATGATCGGCTCGATCAACGCCACCGGCTCGGGCCTTGCCATGGTGCATTTCGGTCACGCCGCAGGCATGGCCTCGGCCCTGATCGGGATTCTTCTCTATGGCGGCGGCACGCTGGCCTCGGCACTGATGGGCGCGTTTCCCACGCCGGCCACCTCAATGCCGCTGACCGGATTGATGGCGGGCAGCGGGATCCTGGGCGTGACCACGTACCTCCTGTTCAGGCCACACGTCACCAGTTAAGAACCACCGACCCTTTCGGAGCTTTTCCATGCAGCGCGCCCTCGACATAGACCGCAGCCGGTTCGCCGACTGGTACCAGGCGGTGGTGCGCGACGCCGACATGGCCGAACCCTCGCCCGTGCGCGGCGCCATGGTGATCAAACCCTGGGGCTATGGCGTGTGGGAACAGATCGAGCAGGAACTGAACCGCCGCATCGAAGCGACCGGCCATGAGAACTGCTATTTCCCGATGTTCATCCCGCTCTCCTTCATCGCCAAGGAGGCCGAGCATGTGGAAGGCTTCGCCAAGGAAATGGCGGTGGTCACCCATCACCGGCTGAAGAATATCGATGGCAAGCTACAGCCGGACCCCGAAGCCAAATTGGAAGAACCGCTGGTCGTGCGTCCGACGTCTGAGACCATCATCGGCGACGCCTTTTCCCGCTGGATCCGTTCACACCGCGACTTGCCGCTGCTGATCAACCAATGGGCCAATGTCGTGCGCTGGGAAATGCGGCCGCGCCTGTTCCTGCGCACGACCGAATTCCTCTGGCAGGAAGGCCACACGGCCCACGCATCCCAAGCAGAGGCGATCGAAGAAACCAAAAAGATGCTGGAGGTCTATCGCGTCTTTGCCGAAGACTATCTGGCGATGCCGGTGGTCGCCGGCGAGAAGCCGGAGAATGAACGCTTCCCCGGCGCGGTGAACACCTATTCGATCGAAGCCATGATGCAGGACGGAAAAGCGCTGCAGGCCGGGACATCGCATTTCCTGGGAACCCATTTCGCCGAGGCCCAGAACATCAAGTTCCAGGACGAGGGTGGCGCGCTCAGCTTCTGCAACACGACCAGCTGGGGCGTTTCGACCCGCCTGGTGGGCGGGGTCATCATGACCCATGGTGATGACGACGGGCTGCGCTTGCCGCCAGCCATCGCGCCCCGCCAGATCGTGCTCGTGCCTATGCTGCGCGACAAGCCGGAAGATGCCGAGGTGTTGAGATATTGCGAGGAGCTGGTGGCGACGCTGTCGCGCGAAAGGCTGTTCGGCCAGCCGCTGCGGGCCTTCCTCGACACCAAGAAGATCAAATCCGCCGAAAAGCGCTGGAACTGGGTGCGGCGCGGCGCCCCCATCATCATCGAGATCGGGCCGCGTGACGCGGCGGCCGGTCAAGTCACCTATATGCGGCGCGATGCGTTGCGCGACGGCGACAAGGTCAAAACCATCGCCAAACCGAAGCAGGATTTCCTGGAAGGCGCGGTGCAGCTTCTGGCCGAGATCCAGGCCGGTCTTTATGCCGAAGCCAGGGCGCGGCTGGACGCCAACATCAAAAGCGGCGTCACCGACTGGAAGGGCGTGGAATATTATTACGCCGGCGGTGAGGACGAATTCAAAGGCTGGCTGCGCGTGTCGTGGTCAAAGCCTTGCGGCGCGGAGCTCGACAAGGTGGACCAGAAGCTCAAGGGGCTGAAGCTGACGATCCGCGTAGCACCGCTGGATCAGCCGGCGAGTTTCGCGCCCTGCCTGTTCACGGGCGCGCCCGGCGTGGAAGAGATTTTGATTGGAAGATCGTATTAGAGGCGGCTGACCGCCTCGAAGATCACGGCAATCGCGGTGACGATGGTGAAGAGAGGGGCGGCGATGGAACGCTTGCGAGGGTGGAACATCCACCGCTTGGGAAGGCGCTCTTCATAGAAGCACCAGCTATCTTCCAACATTCTTGGCCCCATCATGCCTAATGGTGCAATGCTAGGGAGGGAGTTGTTACTCCCCCTTTAATGACGCTCATAAATTGCTTCGCATTCACCAAAATGATGATGTCTGGCGGGGCGTGGACTGGACTCGCGGGCTGCGCAGCGGCTGGGATGCAATCAGGCCGCCAATGTCCGGGAGCAGAGCATCCGCGATTGTCCAGACCAGGCCCGTTGGCCGGACTGAAAACCTCACTGGCACAGTTTGGGATTGACCAGGGCATCGAGCTTCTTGCCGTCCAGGCCGACATAGGCGCTGTTGCGGCCGGCGCCCCTGCCCTTGGCGTTCCCGGCCAGCGGGACCGCGACCGTGGCGGGCAGCGGCACACGGTCAGCTCCCACATCGGCGGGTACGACCGGGTTGCCGTTGACGTCCGTACCCCCCGCATAGTCCACGCCCGCAGCGCAAAGTGCGGTGGGGCCGGCATCCAGTAGCGGATCGGGCATGGCGGCGAAGGCGGGTTGAACCAGCGCCAGGGCTATTGCAACAGCCAGCCTGTTGGTTCCCCGCCACACGCAATTAAATTGCCGATGTTGCACTGCAAAAAGACCAGATATTTCGTGACTCCACTTTCGAAGCACTATATCAAACCAACCCATAAAAGAACGTGACCGCGCTAGAACGGCCAAGTTCGGGGAGTATTTGAAGGGCCGGAGGCGATGCCTCCGGCCTTTTCGTTTGCGGTTGGCCGCGCGCCACAACTCACAGCTCCAGCCAACCGAACCTGATCGCCCCATAGAAGGCGATCCACAACGCCGCGGCGATCGCGCTGGCCATCAGCGCCTTCTTCTTCAACATCGGGCTGAGCGGCGCGCCACTTTCGGGATCGCGCTCCGCGCCAAGCCCCACCGGCAACAAACAGAACAGGCAGAGAAACCACAGCACCGCATAGGCGCTGAACAGGACGACGTAATGCAGAAAATTCGGCATCCCTAAACTTCGCTCACCAGCACGCGGGTGATCGGTTTCTTGCCCCAGGCATCATGGGCGGCGCGGCGCGCGGCACGGCGCACATTCTCGGCCAGGTCATCGGGATCGGCGCGCTTGTTGCCGTCCAGCGTTTGTTCCACCGCCTTGAGCACGGCTTCCTCCACCGGCTCCGGCATGCCCTCGCCCAGCACTGTCGGTGGGGCGGCGATGCGGCCCTTGTGATCCAGCACCAGTGAAACCACCAAAAGCCCGGCAAAGGCCATGGCGCGTCGGTCCTTGGCCAGCCCCTCGCCTTCCGCCACCAGCACGCGTCCGTCCATATGCACGCGGCCCGAAGGGACCTCGTCGATCAGCTCGGGCCGGCCCGGGGCCAGGCGGAACATTTGCCCGTTCTCTGGGACAAAGGCCTGCGGCACCTGCAGCGCCCTTGCCAGCTTGGCATGCGCCACCTGATGGCGGATCTCGCCATGCACCGGCAAGGCAAGCCTGGGCCTGATCCAGCGGTACATCTGAGCCAGCTCGTCGCGGCAGGGATGGCCCGAGACATGGACGTGATGGTCTTCCACCGTCAGGACTTCGACACCGCGCGCCGCCAGCTTGTTCTGCATCTCGAAGATGGCGAGTTCGTTGCCCGGAATGATGCGGCTCGAGAAGATCACCGTGTCGCCTTCGCCCACTTCCACATTGGGATGATTGTTGTCGGCGATGCGGGCCAGCGCCGCTCGCGGCTCGCCCTGGCTGCCGGTGCACATGTAGAGCACCTTGTGGGCAGGCAGATCGGCGGCCTCCACCTCGTCCAGCACCGGCGGGAAATCCTTCAGATAGCCGGTCTCGCGCGCCGCCTGGACCATCTTCTGCATCGAGCGGCCCACCAGCGCGATCTTGCGGCCATGCGCCTTCGCGGCGCGTGCCACGGTATCGAGCCGCGCCACATTGGAGGCAAAGCCGGTCACCGCCACCCGGCCGCGAAGCGTGCCGACAAGTTCGATGAGCGTGTCGCGCACGGATGCTTCCGAGCCCGAAGTGCCCGGCACCAGCGCGTTGGTGGAGTCACAGACCAGCGCCAGCACACCCTCATTGCCCAATTTTTCCAGCGCCGCCGCGTCGGTCTGCTCGCCCAGCAGCGGATCGGGATCGATCTTCCAGTCCCCGGTATGAGCCACCACGCCGAGCGGCGTGCGGATGGCCAGCAGGTTGGGCTCCAGGATCGAATGGGTAATCGAGATGAAATCCAGCGTGAAGGGACCGAGCGAGAGATTGCCACCCACCGGCACCTCCTTCACTTTCACCTTCGAACTCAGCCCCGCCTCTTCCAGCTTACCCGCGATCAGCCGCGCCGTGAAAGGCGTGGCATAGACGGGGCAGCGAAGGCTGGGCCACAGCGGCGCGATCGCGCCGATATGGTCCTCATGGGCATGGGTGGCGATGATACCCAGAACATTCTCGCGCTGTTCGGCCAGATAGCGGATATCGGGCATGATCAGGTCCACGCCCGGCGTATGACCCTCGCGCCCGAACAGAACGCCGCAATCCACGATGATCCATTGCCGATCATCGGGCGGCCCGAAGCCATAGGCATTGAAATTCATGCCGATTTCGCCCGACCCACCCAAGGGCAGGAAGACAAGCTCGTCGCCTGTCGCCCGGCGCGCCATTAGTGTTTGCGGTTGCGCGAGTGGATCAGCATCAGCCCGCGCATGGTGAGATCGGGATCGACATGGTCGATGACCGGAAGATCGGGCTGAAACAGATGCGAAAGCCCGCCCGTCGCCACAACGGTCATGGGCTTGCCGTACTCCTTTTTGATCCGCTCGATCAGTCCGCCGATCAGGCCGACATAACCCCAATAGACTCCCGACTGCATGCTGGAGATGGTGTCGCGGCCGATCACCTTCTGGGCGCGATGGATGGCGACGCGCGGCAGAAGGGCGGCGGCCTGGTGCAATGCCTCGATGCTCAGATTGGCGCCGGGTGCGATCACGCTGCCGTCAAAGGCGCCATTCTCAGCCACAATGTCGAAATTGGTGGCGGTGCCGAAATCGACCACGATCACCGCGCCGGGATAGCGCTCATGCGCCGCCACTGAATTGCACAGCCGGTCGGCGCCCACGGTCTCGGGCCGATCCACATTGGGGCGGGGGCCCATGTCCAGCGCCGGATCGCCTACCAAAAGCGGTTCGGTCTTCAGATATTGGCGGCAAAGCTGGCGCAGGTCGAACAGCACCGCCGGCACAACGGTTGCGATAATGGCCGAATCGAGATCGGAAAAGGAGAGCTTCTCCAGCGCCAGAAGCTGGCTGAGCCAGACCGCGTATTCGTCGGCGGTACGCGAAACCTGCGTTACCGCCCGCCACTGGGCCAGCATCTTCTTGCCCTCATAAAGGGCAAAGACGATATTGGTGTTGCCGGCGTCGATGGCGAGCAGCATCAGAAGAACACCTCGCCCGCGGCGATTGCGCGCAGGCTTCCGCCTTCGTTCAATAGCAAGGCGCCGCTGGCATCAATGCCCTCGAATACGCCTTCCCGCGTTTCATGTGGCAGCCGCGCGCGGATTGGCTCGCCCACCCCTTTGGCGCGCGCAAGCCATTCGTCACGCAATGGCGTGAAACCGTCTTTCATCCATGCATCATACCAATGCGCGAAGCGGGCGGCGAGGATGGTCAAAGCCTCTTGCGGCGATGGCGCGGGGACACCCAAATCCGCCAGCGAGGTGGCGGGAAATTCCGTGTCTTCAGGATGGCAGGCCAAATTGACGCCGATGCCGATGGCAAGCCATCTCTCCCCAGTTTCCAGCAGTATCCCTGCAAGCTTCTTTCCCTCGGCCAGCACGTCATTGGGCCATTTGACCGCGATTGCCGCTTGAGGCGCGAAATGTGCCGCCATATCTGCAACGGCCAGCGCCGCGGCAAAGGACAATTGCCCTGTCATCGCCTGCGGCGCATCCGGCCTCAGCAGGAGCGTGGCGGCGAGATTGCCTGGTCCGGATTGCCACGCCCTGCCTCGGCGGCCCCGACCGCCGGTCTGGCGTTCGGCCATGATCCAAACCGGTCCCATTTCGCCGGCATGGGCAAGCCGGCGCGCTTGCTCATTGGTTGAATCCAGTTCGGTGTAGACCTGTTTTGAATAACCCTGTGGCCAGAGGCTCAAGGAACAAGCGCCTTGGCGGCGGCATCGGCGGCGGTGATCACCGGCGAGGCAGCCAGGATGAAGAACAGCGCCACCAGGGACGAGATCACCAGGATTGCCTTCGAGCCCAGGCCGCTGACCGGATCGAAAGCCTCGACCGGTTCGTCGAAGAACATCACTTTCACCAGGCCCAGGTAATAGACGAGGCCTATGGCACTTGCGAGCACGCCCAGCACGGCAGGGATTACCAGGCCCGCCTGGATCGCGGCCAGGAAGACGTAGAACTTCGCGAAGAAGCCGGCCAGAGGCGGCAGGCCCGCAAGGCTGAGGAATAAAAGCGAAAACACGCTGGCGAGCTTGATGTCGTTTCGCGCCAGCCCGGCAAGGTCGGAAATTGTCTCAACGGGCTTGCCTTTTCGCTGCATTGCCTGGATGCAGGCGAAGACGCCCAGATTGGTGAAGACATAAATGGCGAGATAGATCAGCACGCCGCGCGCGCCCAGCGCGGTACCCGCGGCCAGGCCCAGCAGCGCGTAGCCCATGTGACCGATGGAGCTGTAAGCCATCAGCCGCTTGATGTTGCGCTGACCGATGGCGGCGATTGCGCCCAGCGCCATCGACAGCACCGAAATGAAGACGATGATCTGCCGCCACTGATGAGCCAAGTCCGGGAACGGGATCAGGATGGCGCGCAGGAACAGGCAGAGCGCCGCCACCTTGGCGGCGGTGGCGAAATAGGCGGTCACGGGCGTGGGCGCCCCTTCATAAACGTCGGGTGTCCACATGTGGAACGGCACGGCCGAAACCTTGAAGGCGAGGCCTGCGATCAGGAATACAATGCCGAACACCACGCCCAAGCCAGTGGCGCCTGCGTGGGTCACTGTGGCAATACTCGAGAACTGGGTCGAGCCGGTGAAGCCATAGATCAGCGAGATGCCGTAGAGCATCATGCCCGACGACAAGGCACCCAACACGAAATATTTGAGTCCCGCCTCGCTGGAGCGCAGGTGGTCGCGATTGAAGGCCGCCAGCACATAAAGCGAGAGCGATTGAAGCTCAAGCCCCATATAAAGAGACAGGAAGCTGGCCGAAGACACCATCAGCAGCATGCCCAGCGTGGCAAGTAGCATCAGCACCGGCAGCTCGAAACGAGAAAGCTGCTGGGAGGTGAAGAACTCGTCCGCCATCAGGATGGAAAGTGCGGCCGCGGTCAGGATCAGTATCTTGGCAAATCGCGAAAAGCCGTCGGCGACAAAGGCGCCATGGAAAGCGGCTGCCTGCTCCGGCCCCGTCACCGTGGCAACGCCGGCCAGGACCAGCAAAACGATGGCACCCCAGCTGATGCCGGGAAGCGGCGTTTCGGAGCCGGCGGGCTTGCTCCTGTCACCGCCGGCAAGAACCGCGCCCGCCAGCAGCAGAACCATGGCGCCCATTGCCAGGATCAGTTCGGGCAGAAGAACCAGAAGATCGGCTTGCAGGTTCACCGGCCCGCTCCCTTGTTCACTTGCGCCAGCTTGTGGGGGCGATCCAGCGCCAGCGCGGTCTTGTTGTCACTTATCAACTTGGCCACGGCAGGGGTGGTCACGTCGAGCACCGGCTTGGGATAGATGCCCATCATGATGGTGATCACCACCAGCGGGGCGAGGATGGCCACCTCGCGCGCCGACAGGTCCTGGATGGTTTGCAGGGACGGCTTGACCAGGGCACCGAAGATGATGCGGCGATAGAGGTAAAGCGCATAGGCCGCTGACAGGATCACGCCAGTGGCGGCGAAGATGGCGATCCAATTGTTGTGCAGGAAGGCGCCCAGCATGGTGAGGAATTCGCCGACGAATCCGCTTGTCCCCGGCAGGCCGACATTGGCGAGCGTGAAGACCATGAAGCAGGCGGCATAGACCGGCATGCGGTTGACCAGCCCGCCATAGGCGGCGATCTCGCGGGTGTGCATGCGGTCATAGACCACGCCCACGCAGAGGAACAGCGCGCCAGACACAACGCCATGGCTGAGCATCTGGAAGATGCCACCTTCGACGCCCTGGTGGGTGACGGTGAAGATACCCATCGTGACAAAGCCCATATGCGCCACAGAGGAATAGGCGATCAGCTTTTTCATATCCTCCTGCGCCAGCGCGACCAGCGAGGTGTAGATTATGGCGACGATGGAGAGTGTGAACACCAGCGGTGCGAACATCTCGGACGCGGACGCGAACATGGGAAGCGAGAAACGCAGGAATCCATAGCCGCCCATCTTCAGCAGAATAGCAGCCAGGATTACGGAACCCGCGGTGGGCGCTTCGACATGGGCGTCAGGCAGCCAGGTATGGACCGGCCACATCGGCATCTTGACGGCGAAGCTGGCGAAGAAGGCCAGCCACAGCCAGGTCTGCATCCCCTTCGGGAAATGCACGCCCGCAAGCAGCGTGGCGATATCGCTGGTGCCCGAATACCAGTACATGCTCATGATCGCGAGCAGCATCAGGACCGAGCCGGTAAAGGTGTAGAGGAAGAATTTGAAGCTGGCATAGACGCGCCGCTTGCCGCCCCAGATGCCGATGATCAGGAACATCGGGATCAGGCCGCCTTCGAACAGCACATAGAACAGGACCAGGTCGAGGGCACAGAAGACCCCGATCATCATGGTCTCCAGCACCAGGAATGCGACCATATATTCGGCGACGCGGGTCTCCACCGATTCCCAGCTGGCGGCGATGCAGAAGGGCATCAGGCCCGCAGTCAGCACCACGAACAGCATGGAAATGCCGTCCACGCCCATATGGTAGGAAATGCCGCCGCCCAGCCAATTGTATTTCTCGACCAGCTGGAAGCCGGGATTGGACGGATCGAACGCAGCCCACACCGTCAGAGACAGGCCGAAGGTGACGATGGTGGTGCCAAGCGCGATCCAGCGCGCACTGCCGGGCGCCGGCATTAAAAGAATTGCCAGCGTGCCCAGCAGCGGAATAAAGGTCACGAGGGAAAGAAGCGGAAGGTTCACAGCGCACCTCCCGACATGGCGTAGGCGAACCAGGTCGCCAGCGCGACCACGCCCAGCAGCATGGCCAGCGCATAATGATAGATATAACCGGACTGCAAGCGCACCGCGCCACGGCTTGCATCCAGCACGCGCGCGGCGATTCCGTCCGGTCCCAGCCCGTCAATCACCGTGCCGTCGCCCCGCTTCCACAGGAAGCGGCCCAGCCGCATGGCGGGACGCACAAACAGGAAGTCATACAGCTCGTCGAAATACCATTTGTTGTAGAGGAAGAGGTAGAGCATCCCCTTCCTGGCTGCCAGCCTGCGCGGCAGGTCCGGGTGCAGGATGTAGTAATAATAGGCGACAGCGAAGCCAATGATGGTGACGGTCAGGGGCGCGAGCTCCACCCAGACCGGCAATTCACCTTCTGCGCCGATGCGGACAAAGATGGAAGCGTTCCAGAACGCCTGCGCGCCTTCACCCAGGAAGTAATGTGTGAAAGCCATGCCGGCAAATGCAGCACCTACAGCCAGCACGGCCAGCGGCACCAGCATCACCAGCGGGGATTCGTGAATCTCCTCCAACTTGGGGGCGTGGTGCTCGTCGTGGCCATGCCCTCCATCAGTGTCATGGGCGTGATCGGCATGATGGTCATGATCCAGCCCGCGATAGCGGCCATGGAAGGTCATCAGGAACTGGCGCCAGGAATAGAAGCTGGTCATGCCGGCCGACAAGATCAGCAGCGTGAAGGCGTAAGAACCCATCCCGCCATGAGCAAGGAACGCGGAGTTGATAATCGCGTCCTTTGAATAGAAACCGGCAAGACCGACGCCCAGATAGGGGATACCGACGCCGGTCAGCGCCAGATTGCCGATCAGCATCATTGCCCAGGTGAAGGGAATGGCTTTGGCCAGTCCGCCCATCTTCCGCATGTCCTGCTCGTGATGCATGGAGGTGATCACCGCGCCCGCTGACAGGAACAGCAGCGCCTTGAAGAAAGCGTGGGTGAAGAGATGGAACATGGCGGCGTTGTAGGCCGATACGCCGGCGGCCGCGAACATGTAACCCAGCTGCGAACAGGTCGAATATGCGATCACGCGCTTGATATCGTTCTGGAACAGGCCGACCGATGCGGCAAAGAATGCGGTGGTGGCGCCGATGAAAGTGACGAATTCCAGCGCTGGGGGCGAAAGCTGGAACATGGGCGAGCAGCGGCAGACCAGGAACACGCCTGCCGTCACCATGGTTGCGGCATGGATCAGGGCCGAGACCGGCGTCGGGCCTTCCATGGCATCTGGAAGCCAGGTGTGGAGCCCCAGCTGCGCCGACTTGCCCATCGCGCCCAAGAACAAAAGCAGGCATAGCGTGGTCAGAATGTCCACATTGTGGCCGGCAAAGACCATGGTCTTGCCGACCATGTGGGGCGCAGCCGCGAACACAGTATCGAAATCGAGCGTGCCGAACACCGCCCAGACACCGAAAATTCCAAGTGCGAAGCCGAAATCGCCCACGCGGTTGACCACGAAGGCCTTGATGGCGGCGGCATTGGCGGAAGGGCGCGTGTACCAGAAGCCGATCAAAAGATAGGAAGCCAGGCCCACGCCCTCCCAGCCGAAGAACAGCTGCAGGAAATTGTTGGCCGTCACCAGCACCAGCATGGCGAAGGTGAAGAGCGAAAGGAACGAGAAGAAGCGAGGCCGGTGTGGGTCCTCTGCCATGTAACCGATGGAGTAGAGATGCACCAGGCTTGAGACACCCGTCACCACCACCAGCATCACTGCGGTGATGCTGTCGATCCTGACCGTCCAGTCCGCGACGAACTGGCCGGAATGGATCCAGGGCAGAATCGGGATGATGTATTTGTGCCCTTCCAGCGCCACATCATTGAAGGCCACAAGCGACAGGGCGAGCGAAACGAACAAGAGGCCGGTGGCGACGAGCTCGCTGGCGCGCGCGCCGATCACGCGGCCGAGAAGCCCGGCGATAGCCGAACCGATGATGGGAAGAAAGACGATCGCGGCGTACATTCTCAACCCTTCATCACGTTTACGTCTTCAACCGCGATGGTGCCGCGGTTGCGGAAATAGACCACCAGGATGGCAAGCCCGATCGCGGCCTCGGCGGCGGCGACCGTCAAAACGAACAGCGCAAATACCTGCCCCACCAGGTCGCCCAGATAAGCGGAAAAGGCGACGAAGTTGATGTTCACGGCGAGCAGGATCAGTTCCACCGACATCAGGATGATGATGATGTTCTTGCGGTTCAGGAAAATCCCCAGCACCCCGATGGTGAAGAGGATGGCACCAACCGTTAGATAGTGGGTGAGAGTGATTTCCATTTACGCTCCCTGACCCGGCCGGATGTCGACCATTTCCACCGCCATGGCTGCCGTGCGGGCGTTCTGCACCGCGATCACCTGGCGGCGCACGCCCGGGCGCGAACGCAAGGTCAACACGATGGCGCCGATCATGGCCACCAGCAGCACCAGGCCCGCGATCTGGAAGTAATAGACATAATCTGTGTAGAGGATGCGTCCCAGCGCGGCGGTGTTTGTGAGCCCCGCCGGGGTGGCGCTGGCCAGCGCGGTTTTCGCCGCCGGCTTCAGCACCCACACACTGCCAGCCATGGCCAGTTCGGCCGCCAGGATGATCCCGATCAGCACGCCAAATGGCAGATATTGGAGCGTGCCACGCTTCAGCTCGGCGAAATCGATGTCGAGCATCATCACCACAAACAGGAACAGCACCGCCACGGCGCCGACATAGACCACCACCAGGATCATGGCCAGGAACTCGGCCCCCAACAGCACGAACAGGCCGGCGGCGTTGAAGAAGGCCAGGATCAGGAACAACACCGAATGCACCGGGTTGCGCGCGGCAATCACCATCACAGCCGAGGCGATCAGGATCGCGGCAAAGAAATAGAAGGCAAGCGCTGCAAGAATCATCTGTACGGCGCGTCCAGTTCCAGGTTGCGGGCGATTTCGCGTTCCCAACGGTCGCCGTTGGCGAGCAGCCGGGCCTTGTCGTAATAGAGTTCCTCGCGCGTTTCGGTGGAGAATTCGAAGTTCGGGCCCTCGACGATCGCGTCCACCGGGCAGGCTTCCTGGCAGAAGCCGCAATAGATGCATTTCACCATGTCGATGTCATAGCGGGTCGTACGGCGCGAGCCGTCTTCGCGCGGCTCCGCCTCGATGGTGATGGCCTGGGCCGGACAGATCGCCTCGCACAGCTTGCAGGCGATGCAGCGTTCCTCGCCATTGGCATAGCGGCGCAACGCATGCTCGCCGCGGAACCTGGGCGACAACGGACCCTTTTCGAACGGATAATTCAGGGTCGCCTTGGGGGCGAAGAAATAGCGCATCGTGAGCAGTAAGCTCTTGATGAACTCCACGAAGAAGATCTGGCGGGCAGTGCGGTCGAGCGATGCCATGGGTGCCTCTAGAGATGCGGCCTGACAAAGGCGACCCAGACCGCAGTCAGGACCACCCAGATCAAGGATGTCGGAAGGAACACTTTCCAGCCCAGCCGCATCAGCTGGTCATAGCGGTAGCGCGGCACCATCGCCTTCACCATCGCCATCATGAAGAACAGGAAGGCGATCTTGGCTAGGAACCAGACAATGCCCAGCGCGGGAATGTTCAGCGGCCAAATGTTGATGGGTGACAGCCAGCCGCCAAGGAACAGGATGCTCATCATGGCGCAGAGCATAATCACGTTCATATACTCGGCCAGGAAGAAGAGCAGGAAGGGGCCGGAGGAATATTCCACGAAGAAGCCGGCCACCAGCTCGCTTTCGGCTTCCAGCAGGTCGAAGGGCGGGCGCTGGGTTTCCGCCAGCGACGAGACGAAGAAGATCACCAGCATGGGGAACAGGATCGAGAAGATATTCCAGTGCAGGAAGCCGAGCGCGCCTGCGGTCTCCTGCGAGATAACGATGGCCGAGATGTTCAGCGAGCCGGCATAAAGCAGCACGGTTATCATCACAAAGCCGATGGAGACTTCATAAGACACCATCTGGGCCGCCGCGCGCAGCGCCGACAGGAAGGCGTATTTGGAGTTGGACGCCCATCCCGCCATCACCGTGCCATAGACGCCCAGCGACGACACCGCGAACAGATAGAGGATGCCGACGTTGATGTCGGCAACCACCCAGCCTTTGCTGAACGGGATGACCGCCCAGGCGATGAAGGCCACCATCACGCTGACCAGCGGGGCGACAAAGAAGATCACCTTGTTGGCGCCCGACGGCACAATCACTTCCTTGAGCAGGAACTTGACCGCATCGGCGATCGTCTGCAGCAGGCCGAAGGGGCCGACCACATTGGGGCCGCGGCGCATCTGCACCGCCGCCCAGATCTTGCGGTCGGCTAGGATCACGGCGGCGACCGAAAGCATCAGGACCAGGCAGATCACAAAGATGAATACGGACTGCCCCAGGAACCAGGCCCAGCCATAGGGCAATCCCAGATGTTGCCAGAATGGGATCAGCGCCATCGCCCTACTCCGCCGCCATCTTTGAAGCGCCCTGCACCAGTTCCTGGCTGCACTTGGCCATGGTCTCGCTGGCACGCGCGATCGGATTGGTGAGATAGTAGTCGGTGATCGCGTGTGTCACCGGCGCATTGTCCAGGGGACCGCTGTCTCCCACTGCGCCCCATGTGGCAGCCGAAGTGTCGGCATGCACCGGTGCTTCGTTCAGCCGCGCAAAATGCGTCGCATCCTTCTCGAGCGCGGCCACCAGCGCGGCGCGGTCGTCATAAGGCAGCTTCACGCCCAGCACATCGGAAAGGGCGCGCAGGATCGCCCAGTCCTCCTTGGCCTCGCCCGGAGCGAAAGTGGCACGGCGGCACCGCTGTACCCGCCCTTCGAAGTTCACATAGATGCCATCTTTTTCCGTATAGGCGGCGCCCGGCAGAATCACGTCGGCATGATGCGCGCCGGCATCGCCGTGGCTGCCCTGGTAGACGACAAAGGCGCGGCCGAGATGGGCGACGTCGATCTCGTCGGCGCCAAGCAAATAAATGAAGTCGATCTCACCCTTCTGCGCCCCGTCGATGATCCCTGTCACGTCCCGGCTTCCCTTGACGGGCAGGAAGCCCAGGTCCATCGCCGCGACACGGCTGGCCGCCGTATGCAGGATGTTGAAACCGTTCCAGCCACCTTCGGCATGGGTGCCGGCCGGACCGATCATCCCTGTGTCGGATGCGATCCTTGCCGCAAGCTTCAGCACCGCCGCGCCGTCCTTGCGGGTGAGCGCGCCCGCGCCCAATACGATCATCGGCCGCTTGGCGTCGGTCAGCACTTTCGCAAACGGATGAGTGCCGCCCGCGATCTGCTCCAGCACCGTGATGTCGGAGCCGAGCTGCTCGACCGGATAGGTCAGATCCACCGCCGGTCCGATATTGGCCACTTTCAGGCCGCTGGCGAGCCAGGCTTTGCGAATGCGGGCATTGAGAACCGGCGCATCCCAGCGCGGATTGGTGCCGACCAAGACGATCGCATCGGCTGCTTCCACGCCCAGGATGGTGGAATTGAACAGATAGGTCTGGCGCGGCAGCCTTTCGCCCGAAGCCATGAGCCCAATCTTGGCGCCATCCTGGCGGCAATCCAGGTTGGTGACGCGCAAGGCTATCATCAAATCCTTGAGCGCTTTGATCTCCTCCGCCGCGGCCAGGTCGCCCACGATGGCAGCCATCTTCTCCGGCGTCGTGTTTTTCACCCGCTCGGCGATTGCCGCAAAAGCCTCGCTCCAGCTTGCGGGCTTGAGCTTGCCGTGGACGCGCAAGTAGGGCCGGTCCAACCGCTGGCGAACCAACCCATCACAGGCGTGGCGCGCCTTGTCGGAAATCCATTCCTCGTTGACTTCCTCGTTCAGCCGCGGCAGCACACGCATCACCTGGGACCCGCGCGCGTCGACACGGATGTTGCAGCCTTGCGCGTCCATCACATCCACGCTTTCGGTCTTGCGCAGCTCCCAGGGGCGCGCATTGAAGGCATAGGGCTTCGAGGTCAGCGCGCCGACCGGACACAGGTCCACCACATTGCCGGAAAGTTCGGACGCAAACGCCTTTTCCAGATAGGTGGTGATCTCCATATCCTCGCCGCGGCCGGTCGCGCCCAGGTCCGGCACGCCGGCCACTTCGGTGGCGAAGCGCACGCAGCGGGTACATTGGATGCAGCGGGTCATGATGGTCTTGACCAGCGGACCCATATACTTGTCTTCGACGGCGCGCTTGTTCTCGCTGAAGCGGTGGAAGGCGGCGCGGCCATAACCCATAGCCTGGTCCTGCAGATCGCACTCCCCGCCCTGGTCGCAGATCGGGCAATCCAGCGGATGGTTGATCAGCAGAAATTCCATCACCCCTTCGCGCGCCTTGCGGGCATAAGGCGATGTCGTGTTGATCTTGGCCGGCGTGCCATCCTTGTTGGGAAAGATATCGCGCACCTGCAGCGCGCAGCTGGCCTGCGGCTTGGGCGCACCAACCCATTCGACCAGACACATGCGGCAATTGCCCGCCACCGACAGGCGCTCGTGATAGCAGAAGCGGGGGATCTCGGCCCCGGCCTGCTCGCAGGCCTGAAGCAGCGTGATGCCGTCATCGGCCTCGATTTCCTTGCCATCGATGATCAGCTTGCGGGTGGCCATGATCTACTCCGCCGCGTCCGCTACGACGCTGCCGCTAGTGGACTTAGAGAAATCGGCAATCCGTTTTTCGATCTCGGGCCGGAAATGCCGGATAAGGCCCTGGATCGGCCAGGCCGCCGCATCGCCCAATGCGCAGATGGTGTGACCCTCGATCTCCTTGCTCACTTCCTGCAACAGGTCGATCTCGCCCACTCTGGCGTCGCCCTTCACCATGCGCGTCATCACCCGCCACATCCATCCCGTACCCTCGCGGCAAGGCGTGCACTGGCCGCAGGATTCATGCTTGTAGAAATAGGCCAGCCGCTGGATCGCCTTGATCACATCTGTGGACTTGTCCATCACGATGACCGCGGCGGTGCCAAGCCCCGACTGCACATTCTTCAGGCTGTCGAAATCCATCAGTACATCGTCGCATATGCTCTTGGGGAGCAGCGGAACCGAAGCCCCGCCGGGGATCACGGCCAGCAGATTGTCCCAGCCGCCGCGCACGCCGCCGCAATGCCGGTCGATCAGCTCGCGCAGCGGGATGCCCATTTCCTCCTCGACATTGCAGGGCTTGTTCACATGGCCGGAAATGCAGAACACCTTGGTGCCGGTATTGTTGGGCCGGCCGATACCCGCAAACCAGCCGGCGCCGCGGCGAATGATGGTGGGCGCGACCGCGATGGATTCGACATTATTGACAGTGGTAGGACAGCCATAAAGCCCGACATTGGCCGGGAAAGGCGGTTTCAGGCGCGGCTGGCCTTTCTTGCCTTCAAGGCTTTCCAGCAGCGCGGTTTCTTCGCCGCAGATATAGGCGCCCGCGCCATGATGGACATAAAGATCGAAATCCCAGCCATGGACGTTGTTCTTGCCGATCAGCCTGGCCGCATAGGCCTCGTCGACCGCGCGCTGCAGCGCCTCGCGCTCGCGGATGAACTCGCCGCGGACATAGATGTAGCAGGCATGTGCGCGCATCGCGAAGCTTGCCACCAGGCAGCCCTCGACCAGCGTATGCGGGTCGTTGCGCATGATGTCGCGGTCCTTGCAGGTGCCAGGCTCGGATTCATCGGCATTTACCACCAGGTAATGCGGACGCTCCTTCACCTCCTTGGGCATGAAGGACCATTTGAGGCCGGTGGGAAATCCGGCGCCGCCGCGGCCGCGCAGGCCCGATTTTTTCACGATGTCGACGATTGCTTCCGGGCCCAACTCCAAAATCGCCTTGGTATTGTCCCACTGCCCGCGCTTCTTGGCGGCTTCGAGCCCCAGATCCTGGAAGCCATAGAGATTGGTGAAGATGCGGTCTTTGTCGGCGAGCATCAGGTGGCCGCTCCCGGCGGTTTCTGGGTGGGGGGCCCGCGATCTGTATCGGCGGCCGCAGGCTCGGGCACCTGCTTGTGATATCTGCCGATCACCGAGCCGTCATAAAGCGCCGGATCGGTCAGGCTTGTAAGGCCGCCTTCCGGCTCCGACGAAGTGCGGCGACCGTTCTGCGGGCCCGGCTTGACCGCCTTGCCGCCGCGCAGATCCGAAATGATCTGCTCGGTGATGGGGCCGTCGATGTCTTCGTAGAAATCCTTGCCGATCTGCAGCATCGGTGCATTCACGCAGGCGCCCAGACATTCCACTTCCATCCAGCTGAATTTGCCGTCCTCCGAGACGGTGTGTGCATGGGGATGGATGTGTTTCTTGCAGGCGGCGACCACGGCATCGGAGCCACGCAGCCAGCAGGGCGTGGTGGTGCAGACCTGGACCAGATAGGTCCCCACGGGCTCGAGATTGAACATGGTGTAGAAGGTCGCGACTTCCAGCACCCTGATGAAAGGCATGGAAAGCATCTTGGCGACGCTTTCGATCATGGGATGGGAAACCCAGCCCTCCTGCTCCTGACCACGCCAGAGCAGCGAGATCACCGCGGAAGCCTGACGGCCCGGCGGATATTTTGCGATGGTGGCCTTGGCCCACTCCACATTCTCCGCCGTGAAGGCGAAGCTCGCGGGTTGCATCTCGGGCGGTGCAAGACGGCGCAGCGACATGGGGCTCTACTTTGCGAAATCGACGCGGGCGATCAGCCCGTCTTTGAAGGTGTAGATGGCGATAATCTCGAACTGCTCGCCGCCGGGTACCCGAATCACCAGTTCGTGATCCACGACCATGTTGCCCACGGCGATGCGGTTCTTGAGGACGGCCTTGTTCTGGGGAAACTGCGCGAACGCCTTGGCGTAGCGCGCCCGGATGGCCTCGCGGCTGGTTTCGGTTGGGGTGCCGTTGAGGCCCGACACGACGCAATCTTGCGCAAAGAACGACACGTAAGTGTCGAGGTCTTGCGCGTTATAGGCGTCCAGCTGCTTCTGGGCGATGTCGATATTGGGATTGATCATGATAGTCACCGGTCCACCTCGCCGAACACGATGTCGAGCGAGCCCAGCACGGCGGACACATCGGCCAGCATATGGCCCCTGCACATGTAGTCCATCGCCTGCAAGTGCAGATAGGACGGCGCGCGGATCTTGCAGCGATAGGGCTTGTTGGAACCGTCGGCTACCAGATAGACGCCGAATTCGCCCTTGGGGGCTTCAACCGGGGCGTAAACCTCGCCGGCCGGCACATGATAACCTTCAGTGTAGAGCTTGAAGTGATGGATCAGGGCTTCCATCGAGGTCTTCATCTCGCCCCGGCGCGGCGGCACGATCTTGTTGTCGGTGGAGACCACCGGCCCCGCCGGCATCTTCTCGATGCACTGGCGCATGATCTTGGTGGCTTCGCGCATTTCTTCCATTCGCATGACGTAACGGTCGTAATTATCGCCGTTCTTGCCAATCGGAATTTGGAATTCCAGCTCGTTGTAGCACTCGTAAGGCTGGGCGCGGCGCAAATCCCACTTCACGCCGGTCGAACGCAGCATGACGCCCGACATGCCCCACATCTCGGCTTCGGCGCGGCTGATGACGCCGATATCGACATTGCGCTGCTTGAAGATGCGGTTCTCGGTCAACAGGCCTTCGATGTCGTCCAGCACCTTGGGGAAATGATCGCAGAATTTCAGGATGTCCTCGGCCAGGCCGGGCGGCATGTCCTGGTGCACGCCGCCAGCGCGGAAGAAGGCGGCGTGCATGCGGCTGCCCGAGATGCGCTCATAGAAGACCATCAGCTTTTCACGCTCTTCGAAGCCCCATAGCGGCGGGGTCAGCGCGCCGACATCCATCGCCTGCGTGGTGACATTGAGCAGGTGATTGAGCAGCCGGCCGATCTCGGAATAGAGCACGCGGATGAATTGGCCGCGCCTGGGCACTTCCAGGCCCAAAAGCCTTTCGATCGCCAGGGCGAAGGCATGCTCCTGGTTCATCGGCGCGACGTAATCAAGCCGGTCGAAATAGGGGAGCGCCTGCAAGTATGTCTTGTGCTCGATCAGCTTCTCGGTGCCGCGGTGAAGCAGGCCGATATGCGGGTCCACCCGCGTGACGATCTCGCCGTCCAGGTCCAGGATCAGGCGCAGCACGCCGTGTGCTGCCGGATGCTGCGGCCCGAAATTGATGGTCATCTGCGTGTCGTCGGATTGATGGCCCAGCTTGTTGTCGAGCGTGACACTTGTCATGGCTTCTTCCCCGCCTCGCCGGATGCAGCACCCGGTGCGGTGGCGGCCTTTTCGTCACCCGGCAGGATATGGGGCGCACCTTCCCACGGACTCATGAAGTCGAAGTCGCGGAATTCCTGCACCAGCTGCACCGGCTGATAGACCACGCGCTTGAGTTCGTCGTCATAGCGCAGCTCGACATAGCCGGTGAGCGGAAAATCCTTGCGCAG
>DATKEP010000054.1:0-16567 GCA_035512055.1 Rhizomicrobium sp.
GTGGAAACCTGCTGACAGCAAATTCTAATTCGTCGTCCCGCAAGGAATTGGCGGCTGGGCCTATCAGGATGTCCTGCAGGACATCCTGGAAATGCTCGCCAAGCGTTGACCTGAGCTGCGATGGATGGGGGTGATCTTTTAACGTAACTCCCCAGCTTCATTTTGCATCGCAGCACTGTAATTCGCGGGGGTTGTTGGTCAGGTCATTTTTACATATAAGAACGTCGTTTTCTCCGCCTATACATAGTTTTAGGTGTGAAATACCCAGGGAAAGCCCAAGGACTAGTAATGACTGCCGAGGCTATCGAGACGGATGTTGCCATCATCGGCGCGGGCCCCATAGGCCTGTTCGCCGTGTTTGAGCTGGGCCTGCTCGACCTTAAATGCCACCTGATCGACATCCTCGACCGCCCCGGCGGCCAGTGCACCGAGCTTTATCCGGAAAAGCCGATCTATGACATTCCCGGCCTGCCAATCGTCACTGGCCAGGAACTGGTCAACCGGCTGACGGAGCAGATCAAGCCGTTCAATCCGCAGTTTCACCTGAGCGAGATGGCGACGTCGCTGGAGAAACAGACCGACGGCCGCTGGAGGCTCAAGACCGATGCGGGCACCGAGATCATTGCTCCGGTGGTGGTGGTGGCGGCCGGCGCCGGCTCATTCCAGCCCA
This sequence comes from Rhizomicrobium sp., assembly GCA_035512055.1. Classification (GTDB taxonomy): domain Bacteria; phylum Pseudomonadota; class Alphaproteobacteria; order Micropepsales; family Micropepsaceae; genus Rhizomicrobium. Next base: position 671 of record DATKEP010000054.1, read on the forward strand.
AGCGCCCGCCGGTTGCCGGAATCGAGCGGTTCGAGAATGCCGGCGATGGCATCGGCGTGCACTACGCCGTGCGCAAGATGGAGACCTTCCGCGGCAGGAACATCCTGATCGCCGGCGGCGGTGACTCCGCCCTCGACTGGGTGATTAACCTGGCGCCGCTGGCCAAGAGCATGACGTTGGTCCATCACCGCGACGGTTTCCGCGCCGCCGCCCATAGCGTCAACCAGATGCGCGAGCTGGAGAAGGAAGGAAAAGTCAAATTCCATGTCGCCAGCGTCAAGGCGCTGCATGGCGAGCCCGGCAAACTTGCGGGCGTGACCCTGCAAGGCCATGACAAGAGCGAATGGCATCACGAGGCCGATGTCTTCCTGCCCTTCTTCGGCCTCACCATCAAGCTGGGACCCATCGCGGAATTCGGCATCAACCTGCACGAAAATCTGATCCCGGTGGACACCGCGCGCTTTGAAAGCCAGACCCCGGGCATCTTCGCCATCGGCGACATCAACAGTTATGCGGGCAAGCTCAAGCTAATCTTGTCCGGCTTCCACGAAGCGGCCCTGATGTCGCAGGCCGCTTTCCATGTCTGCCGTCCCAATGAGAAGCTGCGCTTCCAGTACACGACCTCGTCTTCCAGCCTGCAAAAGAAATTGGGTGTCTCGTGAAGATCCATGCCATCGACCGCCAGGGAAAGGAACACACGCTGGAAGGCCGTGACGGCTGGAGCGTGATGGAGATCCTGCGCGACGGCGGGCTGGACATCGCGGCGGAATGCGGCGGCGCCTGCGCCTGCGCCACCTGTCATGTCTATGTGACCGACGGCTGGTACGAAAAGCTGCCCAAGCCGTCGGAAGCGGAGATCGACATGCTGGACATGGCGCTGGCGGTCGAGACCACTTCGCGCCTGTCGTGCCAGGTGATCTGCAGCGACGCCACAGACGGCATCAAGGTGACGGTCGCGCCTGAATAGGGCATGATTGCCCCATGGCGATCATTCGCGGACGGCAACAGGCCCGCCCCGACAAGGCTTTCGCGCTGTTTCTGATCGGCATGCGGGTGCACAGCCTGCTTTCCGTTCGCCAGTGGTGGCCGGTGGCCATGGCGATGCCGCGCATGCAGCGCGAGCTTGCACGCAAGCCTGACGCCGGCCTGTTGTGGCTGCGGAATTTCCAATCAGGCCGAGTGGTGCTGACCCTGCAATATTGGGAAAGCATGGAAAAATTGTTCGCCTATGCCCATGACCAGGAGGGTGAGCATTTCCCCGCCTGGGCCGCGTTCAACCGCAAGGTCAAGGACAACCCCGCCGTTGGTATCTGGCACGAGACCTACACCATCACGCCGGATAATTGTGAAAACATCTATCGCAACATGCCCGCCTTCGGCCTTGGGGCTGCGTTCGGCGTGACACCGGCCACGGCGCGCATGGGCGGCTTGCGGGACCCGTTCGCCCATGGCAAGCCCGAGTAGGCGGATTCAATACCCGCCCAGATCCTTCTTCATCTCGAATTCGATGGAGGCGCGCTCGCCCATGTACGAGCCACCTGTGGTCATGTTGTACAGCCCGCGCAAATAGGTCATGTCCACATCGGTGATCGCGGCGGGCTTCATTTCCGCGCCGCAGTCCGGTGCCATCAGGTTGGTGATGGTGGGCACATTCTGGCAGGTGCCGTAATACTGGCCCTGGGACAGCGCCAGCATGGCGATATAGTCGGCCAGCGCGCCGATCTCCTGACCGGCGAGCTTGCTGTTGTCCATGATGACGACGGCGGTGGTGAATTCGCTTTTCAGCCCGTCGCCCGTGCGCGCGCCCGTAACATGGAAGCTGCGGAGCTCGCCGAGCGTGCTCATGGCGCCATAACCCAGGTCCGCGCTGGGCAGGTCGGCCGACACCAAGCCCCAGGCATCCTCGGTCGCGGTGCTGTACCAGGCCTGGACGGGCAGGCGCATGGTGGCAATGCGCTCGGCCTGCGGGCGATAATGGAAGCCGAGGAGCGCCGGACGTTTGGCGCGGATTAAATCCAGAAGCTTCTGCGGCTCGGGTGTGGCGACCACGACGACATTGGGCCGGCAGGGTTCGTCCTTGGAAAGCGGGGCGCCTGCGTCCATCGCCACCCTGATGATGCGTTGGGTAATGTAGACGCCGAACTTGTCGGGCAGGCCGATGGTCAACGGGCAGATGCCTGTCTTCCAGCGCGCAATCTTGCCCAGGAAGGGCGACGGCGCGGCATGGGCGATGATGAAATTGTCGAGCGCCCTTTCGGTGCGCAGGCGCGGCTCGGTCACGATCACATTTTCGACGGCGGGACTTTGCGGTGCCTGCGGTTCCGCCGCCAAAGCTTCTGAACCAAGAACCGATGCCAGGACCGCCAGAATGCGGGTGGCTGTTTTCATCCTCATGCCGTTTGCTCCGAAATTTGCGAAGACTGACATTCGGCTAATGCGATGAGCTGCATCCTATACTGGCACGGGGGGTGCGAAAATCCCGGCATGCTTTCAATTTGTCTCTGATCCGGTCGTGGCACCCAAAGCGAGCAGGTGCGCCGCTCACCAATCCGCCAAAGCCCCTTAAGCTCCGGTCCGGGTTGGGGAATCAATGGCAGTCGCGCACGTCTATACGGTCGCCTTCCAAGGCATTAAAGCGCGCGAAGTTGACGTCCAGGTTCACATTGCCGATGGCGGCAACGGCCTGATCACCATTATCGGCCTGGCCGACAAGGCGGTGGCGGAAAGCCGCGAGCGCGTGCGCACCGCGCTGTCGGCCATCGGGCTGGCGCTGCCCTTCCAGCGCATCACGGTCAACCTCGCTCCTGCCGACCTGCCTAAGGAAGGCTCGCATTAAGACCTGCCCATCGCGCCAGGATTGCTGGCGGCGATGGGCGTGGTCCCGGCCAGCGAAATGACGGGAATTCCAGCGCGGAGTATTGGACAGTTTGCGCCAGCCAATAGAAACGGGCGCGGCGGTGGTGGCGCGCGCCAACGCCCATCTGCGCTATCCCGCGCGGTTTCAGCTGGTCGCAGCGATGAACCCTTGCTGCTGCGGCTATCTCACCGATCCGGCGCTGGGCTGCGGGCGCGCGCCCAAATGCGGCTGCGACTACCAGTCGCGGATTTCGGGCCCGCTCTTCGACCGCATCGACCTGCATGTGGAAGTGATGGGCGTCACGGCCAGCGATCTTTCCTTGCCGCCGGCGGCGGAAGGCAGCCGCCAGGTTGCCGCGCGGCTAGCAAAGGCGCGCGCGATCCAGCGTGAGCGCTTCGGCGAGGATGGCATCCGGACCAACGCTGAAGCCGAAGGCGAATTGCTCGATAGGATCGCCACGCCCGATGCGGCAGGCGCGAGATTCCTGACCGAGGCGGCGGAGCGCATGAAGCTGTCGGCGCCCGGCTATCACCGGGAGCTGAAAGTGGCGCGCACCATCGCCGATCTTTCTGGCGCAGGCTGTGTCTCAAAACCCCATGTCGCCGAGGCGCTGTCTTATCGAAGGTTGACACACTTGGCTTGAATAACGCGCCTTCACATCACCGTGCCGCAGCGGATTTCGCGGGCAATGGCAGGCTCGCCGACCAGGGCCTTGTGCATTTGTTCGACCATGCTGAACACCAGCGTCCAGAACAGCGCCTTGTCGTGATCCTTGGAGGTTGCGGCGGCGTCCAGGAAATCGAGGACGATGGCTTCCGGGTCGCGGGGATATTGCTGCATCACGATGCAGGCCAGTCTTTCGGGATCCACGTTCCAATCAGGCATCGCGTACCTCGTCTTCATGGACACGCGCGCATTATTGCACCCGGGATGGTTGGCTTTCAGTAAGGGAAAACCCGGATTGGGCTCCGTATTTGTACTTAGCATTCAAGGGTGCAAATGCGTGCTGTCGCGGGACATCCGGGAAAACAGGATGAACGGCTGTTAGGCAGTTTTCGCGATTTTTGCGCCACCCAGTCCCCTTCCCCCGGAATCTCGCCCAACCTATCGGGCTTCTTCTCTCTGGCGGAACTCTGCCCGGGTCCAGGACGCAGCTCCCGATTGTCAAGTATGCACGTCAATATTTCCGCGATTGCAACCGCAAGGCCCTGCCCCCCACCATCTCCGGCGGATGCCCGCGATCCAGCGCACTGACGCAAGCCGTGGCGCAAGCCGCGCACTCAGCCTTTTGCTGGTGGCGCTGCTGCATGCCCTGCTGCTGTTCGCGGTCCTTCATTTCATGGTGGTGAAGCCCAAAACAGCGGTCGCCACCGCGCCCGAACAACTGCTGGAGATGATCATCGACACGGGCAAGAAGCCCGTGCCGGCGGCAAACCCCGCGCTGCGCAAGCGGCCCGCGCCGTCACGGTCCAGCCGGGGCGGCGTCACCTCGGGCGCGATGCCGTCCTTTGCGCCACCGGTGGCGCCGCCCGATGTCACCGGGCTTGGTCAGGCGCTGTTCGGCTGCGCCCCGGAAAACCTGACCAACCTGACGCCGGACCAGCGCGCCCATTGCACGACTGGCTTTACGCGCCCCGATGACAATGCGCAGGTCGAGCCCACGAGCCATGTGAAGGACCCGCTGCGGAGGGAGGCCGAAATGCGCACCAAAAATACGCCCGGCCGCGTACCCTGCACCTACGTCACCAATGCGCGAGCGCCCCATGGCTCCGTGCCGGCGCCCATGGTTGATCCCATCTGCGCCTTGGATGGCCTGATTAACGGCTCTGGTCCGCTCAACGGCCTGCCGAAATAGACAGGAACCCATCGCCCGCGCCATCCGTTGTGGGAACGGTCCAGCGGAGTGTGCCGATGAAGCCGATTGTCCTTCTGGGTATAGTTCTGATCGTCCTCGGCATTGCGGGACTGTTCGTCAGCCGTGTGAGCTGGACGGAGACCAAGCCTGTGGTCCGGCTGGGGCCGCTGCAAGTCAATTCCCAGGAAGACCATACCCTCTGGATTCCCACCGTTGCCGGCGTGGCCGCCGTGCTGGCAGGTGTTGGCCTTGTCTTCGCCGGGAAGCGCTCGGCCTGAGTGAGGCTTTGCTGCGCCTGCGAAGATGCGGTCACCCGCGTTGCGGCTGTCACAAGGTTGCGCCTATCATCCCCGCCCATCATTCCACGGGGAGAAAAAAATGCGTTCCGTCTTCAAATTTGGTCTGGCCATGTGCGTGGGCGCCGCGATCGGTGCCGCCGGCTTCGCCGCGGTGGCGCAGAACGACCCCAAGGTCGGCACAACAGTCCACGATCCGATCGGGCCGCCGCCCGATCCGACCAGCGTCGCCATGACCCTGCCCAAGGACATCAAGTGCACCGGCAAGGAAGGCGAGATGCAGATGTGCCTGCTCTATGGCGATCCCGCCAAGCCCGGCCCGTACATGGTGCGCTACACTTGGTGGCCCGGCCATTTCTCCAAGCCGCACTATCACAACAATGAACGCTTTGCCTATGTCGTGTCGGGCACCTGGTGGACGTCGACCAGCAAAGTCTATGACGAACGCACCACCTTTCCGGTCCATGCCGGTTCGGTCGCAGTCGACAAGCTGAGAGGCATTCACTGGGACGGCGCGCGCACCGGCGAGAAGGAGCCTGCCGTCCTGATCCTGGCGGGCACCGGTCCCAACATCACCCAAGGGGTGGATGAGAACGGCAAGGACATGGGTCCGCCGCGCTAAAGGGAGGTCAGCATGCGCAAACTCGCCTTGATCGCTGCGTCAGCATTGCTGGCAACGCCGGCGCTTGCTGCCGAAAGCCAGCTGCAACGTGACACCCAAAAGATGCTCCTGAACCAGGGGCCGCCAAAGACCAGCCAGCCATTGCCCGATCCCGGTCACATTCCGATCATCTTCGGCAAGGACATTCCCTGGAAGGGCGAGAATGGCGAGCGCAGCGCCGCCCTGTTCGGCGATCCCAGCAAGCCGGGGATCTATGGCGTGTTGATCCAGTGGGAACCGGGCCATAATTCCAAGCCGCATTTCCACTCGACCGATCGCTACATCTATGTGGTGTCGGGAACATGGTGGGTGTCGTCCAGCACCCATTATGATCCCGACAAGATGTATCCGATCCCGGCCGGCAGCTATGTCCGCGACATCAAGGACACCATCCATTGGGACGGCGCCAAGGCCGAAACAGGTCCGTGCATCCTGATGCTGGTGGGCGAAGGCCCGATGACAAGCGGCCGCTATGCCGCCAAGGATCCCAGCAAGCCCGACGAAGGACAGGACTTCGTACCCAAACAGTGAGAGAAATGCACACGAAGGCGTGCCGCGGTCCGTTCATCGGGCTGCGGCACGCGTCGATTCTGTGAGGGCGCTTGGAAAGGGGCCGCGGCTTGAAGAAATTCCATCCCGTCTATCTGTGCCTTCTGGTCCCCTATGCCGCCTGGGTCTGGGTGCCGTTCTATAACCGCATCGAGCCGTCACTGTTCGGTATTCCCTTTTTCTACTGGTGGCAGATTTTCGGCATCTTCCTGACCGCGGCATCCATCTATCCCGTCTATCTGCACCAGGAACGCCGCAAATGAATTCCACGATCGCCGTCTTCCTGGCGCTGTTCGTGTTCGTGGCGCTGCTGGGCCTGTTCGGTTCGCGCTGGCGCGCGGGTGACCTGTCGCAACTGCATGAATGGGGCCTTGGGGGCCGCAGCTTCGGAACATTGATCACCTGGTTTCTTCTGGGCGGCGATCTCTATACCGCCTACACGTTCATCGCCGTCCCCGCGCTGATGTTCGGCGCCGGCGCATCGGGCTTTTTTGCCGTGCCTTACGCGGCCTTGATGTATCCGGTGCTGTTCATGGCCTTCCCGCGCCTGTGGTCGGTGGCGCGCCGCCACGGCTATATTACCGCCGCCGATTTCGTGCGCGGCCGCTTCGGTCATCGCGGTCTGGCGCTGGCGATCGCGCTCACCGGGCTTGTTGCGGTGATGCCCTATATCGCGTTGCAGCTGGTGGGCATGCAGGTGGTAATCGCGGCGCTGGGCCTTGACTGGAATGTCGCCCTGCCGCTTCTGGGTCATGTCTCGGTGCCGCTGATCATGGCCTTCAGCGTGCTGGCGGCCTTCACCTATACCAGCGGCTTGCGCGGCACCGCCCTGATCGCGGTGGCGAAGGACATTCTCGTCTATATCACCGTGCTGGCGGCTATCATCATCATCCCGTCCGAGCTGGGGGGCTATGCCAAGATCTTTGCCGCCGTTCCGGCAAAGCAGCTGTTGCTGCCGCCCGCGCCGCAAGCAAGCCTGGGGGCGGGCTTTGCCTATGTCACGCTTGCGCTTGGGTCGTTGCTGGCGCTGTTTCTCTATCCCCATTCGGTGACGGGACTGCTGTCATCCTCCAGCCGTCATGTCATCCGCAAGAACGCGATGGTGCTGCCCGCCTATTCGGTGGCCTTGGCCCTGATCGCCCTGCTCGGCTATATGGCAATGGCGTCGGGCGTGGCGGGAATGCCGCAATATGCGGCGGGTTTCAAAAGCTTCGGCAATAATTTCGCGGTGCCCGCGCTGTTCCTGCACATGTTCCCCGGCTGGTTCGCAGGACTCGCTTTCGCGGCGATCGCCATCGGTGCGCTGATGCCCGCCTCCATCATGGCGATTGCCTGCGGCAACCTTTTCACCCGCAACATCTTCAAGGAATTCGTTGCGCCGGATTGCAAGCCCGAGACCGAGGCCCGCATGGCCAAGCTGGTCGCCTTCGTGGCCAAGCTGGGCGCGCTATTCTTTGTGCTGGAACTCCAGACAACTTACGCCATCCAGTTGCAGCTTCTTGGCGGCATCTGGATCTGCCAGACAGTCCCTTCTGTCCTGCTGGCGCTTTATGTGCGGCTGGACCCGCGCGCGCTTCTGGCAGGTCTGGCAACCGGCATGGGGCTGGGCACCTGGATGGTGGTGGAGCTGGGCTTCAAGAGCTCGACCTATCCGCTGCACATATTCGGCGTGATCGTACCCTGCTATGCCGCGGTCAGCGCGCTCGTTGCAAATCTGGCCGTGAGCTGGCTGCTGACGGTGATCCTTCGCGCCACGGCGGGCTTGCAGCTGCGCGATGAGACGGTGGCCGAGGATTACGCCTGATCGCCCGCGCTCAGCCGAAGCGCCCCGTAATATATTGCTCGGTTCTCTTATTATCCGGCGCCGTAAATATCTTCTCCGTCGCGCCATATTCGATCAACTCGCCCAGATACATGAAGGCCGTATAGTCGCTGGCGCGGCTGGCCTGCTGCATATTGTGGGTGACGATTATGATGGTGTAGTCGGCCGCCAATTCCTCGATCAGTTCCTCGACCTTGGCAGTGGAAATGGGATCGAGGGCCGAGCAGGGTTCGTCCAGCAGGATCACTTCAGGACGGGTGGCGACACTGCGGGCGATGCACAGCCGCTGCTGCTGGCCACCCGACAGCGACAGGCCGGAGGCGTGCAACTTGTCCTTCACTTCGCCCCACAGCGCGGCGCGGGTCAGCGCGCTTTCGACTCGGCCGTCCATCTCGGAACGTGGAATGCGCTCATAAAGTTTGATGCCGAAGGCGACATTGTCATAGATCGACATTGGGAATGGCGTGGGCTTCTGGAACACCATGCCGATGCGCGCGCGCAGCAGGTTGAGGTCCTTGAGCTTCAGGATGTTTTCGCCGTCCATCATGATCTCGCCTTCGGCCCGCTGGTTGGGATAGAGCTCGAAGATGCGGTTGATGGCGCGCAATAGCGTGGACTTGCCGCAGCCCGAGGGACCAATGAAGGCGGTCACTTTCCGTTCGGCCAAGGGAAGGGTGATGTTCTTCAGCGCCCTGCTCGTGCCGTAGAAGAAGTTCAGATCGCGAATGTCGATCTTGGTCTTCTCGGCGGTGAACGTCTGGACGGCGGCATCCATTGGGGTCATGTCCGTTTGTTTTCAAGCATGCGGGCGATGATGGAGAGCATCAGCACAGTCGCGGTGACGATCAGCGCCCCTGCCCAGGCCAGTGAATGCCAGTCATCGTAAGGCGAAATCGCAAATTGGAAGATCGCCGCCGGCAGCGAGGCCATTGGCTGGGTAATGTCATACGAGGAGAACTGGTTGTTCAGGGCGGTGAAGAGCAGCGGCGCGGTTTCGCCCGAAATGCGCGCCACCGCCAGGAGAACGCCGGTGATGATACCGGCGCGGGCCGCTTTCCAGGTCACCACGCGGATGACGAAGTTTTGCGGCGCCCCCAGCGCGGAAGCTGCCTCGCGCAACCCGTTGGGCACCAGGAGCAACATGTTCTCGGTCGTACGCACCACCACCGGGATCACGATCACCATCAGAGACAGCGCGCCGGCGATGGCCGAAAAATGACCCATCGGCACGACCACGACTTCATAGATGAAGAGGCCGGTGACGATGGAAGGCGCCGAAAGCAGGATGTCATTGATGAAGCGCACCACGAAGGCAAGGCGGCCGAAGCGGGCATATTCGGCGAGATAGGTTCCGGCAAACAGACCGATCGGCGTGCCCAGCAGTACGGCGCCCGCACTCATCACCATGCTGCCAAAGATCGCGTTGGAAAGGCCGCCCTTCGATCCCGGGGGCGGCGTGGGCTGGATGAACAGCGTAAATGAAAGGGCCGATATGCCGTCCTTGAGCAGCGCCCCCAGGATGAAGCCAAGCCAGACCAGCCCGAACAGGGCGGCTGCCAGCGACAGCAAGATGAAAAGCGCGTTGGCGAGGCGGCGCCGGAAATAGAGCCCAGAATTGGCCATCATCTAATTGCCTTTGCCGCGTTCCAGGCGCAGCAGCATCAGCCGCGCGATGGCCAGCACGATGAAGGTAATGACGAAAAGCAGCAGCCCCAGCTCGACGAGGGCTGCCGTGTAAATCGGCGTGGTGGCTTCGGTGAACTCGTTGGCGATGGACGCCGAAATCGAAGTTCCCGGCGCAAACAGCGGCGCAACCTTGTGCGCATTGCCGATCACAAAAGTGACGGCCATGGTCTCGCCCAACGCCCGCCCCAGAGCCAGCATGGCCCCGCCCACTACCCCGGTGGAACAGAAGGGCAGGCAGACTTTCCACATCACTTCCCAGCTGGTGGATCCCAGGCCGTAGGACGCTTCCTTCAACACGCTGGGCACGGTTTCCAGCACGTCGCGCGTCACCGCCGAGATGAAGGGCAGGATCATGATCGAAAGGATCAGGCCGGCGGTAAAGATGCCGACGCCGAAGGCTGCGTTCCCGAACAGGAATCCCAGTGTGGCATTGTCGCCTATCGCGGTGATAACCGGCTGCTGCACATGGTTCTGGAACCAGGGCGCGAAAACAAACAGGCCCCAGATGCCATAGATGATGGAGGGGATGCCGGCCAGAAGCTCGATGGCGATGCCGATGGGGCGCCGCAGCATCCTGGGACAAAGCTCGGTCAGGAAGATGGCAATGCCGATGCCCACCGGCACCGCGATCAGCATGGCGATCAGCGAGGTGACGAGCGTGCCATAGATGGAGGCCAGCCCTCCGAAATAGTCGCGCGTGGGGTGCCAGGCCACTTCGGTGATGAAGCCGAAGCCGAATGCCTTGAAGGCGGGCATCGCGCCGATGACCAGCGAGGTGATCACGCCGGCAAAGATCAGCAGCACCGTCAGTGCGGCGCTCAGCGCCATCAGGCGGAAGCGGAAGTCGCCGGCGCCGGCACGGCGGGCGGTCTCTACGCGATCGGTTAGGGCGGCTGGTTCGCGCAAGCTGATATCGGTCAAAGACAGCCCCGAAGATGGCAGAGAGACGGGTCGAATTCACACCCGCCCAACGCCACGAACATCACGGTCTTGCAAAGCTTTTGTGACAACCCGGGAACTCACGGCCAAGTCTTTGATTTTTCTAGGTTAATGCTGGCAACATCCCCGCGGGGGCGGCGCCGGCTCCAGTTAACTGCACGGGGGTAAGTTTAAACGTTTCTGAACGGTCGCCACGGCATTATGGCACGGGGAAAAACAGCAGACGGCCGAGCATCTTAGGTGTTGGCGCGGATCATTCGCATCGTTTTCGGAAGCATCGCCGGCGTCATATTGGTGGCGGCGGTGGGCGACGTCCTGCTGTTCGGCCACCTCACCATCATCTCGCCTTTCAGTTTCGGCGCGCTGCTGGCGGTGGCGCTGGCCTATCTGCTCACCAACCTGCTCGCTGCCCGCGAGCGTGGCGAAATGCTGTCGCAGCAGGCTGCCCAGCTCAAGACGGTGGCGGGCCGGCTCGAGGCCTCGCTCAAGAATGCCGCCGCGATCAATGCGCGGCTCAACCAGAGCGAGGCGCGCTACAAGGGCCTGGTGGACGCGCAGGGCGACGCCATCTTCCGCCGCGATGCTTCCAGCCGCCTCACTTATGGCAACGATGCCTTCTTCCGGCTGTTCGGCGTCTCGCCGTCGCGCGCAGTGGGCTATCCCTTCGCGCCGGAGCCGCATCCGGAAAGCCGCGCACCCGCCTTCGGCAGCTTCCTGGAGCAGGGCCGCACGCGCGCCCGCTATGACCAGCATGTGAAGACTGCCTCGGGCTATCGCTGGATCGCCTGGGAGGATTTTGCGGTGCGCGATTCCCATGGCCGGCTGGTGGAAGTGCAAAGCGTGGGCCGCGACATCACCGACCGCAAGGTCATGGAAGACGCGCTGACGGATGCACGCGACTCCGCCGAGGAAGGCAGCCGCGCCAAGTCCGGCTTCCTCGCCACCATGAGCCACGAAATCCGCACCCCCATGAACGGCGTGCTGGGCATGGCGCGGCTGTTGCTCGAAACCGAACTTCGGCCCGAGCAGCGCACCTATGCCGAGGCGATCACCCAGTCGGGCGAGGCCCTGCTCACCCTGATCGCCGACATATTGGATTTCTCCAAGATCGAAGCCGGCATGCTGCATCTGGAGGAAGACGAAGTGAACTTGCGCACCATGCTGTGCGGCGTGGCCGAGCTTTTGTGCGCGCGCGGCCATGCCAAGGGCGTGGAAATCACCGCCATCATCGCCCCCGATGTGCCGCTCGCCATCCGCGCCGACGAAGGGCGCTTGCGCCAGGTGATCACCAACCTGGTGGGCAATGCTGTCAAATTCACCGAGAAGGGCGGCGTCTGTGTCGAGGTCAAGCAGGTCATGCAGGAAAACAAGCCCTTCCTGCGGTTCGAGGTGCGCGACACCGGCGTGGGCGTGCCACCTGCCAAGCGGCAAGAGATTTTCGAGGAGTTCGTGCAGGCCGATTCCAGCCATGCGCGCAAGTTCGGCGGCACGGGGCTGGGGCTGGCCATCTCCAAGCGGCTGGTGGACACGATGGGTGGGGCAATCGGCGTCGACGCAGCACCCCCCATGTTCGGGGAAACGGGCGGCTCCTGCTTCTGGTTCACCCTCCCCGCCGACACGGTGGCAATGGCCCAAGTCAGCCGCCCGCTTGCGGGCATGCGCGTATCGGTGGTGAGCAGGAACAAGGCGCTGCGCGAAGGCCTTTACATGCAGATCATGGCCGCGGGTGGCACTCCCGCCGATGCAACCGGCCATGCCGACGCGGCCTTGATCGACGCCGGCACCGGCAATGTGCCCGAATTGACCGTGCATCCCGACCCGGCGATTCCGGCCCTGGTGCTGCTCACGCCCAATGCGCGCGGGTTGATCGAAGAGATGCGCGGGATCGGCTTTGCCGGTTATCTGGTGAAACCGGTACGCCAGTCCTCGCTGGTGACGCGGCTCGGTCTGTGCCGGCGCGACGCGCCGGCGGCCGGCGAAGATGCTGCCGGGCCGGATTTGCCGCCAGTGTTGAACGGCGGGCGGCCGCCGGTCATTCCCCCACCGCTATCGGAGAATGCCGATAGCGCTGATCCTTCAATGGAAGCTCGTCCGCACGCTGCCGCTACAACCCGCGCGGAGGCGCGGCCTTCAAAAGGCGCTCCCTCTCGCGCGGCCGCTCATTCAAAGGTCGCTCCGGCTGCCGCCGACGCTCGTGGCCTCCACATCCTGCTGGCTGAGGACAATCCCATCAACATGCTGCTGATCCGCGAGCTGTTGCGCCGCCGCGGTCACCGCGTCACCGAAGTCACCACGGGCAATGACGCCGTCAAGGCGGTGCTGGAAAACAGTTTCGACCTCCTGCTCACCGACATCCACATGCCCGGTATGGACGGCATCGAGGCCACACGCGCCATCCGTGACGGCGAGGCGCGTTCGGGACGCGCGCGCACGCCCATCGTGGCGCTGACCGCGGACGCGCTGGAAGCGGGCAAGCGTTCCTGCCAGGATGCCGGCATGGACGGTTTCCTCACCAAGCCGGTGGATCCAGCCGAGCTTGAGGAAATGTTCCTCATGCTGTTTCCTGGTGAAGAGCATTCGCATATCGTCGCGGCATGATGCATTCGCGCAAGCGGCGCTACAAATTCCGCGACTATATGAGTCCCAAAGTGCTGGTGATGCTGGCGCTGGGCTTTTCTTCGGGCCTGCCCTTCAACCTGGTTGGCAACACTTTCGGCTGGTGGCTCAGGGATGAACATATCAGCCTGGCGGCCATCGGCTTCATCTCCTGGGTCAGCATCGCCTATTCCCTGAAGTTCGTCTGGGCTCCGTTTCTGGATCGCGTGAGTCTTCCGCTGCTGAGCGGGCTGGGACACCGGCGCGGCTGGATATTGCTGGCGCAGATTTTCGTGGCTGGCGGGCTTGTGGCGATGGCCGCGCTCGACACGCGCCACGGCCTGGCAGTTTTGGGCGTCGCCGCGCTGCTCGTTGCCTTTTCCGCAGCGACCCAGGACACCGCCATCGACGCCTGGCGCATAGAAAGTGCTTCGGGGCCCGATGAGCTCGGTCTTCTGACCTCCGCCTACACTTTCGGATTTCGCAGCGCCCTTTTGGGTACCGAGGCCGTGATCCTGATCGTGGCGCAGCGCATTGGCTGGAACGCCGCCTATATTGTCTATGGGCTGTTGATCCTGGTCGGCGTCATCGCCTGTTTTTGTGCCTCGGAGCCGATGGAGGCCGACCGGATCATTGCCGGCAAGGAAGCCGCCCTGCCGCTCACCACGCCGCGCGGCATCTTCGATGCCATCGCCGGACCCTTCATCACTTTCTTCCGGGCCCATGGCGCAAATGCGATCCTGATGCTGCTGGCGATCAGTCTTTTCCAGCTCCCCAATTTCGTGAGTGGGCCGATGTACAACCCGATGTATGTCGACCTCGGGCTTACCAAGGACATGGTTGGCGTGGTGCGCGGCAGCTTCGGGTTGGTGGGCGTGTTCCTGGGCGTGGCGGCGGGCGGCTATCTGTCCATGACGCTGGGGTTGATGCGCGCGGTGATGGCCGGCTGCCTCGGCCAAATGTTCGGCACCGTACTCTATGCCGTGCTGCCCTATGCCCACGATTCCGTGACATTCGCCACCATCATGTTCCTCGATAATTTCTCAATCGCTTTGGCCGGCGTCACCCTGGTCGCCTATATGTCGAGCCTGACCAGCCTGGGTTATACCGCCACGCAATATGCGCTTCTGTCCTCGACCTATGCCTGGGCGGGAAAAATCCTCAAAGGCTTTTCGGGAACCGCGGTCGAGGCCATGTCTGCCCAAATTGGGCTCATGAACGCCTATGGCGTATTTTTCATCGCCTGTGGCATTTTGGGGGTTCCCGCGCTTGTGCTGTTCGCCATCCTGCAGCGGCGCCATAGGCGCGAGCCCGCAATAGGCAGCAATCCGGCGGTATTTCACAAAAATTAGCCATCCCCTTGGAAGTCCACGCACTGTTGGGCTAAAATTGTCAAAACTGTCGCAAATGGGGTCTAAGCCCATGACAGGGACAAGGGTGCGGTGAGTCGCCTGCCACTGACTTTCGTGGGGGCAGCTCTCCGAACAGGAAGCGATCGTGGTCAACATCTACGAAGCCGGACCTTTCGAGGGACGTCTGGAGCAATGGCCGGTACTTGCCGTTTCCGGCGCGCTGGAAGTGCGGCTGGCGGAAACCGAGCACGAGGTCGAACAGGCCCAGCGCCTGCGCTACACCGTCTTCTATGAAGAAATGAGCGCGATCCCCTCGCCCCGGATGCGCGAGCTGCGCCGCGACTTCGACAAATATGACGATGTCTGCGACCACCTTCTGGTGGTGGACCGCGATGCCCATGACGAAGATGGCCAGCCGCTGGTGGTGGGCACCTACAGGCTCACGCGCGAGAAGGACGCGGCGCGGGCTGGCGGGTTCTATACCGCCGGCGAATATAATTTGGACCCGATGCTGGCCGGGCTGCCCGAGGGCACGAAATATCTGGAGTTGGGCCGCTCCTGCGTCCTCAAGAGCTATCGTGCGCGGCCGGGCAGCATGCAGCTTCTCTGGAAGGGCCTGATGGCCTATGTCGCGCGCTTCGACATCGACCTGATGTTCGGCTGCGCCTCGCTGCCCGGCATTGACGCGCGTGAAATGGCGCTGCCTCTGTCCTATCTGCACCATTTCCACGCCATGCCCGAACATCTGCGCGTGCGCGCCCGCCCCGAGCTGTTCGTGGACATGAATATGGTCCCGAAGGATCAGATCGATGCCCGCGAGGGCCTGCGCAGCATGCCGCCGCTGCTAAAGGGTTATGTGCGCGCCGGCTGCTGCATCGGCGACGGCGCGGTGATAGACCGGCAGTTCGGCACCACCGACGTCTTTATCTACTTCCCGCTGTCGGGCATTGATGCCCGCTACAAGAGCCGGTTCGGATTGGTGAAGTGATCGCACGCCTGAGCGTGCGATCATCCCCGGCGAGCGGGTCCATAGCGACAGCGTATGGACGCCGCGAGGGAAGCGGTTCCAGGCAGATTTTCGGGGGCGTTAATGCGCAAAGGACTTTGGGCGCTGCTGCTGGCCTTTGTCTGTACACCGGCGTTCGCCGACAAGACCCTGATCGAATCCCCCGATGCGCCCAAGGCGATCGGGCCCTATTCGCAGGCCATCGCCAGCAGCAGGCTGGTGTTTGTCTCCGGCTCGCTGCCTTTCGACCCCGCCGGAAAGATTGACTACAGCAAACAG
>DATKEP010000055.1:0-12877 GCA_035512055.1 Rhizomicrobium sp.
GCACGCCTTTCTCCGACTGCGACATTGACTCGCTGGCCTTACTCGAGCTCGTCAGTGAGATCCAGCGCGTCTATGGCATCGAGATTCCCGATGACGATATCGAGAGCGTTTCCAGCATTGCCAATATGGCGCAATATTTGAACGAACGCGCCCAGTGACGCGCTTTCGCACGCGGCCCATGACATTGGATGACGCGCCTGCGTTCAACGATGCCTATAACAGCCTGAACGTGGCGACCTTCCGGCCTCTCGAGGAAATGCTGCGGCTATGGCGCGGAGGACCCGGCGGCCCGATCAGGAGCTGGATTGTGGAGGCGGAAAACGGGGCGGGCTGGAGGCTCGTCGGCCATCATGGCCTTTGTCCGGTGCGCTTCACCCTGGGCGACTGCAATCTTCTGTTCGCCAAGACCGTGAATTCCTTCTTGCTGCCTGATTTTCGCAACCGCTTCATTTATCTCAGATTCGAGCAGCGCTGCCTTGCCGAAGTCGAATGGGAATTCGACGCCACCTATACATTGGCTGAACTGGCGGTGCGGATGCGCGGGGCGCTGGGCTATGAGAGCACGACAGTGGAGCTAGACCTTGAACAGGGTTTACGTAGTCCCGAAATGTTGTCGCGCGTCCTGATGCGCATGATCTGGCGGCAGCCGGGCGTGAAAACATTCGGGGCCTGGCGCCTGCTGCCGCGCCGCAAGTGCCCCCTGCCGCTGACAGAACTCACGGATGGCGCGGCCAGAAATTCGCCTTTCTTTACCAGCTTCTGGGATGAAGCGCGAAAGACCGCCGGCCTTGCACCACGGCGCGATGCCGCGGATCTCGGATGGCGCTTCTGGGACCGGCCGGGCGCTTGCACCACCCTCACCTGCCACTGGCCCTGCGGCGCGCGGGGGTATGCTATTGTCAGAACCGGAGATGGCGTTCATTTCACCCTGGAAGATATCTTTCTCAGCACACCGCGCCCGGCCCTGCTCAAAGTGTTGCTGGATGCCATTTTGTCCTGGTGCGCGGACAAGGGCGGCCTGATGCTGAGCTTCATGACCACGGCGGAAAGCCAGCCGCCGCAGATGCTGGCGGTATTTCAGGACCGCCTGAAGGAGAGCCTGAGCGCCCGTCATCGCGACCAGCATGTTTCCCGCCGGCTCACCGCACTGGGGCGCCAGCGCATCGGGGCGGAATGGCCACCCATGAACATCACGCCGATGGCCGCCGTCGCCTGATATCGGCAACGCTCGTGTCAGTACGGTCGGTCGCCGACAATACTGACACGCTCCATGTGGCGCCGCTCGGGCCAATAGTCGGACACGGCATAGTGTTGCGTGGCGCGATTGTCCCAAAACGCGAGCGCATTGCGGCGCCAGCGAAAGCGGCACTGATATTCGGGAACCGCCGCCCGGGCAAAAAGTTCGTTGAGCAATGCGCTGGACTGTGCGGGCTCCATGCCCACGATCCGTCGGGTAAAGACCGCGTTCACAAATAGCGTCTTTCGTCCCGTTTCTGGATGGATCCGGACAATGGGATGCTCGGAGGGGGGAAATTTGCGCACGGTTTCGTTCACCTCTCCCTTGCTCATGCCCTGGTTGCGCATGATCGCCTTGAGGTATCCCATTTCATGTACCGCACGGCGCCCGTCGATCCGCGCCTTGAGCGCGGCCGGCAGGCCGTCATAAACCGCGCCCATGTCCGCGAACAACGTATCACCACCCACTGCCGGAACCTCTACCGCCCGAAGGATGGAGCCCCACGAGGGCTCTGGCCGCCAGGTCACATCGCTGTGCCACATGTTTTGATTGCCGCGGCTGTCGCGGTCATGAATGATGACGGAAACCTCCGGCAGGCCCGGCACGTGTGGCACCACGGGATGGGTCTCCAGATCTCCAAATTGCCGCGCCAAGGCTGCCTGTTCCGCGGCCGAGATGTCGTTGTCGTAAAAAAAAAGGACTTTCCACCGGAGCAGCGCCAGCCTGAGTGCGTCGCACAGCTGAGGGCCTGGCATACGAAGGTCGGCACCCTCGACCACCGCGCCGATGGTGGGGGTCAGGGGATGGAGAAAGAAATGGTCTGTCAGCATTTCACACCGCGCCACCGCAATCGGCCCTTGCCTGGTTGCCGCCCACCCGAATGATTCGGTCGCACACATCTAGATTCTCGATGCGATGTGCGATCACCACGATGGTAGGAGGTGGATCGAGCGCGGCGAGTCGGAGCAGGACCGCGCGTTCGCCTGCGCTGTCCATGGCGCTGGTTGCCTCGTCCAGGACGAGCAGGCCTGGCGCGCGCAGCAGGGCGCGGGCCAGTGCAATGCGCTGGCGCTCGCCGCCGGACACTAGGGCACCCCGCTCGCCCACAAGCGTGTCCAGACCATTGGGCAGGCCGTGAACGAACGTTTCCGCGCCGGCGACCGCCAGCGCACGCCACATTGCATCTTCACCGGCATTGCCATTGGCCCAGGAAAGGTTGCGCCGGATCGAATCATGGAAAAGAAAAGGATCCTGCGAAACATATGAAAGGTGCTGCCGCCAGGATGCCAGAACAGGGCCCTCAAGCCGCATGCCGCCCACCAGGATTTCACCATGCTGGGGCGGGTAGAGACCGCAGAGCAGATCGGCGAAGGTCGTTTTGCCCGCCCCCGATGCTCCCGTGACACCCAAAAATTCACCGGGAGCGAGCGTGGCCGAGAAACCGTCCAGCCCCCTGGCATCGCCACCTGCGCCGGCATGGCGATAGGACACCTGCCGGAATAGGATCGGGCCCTGCGGATACTCGGGCGGCGACGATTTTCGCGGTTCAGCCGCGTCTTCCAATTCGCTTTCCAGAATCCGCAGGCTTTCATAGACTGGCAGAACAGTCGCGAATTGCCGCATGCCCAGTTGCATCTGGCCGATCGGCCCCACTGTGCGGACACCGAGCAAGGCAAGCGTCACCAGCATGGCCGGTGGCAAATGCAGCCAGCCAAAACCAACCAGCAACAGGGCCGATCCCAGGAGCGCCGCGAGCACGGTGAGGCCGATGCGGCCCAATGTCTGCTGGCGCATGAACTGGTCCTGACGCTCGCTAAGCTGGCGCAACGTCTCACCGGTCTCGCGCACAAATCCATCTTCCAAATTCTGGCTTATCGCCAGCTTGAGACCACCAAGAAACTGCGCCGTATTGTCGAGAAGCGTCAGATTTGCTTCCAGGGCGAAGGCGCCAAGGGCGCGCGTGCGGTTCATCGCCCGGCCCGATACAATCAGGGCGAGCGCTAGAACCAAAATCATGGCCACCGAAAGCAGCGGCGCGAGCAGTAGCGCAAGCAGGCATTGCGCCATTAGCACAAAGGCCGCGGCACTGCTGCGCAGAAGAAGTTCGACCCCGATCGCCAGCCGCTGAATGTCGGCGCCCATCAATTGCGTCACCTTGGCGTGGCGCAGGCGGGCGATATGTTCCCAGCGCGTGGCGGCAAGCCGCCGGGCAAGCTGCAGCCGCAAGGCGTTGGTGAACCGCGACTGAAGGGCAACCAACCAGAGATCGCGAAAACCCGCCACCGCCACCCGCAGGGTGAACAGCAACGCAAACAGGCAAAGCAGAAGGACCAGCCGTCTGGGCGGGGTGTCGGCCGCAAGCAGCGTGGTTACTACCCTTCCCATCGGTCCGGACTGCGCCCCCCGGCCGAACACAAGATCAAAAAGCGGAATCAACAGTGATAAACTGAATGCCTCTAGCAGGGCAGTGCCCAGAACCAATGCCAGCGCGATGAGGCCCTTTGCTCCCGACACTTGCGCAAAATCGGTGAGCAGGTCCCGCGCTCCCCAGTTCACCGGCCCCGATCTGGCCGCGAAGGTGACATTTGGTGTGAGCGGTCTGCTATGTTGCACGGATGCCAATGCCACGCGCCGCCTCGTATCAGCGTTTGGATACATAAAAATGAGGGTGATACTACATAAAGGCGGGCATGATCATCAGAGGAATCTCAATTTGAGTACGGCGTAAATTTCCAATTGCGTTTGGAAGAGTCGCTGCGTTCTGTTCGTCCATAATGTTGATTCCTGCTGCGCCGCATGATCTGGACTGCACATTCCTTCACTCTACACGCCAGGTGCGGTAACCGGCACAGGGCAATGTCGCCGCGCGGCGATATTGCCCGGATACCGGATGCTCAATCCCAATGCCGACTGCAATGACTCCCAGCGACTTCTTTGCCGAATATGCGCGCCACCGCGCGAAGGAAGGCCGCGGTTACACCGGCGACGATCTCCTTTCCCTTCCCTATCTGAGGCATGGCCCTCTCGCCCGGCAGTGGGGGGTGCGTGCAAGGACCTACGAGGCATTTGTCGCCAAGGTCGTAATGCCAATGACAATTGCCAGCAGGCCGCTGGATATACTGGACGTTGGCGCCGGAAACGGTTGGTTGTCGTATCGGCTCGCCAGACTTGGCCAACGGGCGACCGCGCTGGACATACGCGATGATGAGGTGGACGGTCTCGGCGCAGCCCGCGAATTTCTCAGGCGCGATCCGGGCGTTTTTTCTTGCATTGTTGGGCGGTTTGAAGACATTCCCCTCCCCAATGCGAGATTTGACATTGCGGTCTTCAACGCGTCGATCCATTACGCGCGCGACTTGCCCCAAGTTTTGGCCGAGGCACAACGCGTCGTGCGCGTGGGTGGCGTGCTCGCGATAATGGATTCGCCTTTCTATGGCTGCGACGCTGACGGGGACGGCATGCTGGCTGAAAAACGTGCCCATGGTGAGACTTTGTTCGGGGCACGATCCGCGATATTACTCGAACCCCAATTTATCGAATATCTGACGCCGCGCCGTCTGGCCGAGGCCTCTCCGGGGCTTAGGTGGCGGCGCCACGCTGTGCGCTATCCCCTGTGGTATGAGCTGCGACCGTTCTCCGCACGGCTCAGAGGCGCGCGGCGACCGTCACGATTCGATCTTTGGACGGCGCAAGTACCTTCCTGCTGACGGCCGCCCCGCGGCGCATGCCTCCGATAGCGGGGATAATTATCATTTACAGCGGAATAATTACCGCCTGGCCGCCGTCAAGATGGGAGGAAGGGCTTTATGGCCACCTGCCGCCATGTTGGAGGGACCATGCCACGCGTTTTGACACAGGCTGACATCGATCAGTTCCGCAACCGGCTGTGCGATGTGGCTGCCAGACTTTACTTCGAAGTGGGTCACAGCGATTTCCAAATGCGCGACCTTGCCTCGCGTGTCGGGGTGAGCGCAATGACGCCCTACCGTTATTTCGGGGACAAGGATGGTATTCTGGCGGCGGTGCGCACGCGGGGCGTCGCCCGCCTGGCCGACCAGCTGGAGGCAGCCGTTTCGCAGGGTCCGGCGGCAGTCATGCAAACCTACATCCGCTTCGCAATGGAGGAAGCGGCCTATTACCGTCTGATTTTCGACCTGTCGCAGCCGCGAACGCGACTGACAGACTTGACCGGGCAGGAGCGCCGCGTGCGTTCCGCGATGTTAGCCGCCTTCGCCACGGAACCGAGCAAGTCAGAGGCAGAGACCATGGCACTCAGCCTTTGGGCAGCACTGCACGGCGCCATCTGCATGGTCCTCGCGGGAAAGCTTTCCGAATCCGAGCTCGGCGATCTTGGATCCCGATTGTCACTGGCATTTTTCGGAGTCAGCCATCAATTCGTCGTACCGTCTCTTCAGGTAAGCCCATCGTGTGGAGCGCCAGGCACGTCTGAAACCTCTCGATTTCATGGAGCCGCTGCCGCGAATATCGCCGCAGAGTAAGGCAGGCATCAAACCTGACAGCCATGTGTTGCGGAAGCGAAGCCTCCCGAATGGGGCGAACCGGGCCTGCCCAAGCCAAACAGTAAAAGGCGGACGGGAACTGGGAAGGGGCGGTTGATTCCCGTCCGCCCTAGAGCAGCGGCCGCAGCTTAGTGTGGGGCAACTGTTCATTCTGCTCACGGGCGACACCAAGCGGCGACGCCGTGTATACTATTCAGCGCGTGCCATAAAGTACCTCTGGATGCACCAAATCCAGGCACTGAATGCGGGGGCCGTCCTTTGACCTATTCAATGTGTTAGACAGCTCCGGGCGCCGATTTATTCCCGGCTATTCAACGTCGTCCGGCCCGCGCGGTTTGGCAGGCATCCTGCGCGACCTACTCAGCGGCCAAGAAGGCCGCATCTAATTCTGCTCTTGTTCGGCGGCGAGAGTCTTCACCGAATCCAGCATTCGCTTGCGCACCTTGGCATCCTTGATCTTCACTTTGGCGGTCTGCGCGTAGAAAGGCGTCAACGGCCCCAAACCTAGGGTTAGGGGAAGAATCCAGTTCGGTTCACAAGCTTTCGCCAAGATGTTTGCCGAGGTGATGCCTACGGCCAATCCAAGATTTGCCTAATCTGCTGCCACGTCGAAACGATCGAGGTTCATCACCTTAGTCCATGCGTTGACGAAATCGCGCATGAACTTTTCATGTGAGTCATCGGAGGCATAGACCTCGGCCACTGCGCGCAGCTCCGAATTCGAGCCGAAGATCAGGTCGACCGGTGTTGCCTTCCACTTTAAGGCGCCCGTACTGCGATCAACTCCGTCGTAGACGCCATCCTCCTGGGCGTCTTTCTTCCACTCGGTGGACATATCGAGCAGGTTGACGAAGAAGTCGGTGTTCAAAGTGCCAGGATGGTCAGTGAGCACGCCAATCCGGGAATGCCCCTGATTGGCGTCCAGCTCCCGTAAGCCGCCGACCAGAACAGTCATCTCAGGAACGGTGAGGTTTAACATGCTCGCACGATCGACCAAAGCGTCGGCGGGCGACCTAGCGTTGCCCTTGGCGTAATAATTGCGAAAGCCGTCTGCCGTCGGCTCTAGAGGCGCGAACGAATTCACGTCTGTCTGTTCCTGTGTGGCGTCGGTGCGACCTGGGGTGAACGGAACCTTGACTTGGTAGCCCGCCCTCTTGGCGGCGTCCTCGACGGCGGTGCTGCCGCCAAGCACGATCAGATCGGCAAGCGAAACGATCTTGCCGTCAGTCCTGTCCTTGTTGAAGTTGGCCTGTATGCCCCGCAGGACCTTCAACACCTTCGCCAGCTCCGCCGGATCGTTAATGGCCCAATCCTTCTCCGGCGAAAGACGGATGCGGCCACCATTCGCGCCGCCCCGATAGTCGGTGCTGCGGAAGGAAGTCGCCGATGCCCACGCGGTCCGAACAAGTTCAGGCTCCGTCAATCCACAGGCGAGGATATTGCGCTTGAGCGCGACGATATCGGCCTCCTCAATCTGCTTGTAATTGGCGGTAGGGACAGGATCTTGCCAGATCAAATCCACCTTCGGCACTTCGCTGCCGAGATAGCGCGCTTTCGGCCCCATGTCCCGGTGCGTCAGCTTGAACCACGCCATTGCGAAAGCTAGTTTGAATTCATCCGGATTGTCCCGGAAGCGCTTGGCGATCTTGGAATAGACCGGGTCCACCTTCAGGGCGATGTCTGTCGTGAACATCATCAGAGGATGATATTTGGAGGGATCCTGCGCGTCGGGCACGATATTGGCGGCGTCCTGCGGCATCCACTGGGTCGCGCCTCCCGGGCTCTTGGTCTTTACCCAGTCATGTCCCAACAGATTGTTGAGATACTGCATGGTGAAGTGAACCGGATCAGCCGACCAGGCACCTTCCAAACCGCTGGTGATCGTATCGTCGCCCTTGCCAGTGCCGCATTTGTTCACCCAGCCCAGGCCTTGCTGCTCGAGGCCAGTGGCGGCAGGCGCCGGCCCCACGCACTGATCGGGCGAAGCCGCTCCATGCGCTTTGCCAAAGGTGTGGCCGCCCGCGATCAGCGCCAAGGTTTCCTCGTCGTTCATTGCCATGCGGTCGAAGGCTTCACGGATGTCCTTAGCCGCCGCGACAGGATCGGGATTACCATTCGGTCCTTCAGGGTTGACATAAATCAAACCCATCTGGGTCGCGCCTAAGGGCTTTTCGAGATTGCCGTTCTTGTCGCGGTTGTTCCCCATGAATGCGGGGGCGCCCCAATAAACCAGATCGGATTGCCAATCGTCTGCGCGACCGCCGCCGAAGCCGAAGGTCTTGAAGCCCATGCTCTCAAGCGCAACATTGCCGGTGAGCACCATCAGGTCGCCCCAGGAGAGCTTCTCGCCGTACTTTTTCTTGACCGGCCACAGCAGACGGCGCGCCTTGTCGAGATTGGCGTTGTCGGGCCAGCTATTCAGCGGCTCGAACCGCTGTTGGGCGCCACTGGCGCCACCGCGACCGTCATAAAGACGATAGGTGCCGGCGCCGTGCCAAGCCATGCGGATAAAGAATGGTCCGTAATTCCCAAAATCGGCGGGCCACCAGGGCTGCGACGTCGTAAGCAGTGCCTTAATGTCCTTCTTTACAGCCTCGAGATCGAGCGACTGGAATTCCTTGGCGTAATTGAATTGGGGGCCGTAAGGATTGGATTCCGCGTCGTGGCTGCGAAGGGGCGATAGATCCAGCCGGTCAGGCCACCAGAACGAGTTAGGATGTGGCAAGCCATCAGCCCATACGGGAAGAGCGCCTCCAGCACTGACCGCGGCCACTGCAACTGCCCCTAAAAGGGATTTTCTAAAGATGACCTGCATGTGGAGTCCCCTCTGTGCTGGAATTGACCCCTGGGCAACGAAACCGAGAGGGCAATGGCTGTGCTCTGCCCTCCACCACATTCGTACCAAAGCAGTTCGATAAATTTAACTTTTATCTTCTTATCGCTGCGATAAGATAAGGTTATGAACGTGACACTCAAGCAATTTCGCTACTTCGAGGCTTTGGTACGCCACGGCCACTTTGGCCGAGCGGCGGAGGCCAGCGCCATCTCGCAGCCGGCCTTGTCCGTGCAAGTCAAGGAGCTGGAGACGTCGCTCGGCATAAACCTATTCGAGAGAGACGCGCGCCATGTTCGATTGACCAGTTTCGGGGAAGAGGTCGCCATGCGCATTCGCGACATCCTTCGTTCGGTCGATGAGTTGGGAAATCTGGCACGAGCTTCGCGGGGTAAGCTGGCAGGGCGGCTGCGCATCGGCGTGATCCCGACGATTGCGCCCTATCTACTACCGAGCGTCCTGTGCAATCTGGCCCACGAGTACGACGGTCTTGAGGTCCAGGTGCGCGAGACGTTAACGTGGAAGATCATCCAGGAGCTGGAAGAAGGCAGGCTTGATACGGCCATCGTCGCATTGCCGATATCTTTGCCTTGGCTGACAGAAATTGCATTGTTGACCGAAAGCTTTGTTCTCGTTCGGTCGAGCGAGGACGAAGGAAAACCCGCACCCGATCCTGATGCGCTTCGTGAGATGCGTCTGCTCCTACTGGAAGATGGGCATTGCTTTCGCGATCAAGCACTTTCTTTTTGCAAAATGAGCACACGTTCGACACCATGGAAATCGTTGGACGCTAGCTCGCTGGCCACGCTTGTGCAGATGGTTGGCGCCGGCTTAGGTGTCACATTAGTACCGGAAATGGCCGTGGCGGTTGAGACACGCTCGGCCCCAGTGTCGATCGCACACTTTGCGAATCCACGGCCTTCGCGGATAATCGGAATGATTTGGCGCAAGACAAGCCCGCTGGCGAAGCAATTTGTACAGATATCCAAAGTCGTTCGCCATTCGGCTGCACAAATGCGAGAGCAATGCAGCAACCTCCCCAGACCGAGTCGACCTCCGCATTCGCGATCGCCAAGGCGCCGATAGCGAACATCGCTCGCACCACCTGCAGGAGGCCAGGAATGTGGTGGGACAGAACTCGTTCGCGGTCTTTCCAGACAATTTCAATCACTCCGCCGCCGAGGGAGTCTCGGTTGAGCCGGTTGACCCAGTTCCGGGTGTCAATGTCGTCCGACAGACACTCACCGGGAATGTCCTGCGTGGATGGCTCCCGTATCGCAAGGACTGATTCTATGGTTTGGCGCGGTGATCGGGTGCGGTCGTATGTTCGGCCTGTTGCTGCGGTGCGAATGACCGCTGGCCCTGATGGTATGCACGGATAGCCTCGGCGTCACTCGCATCGTTCTTCTGCCGCTTGACGTACGGCTCTACGTACCGGGGCGGCATCAAACGTTTTGCTCTTTCGACGATCGCAGCCGCGGAGTCGGCCGAGGTGCCTATGCCGAGCGTTCTCGTAAGCCGGGCTGTGATACCGGTCCCCTGCCACGCCGACCACCGGTGATGTAAGCCGACAGCTCGCAAGCGGATACAACGCCACATGCGCTCCCCAGGGCATTGTGGTATTGACCCCAGGCGTGATCGCCCACCGTTGCAATACTTCGAAAACATCGGGCATTTTTCAGGGCATAACGGCAATTCGCACCGCTGTCGTAGTACCGTCATCAGCCTTGAGGACATTTACGCTGACCTTGACGCCAAGCTTCAAGGCGGAGGCATCGCCGGGCTCCTGGGCAACAATCGGAGTGTTGGGCGGAACGTCGAACTTGGTCTCGCCGATGCAGCCTTTGCCCGGCCCACCAGGCGCATCCGCTGCCCGGCCGGTGCAGGATTGTGCTCCCGGCGCGCCCGCGCCATGGAATGTGAGCCTGATCATCGGCGCGCTGCCCGTGCCATCCACCTGCTTGACCGTGGCATCAGTCATCACTTGCTTGACGGTAGCGTTTGTCATGATCATGCCTGGCTGCGCCATCGGAAACTGGCCTTCGCCACCCGGCGCGGAAAAGATGCGGATTTCATTGGCATGCAGCCTACCGTCAGGTCCCATTGTGCCGCCCGATGCGATGAAATCGCCCGGCTTGATATCGGCCAGCGTCTTTTTGACGTTTATCGTAATCCGCGCGCCTGGCGTTACCTGCGCAGTCATCGATGTGCCGTCGGTCAGGGCCAAGGAAATTGAATTTCCGTCAAAGGATCTGATTGTGCCGATAATCGCCGGACTATTGAGTCGCTGCAGGGGGGACTGGGCAAAAGCCGGAACGATGAGAAAAACCATGGCATAGATCGTTGGCGTCAGTACGCGCATGATGATTTGCTTTCTTGCGGCCTAGATGCCGGCCGCCAAATTGTAGACCGCGCAGTTTGCGCTCCAAGTACTCCTGCGGACAAGTCCGACTGAGCTATCAAACCAATTAAAATATCGAAATTGAAAATCCTGCAATCGACTTTACCTAGTAAGCTTGTCGAGATCGAAATAAGCGTCGTTGATGGCACCACTGAGACTTCGCTAGACACAAGCGAAGTAGCTGGAAGCGACCGAAGCCGAAGCATCATCCAGGATTTACGACGTACCATGAAAACAAAGACACGCAGGAAAAGTGGAGAGGCTTGCTAGTCTCACCGTGGTTCTCGTTGTGTGAACCCCTGATTAGCCTTGACCCGGTGCGCTCTCCCGCCACCGGGTCTTTTGTTCTTAACCAAGCGGCACGCAGGTTTGGCGGGGTATCACGCTAACAATGAAAAGCAGTAGTGAGAGAGCCAGCTGTTGAGACCCGGCAGTTAGCGTTTGATCGGCTCTAGTGAATTGAGAGGCGCCACAAGATCGTTAGTTTTCGGAGTGCGGAACCCAAATAACGATTTGAGGAAAATGGCATGCCTGTGCGCAACTAGTGCTGCGCCGCCAGCGCAGACATGTCGGCCGGCATTTCCTTTGTCGCGGGTGCCAAGCCGTTTTGGTTAAGGATATATGCGACAATCTCAATGTAGGTGCCAGGGGGCAGGCGCCCCGGAGTGTCAGCCGGCATGGCAGTCCGGACATAGCTGACTAGGGCACTGGGCGGCAGTTTGGCCCATTTGGCCATAAAGGCGGACCCTCTAAGTGGCGGCCCACCGAATTCGCCGTCATCCAGATGAGCTCCATGGCAATCCATGCAGCTGGTCTTGTATTCCATTTCCCCGCTGCTGACCTGAGCGGCGGTGAAAGACAGTTGGCTAGATGCGTGTCCGGGTTGGGCTTCGACAGTTGATAAAGCCAAACTTAATCCGGCCCATGTTAGTCCAGTCAAAAATAAGATCGCCCGCGAGTTACTAAGCAATGGGATCTCTCCTGTCAAAGCGGTACCATTAACTGAATGCATGAGCGCATATCCGAATCAGCGACCCCGTGGCCCCCGCTCGACGTGCGGCCGGATACACGCAAATTGGTCACACGACCTTTCCAGGATAAATACTTCCAGCTCATCCACATCAACTTGGAGAAAACGACCGCAGATGCATTTAATCTGGCGGATTTGACGGAGTGTGCTGACCATTTCTTTGAATCTCCTGCCGCACTTTCAGCATCGGATTTTTATAGACGTTGGGAGTCGGACCATGCGGTACCTGCCAAGTCTTCCCAACCCCGGTCGACTTTTGCCGAGCCTTGGTAGACTCAATCTGGCGCAGCTGCGCCACAATCTGCTGTACAAGTAGAGTCACTCAGGTCACCACGTCACAGGTCGCATCCACGCGCAGCAGGGTTTGCGCCTCGACTCTTCGAGGCCGGTCAACCATTAGGGTGCAAGACCTGCCGGGCACGCGTTTTATTCCCCGATTAGCAAAACTATTTCTGGATGCGTTCTCCAATGCTTCGAGTAAGTTCGGTCCTGTCGTTGGGCATGAGGTCGGGCTGAGCAGCGTCGGCAAACCGCCGCCCCGGTTTGTGCTGTCCACTTGACCACTTTACAATGTGCCGGCTCGCCGACCGTCGTGTTGGTATTTAGGAGGCCTATCTTCATTAACCCTTGAGGATCTGATCATGCGCGTCAAACTCGGTTTTCTTATTTTGGCAGCGTCCTGTCTTCCCGCAGTCGCGCAGCTCAATTCACCACACTTGACCCAGGGGTCAATTTCAGCATTGCGTGGCCGTGCACATATCATCGAAGGCGCGGGCACCTATATCGAAATCGAAATGCCCAACGCCACCCGCCGCGTTGTCGGCTATATCCCTTTCGGCGATGAGCCCACATTCCC
>DATKEP010000056.1:0-8940 GCA_035512055.1 Rhizomicrobium sp.
CGAACAATCTCAATGGCGGGGCGGTGAGCGGGGCAGGCACCACCTTGCGGGCAACCGATGGCATGGCGCTGGAGACCCAGCATTATCCTGACAGCCCCAACAAGCCGAATTTCCCTTCGACCGAAGTCAAGCCCGGCGAGACCTACAGGTCAACGACCTTGATGCACTTTACGGTTCAGTGATCTCAGGCCGCAGTCCAGCCGCCGTCGATCAAGATGTCCGTGCCCGTGACGAAGCCCGCAAGATCGCTGCAAAGGTAGCAGGCCAGCCCGCCAATCTCTTCCACCTTGCCCCAGCGGCCCACCGGCAGCTTGGCCAGGAACAGCTTGTTGGCTTCCGGATCGTTGATGACGGGCAGGTTCATCTCGGTGTGAAACGGCCCCGGCGAAATCGCATTGACCGTGATGCCCTCGCCCGCCAGCTCCAGCGCCAGAGACCTGGTGAAACCCAGCAGGCCCGACTTGCCGCTGGAGTAGGCGGTGCGATTGGGCAGCGAGACATGCGCCATGATCGAAGACAGGTTGAGGATGCGGCCATAGCCGGTGCCCTTCATGCCCGGCACGAAGGCGTTGCAGGCCAGGAAGGTCGTAACCAGGCTTGAATCCACTACGCTCTGGAATTCCTTGAGCGTGAAATCGGTCACCGACTTGCGGATATTGATGCCGGCAGAATTTATCAGGATCTGAGGGTTCTGGAACTTGGCGTTCACGCTTTTCGCCAGCCGCGCGACATCGCTTTCGCTGACCATGTCGGCGGTGAAGGTCTCGACCGTGCCACCTTTGGCCTTCAGATCGGCCGCGACCTTGTCCAGCTTGGCCTGGTTGCGGCCCACCAGCGCGATTTTGGCGCCGGCGCCCGAAAGCGTATGCGCCATCGCTTCACCCAGGCCACCCGAACCGCCGACCACGACCGCCGTCCTGCCACTGAGATCAATCTTCATGGAACCAAACCCTTCTTGATGGAAAAATCAGCGCTGGGCGTCGGGTTCGAGGAAGAACCAGCACGCGCCTGATACGACCGCTGCACCGGCCATGGTGTACATCACAATCGACCAGTTGTTGTTGGTACCCTGCAGGATCAGGCCGAACACGGTGGGGGCGACAAAGCCTGCCAGATTGCCCAGCATGTTCATGGTGGAGGAAACAGTGGCGGTATATTCCTTGCCGATCTCCACGCAGGTGTTCCAGGAAATTGGCATGGTAAGATCGCTGGTGAAGCTGGCAATGCCCATCAGCACCATCGGCAGCGCCACGCCGGGCATATTGGCTATGATGGCGATCAGGAAGGCGGTGGCGAAGAAGCCGCCCACCGCGACCCATTTGCGCGGGATCGCAAGCGGCAAAAATCCCGACACGATCGAGCCCAACCCGCCAAAGGCCAGCGGCACCATGGCGTAGGTTGCGGCCACGCCCGGAGCAAGGCCGCGCGCCTGCTGCAGCCAGGTCGGCAGCCAGGTGACGTAGAAATACCAGGTGTAGGAGAAGCCGAAATATTGCAGGCCCAGGAAGAAAATGTCCTTCTGCAACAGCAAGCGGTACCAGGGAATGCCGCGCTCATGCAGCACCAGCTCGCGCCCGCCTCCCAGCAGCGCCAGTTCCGCCGCATTGACGGATTTGTGCTGGGCAGGATCGTTGCGAAACCAGGGCAGAAAGGCCGCGACCCAGGCGACGCCTATCATCGCCAATGCGACAAAGCCCAGCCGCCAGCCAAAGTGATAGATCACAAAGAAAGCGACCGGCGGCGCCAGCGCACCGCCCCAGCGGCCGAAGGCCCACATCACGGCCTGGGCCTTCACCCGTTCCGACAAGGGCAGCCAGGCTGACAGCATGCGGGTCAGGTTGGGAAAGCAGCCCGCTTCGCCCGCGCCGAACAGGAAACGGAGCGCCCATAGCGAAACCAGATTCCACGCGGCGCCGGTCAAGGCGGTGAACAAGGACCAGATCAGCACCAACTGGCTTAACACCCAGCGCACGCCCAGCTTGTCGCCCAGGAGTCCCATGGGAATTTCGAACAGCGCATAAGACAGTCCGAAGGCGCCCAGCACCATGCCGGTCTGAGCCTTGTTCAGGTGCAGGTCGGCTGCAATGGGCACGATCGCCTGGCTGATCGCCACCCGCTGGATGTACATGATCATCGCCAACGCCAGGGCGAAGACAACGACCCGGTAGCGCGCATGCGTTGGCTTCATATGTGCGTTTCGCCCCTTGTTATCCTGTCCCGGAACTGGGGCATGGGAGACCGGCGCGAGCCTTTAAGGCTTCACATCGGCTTGCGACTTGTATACTAAATTCGGCCTGCGGGAAGTCAATGCATCCGGCCTGTTTCGCGCATGCGCGGGTGCGAGATTAGCCGATAAAAGACAAGGGCTTTCGGCCGAATGCCCGCCCCCGATCACCCCCTCGCGGAGAAGCGGATTTGAACAGCGCAGATATTCCAAAAACTTTCGATTTCGGTGGCGAGGTCGCGCTGGTGACGGGGTCGGGCCGCGGCCTTGGACGCATGATTGCCGAGACCCTGCTGGCCAATGGCGCGGCGGTGGCGCTTCACGACATCAATGAGGAAGCGCCCGCGGCCTTCGGGGAGAGCCCAAGCCTGACGGCGCTGGCGGAAGAATTGTCCCGGCGCGGCGGCACCAAGGTGATGGCGGTGACTGGCGACATCACCAAAGAAGTCGAAATCGCCGCAATGGTGAAGAAAATCGAGGCCGGCTTGGGCCCGATCTCGATCCTGGTGAATTGCGCGGGTGGCGATATCGCGGCCAAGGGCGGCAAGCCCAATCCCAATGACGCGCTCAATATCAGCCTGGAGGATGCCCATGCGGTGATGAACCGCAATTTCTTCGGCACCATGCTGATGTGCCGTGCGGTCGTGCCCGGCATGGCGGCGCGCAACAAGGGCGCGGTGATAAATTTCGGCTCGCTCAATGGCCATATCGGCGTGTCGCCGGAAGTGGTCTATGGCTGCGCCAAGGCGGCGATCCTGCATTACACGCGCTCGCTGGCGCTGGAGATGCGAAAGGCCGGCGTGCGCGTCAATGCGGTGAGCCCCGGGCCCACGACCACCGCGCGTTTCCTGGCGACCCGCACCACCGACCCCGCCATGATGGACGGCGTGTCGCTGGAGCGTTATGCCAAGCCGAAGGAAATCGCCAATGCCGTCGCATTTCTGGCCAGCGACCAGGCAAGCTTCGTCCATGGCCAGGTGCTTCGCGTGGACGGCGGCATGACGCTGTTCGCCGGCTGATCCATTCACTTCGTTAGGAACGATCCATGTCAGACCAAAAGAAATATGACGGCAAGACGCCCCAGACCCTGCGCAGCCGCGCCTGGTTCGACAATCCGGGCAATCCCGACATGACGGCGCTGTATCTGGAGCGCTATCTGAATTTCGGGCTCACGCGCGAAGAACTTCAGTCGGGCAAGCCGATCATCGGCATTGCCCAGACCGGCAGCGACCTGTCGCCTTGCAACCGTCATCATATCGAACTCGCCAAGCGCGTCCGCGAAGGCATCCGCGAGGCCGGCGGCATCGCCATGGAATTTCCGGTGCATCCCATCCAGGAGACCGGCAAGCGGCCGGGCGCGGCGCTGGACCGCAACCTCGCCTATATGGGCCTGGTCGAACTGCTCTACGGCTATCCGATCGATGGCGTGGTGTTGACGATCGGCTGCGACAAGACCACGCCTGCCTGCCTGATGGCGGCGGCGACACTCGACATTCCCGCCATCGCCTTCTCGGTCGGACCGATGCTGAACGGCTGGCATGCGGGCGAGCGCACCGGTTCGGGCACGATCGTTTGGAAGGCACGCGAGATGATGGCGCGTGGCGAACTCGATTATCGCGGCTTCATGGAGCTTGTCGCTTCGTCCGCGCCGTCGGTCGGCTATTGCAACACCATGGGTACGGCTTCGACCATGAACAGCTTGGCGGAAGCCTTGGGCATGCAGTTGCCCGGTTCGGCCTCAATTCCCGCGCCTTATCGCGAGCGCGGTCAGATGGCCTATGCCAGCGGCCTTCGCATCGTGGACATGGTCAAGGAAGACCTGCGTCCCTCGAAGATCCTGACCAAGGAGGCGTTCCACAATGCCATCGTGGTGAACTCGGCCATCGGCGGCTCTACCAATGCGCCCATCCATATCACGGCGATTGCCCGCCATATCGGCGTGGATGTGCCGCTTTCGGAATGGCAGAAGATCGGCCACAAGGTGCCGCTGCTCGTCAATCTGCAGCCGGCCGGAGAATATCTGAGCGAGGATTTCCATCACGCCGGCGGCGTGCCCGCTGTGGTGAACATCCTGATGGAACAGGGCTTGATCAAGGAGAAGGCCCTGACCGCCAATGGCAAGACCATGGGCGAGAACTGCAAGGGCAGGAAGGTCCTGCTGCCCGAAGTGATCTGGCCCTTCGACAAGCCGCTGAAGAAAGACGCCGGCTTCATCGTTCTGAGCGGCAATCTGTTCGACAGCGCCATTATGAAGACCAGCGTGATCAGCGACGATTTCCGCGCCCGCTATTTGTCAAACCCCAAGGACCCGGAGGCCTTTGAAGGCCCTGTCGTGGTGTTCGACGGGCCGGAGGATTATCACGCCCGCATTGACGATCCGGCGCTGGGCGCCGACGAGCACACCATCCTGATCATGCGGGGCGCCGGGCCGGTGGGATATCCGGGCGCCGCGGAAGTGGTGAACATGCGCGCCCCGGCCTCGCTGCTGAAAGCCGGTATCAATGCACTTCCTTGCGTCGGCGACGGCCGCCAGTCGGGCACATCAGGTTCGCCTTCCATCCTCAACGCCTCGCCGGAAGCCGCGGTCGGCGGCGGGTTGGCGCTGCTCAAGACCGGTGACCGCGTGCGCATCGACCTGAAAAAGGGCACCGCGAACATGCTCATCGGCGATGAAGAGTTGGCAAGGCGCCGCAAGGAACTGGAAGCCGCCGGCGGCTACAAATATCCGGCCTCGCAGACGCCCTGGCAGGAAATCCAGCGCGAGCATGTCGGCCAGATGAGCACCGGAATGGTGCTGGAGGATGCCGTCAAATATCAGAAGATCGACCAGACCATGGGGATTCCCAGGGACAATCACTGACCCTGAAAAGTAAAAAGGCGCCGGAATTCTCCGGCGCCTTTTCCGTTTTCCCCAATTGTCATGGCCGCCCTTGAGGCGGCCATCCAGCGCGCGAAGCGCCATCAATATGATGGATGGCCGGCTCAGGGCCGGCCATGACACCGATGTTTAAATCGTCGTCCTTTTCACGTTCTGCTTCTGGCTGCCCAGCTTGTCGATCCCCAGCTCGATGACATCGCCTTCCTTGAGCCAGATCGGCGGCTTCTTGCCCATGCCCACGCCCGGCGGCGTGCCGGTGGAGATCACATCGCCCGGCTGCAGGCTCATGAACTGGCTGACGTAAGACACAAGCGTCGGCACATTGAAGATCAGGCTGGCGGTGTTTCCGGTCTGCATGCGCGTGCCGTTGATGTCCAGCCACAGGCCGAGATTGTTGAGGTCGCCCACTTCGTCCAATGTCACCAGATAGGGACCGAAGGGACCGAAAGTGTCGCAACCCTTGCCCTTGTCCCAGGTGCCCAGCCGCTCGAGCTGGTATTCGCGCTCGGACAGGTCGTTCACCACACAGGCGCCAGCCACGTAATCCAGCGCCTTGTCCTTGGAGACATAGCGCGCTTCCTTGCCGATGATGACGCCCAGCTCCACTTCCCAGTCCGACTTCTTGGAGGTCGGAGGCAGGTACACGTCGTCATATGGACCGATGATGGCGGACGTGGCCTTCATGAAGATGATTGGTTCGGACGGCTCGGGCATGCCGGATTCCGCGGCATGGTCGGAATAGTTGAGCCCGATGCAGAGAAACTTGCCGACATTGCCCACCGGCTGGGCCAAGCGCACATCCTTGCCCACGACCGGCAGGCTTTCGACTTTCGCGGCCCGGATCGCCGACAGGTCCGCCAGGACCTTTCCATCAATATCCTTCACGATTCCCGACAGGTCGCGGATCTGGCCGTCCTTGTCCAACAGACCCGGCTTTTCCTGCCCCTTGGGGCCATGGCGCAGCAATTTCATCGCTTTTTTCCTTATCAGAAGGCATGGGAAACCAGGGGCAGCGCCTTTTAGCGCGCCCGGCGGCAATAGGACAGGGCCGTTATTTCGGCGGGAAGGTGGCGGTCAAATACTTGGTAATAGTATCGAATTCGGCGTCGGTAGCATTGGCGCCGTTATTGGCCATCTGGTTGACCAGATCCTTCCAGCCCTGGGCATCCAGGTTCTGCTGGGCCGCGATCTCGGGCGAATGGCACTGGGAACACACCCTGACCATCACGTCCCGGCCCTGTCCGGCCGGCAGGCTCTTGAAATCGTCATCGGCCAGAACCGGAGTCGCACTCAGGCCAAGCAACGCGGCTAAAGCAATTACACGCACGTTTCGTCTCTCTCTTCTGCCCCAGACTTTCAACTACTTCTTCGGCAATGCAAATACGATGATCTCGTCATTGGTGACGACCGAACCGGTCTGGGAGCCGCCGGTATCGCTCATCGCCACATATTGCCGCTTGTCCGAACCCAGATAGGTGGCAGGGGTCGCGGTGACGGACGCCTTTAACTTCACTTCCCACAATTTGTCACCTGTCGCGGTGGCAAAAGCCCGGAATCGGAAGTCGTCGGTGGCGCCGACAAAGGTCAGGCCCGTAGCGGTCAGGATGGTTCCGCCCAGGCCCGGACGACCAGTATCCTGGAATTGCGGCGGAAAACTGTCGGTGACACCCAAGGTCTTGCGGTAGACCACATCGCCCGTGTCAACATTTACTGCCACCAGCTGGCCCCAGGGCGTGGGCCCGCAAGGGAGTTTTTTCACGGGGTCCCAGAAGCGCGTAACGCCGTAATTGTTGGCGAAAGTGCCGTCCGGCCTCTTCACCACACGCATGGGCTGGAACAGGTTGTTCACATTGGCAACGAACAGATGCAGCTTGGGGTCATAGCTGCCGCCGTAATAGTTGACCCCGCCCTGGGTGCCGGGTGGCGCGACGGTGATCTCGTTGTAGCCAGGCGGCAGATAGGTCGAGCCCAAGACCATGTGATTGTCGTCCACCAGTTTCTCGCAATAGCTCTGATGGGCCGGTTCGCCCTTGTAGAGATGGTCGCGCGACACGGAGCCTTGCGAAAGCTGCTCCGGCTTTACTGGGAAAGGCTGGGTTGCAGACGTCTGTTCGCCCGGCACATGGCTCTGCGGCACTGAGCGTTCTTCGACGCCGAAGATCGGCTTGCCCGTTACGCGGTCAAGGATGAAGGCGAGCGCATTCTTGTTGACGGTAAGTAGGGCGGGGATGGTCTTGCCGTCCTTGTGCACGTCCATCAGGACCGGCGGATCCTGGGTGTCATTGTCCCAGATATCGTGATGCGTGACCTGGAAGTGCCAGAGATACGCTCCGGTATCGGCTTTCACCGCCACGATGGACGAGCTAAAGAGATTGTTGCCCGGCCGGTCCACGCCGACGCGGTCATTGTTGGGCGCGCCCAGCGGCATGTAGAGAATGCCGCGCTGCTCGTCGACCGTGAAATAGCCCCAGACATTCACGCCGGAGCGATGACGGGCGCTGTCCCCGCCCCATGTGTCGTATCCATATTCGCCGGGGCGCGGCGTGGTGTGGAAGGTCCAGACCAGCTTGCCGGTCCTGGCGTCCCAGGCGCGGGTGTCGCCCACCGCGCCGATATTGGGCGCGGCATCGGGCGTGCCGGCGCCGGTGATGATCAGGTTCTTGTAGATCATCGGAACAGCGGGCTGGTCGTAGGGATAATTCGGGGTATTGCCCATCACCTCGGGTGTCTTGAGATTGACGATGCCATGCTCGCCAAAGCTGTCGACAGGCGCGCCGGTTTTGGCGTCGAGCGCATAAAGCCGGCCCATGCGGCTGCCGAACACGACCGTGGCGGGATAGCCTTGGGCGCCCTTCCAGTAGGCCACACCGCGTTCCGTCGGATTGTCGGTGTCGGGCAGCCTGAATTTCCACAACTCGGCGCCCGTGGTGGCATTCAGCGCGATGACCTCGCCATAGCTCGAGGCGATATACATGCTGTTGCCAACGACGATCGGGATTGCTTCCACTAGCCGCGGACGGCCCGTATAGCCCGCAGGTGTCAGGTGGTAAGTCCAGGCGATCTGGAGATTTGCGACATTGGACTTATCGATCTGGGTGAGCGGCGAATAACGCTGGCTGCCAAGATCGTGGCCGCTGGTTTCCCAGTCGCTGCCCGCCGCGGCCGCCGCCGTCGCCATCAGCGCCAAGACCGCGCTCGCGCCAATACCTTTCAACACCGCTCTCATCGCCTGTCCCTTTTATCCGCCCTCAGCTGACCGGAAGATGAACGGCGGCATCGTCATGGAGGACGATGCCGCGCCAATTTCACCTATTGCCCGGCGCGCGCCTGTTGGCGCGGCGGCGGCGGCACATAATCGGTCAGCTCGTTCATGGGATGCTTGCCCGCCCAGGCGATACCACGCATCAGGACTTTCTGGATGGCGGGATCCTGCAGGCTGTCGACCATATGGCCCTGCATCCAGACAAAAGCGCGGGCCGGCTGACCGCCGGCAAGCGTGTGCTCATAGGTCCACATTTGCGGGATGGTCTGGCCGACGCCGCCGCCCTGCCGAGCGCTGGGCGTGTCGGGCATGGTCACGGAGAGGATGGGGTGGACTTGCGGCGCGAAGTTCAGCTTGAAGAACGCCTCGTCATATATTTCGGCAGGCATGCCCCGGATGATTGGATTGTCCTTGTCCACGAAATTATAGTCCAACGTCGCGGTCCAGGTGTAGTTGACCTCGCCATGCTTCTTGCCGGCGCCCACCAGCGTCGCCATGTCGGCGGGATCGGGACCGCAAAGCGAATCATGGAATGTCACCAGGCCGCCGCCGCGCTTCACATAAGCTTGAAGCCGC
>DATKEP010000057.1:0-20002 GCA_035512055.1 Rhizomicrobium sp.
CAACTTGGACGCCGAGCATGGCGGGCTGGTGGTGTGGGACAAGGCGGCACCACAGGATTGGGACTTTGCCAGGTATAACGCCGCGGAAGCCGACATCTGCGCCTTTCTCAAGGCGCAGGACTCAAAGCCGGTGACCATTCCCTATCGTGCCAACCGGGCGGTAATTTTCGATTCCGATCTCTTTCATGAGACCGACATCATCCGCTTCAAACCAGGCTACGAGAACCGCCGCATCAACATCACCCTCCTCTTCGGACGAAGACAGGCTCACACGGAAAATCGGCATCGCGGCTGAATCGCTCTCCAGCCCTAT
This sequence comes from Rhizomicrobium sp., assembly GCA_035512055.1. Lineage (GTDB taxonomy): Bacteria > Pseudomonadota > Alphaproteobacteria > Micropepsales > Micropepsaceae > Rhizomicrobium. The sequence continues at coordinate 314 of DATKEP010000057.1, forward strand.
TACAGCCGCACAGGCGATCAGCCGACCGAAGCTGCGCCCTGCCTACAATTTGGCCGTAAAGCCCAGTTCGATGATCCGTCCGATCGGGTTGCTGGTATAGGCATCGAAGCCGAAGGTACTGGTGGTTCCCGACGTGCCGTTGTTCGATCCCTGCGTGCCATTGAAGAAAGGCGGATAGGTGTTGAGCAGATTTCTGATCGTCAAGGATACGTTATCGCTGCCCAGGAAGCCGGTATCGAAGGTATAGCCCAGATGCAGATCGACGGTGGTAAAGGCGTCCACCGGATCGCCGCCAGTGCCATTGTAGATGCCGTTGGTCGAACCGATCAGCGTGGTCGCGTTGGCGCTCACATTGGTGTAGGGGCCGACATAGTTCACGTATATATCGGCAGCAAAATCGTCCAGCGCCCAACCCAGATGGCCCCGCATCTGCGTCCCGACATTGGGAAAGGTCGTGTTCAGACCGACCGAATTGATGACCTCGAAGCGATAGGCCGAAGGCGGCGGTGTATGGCCGAAGCCCTGCAGGAATTGCGTCTGCTGGCTAAGACTGTCTTCCAGCACGAAAGCACCAAAGTCGGAATCGAAATGGTACCCGACACTCAGGTCAATGCCCGATGCCCAAAAGTTGATCAGGTTGTCGGTAGCCGTGTCGGTGAGAGTCGAGACACAGCCTGGAATTATCGTGTTGACCGGCGCCGTGCCGATAAAGGCCGCAATCTGGGCCGGGGTCGCGCAGGATGGTGTACCGGCAACAGCGGGCGCCAAAACCGTAATGCGGTTGTTCAAGAGAGGATTAAACGCGTCGATCTGCGTTGTCGCAGCTGTCGCGCCGCCCAGATAGGTAACGTGCCAATAAGTGAGAGACGTATTGAGGCCCGGCAGGAACGAAGGGGCATAATCGAAGCCCAGCGTCCAGCCATGTCCTCTTTCCGGCCTGAGGTTCTGGGTGTTGCCACTGCTGTTGAGGCCTTGCAGCGAGCTTGTATCGCAGGTGAGCGAGGCGGCGGTGCACCCCGGAATGCCAAGCTGGGTAATGACCGGAAACAACGCGACCGGCAGGACACCGGGCGTGCCGGATGTGACGCTGGCGTTGGCCACCTGTCCGTTCGAAACGTCGTGCTCCAGGGCGACGGCCACGAAGGATGTTGACCAGCTGCCCCTGAAGCGCAGACCGTCGATCGTGTCCAGATTGAAAGAAACCTTTGGATTGGTCGTGGTACCCACGTCGCTATAGGCGTCGTGCCGGACAGAAGCATCAACCTCGAACTTGGTCACGAAGGGGATGTTCATGCCGGGGCCGATCAGCGGCACATCCACCTCGCCGAATTCGGACGTCACCAGGCGGCCGAAATTGAACTGCAGGAAGTTCGAGCTTACCGCAGATGGACCGGCATTCTGAGGATTGAGGACATAGTTATAGAGCTGGCTGTTGAACTGCTCCACGCCGGCCGCCACTTTCACCGGTCCGCCGTCCCAGTTGAACAGCGTGCCATTGACGACGGCGCGGAACTGCTCATAGGAGTTCACGCCATGGTTGAGGTTGTTGTTGGCCTGAGGTGCGACCAGCGCTGCCAATGTGGCCGCTGCCGTGCGGTTGGTTGCCGCCGGATTCCACACGTCCAGAGCGTTGGTGGCGGTGAGGGGTAGCTGATTGATTGTTGTTTGAAGGCCCGGGATAGAGGTAGAGCTGGCTGTGCCGGCGGGCAAGGTGCCGCTGGTCTGGTTGGTGCCATTCAGGTCCAGCGTAACCATGCCCTGGTTCACCACGCCGTGGTTCTGCGTAACAAAACTGTCCGAACGTCCGGCGGAAGCCAGAAGATCCACCGTCCAGTTGTCATTGACATTCCAGGTCAGGGTCGCGTCGCCGACTAGTTCGTCATCGCCATAACCGGACCAGGCGCCCGGTCCCAAGAGCTGGTCGAAATCATAGCGTATGGTCTGCTTGGTCGCGGTGATCCCGGGCGGATTGGTGTAAAACGGATTGGCTTGGGCCCCCGATCCGAACGCGGTCGCCTGAAGCGTGCCGCGCGAGGTGTCATATACGGCTCTGCGGGTCTCCCACAGCGCGTCGGCCTTAAGCGTGACCGAATTGGTCAACTCCTGGGTGACCTTGATCATCGCATTCTGGCGCGTCTCCGATGGCAGATAGTCGCCATACTGCCATTGGGAGCACGGGGCATTCGCCACCGAGTTCGCCACGCTCGTCGTGCCCTGCGGCGACAGGAAAATGTTGCCGGATCCGTTGGGCTGAACAGTCGCCGGGTCGCAAAAGAAGTTGCCTTGATGCGTCGAACTGCCTGTCGTGCCGGTGAGCCCGGCATCGATAGCGCGCTGCGGTTGAATCAGGGGATTGGTCTGGGGAATGGACGTATCGTGGATATGTCCTTCGGCACTGTAGGAGTAGGCCGCGATGAACCCTCCCTTGTCCCAACTTTGTCCCGCCAGGATGCTGCCCAGCTGCCCCAGTGAGGAGCCATGTTCGAACTGTGCCTGGTAGCGAAGCTCCAGCCCGTCGAACTTCTTGCGCGTGATAAAGTTTACGACGCCCGACACGGCATCGGAGCCGTAAACCGAGGATGCGCCGTCCGCCAGCACTTCCACGCGTTCCAGCATGTTCTGCGGAATGATGTTGGGATCCACGACTGGATTGCCATTGCCCGATCCGGCTACCGGTAGGCGGTGCCCATCCATTATGACCAGGGTGCTGTTCTGGGCACTGGCGCCGATCTGGTGGATGTAGACAGATGCGCCGGCGCCGCCATTGCCGTTTGAGCCGCGGCCGCTGTTGCCCATGCCGGTGATCGCCGGCACATTGGCGAGGACCTCGGTTACCGTCACCGCGCCCACGTCGGTGATCGCCTGCTGATCAACCGTGATCAGGTTGGAACCGACCGGCGCGAGACCCTTGATGCTGGTGCCTGTGATTGTGACCTGCTCAACAGAATTGTCGGCAGGCGAATTTTGCGCGTCGGCGGCAGATGAAAAGAACGAGGCTGTGACAAGTGCAAGCGTTGAACCGCCAGCCTTGAGCTGGCTTTGCAGGCTCTTCATTGGCAATCCCCTATTTTTATGCGTGCCGGTTGGGCTACTTTTTTGTTGGGTCAAGCATATGCCCGCCCGGCTTGCGGGGCTAGAGAGACAGTGTACGAACTTTTAGATTCACTGGAGAGAATGATGCTCCGCCGGTACCAAAAGATCGCCGTTAGCCGCAGAGCCACCCACAGGCCATGGCCATTCTTGCCCTCGGCCAGCCCTAACCTCTTGGTTTTCTTGGTGGCAGCGATCCTCCATGCGGAGCCCGCATCCGCGGTTGGTCCGAGGGATGACGTGATCGGCGGCATGTTCCGTTGTGCCGCGGTGGGCGATACGCGACTTTGGCTGGATTGTTTCTATGGTGCGGCGCAACCGATGCGTGCCGCACTCAATCTGCCACCCGTGCTTCCTGCTCAGGCGCGACTCGCGCAACACCCGCCTGCCGGCGCACCGTCGGGTGATCCATCCATTCGCTACCAGACGACCAGCGAAGTGCTTCGCTGCAACAGCGTTAGTCAGGACCGGCAGTGGCTGGATTGCTATTACGCGGCGGCTCAGCCGATTCGCGCCGCATTGGGGCTCTCTCCGACGCCACAAGCCCACCCGCAATTGCCGGCAGAGACGGCAACCAAGCCTTCGGCCAACCCGGGTGCCGCGCGAGGAGCGGTTCCTGTCGGAATTCCCTTCTCGTCCCGCATGGCTTCGTACAGCTTCAACAGCTATGGCTTGTTTACGGTCGAGTTGGCCAATGGGCAAACTTGGCGGCAATTGTCGGGAGACACAAGCTCCGCGCACTGGACAAAACCGGCACCCAATTACACTGTGCGGATCTCCCGCGGCGCGCTTCGCAGCTTCAATCTCAAGGTCGCGGGAAATGCCACCGAATACAAAGTCGAACGGATAAATTAGGCGCGGTGGCCATGAGTTGTGCTCAGACGGTCATTTATGGAGCCTGACATGATGCAAAAACCCCTGATTTTTTCGACCGCGCTCCTTCTCGCTCTGTCGGGCATCCAAACGGCAAAGCCGGCGCCACTCACGGCTTGGGCGCCGCAACCGGTAAAGCCGGCGCCCTACATTGCACCGAACAAGCCGCTGAAAAAATTTGTCGACATCCTCGCCCGCCATCGCGGCCAGTCCGACTGGACCGAGACAGAGGTCCTAACGCGCGATTTCATCGGCCAATATATTTCCTTGGGCGCCGGCAAGAAGACCAAGACACTCTTCTATGCGGACGACCGCGTCTATTGGGTTGTCATGTCCGGCCAGATGCGCGTGACCATAGATGGCGTCGAACCGTTCATCGCCTCCAAGGGTTTTCTGGTCCAGGTGCCATATCGCGTCCCCTTCAGCATGGAAACGATTGGCGATGAACCTTCTCTGCGCTTCGAAGTCAGCCCCTCCGGCGAAACGCCCAGCTATCCGATCAGTGAAACGCCCACGCCGGCCAAGGGTATGAAGTTCATCAAGGCGGATTATGCTGGCCGGGGCAAATATGATGACGTCAACAAGCCCTATGTCGATTTTGAGAAGGACATCGTCGCGGCCAATGGTAAGGGCGGCGGCGCCGTTAAGGATGACCATACCTGGGCCAATATCATCCGTTCGCCCGGCGTCCCGACACCGCCGGACACTAATTTCGGCCATTTCCATGAGAATTTTGCGGAGTTCTGGCTCGTCATGGAGGGCAAGGAGGAATTCCTGATAGAGGGCGTGCCCCTGATCACGGCGGATGTCGGAGACATTGTCTTCGCGCCCGAGGAACGCTGGCACAGGGCGCTGGCATCGGGAACAGGCATGGGAACGCGCCTTGCCATTACACCGCGCCCGCCAAGCCTGCATTATTACCAGCCGGACCACGCCGGCGGCGACTGACCGCCTTATTGGACAACGAAGCTATGCGGTGGCGTACCGGTGCGCGCAACGGACCACATTGTCCAATAGGCCGCTTCCAGTTTTGCACTATAGCGCCCACCATCAAATAGTGGCGCCGTTTTTATATGAGATGCCAATTTGGCCTTGAGCGCTTCAAGCCGGTTCCGGTTGGTCGCCAGGCCTATAGCGGCGGTTTCGTATGCGCGAAGGGAATCCGTTACCAGTTCGGGAAGATCGAGTGCATAAAGCATGCTGGACGCCACGCGGCCCGCGAAATCTTGACCTCTCAGCGTCAGAACCGGCAAGCCCATCCAGAGCGCATCGCTCGCGGATGAATGAGCATTGTAAGGAGACGTATCGAGAAAGAGATCGGCCAGCCTGTGACGGCCAAGATGGACTTCGTCGGATACAACGGGCGCAAAAATCAACCGCATCGGATCCACATTGCCGGCAGCGGCATGGCTGCGCAAATTGCGCACAACTATTTCCGGCGCCGACCTCAGCCACAAGACGCTGGCGGGTACGGCATGGAGCAGCCGCATCCAGCACTCAAACACAGCTTGGCCAATCTTGTGATGGTTGTTGAAGGCACAGAACACCGCGCTTTCATCCGGAAGTCCGTTGACCTGTCGTGACGATTCCACGACTGCCCTCTTGGTGTCAGTGGGCCAGAAGCTGTCGGGCAGCCGCGCAATTTTCTCGCTATAGAAAACTTCGGCGGCAACAGGAACTGCGTGGCTGTCAGCGATGACATAATCCATGAAATCTGCGGCCGCCGTGCCGGCATAGCCCAGAAAATTGACCTGCACCGGTGCCGCCCTGCCTTTGCAAATTGCAGGTCGCCAGCCTTCGGTTTGGCAATTGAGATCAATCAGGACGTGGATTTTGAGGCGCCGCACCAGCGCTGCCGCGTCGGCGTCGCTCATTTGGGACAAGTCATGAAATTGGCCGCAGGCCGATTGAATGCGGTGCTGCAAAGGGCTGCCGTCGCTTCGGGCCAGCGAAAGACCAATCACTTCATGTCGGCTTCGGTCATGCCGCTCCAGAACACCTACCATCTGCCGGCCAACAGGATGACTGCCAAAGTCACTCGACATATAGGCGATGCGAAGCGGATGATCGCCATAGGATTTCAGATCCAATGGCTCCGCCGTCGCTGCAAATTCATCTGCCAACCAGGCCTGAAGATTGATTTCAGCGCATTTGCGCTGCAGGGCCGGATCATCCTCCTGTCCGAGCAGAACCACCGGGGGCACCACTTTATGTCCCGCCAAAATCTCGCTTTTCAGACGCGGTTTTATTTCCTCAATGCGCTTGAAGTCACATGCGCCAATGGCTGCCATCGCCAGCGCACCGAATGCATCGGAATGATCCGGGGACAAAGCCAATGCCTGCAAGAGACTGTCCCAGGCCTGCTCGAATTGATCTTTTTCCAGAAGCAGGGCGCCCCGATTATAGTGGGCAGAGGCGGAATTCGGCATAAGTGCCACCAGCCGTTCGAGATCCCTCAGCGCTTCGTCGTGGCGTTTCAGGCCTTGCAATAGGCCGGCCCGGTTGTTCAGGGCCGGAGCAAAGTCCGGCCGTAGGGCGATGGCACGGTCGTAATCCTTGAGCGCGTCAGAGACGCGGCGCTGTTTCCGCAGCATATTGCCCCGATTGAAGAAGGCTTCGGCGAACCGGGGTGCCAGCGAGATGGCTGCCGTGACGGCAGCCAGCGCCTCATTCGGCCGCTCCAGATTCCACAGCACTTCAGCGCGCGCGCAATGGGCTTTTGCGAAATCCGGGCGCAGGCCGAGCACCTCGTCATACAGGTCGAGCGCTCTTTGCCACTCAGCCGCCTGGTGATGCGCAACGGCCTTTTCATACAAGAATTGTGCCTGGGCGGGATCAGACGAGATCAATCCGGAATACCTTGCCGGTGGTCTTGCTCCAATTGTTGGGCCAACCCGGATGGATGCCGGCATCGCAGCTAAATAGCACGCCATTGTGCATGGTAAGACCGTGCGGATCCGCCGACCCCGGCAGGAATTCCACCGTTTCCAGCAACTGGCCCGTCGCCGCATCGTATTTTGCCAGACCACCACGATAGTCTTCTGGCTTTGCATTCGCGCCATTGGAATTGCCTATGACAATCCAGATCGCACCATTGTCCCAGGCGATTCCGTGTGAGCGTGGGAAATTGACCGGAATATAAAATTCCGGTTCGAAGCTTTCGGGATCCACCCTGAGAATACCGCCCATCCGCACCGCCGTTATCCAAAGCTTGCCGCCCTGCCACAAAAGACCGTGACACGCTCCACCATTCGAGGCGACGCCCAGCGGTATCTGGTGCTTGCTGATGGTGCGGCCGGAAAGATCAGTCTTGAATATTCCTTCGATCTCGTTGTTGTCGGCTCCGGTCCACAGATATTTTCCGTCCCAGGCGATGCCGGCAGTGCCGCGCGACTCCGTGTGGACCGTCTTCAGCAATTTGCCATTCCAGCCGACCAACCAGCACACTTCCGTAGGATCTGCGGGTTCGGGCAAGTCATAGAGCAGGCGCTGACTGCCCGAAATCTTCTGTTGTGCTACCCAAACCCCTTCCGGGGCCGTTGCAAGTCCATTGGGATAACCTCCCGGCGGGACCTGAAAGACCGCCGTGGTTTTCGCCTGACGGTGCGGAATGGCCGGTCGGTCGGCAAAAAACCGCTGACCGCCGAGCAGTTTGGGCGGAGGAGCCGTCTGGGCAGTGACGCGGCTGACATCCAGCATTCCGGCCAAGCCGGCAGCCGAGCAAGATAGGAATTTGCGTTTGTCCATCAGCATGGATGCATATCTCCCTGAATCTATGGAGGCATCTACCGTCATGCAGTAGTCTGTGTCGCCCATACGATTTTCGTAATGTCGTAACACCACGGGCTTGAGGCACCTAACCGATCTTCCTCGAATCGCAGCAAATATACAATCCGGGCACGCTGCTGAAACGAACGGCCAATGCTCGGCTTCTTGTGAAAGAGAGGATGACACTATGACCAGGAAGATCAATTTCGGGTTCTACTCGATTGCCTTTTCGTTGGTGCTGATTACGGGACTAACCACGCTGCGGAGTGCATGGGCGGCGGATACCGTCCTGCTCCCCAAGATTGAAGGACAATGGTGGCAGATTTCCGGGAGCCCTGATTTGGGACGGTTCACGACAGATCGCCAGCAGCCGGTCGATTTCGCCATCTGGCAGGCCGCCGACGGCACATGGCAGTTATGGTCCTGCATCCGCTCCACCGCTTATCCCGGTTGGACGCGCCTTTTCTACCGTTGGCAGGCAAAGCGCCTGACGGATCATGACTGGCAGCCCATGGGCATAGTCATGACGTCAGACCCCAAATTGGGCGAAGTCGAAGGAATGCTGCAGGCCCCCTTTGTGATGCGGCATCGCGGTCGGTATCTGATGTTCTATGGTGTGGGTGATCAAATTGCTCTGGCGACAAGCCAGGACGGCAAGTCGTTCGAGCGCCGGTTGCTGCCGGGCGGCAAGGTCGGAATGTTCTCCGACGGCTTCGGCACCCGAGACCCGGTGACAATCCGCGTCAACGGAATGTTTTACACTTATTATTCCGCAAATCCTGGCACGATATTCAATGCCGCCGACTCCTCGCCCGCAAATCGGGCGTCGTTGCACCTGATGGGGAACGCAGACCTGCTGAGAACATCGTCAGACCTGGTGCACTGGAGCGATGCGAAAATCGTGGCGAAAGGCGGCGATGCCGGAACGGGAAGCTATTCGGCTGAATGCCCATTTGTGTATTACCACAAGCAGTCGGGATATTATTATCTCTTCCGGACGCAGCATTATGGCGAGAATGCCGAAACCCGCGTCTATCGCTCGAAGGATCCCTCGAATTTTGGCGTCGACGATGACCGCTACCTTGTCGAGACGCTGCCGGTGGCGGCGCCAGAAATTGTCGAGTCGCACGGCCAGATTTATATCGCCGCCCTGCTTCCAAGCCTGAAGGGCATTCAGATCGCTAAGTTGGGCTGGGAGCCCAAGCCGTAGCCTCATTCGATTCACGCGGCCTGCCATTTATGGTGCCCTCTAGGCCGGCGATTCAGTGGCGCGCCTTAATGGAGTACATGCGAAAACTGCCAAAGCTCTTGGCCGAAGGCAGTATGCCGACATAGTCGCACCTGTAGTTGCTGGCGCCCGCAAGGAAAAGGGCGCTTGCCAGCTGCTCGGTTACGAATATCTCACCGGGCGGCGTGATTGGCTCCATTCGGGCCGCCCGGATTATCTCACGGCCCGCAAAAGACGGGGCGTCGAGAATTGGGTCATGTACCGGATGGACGGGGCCGTAGTGTATCGCGATGCGCAATTGCAGATCGGCCTCGATGCCAAATCGCTGCCGGTCGAAACCACCTGCCTCCCGTTGCATGGCCAGGCCGCACTCCGCGGCGAGTAGCGGTGTTTTAAAGACCAAAAAAATTCCATCGCCGGCCGTTGCCCGGAATTCGATATCGGAAGCAAATGGTTGTATGGCTTGTGCCTGCGCGCCCATGAAACGTTGCACAAAGGCATCGATGTTGCGCTCGGGCAGTTTGCTGAAGCCCTTTACGTCGGCAAAGAGCAGACAGCGCGGCACAATGGCCTCGCAAGCCTCTGCATCTTGTTCGACGATAGGATCGTCAATCAGTTCTGCGCCCCCGTCTCGATTTATGAGATTTAAAACCGTGCTCGCCAGTTTGTCGGCTCGGTAGCGGGCAAGCCCCATGGCCTGACGGGCGCTCATCGCAAGGACGCAAGCGTGATGCAGCACGTCATTATCGAGAACCAAGGACAAGGATTTCGCGCCATTGATGCAGGATTGGAATCGCGCCGACCAGCCTGCGGGAATGCAGGCACGCGCGAATTCCTCTGCGCGATAGGGTAAGACCAGATTCAATTCAACGTCCATTTCGAGCAAGGTTTCGGCGATCAATATGTCACCGGTATTGGAAAGTGATCCGTAGGCGAAGCCGGTATCCAGCTTTCGGATCTGGGACCGGATGCTCTCATTCGGCTTGGCCGTGTCTTTCACGGATATTTCACGGCCCTGATAGTACAGCACAGCTGGAATGTGCATGCTGGATAGCAGGGAGGCAGGCAACCCGTTCGCCGTACAGACGCGCAAGAGCTGCTTCTTGGTAGTTGCGAGATCGGAAGGCGGGACAGGGGCGGCACTCGCCGCCTCCAATGTGGCAGCGGCCTCTTCGATGTCTTTCAGGATGAGGAGGGCTTCGGCCCTGCTGACTTGGCCCCAGTAATCGGAGTCCGTCGCTTCCGTCAGCGTTTGCCGCGCAAGCGATCGGGCCCGGTCATGATCACCGCCCAGCAAGGTCAGGGTCGCGGCATTGATCAGGGGATAGTAGCCGCCGAACCGTTGATAGACATGCTCATAGGCTCGCGCCGCCGCCAGTAGTCCTTCGGCGCTGCCCCTCTCATATCCCAGATCCTTTAGGCAGCGGGCTTCGAGCGCACCCACATCGCGGGCGAGTGCGACCGGCAAATCTTCAAGCGGGAGCGGACCAAGCCGCGACCGGAAAACCTCCAGCGCAAGTCGGGAAGCGCCTGTCCGTGCCAACGCAAGCGTCAAAAGATAATCACGCTCGACCAGCCTTTGCCCGACGGCCTCATCTGGAAGATTGCGCAGAAAATCTATGGCGGCGAGACAGTCGCCGGCAGCGAGTAAGCTTTTGGCTTTCCCAAGAGGATTAGGAAATTTGCGCTCCATCAGGACGCCAACAATCTTGCGAATGGCTGCTTCCGACGCGATTTTTTCGGAATCGTGCCGCACAAGCAGGACCGCCTCATCGGGTGCCTCCGGAGCGATCACGATGGTCGGGATGTTCCGCTCCAGCGCATCACCCACGGTCTGGCCCGATTGGGAATGCCAGCGCTCCTTCGAGAGGATGGCCATGACGATGTCTGCGCCCTGGATCACGGCGTCGGCGCAAGCCAGGAAGGCCAGGTCCCGGCCCTCTGCGCTCGACATGTCGCCATCCAGTATAAGGCAACCCTCGCCGTCCGGCGGATGCGCCTTGGCAATCAGGTCGCGGAACGTGCCGATGTCTTCGTCTTCCGTTCCCAGGTCGAAGGTTCGCTCATAGTCTGCCTGCGAGGCGGGCAAAACGGCAGCCAGGCGGTATCCTGCCGCCATGGCCGATGTCGCAATCAGCTGATCGGCGCCCTGGGCCATCGGTGAAACCACCACCAGCTTGACCGGAGAATGCGGCGCCGGCGACACGGCATCCACTGCGGCGCGAATGTTCAATAGGACACGCTCGACCGTTTCAGCCACGCGTGCCCTGACTTTTGGCGCGATCACGCGATGACCGATGGCGGCAACACGGATTGCGCGGGGATGTTCCTGGTGCAACGGCAAGGCCCTCAGCTTGATCAATTCCCCTTCAAGGGGGTTGCAAGCCTGTCATTTGCATACACGCCTTGCTCGAGAACCCGTCCGTTGGCATCGAGCAAAGCGCCATAGCCGTTCATCACGCCACCCTTCCATTGGCCGATGCGTATATTGCCGTCTCTGCGATAGACGACGCCATAACCGTCGAGCAGGTCGGCAACGTACTGCCCCACACGCTCGCGATAGATGCGGTTGGAAGCGCCGGTCATGATGCCCAGACCGAAGCGCTTTCCATTGCGCGTGCCACCGGCATAATGGTCGCCGTCGGGATAGCTTATGACATTCAGGCCGGCGGTCCGCTCTCCCATCATGCGGCCGCCCCGGCGTAGACCGCCGCGCGGGCCGACCATGCTCGGCCCAGACTGTCCAGATTGATCCCGGCCCCCCATTGCCTCCGCCTTTTCGGCAATCGCGCGGGCGTGCTGCTCGGCTTGGCGCGCCCTGCCGACGGCCTGTTGCACCTGGGGATTGAGCGTCGTGCCAGCCGAAGAGGCGGCCGCGGATTGACTTGCGGGAATGGCGTGCGGTGCCGGTGCCGCAGCTTCATGTAGTACCGAAATGGGCGCCGGCGCTTTTTTGGCCTTGACCGTGGCGGGCTTGTTCAAGGCCGCCAGCTTCGCCTTGGCGGCCGCCGCGAAAATGCCACTGGGGTATTTCGCCAGGTAGGAATTCAGCGCGGCGGCATCGCGACTGTTCTTGACCGAATCCCACAAATCGCTTTCCAGCTTGGCCGGATCCATTGCCAGAGCCGATGGCGCCGGCTGCTCGCTGGCCATGCGCTGCACGCTTGGCACCGATCTGGGTGTCGGTTGAGGCGCCGCAGCCTGGGGCCGCGTCAGCCAGAAGGCGCCGGCTCCGCTCGCCAATAGCGCGGCGGCGATGCCCGCAAACAGTGGTGCACGACTTTTCTTCGGTGAGGCAGGATTTGGCGGTGTTGAACTCGCGGACAGTTGCGGTGCGCCGTCCTCCCGCGGCACGGCGAGATCGATCTGCGCGCCCAATTGCTCGATCGCCTGTTCCCAGTCATCGAACATGTCAATCCACTGGCGGGTCGCCAATTCATAAGTGAAATCTTCGCTAGGCAGCACATCCTCGGCGCGTACCGGGATCACCATCAACCGCGAGTGGCTGGCCAGCGCCATCTCCTTTTTGATTTCGTCGGAATTGTTGGCGTTGGAGGAAAACACCATCACCATGACGCGGGCCTCGCGGATCGCGCGCACTATGGCGCCCTGGAAATTCTCGCCCGGGCGCACATCCCGTGATGACATCCAGCATCGGTGACCCCGCGCCTCAAGCGCGCTGCATATCGAAGCCGCGATCTTGCCGTCCTTGCTCGAATAGCTGATGAAAACTGGCTTCGCCATGACCCCGCCCCGATCGACCGCAACAGCTTAATTCAGGCCTGGCATTTCAGCCAGCTTTGCACGGAAGGCATTGGCGGACCGAAAGGATGCAGAACCGAAGAAAGCCGATTATATTCCAATCGCTTGGCCGAACATGTTCCAAGACAGTGTCGACTCCGACAGCGCAATCAGCCAACAGCCATGGCGGGATCGCTGACGCTGTTCTGGCCGGTTTCCACCCTGCCAGCGAATCTGCGAACACATCCCGGGGCACTTACAAGCAATTCATACCAGTTGCCGCTTTTTGCGACATCCCAATCTAGAGACGTCAGCCCGGGCTTGAGCCAAAGTCTGCTCACGCGTCTAGGCTCATAGATATTGGATAAAAGGGACATTTTCCGGCGCTCGGTTCCGCTGTTATTGAAACCAAGCCTGATTGCCCGCGCGTTCGGCGCATCGCGCGCCGAAACCTCGATTCCGGTGCCTGTCCGCATCCCCTGGAACTCGCGCAGGAAACCATTGGGCCCGAGAATCCAAAGATTGTAACTTCCGTCACTCGCGAATTCCCAGTGGTCGTTGAACGCCTTCCCCGCTTCGACCGTGTAGCGGCGGGGAATGCGATCGAGATGCAGCTTGTCATAGACATGGAAGACGGCACCGACCCGCCCCTGGTTGTGAAAAGTGAGAGCAATGCTGTCGCCAGTTACCGAGGCGTCTACGGCAAGCATGTAAGGCAGGGGGCGGGAGGGCCGGGCGCCCTGCTCCTGAAAGAGCGCCTCAGCGACATCGGGTGCTACGGGCTTGGGAAGCTTCGTAGCCCGCGCAACGAGTGCGGCGGAGCCCCGCGCATCAGGCAATGCCGGAATGCTGGTGTCATTGGGTGAGACGAAGTCAAAAGCCGATGTCATGTCGCCGCAGACAGCCCGATGCCAGGGACTGATGGCTGGAACGGTGATCCCAAAGCGCCTCTCCAGGAATTGAGCGACCGAGGTGTGATCGAACACCTGGCTATTAATCCAGCCGCCCCGGCTCCAAGGCGATATCACATACATGGGCACGCGCGGCCCGAGCCCCCATGGACGTACGGAGCCGGAAGTGGTGTCTTCTGGATGCAGGTGTTTTCGCTCCGGGTCGGAAAAATATTCTCCGTTCAGTTTGAGGGTCGAGCCACCTGCAATTGAACCGTCGCGATTGAAGGATGGCGGCGCCGGGGGCGGGACATGATCGAACATCCCGTCATTCTCATCGAAAGTTTGGAATATGACCGTTCGGCTCCAAGTCTTGGGAGAATCCGTCAGAGCGTTGATGACGCGGGCCGCAAATTCCGCACCCTGGACCGGACTGGAGGGGCCGGGATGCTCAGACCAAAGCATGGGCGGCAGCACCCAGGAGACCTGGGGCAATGCAGCTTTGCGCGCATCTTCGGCAAACTGTGCCAACGACCAATGCCGCATGCCCTTTTCGTACAGCGGCGCGCCCGGCTTTGCGGTCCGGAAACTCTCAAAGGCAAGGCCGCCATGCATGGCGCCGGTCCAGTTGTCGTTGGGGTCCTGGTAAATGCGCCAGCTTATCCCAGCCGCTTCCAACACGTCTGGAATGGTCGGCCAGGTCAAGGCGGATCCCGCATAGGTATAGCCGGGCTCGGGCAGCGCACCTTGAATCCAGCAGCGCAGATTATCGGGCTCGGAATCCGCATCCGTGCAGTTGATGCCTTTTGCCAGTAACCGCGGATCGAAATTCGATCCGGACCAGAACATCACGCGATTGGGATCGGTCCCCGTCGTGACGGAGCAATGATAGGCATCGCAGACGGTAAAGGCCTCGGCCAGGGCGAATTGCCAGGGCAGATCCGCCCTTCGATAGTGCCCCATCGAAAATTGGGTTTTGTACTTTGGCCAATAACCGAACTTTCCCTGGTTCCAGGCCGCCTGGGCATTGTCGAAGCTGTGCGGCGTACCTGGAACCCGCAGTGCACTTGTGGTGACGCTATCCAGGTGATAGGGGGCGATGTCGCGCAAGCCGTCGCATTGAAACCAGACCGGTTTGCCGCTCTGCATTGACACCGGATGGCGATCGCCGAAACCGCGAACGCCGCGCAACGATCCGAAATAATGGTCGAAGCCGCGATTCTCCATCATCAGGATCACGATTTGGCCCACATCCTGGATCGTGCCCGTTCGCACATCGGCCGGAATCGCAAGCGCCTTTCGAATGGCAGCCGGAAAGACTGCCGCCAGGCCTACCCCTGCACCCAGAATTTCCCGCCGGTCCAATTTCACCACTCCTGATCAGCCTATCGGACCGCGTGCATAAGAAGCCGGCGGCCCCATGGCGTATTCCAAAGGGGATTAGCCATTGGTATTGCCATTTCAGATCTCTCTGACCGGCATTTGCGCGATCTCGTGATGAAAGGCGGCGGCGGCTTCCTTCAAGGCGCAGATTCCGTTCAAGTGGTTTGCCGCCATCAGGGAGCCACTTGCCTGGTTCGCCACGCCAGTCTGCCACTTTCGGCATATCCCTGCCATGGTCCCCGGGCCGTTGTTCTAGCCCCGAATTCGGACTGGGCCGTGCGACCTTAATGAAATTCCAGCCGTTTGCCCATGCTGATGCGGTCCTCGGTGGCATAGCCCATCGTCCTGTAGAATTGTTGGGCTTGCGGATTCGAACTGCGTAACTGCAAGTTGATCTTCGTGCAGCCGATGGCTGTGAGCTGCTTTTCCGCCTCGATCACCAAGTTTGTGGCGACCTGGTCGAAGCGATAGGCAGGAAGTACAGCCAGGGCATAGAGCCAGCCTCTGTGTCCGTCATAGCCTGCCATCACCGATCCGATGACCTCTGTGCCCACACTGGCGACAAGCAGCAGGGTCGAGCGCGATGTTCGGCGAGCAGATGCGGCGCCGGAGCTCTCCCAAAGGGGGTCATCGGGCAGGCATAGCCGCCAGAGCAAATCCAGGCCCTGAAGGTGCTCGTCCCTGCAAGCGCCGATCTTGATTCCCATGCTGCAAACGCCCGAATCCTTGCGCCTGGGACATTAACTACTGTAATGCGATTGCCCGCGATGAATATTCGACGAATGCACGCCCTGGCTCGATTTGTTGTAACCAAGGCGGCCATCCTGCGGTTCGACGAAGCGCCGGATGGCTTCGACGGGTGCGCAGCGGCAGGGTCAAAGGCGTGCTATGGTTTGAACCTGGATGAGCACCGCAACAGCGCCGCTAAATAACGCGATCCCACCACCCGGATCTGTCAGCCATGCAGACAAGCGCGTGGCGATCCAGACCATTTTTATTTTCTGGGCATTCTACTTCGTGCTGAACACCGCCCACATGGCCATTTCGGGTACCCAGAATCAACTCGAGATGATGTGTCGCCGCGCGGTGGTCGTAGTGATCGGCATCACCTTGACTTCCGTCATGTATGCCATTCTGTGGCGCCTGGAATCGCGGTCCATGCGGTTCATGGTGGTCGCCACGTTCCTGGTGTCGGCGCCCATCTCGATCATTTACGCGACTGTAAATTACATGGCGTTCTATGTGGCCGTTCCGACGGAAGCGATGATGCGGGAGGTGGCCCAACTACATGCCTCCCATGAAGGCGCCGTCGCCACCATCGCGGATTTGGGTGCAAGCTGGTATTTTTTTGTCGCGGCCTGGGGCATTCTATATGTGGCACTGTCCTACGCCGCCCGGGTCGGTCATGCAGAACGCCGGGCGGCCGTCTACCGCTCCGAGGCCCAGGCGGCGCAATTGCGCGCTCTTCGCTATCAGATAAATCCCCATTTCCTGTTTAACACTCTCAACTCCCTTTCGGCCCTGGTGCTTCGGCAACGGACCAGCGAAGCCGAAAAAATGATCACCAATCTGGCGACTTTCTTTCGCACCACCCTCACCAGCGATCCCGCGGCGGACATTCCACTGAGCGATGAGATCGATATGCAGCGCCTTTATCTCGATATCGAGCGAATCCGTTTTCCCGAGCGGCTTTCCATCGTGATCGATGTACCGAAGACGCTGGAGAACGTACCGGTGCCCGGCATGATCCTGCAGCCCTTGGTCGAGAATGCGATCAAGCACGGCGTGGCGCGAACCAACAGACCGGTCACGCTTTCCATCCGGGCGCAAGCCGAAGGCGATTTGGTTCACCTGACGGTGGAAGACGATGCCGAGAGCTGCGCGCCATCCGATCCGGGCCAGGGCGTTGGCCTCAGAAACGTCCGCGACCGCCTTGTGGCTCGGTTTGATGGAGCAGCGAATGTCCAATACGGACGGCGAGACGCAGGCGGCTTTCGCGTTGAATTGACAATTCCAACGCAAACCCATGCCTAGCCGGCTCAAGACCCTGATTGTCGATGACGAGCCGCTGGCCGTCGAGCGGCTGCAGATTCTGTGCGCCGGCATTCCGAGGATCAGCCTGGTCGGCACGGCGATGGAGGGCAATAGCGCCCTGCGGCTGATCGACAGCCTCGCGCCCGACCTTATCCTGCTGGACATCCAGATGCCCGGCATGGATGGGATCGCGCTTGCCCAGGCGGTAGCCGGCAAATCGCCCAGGCCGGCCCTGATATTCGTGACCGCCTTTGATGCCTTTGCCGTTGCGGCATTTGATGTTGCCGCGGTGGATTACTTGCTGAAGCCGGTGGCGGCAGACAGATTCGAACGCGCGATTGGTCGAATCAGCGAAGAGCGTTCTCCGGCCGCCTTGACCGCACCGGCGGATTCATCCCCCTGGACGCGGGAATTCTGGGTGCCCCACCGTTCGGAAATCATCCGGGTGGCGGCCAGGGACATCGACCTCATCGAAGCCGAGCGCGACTACATGCGTTTGCATGTCGGTACCCGCTCTTTCCTGCTTCACGAGACGATATCCGGACTGGAGCGCAAACTGGATCCGGCCGAATTCGTGCGGCTGCACCGCTCCACCCTGGTCCGGCGTGATCGCATCGCCGGCTTCCGGCACAACGGTGCCGGAGCATGGGAGGCGCAACTTCGTGACGGCCGATGGCTCAGGGTCGGCCGCACCTATCTCGCCAATGCCCGCAGCATCGTTGACCAATTGAAACAGGGCGGCCAGGTCCGGGGGATATAAGGGGGTATTCCGTCACACGGCAATGTCCGTGTGGTGCAGAGCGGACCTCGACTTTTGAACTCAAGCCAAGCGTGCTGACCTACGAGATCGTACCTGGCAACCGCACGCCCCGCAGTGGGGCGTAATCGCCATCGGATGGCCGTTCAGGCAGAAGCCTTGGCCGGCGCGTTGTAGGAGGGCGCCAGGATGTGGCCCACGAAATAGCGTGCGGCGAACAGCACCGCCGCCGATACCAGCATCAGCGCCACATGCAGCATCCAGAAATTCACCGCCGGGATCGTATCCAAGAACCCGCCGAGATAACCGGTCAAGAGATTGCCTAGGAAAAGCTGAAGGTAATAGACCGCGATCATCAGGCCCTCCAAGCCCTTGGGCGCGGCGCGGGAATAAAGCGCCAGCCCCACCGGCAACACATTGGCGAAGCCAAGATCGTTGAGGAAATGAAAGGCGAAGGCCCAGCCCAGCGAGACGGGATGGCCGCTCGCCGCCACCACCACCGAGGCGGCTGCCAGCACCGCTGGCGCCATGGCGCTGATGGTGATGCCGATCCCCATTTTGGTGATTTCGCTGGGCTCGGCCCAACGAGTGGCGTACCAGCGCCAAAATAGCACCGCGGCGGCCATCAGGATTGTGCTGACAAACGCATCCACCGACAGCATCCAAGTGATTGGCATGGTATGCCCGAAAAAGATCAGCTGAA
Organism: Rhizomicrobium sp.; assembly: GCA_035512055.1. Lineage (GTDB taxonomy): Bacteria > Pseudomonadota > Alphaproteobacteria > Micropepsales > Micropepsaceae > Rhizomicrobium. Next base: position 18,781 of record DATKEP010000057.1, read on the forward strand.
AATTCTTCTCCGCCCAGACGAGATAAGCGTTGAAGATTTCCTGGTTGCCGATCAGCGACAGCGCCAGCACCGGGATCAGCAGCACCAGCAAGGCCACCGCTTGTCTGTCGCGCGCAGTTATCCGGGGGCGCTGTACCACTTCTCCGCCCCGGCGCGTCTTTTCTTTCGGAAGAGCGTAGCGGCCCTTCAAATAGATCATGAGGCCGATTAGCATGCCGACGCCGGCAGCGCCGAAACCCCAATGCCAGCCCACGGTTTCGCCCAGCGTGCCGCAGACCAAGGGCGATACGATCACTGCGATCTGGATGCCGATATAATAAATCTGGAAGGCGTCGGCGCGGCGCAGATCGTCCGCAGCATAAAGATCGCCCACTTGGGCCGCAATATTGCCTTTGAAACATCCGACCCCAATCAGAAGGCAGGAGAGCGCCAACAGAAAACTCACATCAAAGGCCATCAGGAAATGGCCCAGCGCCATCAGGCTGGCGCCGATCGTAACGGTCGCCGTGCGGCCAAGTAGCCGGTCGGCGATAAGGCCGCCTGCCAGCGGTGTCAGATAGACGAAGCCGGCATAAAAGCCATAGGTCGCCGAGGCCAGCGCCTCGCCGGACAGCGGCCGGTGGTTAAGGAATTCCAGAAATCTCTTGAAGGGACCGAAGCCCAGCACATGGCTAAGCGGGCCGGGCAGCAGCAGATAGTGCGTCATATAGAGCACCAGCAGCGCTTGCATGCCGTAATAGGAGAACCGCTCCCAGAACTCCGAACCGGCCAGCCAGCCCAGCCCCGCGGGATGGCCCAGAAAGGCGGTATCGCTGCTTCGTTTCGCTATGGTCAGGGCTCCCCCACTCGGTTCAGCCGGCAGCTTGTCATGGGACGGGCCAAACCAGAAGAGCCGGCGTCAGGCCACGGTGGCCAGGCTGCCAACACAATTTCCGTCTGGTTACCATGCAATGTCTGCCTTTAACCCCAAGTATGGACCGGCTGCGTTTCGCAAGAAGGGGTGTGCTGGCGAAAGTCGCTGATATGTATCGCGGCCACCAAACGGGTCGAGATCAATGGCGCCAGGATAGCCTGGGTCTGCCCGTCCTAATCGGCACGGGCGATGACCGTATAACGCTGGGTGCCACGCGGCTGACCGACGAACCGGCAGTCCTGGCGTTCCGAGAGCTGATACTTCTCCCGGACCCGCTCAACCGCCTGCCGGCGATGTTCGGGGCTTACA
>DATKEP010000058.1:0-10578 GCA_035512055.1 Rhizomicrobium sp.
TGCCCGGCCGCCGCAGCCGTCTGCTGGCAATGAGTTCGGCCGCCGCCATTGTGGTGGTCGGCCTTGGCGCCTTTGCGCTCTTGCCGCCCGTCCGTCCGGCGCCGGCGGCGACTCACACGCCGATCCAGATCGCCGCCAACGACAACAAGTCCACGCCGCGGATGCTGGAAAATTCCTCGCCCTTCAGCTTCGCCGATCTGGTGGAGCGCGTCAGCCCGGCGGTGGTCACCATCACCTCGGAGACCATGAGCACGGCCAGCGCCGATGAGGATAGCGAATCGCCGGAGAATCTGCCCGAGCCTTTCCGCGACCTGTTCAATCAGTTCAACAAAGCCCAGCCCCAGGCTCCGCACAAGGAGATCAGCGCCGGCTCCGGCTTCATCATTTCCAAGGACGGGTTGATCGTCACCAACAACCATGTGATCGACGCCAGCAAGAAGATCACGGTCAAGCTGCCCGACAAGCGCAGCTACACCGCCACGCTGGTGGGCACCGATCCGGCCACCGACATCGCGCTGTTGCGCATCAAGGCCGATAAGCCGCTGCCGACGGTGGAGTTCGGCGACGACCGCGCCTTGCGTGTGGGCGACTGGGTGGTCGCGGTGGGCAATCCCTTCGGGCTCTCCAACTCGGTCACCGCGGGCATCGTCTCCTCGATCGGCCGCGATATCGGCGCCGGTAATTATAACGACTTCATCCAGATCGACGCACCGATCAACCGCGGCAATTCCGGCGGTCCCACCTTCGACCTTCGTGGCCAGGTGATCGGCATGAATTCGATGATCTTCTCGCCCTCGGGCGGCAGCGTCGGCATCGGTTTTGCGATTCCGGCAGGCCTGATCCATGACGTGGTGGCGCAGCTGAAGTCGCATGGCCATGTCACCCGAGGCTATCTGGGCGTCAACATTCAGAGCGTGACCCCCGACATCGCTTCTTCGCTGGGCATCAAGGACAGCAAGGGCGCCATGGTCGCCGAAATCGTGCCGGGTGGGCCGGCCTCCAAGGCGGGCTTCGAGCAAGGTGACATCATCACTTCGATCGATGGGCAGGCAATCGACGATGCCACCGACCTGACTCGCAAGGTTGCCAATGTGCCGGCCGGTCAATCCGCGACCTTCACTGTCTCCCGCCAGGGCAAGCCGATGCAGGTCAAGGTCACAATTGGCACCCGTCCCGACCAGGTGCAGATGGCCTCGAACGAGCCCGGCAAGGATGGAATGCTGGCGCCTTCCAGCGCCAACGCCGCGGGCTTGGGCCTGTCATCGCTCACGCCGGAGAGCAAGAAGAGCTTCAACATCGCCGAAAATGTCATCACCGGTGCCGTCGTCACCAAGGTCGATCCTGAGAGCGATGCCGCCGACAAGGGCATGCAGCCCGGCGACGTGGTGCTGCGCGTGGGCAGCCGGATCGTGCGCAGCCCGGCGGACTTCCAGGCCGGCGTGGCCGAAGCCAAGAAGGGCGGCCGCAGCAGCGTTTTGCTGCTGGTGGCTCACAATCAGGGCGGCACCGGCTTTGTCGCCATCGATATTGACAAGACATGATGCATTCGGGCGCGGGCTGCGCAGCGGTAACGGCTGACGGCCCGCGCCCTTTCATTTTTTTTGAATCGGTTATGGGTGGGAGTTTTCATGCGAATTCTCGTAATTGAAGACGATCTGGAAGCACAGCGTTATCTTGTGCAAGGTCTGAAAGAATCCGGCCATGTGGTGGATGAAGCCGCCGATGGCGAAACGGGGCTGAACCTGGCGCTGTCCAGGCCGTATGATGTGGCGATCGTAGACCGCATGCTGCCCAAGCTGGATGGCCTGACGGTGGTGGCGGAGATGCGCGAACATGCCAATTCCACGCCGGTGCTTTTCCTTTCGGCGCTGTCGGAGGTGGATGACCGGGTTAAGGGTCTCAAGGCCGGCGGCGACGACTATCTCACAAAGCCTTACGCTTTCGTCGAGCTGCTGGCGCGGGTTGACGCTCTGATGCGCCGCCGCACACCGGCCGGCGTCAAGACAAGGCTGGACGTGGGCGATCTGGAGCTTGATCTCCTGACCCGTGCCGCCAAGCGCAGCGGCACCGATATCGAGCTGCAGCCGCGGGAATTCCGCCTGCTGGAATATCTGATGCGTCATGCCGGCCAGGTGGTGACCCGCACCATGCTGCTGGAAAGCGTGTGGGAATATCACTTCGATCCCCAGACGAATGTGATCGACGTGCACATCTCCCGCCTAAGGGCCAAGATCGACAAGGGATTTGAGGCGCCGCTGCTGCACACCGTGCGCGGGGCGGGCTACATGATCCGTGCGCACTAGAGCGAGCCGTGACCATCTAGAGCCGGCTGCGTTGCATTGCGGCGGGGCGATCCGCCAGGGTCGGCAGCGACAGCGTACCGACCGCGACGGACGTATCGGCAATACGTCCAAGCGTGGCGACGCCGCGGGTGCGCGCCGCGACGCAACCCGAAGGGCCGGGGTCTTTTGCGTCCATACGCTGGCGCTATGGACGGGTTCGTCGAAAGGCTTGCCCGTATTGCCGATACGGGCTGCGCCTTCCGGCCTCGCGTCGCGCTTGGGTACGCGACGCTGCGGCGTTCGGGCGGGCGAAAGGTCCGCTGGACCTTTCGCTATTCCGCCCTCACCCTGGCCAGACCGCAAAATCCCTTCGGCGCAGCTGTTCTAGATGGTCATGGCTCGCTCCAAGCCCGGCCTTTTACGAACCCAGGCTTTCCGCATCGTTCTTCTCTATGTGCTGCTGTTCGCGGTTTCGGTGTCGGCGCTGTTGTTCTTCACCTACTGGAACACGCGCCGCACCCTGGATGGGCAGACCGATCAGATTATCGAGGCCGATATTCTCGGACTGAACGAGCAATATCAGCATTTCGGCCTGCCGGGCCTGGTCGAAACGGTGCGTTCGCGCTCGTTGCACCAGGGCCAGGCAATCTATCTGTTGGCCGATGGTTTGCACCATGTCGTGGCGGGGAATCTGGAATTCTGGCCCCAGATTTCCGATTCCGCGTCCGGCAGCATGATCGAGTTCGATTATGACCGGCCGATCGATGGCAAACTCGAAACCCGCCGCGCCCGGGGCCGCGTCTTCCCGCTTCCGCTTCCCGCTGATTTTGAGCTGCTGGTCGCCCAGGACGTGCATGACCGCTATCTGACAGAACGGATGTTCACCACAACCTTGCCTTGGACGGTACTGCTGATGCTGTTTGTGGGCATGGTGGGCGGGGCTCTCTTGAGCCGCAACATGTTGAGGCGGCTGGACACCATCAACCGCACGAGCGGCGAGATCATAAAGGGCGACCTGACTCGGCGCGTGCCGCTCGACGGTTCCGGCGATGAATTCGACACATTGGCCGAAAATCTCAACCGCATGCTGGACCGTATCGAAAGACTGATGAAAGGCCTGCGCGAGGTGACGGATTCGGTGGCCCACGACCTGCGCACGCCGCTCAACCGCCTGCGCAACCGGCTGGAGGAATCGGTTGCGCGGCTCAACGCCAGCGGAATGCAGGCTGGCGAAGTCGAGCGCGCCATCGCCGAGACCGACCAGCTGATTGCCACCTTCAATGCCCTTCTTTTGATCGCGGAAACCGACGCCGGCACGACCCGCGCCGCCATGTCCCCGCTGGAGCTGGGCGGCGTGGCGGCGGATGTGATCGAACTCTATGAGCCGCTGGCTGAGGAAAAGAAGGTGTCGCTGGCGCTGGTCGCCGGCAATCCCGTCGCCATCGAAGGCAATCGCAGCCTGATCGCCCAGGCGCTGGCCAATCTGGTTGACAATGCCATCAAATACACACCCGCGGGCGGCAAGGTGCGCATCCGCACGGCCGTCACGCCGGAAAGCGTCGACCTTTCGGTGGCCGACAGTGGTCCTGGCATTCCCCTGGCGGACCGTCCCCGGGTGACGGAACGCTTTGTGCGCCTGGAAGCCAGCCGCAACTCGCCCGGCACGGGCCTGGGCCTTTCACTGGTGGCGGCGGTCGCCCGTTTCCACAATGCCGAACTTCTGCTGGAAGACAATATGCCCACCGGCCTCAAAGCGGTGCTGCGTTTCCCCAAGACCGCGATTCGCGCGATGCCGGACGCGCCCATGAAAAGCGCGGCTGAATAGATCCGGCTTTGCGTCAGCCACGGCCACGTTAGACTGGCCGGATGCAGGAATTTCGCGAACCGCCCAAGGCCTTTGATCCGGAGCGCGTTGCCCGGGTGAAAGCGGCGCTGGCAGAGCGCGGCTTTGCCAGCGAAGAACCGTTGCTCGACGCGGTGTTCGGCAACAGCCCCTTTTTGGGACGGCTGGCCCAGCGCGAGCTTGGCGCGCTGGCTGAGTACTTCGCCGCCGGACCTCAAACGGTGGTGAATGCGGCCGTGCTGCTGGCGGAGGCGTCCGAGCATGCCGAGAGCGACGTCCAGGCGATGAAGGAGCTGCGCACTGCCAGACGGCGGGCGGCGCTGGCCATCGCCATGGCCGACATCGAGGGCAGGTGGGAGGTTGAAGTGGTCACGGCGGAGCTGACCCGTTTCGCCGACGCTTGTGTGCGCGGTGCGCTGCGTTTTTTGCTGGCCAACCAGGCGGTGCAGAGCGGGAAAGCCGCCGTGGGCGAGGAAGATTGCGGACTCACTGTGATTGCGATGGGCAAGTACGGCGCTCATGAACTCAATTATTCCAGCGACATCGATCTGGTCGTATTTTACGAGGCCGGCAAATTTCCCTTTGCCAAGCGCGGCGATCCGCGTGGGGCAGCGGTGGATATCGTGCGCGGCCTGGTGAAACTTCTGTCGGAGACCACTGGAGATGGTTACGTCTTCCGGGTGGACCTGCGGCTCAGGCCCGATGCGGGCGCCACCCAGGTCGCGATCTCGACCGCCGCGGCGTTGGACTATTACGAGGCCATGGGCCAGAACTGGGAACGCGCCGCCATGATCAAGGCGCGCGCCTGCGCCGGAGATCTCGGCACCGGCGCCCAATTTCTCGCCGCACTTCGCCCTTTCATCTGGCGACGTTATCTCGACTTCGCGGCCATTGAGGACATCCAGTCGATCAAGCGACAGATCCATGCCCATGTTGGACACGGCGAAATCGCGGTCGCCGGTCACAACATCAAGCTTGGACGCGGGGGCATCCGCGAGATCGAATTCTTCGCTCAGACCCAGCAGTTGATTTTGGGAGGGCGGCATCCCGGGCTTCGCGCCGCCGCCACCCAAGACGCGCTGAGCGCATTGGTGGCAGACGGTCGCGTCGAACCGTCGGTCGGCGAGGACCTCAAGCGCGACTATCGTTATCTGCGGCGGCTCGAGCACCGGCTGCAGATGGTCGAGGACCAGCAGACCCATTCTCTGCCGCAAAGCGAGGCCGGCATAGCCCATATCACTTGCTTCATGGGCTATGACGATCCTGGAACCTTTCGCGCCGAATTGATCCGGGTGCTGGAGAATGTGCAGGGCCATTATGCCCGCCTGTTTGAAAGCGAGCCGGACCTGACGTCGGGCCAGGGCAATCTGGTTTTCACGGGCGTGGAGGAAGACCCCGAGACCTTAAACACTTTGAGCGTCATGGGGTTTGGCGATCCCGCGCATGTCTCCGCGGCGATACGCGGCTGGCATCATGGCCGGATCCGCGCCATGCGCTCCCAGCGCGCGCGCGAGCTTCTCACCAAGCTTGTCCCGGCGATTCTGAAGGCGCTGGCAGGGGCTGCGGACCCCAATATCGCTTTCACCCAGTTCGACCGTTTTCTGTCCAGCCTGCCATCGGGTGTGCAGTTGTTTTCGCTGTTCCTGGCGCGGCCTTATTTTTTGGAGTTGCTGGCCAAGATCGTTGGCGCGACGCCCAGGCTTGCCACCTATCTGGCGCGCAATCCGGCTGTGCTGGATGCTCTGCTGGATGCGGAATTTTTGAGCCGGCTGCCCTTGCGGGCCGAACTGGATGCGGGTTTCGCGCGTCTGGTCACCGGCAGCTATGAGGACATGCTGGACGCGGCCCGCCGCTTCACAAGGGAAGCGATCTTCCGTGTGGGGGTGCAGATCGTGGAAGGCACGGCCAAGGCCGATCAGGCCGGTCCGGCGCTGGCCGAAATCGCCGAATGTGTGATCGTCGGTCTTATGCCAAAAGTGGAAGCCGAGCTCGCGCAAAGCGCCGGTCATGTACCCGGTGCCGGCTTCGCCGTGGTGGCGATGGGCAAGCTTGGCGGACGGGAAATGACCGCCAGCTCCGACCTCGATCTGGTATTCGTCTATGACGTGCCGGCGGGGGTCGAGGTTTCCGATGGGCCGAGGCCTCTTTCGCCGGCGCTTTACTTTGCCCGTCTGGCGCAGCGGCTGATTGCGGCGCTGACCACACCGACTTCCGCCGGTACGCTCTATGACGTGGACATGCGGCTTCGTCCTACCGGCAATAAGGGCCCCGTGGCCGTCAGCCTCAAGAGTTTTACGGACTATCATGCCACCGAAAGCTGGACCTGGGAGCATATGGCGCTGACCAGGGCCCGACTGGTGTCGGGGCCGCCAGCCTTGCGCGCGCGGGTGGAAGGTGAAATTCGCCGCCGCCTGACGCGGTCACGAGAGGCGGCCGCAATCATCGCCGCCGCGCGCGAGATGCGGCATCGCATGGCAGAGACCTTTCCCGGCAAGAATGTTTGGGACCTCAAATTTGCGCCCGGTGGCCTGGTGGATATTGAATTCATAGCTCAGACATTGCAGCTGGTGCATGGGCCGGCGCGGCCCGACGTGCTGGACACCAACACGATCTCGGCTCTCGAAAAACTGCAGGCGGCAGACTTTCTTTCTGCTGCCGATGCGGGGGTTCTGGTCCAGGCGGCGCGGCTGCAGCAAGCACTTACCCAGGTGCTGCGCATTGCACTGGATGAGACGCCGCATATCGAAGACGCCACGCCGGGACTGAAGGCACTTCTGACGCGCGCCGCGGAATTGGGCAGCTTCGCCCAGACCCAGATGATGCTTGCGCGCTTCCAGACCCAGACCCGCGATATTTTCAATCGGCTGTTGCAAGCCCAATGAGGTTGTCGGCCGGGAAGGCCAGATGCACGGCCTTGCTGCCGGGCGCGGCGCTACCGCTGATGGCGACAAGGTCGCTGCGCCCGGCGATCCTGACATGGAAATGGCTGCGCTCGCCCAGAAAGGTAGAGTCCGCTATCTCGCCGGCCACGCCGCTTGCGGCAAAACGCACATGCTCGGGGCGGATCGCCAGCAGGATGTGATCGTCCGCCTTGAGTCCGGGCGCCAGATTGACCCGCGGAATGGTCACTATGCCCAGGACGCCGGCATTGACGGTCGCCGCTGCATCGGTGATCTCACGCACCGTCGCATGGAAGAAATTCACCTCGCCGATGAAGTCAGCTACTTGGCGGCAGGTGGGTTTTTCGTAAAGCTGGCGCGGAGTGGCGACCTGAAGGATCCGGCCCTTCTCCATCACCGCGACGCGGTCGGACAGGGAAAGCGCTTCTTCCTGGTCGTGTGTCACCAGCAGGAAGGTGATGCCGATCTGGCGCTGGATGGCGCGCAGTTCCACCTGCATGGCTTGGCGAAGGCGCTTGTCGAGCGCGCCCAGGGGTTCGTCCAGCAGAAGCAGCTTGGGCTGGCGTACCAGGGCGCGGGCCAGGGCCACGCGCTGGCGCTGGCCGCCCGACAGTTGATCGGCCGCGCGCAACCCAAGACTTTCCAGCCGCACGGTCGCCAGCATGGCCTGCACGCGCGCATGCAAGGTCTGTTTGGGCAGTCCCAATTTGCGCAGGCCGTAGGCGATATTGTCGATCACATTCAGGTGCGGAAAAATCGCATAGGACTGGAACACCATGTTGGTTGGCCTGAGGTGCGGCGGCACCGTATTCATGATGTCGCCATCTATCGTGATTGTGCCGCTGTCGGGCGTCTCAAAGCCTGCAATCATGCGCAGCAGCGTGGTCTTGCCGCAGCCGGACGGACCTAAAAGCGCGAAAAATTCGCCGCGCGCCACGTCCAGATTGACGTCATTTACGACGGCCAGCGGGCCGAAGGATTTTCGGACATTGGCGAGCGACAAAAAGCTCATGCACCCACCATCGGCTTTCGCTTGCCCAGATTGCGTACATACTCAGCCACTATCACCAGCCCTACCGACACCGTCAGGATGATGGCGCCCAGCGCAAGCACCATGGGAAGCCGTTCGGGAAAGCGCAGCTGGCCCCAGATATAGACGGGCAGTGTCGCTTCGGTACCGGAAAGAAAATAAGCCAGCAGGAATTCGTCAAAGGAGGTGATGAAGGTAAGCAAAAGGCTGGCGATAATACCTGGCAACATCAGGGGAAAGGTAATCCGCCAGAACGTCATCCACTCGTCTTCGCCCAGATCGGCGCTGGCCTCTTCAAGATTGTGGTCGAAGCCTTCGAAACGGGCGATCAGGACGGTGAGGGCAAAGGGCAAACAGACCAGCAAATGGCCCACGGCCACCGCCGCCAGCGACAGCGGGAAACCGGCTGTATCCAGCAGCAACAGAAGCGACAGGCCGAGCACGATGTCGGGAATGAAAAGGGGAAGCGAGATGAAGCCCAGGACTAGGCCCGCGCCGCGCATCCGGTAACGGGTCACGGCGCGCGCGGCGGTGAGCCCCAACAAGGTTGAGAATAGCGCCGTAACGAAGCCCACTTTCAGGCTGTTGCCCAACGCATGCTGCATGGCGCCGTCGGAGGCCAGCGCCCCGTACCAGCGCGTAGTGAAACCGGAAAGCGGAAAGGCGATGAATTCGGAATTGTTGAAAGAGAAGATGGGCAACACCAACACCGGCCCATACAGGAAGGCCAGGTAGGCGAAGGCGTATAAAAGAAGCCAGCGGCTCTTCATCGCACCGATCTCGCCGCCGCGCGCGCGCCGGCCACGAACAGACCCGCGATCACTGCCACCATCGCCATGCTGACCAGCGACAAGGCCGCGCCCAATGGCCAATTGCCAACGCCATTGAACTGAACCTCGATCATGTTGGCGATCATCGTGCCCTCCGTGCCACCAACCAGCGCCGGGGTGACATAGTCTCCGGTGGTGGGCACGAAGATCAGGATGGCGGCGCCGATCACGCCCGGCAGCGACAGCGGCAAGGTGATGCGCAGGAAGCGGCGCACGGGGCCATCGCCCAGGTCGCTGGCGGCTTCCAGCAGCGAGCGGTCGATCTTTTCAAGGCTGACATAGATAGGCAGGACGGCGAAGGCCGCCCAAGCATGCGCCAGGGTCACCACGACCGCGAACGGATTGTAAAGCAGGAATCCCAGCGGCTGGCTGATCATATGCAGCCGCATCAGTCCGGAATTGATCAGCCCGTCAAAGCCCAGGATGATTTTCCAGGCGAAGACCCGGAGCAGGTAGGAGGTCCAGAAGGGAATGGTTAGTGCCACCAGCCAGATGAATTTGCGCTTGGCGTGAAATGCGACGAAATACGCCATGGGGTAGGCGAGACCGACCGTCGCAATTGTCACCAGACCCGAGATGAGCACCGAGCGGAAGAACAAGGCGCGATAGCTCGCCTTGCCCAGCACCGCCGCATATTGGGCGAGCGTCCATCCCTCGGCCGTGCCCAGGCCCTGCTGGCTCTTGAGGCTGGTTAGGGTCATGAGCAAAACGGGCGCGGCCAGGGCCAACGCCATGACAAGCAAGGTGGGGATCAGGAGGGCATAGCCTTCAATCCTGTTTCGCCTGTCCTCCGCCATGTTTGATCCCCCGGAACGAAGGGCGATTGTTGGGAAATCATGGGTTCCGGTGCAACCGAAACATACCGAAACCTAAGGAATTGCTGCTTGAATCCCCACGGGCGATGGGCCATAACCCGCCGTCTTGGAGTGCGGGCGTAGCTCAGGGGTAGAGCATAACCTTGCCAAGGTTAGGGTCGGGCGTTCGATTCGCCTCGCCCGCTCCAAGTTTCCAGCAAAATCAGCGGGATAGGAACGGGCTGGCCAGGCCACCCGCTGCTTGGGATTAGACATGGTCTGGAGGCCGCGAACCCCGATTGCTGGGCCAGGGCACGATCCCTGTCCCGGAGGGCACCACCCTTATCCCGCGCGCAGCCAGTTGCCGGATCGCGGGATGGGCCGCCGACAGGCCTTCGCGGTTCGCCAGCAGGCAGAGCGGGCAGACAGCAACCTTCCAGGCGTGGATGAACATTCCTTCCGAGGTTTCCTGATTTGCCGGGAAGCGTCGGCCACAAAAGAAGCAATGAAGAAACGGCGTCTCGATAACCATGCCTGCTCTACCTTAACCGAAGGCAGGTTATTGGCGGAGTACTTCAAAAACCTTACAGCCGGAAAACAGCAGACGAACGAGCGTCGTTCGCGCTATCGCGCAGCTGGGCTGCCGGCGGCAGCGCCCAGCAATTCCTTAAGCGCCGCCAGCAGCTTATCGATCTGGACTCGCGAACCCACCGTTATGCGCAAATAGTCCGCGATGCGGGGCGCGTCGAAATGCCTGACAATAATCGCCCGTTCGCGAAGCTGGGCGGCCAGGACCTTGCCATCATGTTTTGGGTGGCGGGCAAATACAAAGTTGGCGGCCGATGGCAGGACTTCGAACCCGAGTTGTGCAAGACCATTACTAAGCTGTTCGCGCCCGG
>DATKEP010000059.1:0-7356 GCA_035512055.1 Rhizomicrobium sp.
ACTTGCCGCGGGGTGCGTCCCTATCTCCCCCCAAACAGGTAATCCAATTGGCGCTTGTATAATTGACTTGGCGAGCCCATCAGGCGCTCAAAAAGCGGACGTCGTGTCGCGGCAAGATTGGGGGTTCGTATAGCGAATGTCACCGGAATGTCAAAGCAGCATGGGAGCTAGGTCGCCGTCAATTGGGGTTAGTCCAAACGCGTAAGGTGAATTTCTAAGGGGGTGTCGTTGCGCTGCGGATATTTCACCTTTTGCCTCCTGCTCTTCGCCGCGCCCGCCACTGCAGCGATACTGGATGCGTCCGATTATGACGCCTCCAGGCTGCTGCCTCCGCCTCCGGCGGAAAACTCAACGCGTACAAAGGCCGAATTAAAGGAATTGCGCGGTTTGGCAGCGTCAAGCAGCGCCAAGCGGAAAGCTGCCGCCACTCACGACGCCAAGGACGAATCGCCGGATATATTCAACTCGGCGATTGGTTTTGACATAGCCACAGCGCCCCAAACGCAAAAGCTTCTGCAGATCGTGGTTGACGAAGAGGATCAGGATACCAAAGCGGCGAAAGACTTTTTCCACCGCCTGCGTCCCTATAGTGTCGATGCAGCGTTAAAACCCTGTGAGCCGAAAAAACCCGGAAAAGCGGCCAATTCATATCCCAGTGGCCATGCGACGCTCGCGTTCACCATGGGGATCGTGCTCGCCAGTATGTTGCCAGACAAGGCGCAAGCCATCCTGGCCCGCGCCTCGGAATATTCTGAAAACCGCCTGGTCTGTGGCGTGCACTACCGCAGCGACATCGTCGCGGGGCAGCAGTTTGGGACCATTTTGGGGTTGCGTCTGATGCAAAAGCCGGCATTTCAGGCTCAACTGGCGGCGGCCCAGGCAGAGTTGAAAAACCGCTGATCGCACGCACCGTCGCAGTGATTTGCGGCTGATACTCGGTCAGCGCGCCTTCAGGTCACCCTCTGTGCAGCGAGGAGGCCGGCCTGTACGGCAACTGTTCCGCGCATGGGGCCGTCACAACTCGTCACAATCTGAAATCCCCGCGAAATCCTGTTCGTGAAAACGGCGTTCATGCTGTTGGCCCGCAGTCCAACAGGATGGAAAAATTGTCAAAAGTGCAGAATTTAGTGCGTTTCGCAGCCACAGCAGCAGCGCTGTCGGCAACGCCGGCTTTCGCGGACACGACCTTGGCCTCGGGTCCTGTTACCGTGACCCTGGGCGGATTCCTCGCCTCCGAAACCGCCTATCGCTCACGCAGCGAGACAGCCGACATCGGCTCGAGCTTCAGCGGCGTGCCTTTCGCCAACCAGCCGACCGGACATATGTCGGAAACCCGCTTTACCGCGCGCCAGAGCCGGTTGACGGTGATGGCGACCGGTGACGTGGATTCCGACACGCGCCTGACCTTCTGGAATGAAATGGACTTTCTGGGCGCGGCGCAGACAGCCAATTCCAATGAGAGCAATTCCTTCAATCTTCGTATCCGCAACATGTACACGACCGTGGACTGGGACTCGCTGGGCCTGCAAGTTCTCGCCGGCCAAAACTGGTCGCTGGCCACTGCAAATACGCACGGCATCACGCCGCGCAACGAACTGATTCCCACCACGATCGATGCGCAATATGTCGTCGGTTTCAACTGGGCCCGCCAACCGCAGCTGCGCATCACCAAGAACTGGAACAAGGAGATCTGGGCGGCGGTTTCGATCGAAAATCCCCAGACCACCTTTGCCGCCAATGCCGCGGCCGCTCCCGGCATCACCGTCGTCAACAACCATGCCGGCGGCTCACTGCTGGCCAACGTCAATAACTTCTCGCTGAACCACATTCCGGACGTGATCGGCAAGCTCGCCTGGGAGCCTCATATTGGCGATGCCCAGCCGCTGCACGTGGAAGTCTATGGGATCTATCGCGACTTCTATGACCGTACCCAGGTCGCGGCCGGCAATGCCATCGGCTTCCCTGTCGGCAACCAGAATGCTGATCGCGTCGGCGGAGGTTTTGGCGGCACCATCACCTATACGGCGATCCCGAAGGTGCTGGATTTGCAGGTAACAGCGCTTACCGGCTCGGGCATCGGTCGTTACGGTTCAGGCCAGTTGCCCGACGTGACTTTCCGGCCCGATGGCACGCTTGCCCCGATCCAGGAAACCAGCTGGATCGTCGGGGGCACCTTTCACGCCACCCCGCTGCTGGACATCTATGCATATGACGGCCAGGAAGCCGAACAGCGCAAGACGTTCACGGTCGGCGCCGCGACCCTGGGTCTTGGCAGCCCGACTCTGAATCTTTCCGGCTGTCTTGTTGAGAGTGGTTCCTGCCCGGCCAACGTCGAGACCGAAAACCAGATCAATGTGGGCTTTTGGTGGAGAATCTATCAGGGCAAGTTCGGCAGCTTCCGGCTTGGCGGACAATTCTCCAGCATCCACCTGACCGCCTTCGGCAACGCGGCTGGCATCAAGCCGACCACGGATGACAATATGTTCTTTACCGCCATCCGCTACTACCCCTTCTAAGGCCCATTGGCCTGGAACAAAAATGGCCGCCGCGGCATCCGCGGCGGCCATTTTGTTTTCAGGCACGCCATTCAGCCGTTATTGGCCCGGTGCGCCTTGCGCATCGGGCGCAGCACCAGGACGGCCATGAGCGCTGCCACGATATTGGCTGCGGCGCCGATCCAAAGCACCGTCTGCCAGTCACCATGCTTGGCGACCACATTGGCCAGCGGCACCAGGAGCGATGCGGTACCCTTGGCCGTGTAGAGCATGCCGGCATTGGTGGCCGCGTATCCTGGGCCATAGGAGTCCGTGCATGTCGCGGGAAACAGGCTGTAAATCTCGCCCCAGGTGAAATAGATCAGCCCACCGCTGATCAGGAACCACAGCGGATCATGGCCATACACGCCTAGCGAGCCGATAGCGCAGGCCGACAGCATGAAAGCGATGAACATGGTGGGCTCGCGGCCAATATGGTCGGAGATCCAGCCGAAAAAGGGCCGCGCCAGCCCGTTGAGGACATTGTCCACCACAAGCGCCAAGGTCAGCACGGTGCCGGTGATGCCGATGATGGAGAGCGGCGAGTCCGCCACGCCATAGTCCGCGGCGATGGAGGCAAGCTGGGCAGTGACAACCAGGCCGCCAGCGGCGACCAGAACGAACATGACGTACATCACCCAGAACAGCGGCGTCCTGAGCGTTTCAAACGGTTTGAAGCTCCTTTGGGTCTGCAGATTTGGGCCAGTGACAAGGGCCACGGCGTGCACTTTTGGCGCGCGCAGGAATTGCGAGGCGATCAGGATCACCAGGCCCTGGCCCAGCCCGAACCACAGGAAGGCCGATTGATAGCCATGGGCCGCGATCACTTCGCGGATGGGCACCACCGTGGCAGCGGCGCCAGCACCGAAACCGGCCGCCGTCAAACCCGCAGCCAAGCCACGCCGGCCAACGAACCATTTCAGTGCGTTTCCCACGCAGGTGCCGTAAACGGCGCCGGCGCCGATACCGGAAATGGCCGCCGCGACATAAAGGACCGGAAGCGAGCCAGCCATGGAATCGATCACCCAAGCCAGGCCGACCAGAATGCCGCCCAGCATCACCATGATGCGGGGCCCGAAGCGGTCCACGAACCAGCTCTCCACCGGCACCAGCCAGGTCTCGGCCAGCACGAAAATGCTGAAGGCCACCTGGATCGCAGCACGGCCCCAGTGATGTGCCTGGTTGATGGGATTGACGAAGAGATTCCAGCCATATTGCAGGTTGGCGATCATCACCATGCAGATGATGCCGATAATCAGCTGAAAGGCACGGCCCTTTTGCTCCCCATTTGCGGAAGTGTCCGTCATGATGACCCCTTTTCCCTGGAACCCCGTATGTGCGGCCGCTATAGTTTTTGTCTTCCCGCAAGCTTTGGACCAAAATACCTTTGGGAGACGTCCTGATGTCAAGCATCTATCGCGCCGATACGATCTGGGAGCTTCTCAAGCAAGGCCTCGATCAGGCACCTGCGATCGGCGCGCCGGAACGGCCTTCGCTTACGCACAATAGCCTGCGCGAATTGGCGTTTCGCACGGTAGAGAGCCTCAATGCCATGGGGATTGGCCGCAACGACCGCATTGCCATCGTCCTGCCCAATGGGCCGGAAATGGCCGCTGCCTTCGTCGCGATTGGCTGTGGCGCAACAACCGCGCCACTCAATCCGGCCTACCGAGCCGAGGAATTCGATTTTTACCTGTCCGACCTCAATGCCAAGGCGCTGGTGATGCTGGAGGGCATGGAGAGTCCGGCGCGCGCGGTTGCCGCCCAGCGCAAGATTCCTATTGTCACGCTGATGCGCGAATCGGCTGCCGGTGACTTTTCACTTCGCGCCGAGGTTATGACGGGCATGCCTGCCCTGGCAGGCTTTGCGCAGCCCGATGACATTGCGCTGGTACTGCACACTTCCGGCACGACCTCACGGCCCAAGATCGTGCCGCTTGCCCACATCAACGTCACCGCTTCCGCCTATCACATTGGCCGCACGCTTGCCCTGACGCCGCAAGACGTTTGTCTCAACATCATGCCGTTGTTTCACATCCACGGACTGATCGCCGCCACGCTTTCAAGCATTGCGGCCGGCGCCTCGGTAGTCTGCACCCCGGGTTTCAACGCGCTCAAATTCTTCGCCTGGTTCGAGGAGGCCAATCCCACCTGGTACACCGCGGTGCCGACCATGCATCAGGCGATCCTGACCCGCGCCGACCGCAATATGGATATCATTCGCCGGGGCCGGCTGCGTTTCATCCGTTCCTCGTCTTCGTCGCTGCCGCCGCAGGTGATGGAGGCCCTGGAAAAGACGTTCGACGTTCCGGTGGTCGAGTCCTATGGCATGACCGAGGCCTCGCACCAAATGGCGTCCAACCCCCTGCCCCCGGCTGCGCGTTTCGCCGGCAGCGTGGGCATCGCCGCAGGTCCGGAAGTCGCCATCATGGACGAGATAGGCAATCTGCTCGCGGCGGGCGAACTGGGCGAAGTGGTGATCCGCGGCCGCAATGTCACCAAAGGCTATGAAGCCAATCCGGACGCCAATGCCAAGGCCTTCACCAATGGCTGGTTTCGGACCGGTGACCAGGGCGTAATCGATAAAGACGGTTATCTGCGCCTGACAGGACGGCTAAAGGAGCTTATCAATCGCGGTGGCGAGAAGATCAGCCCGCTGGAGATCGATACAGTGATCATGGATCATCCCGCGGTAGCGCAGGTCGTCACTTTCGGTGTGCCGCATGACAAGCTGGGCGAGGATGTCGCGGCCGCGGTTGTCCTGCGCGAAGGCCTGGCCTGTGACGAGCGCGAACTGCGCGCCTTTGTGGGTTCGCGCATCGCCGATTTCAAGGTGCCGCGCCGCATCGTTTTCCTGACCGAAATCCCCAAGGGAGCCACCGGAAAGCTGCAGCGCATCGGGCTGCATGAGAAGTTGGCCGACAAGCTGGGAATAGCCGGATGAAGCTCGCCATTTTCGGTGCGGGCGCCATTGGCGGCTATCTGGCGGTCAAGCTGCACCAGGCGGGCGCCGACGTCACCGTGATTGCACGCGGGCCGCATCTGGCCGCGATGCGCGCAAACGGCCTGACGCTGAAGAGTGAGGGCGAGACCGTCACTGCTCGCCTGCCCTGCACCGACAAGGCCGCAGATGCCGGC
Source organism: Rhizomicrobium sp. (assembly GCA_035512055.1). Classification (GTDB taxonomy): domain Bacteria; phylum Pseudomonadota; class Alphaproteobacteria; order Micropepsales; family Micropepsaceae; genus Rhizomicrobium. The sequence continues at coordinate 5,673 of DATKEP010000059.1, forward strand.
CCGCAGGATTATGTGGTCGTCACGCTCAAGGCCAATAGCCTTGCTCCTGCTGCCCCAGAGATCGCCAAGCTGATGGGGCCCAAGACTGCGCTGGTCACCGGCATCAATGGCATTCCCTACTGGTATTTCTATGGCCTGGAGGGCCCCTGGCGCGACCGGGTGGTTGAAAGTGTGGACCCGAATGGCAAGCTCTGGCAGATCCTGCCGCCGCGCCAGACGATCGGCGCGATCGTTTATCCCGCCGCCGAAGTCATAGAGCCCGGTGTGATCGAGCACACCTATGGCAACCGTTTCACCCTGGGCGAGCCCGATGGCGGCAAGAGCGCGCGCGTCGAAGCGCTGTCGCAAATGCTTGTGAAAGCAGGGCTGAAGGCGCCCGTGCGCACCAACATCCGCGACGAAATCTGGGTGAAGCTGTGGGGCAATCTGGCCTTCAACCCCCTTTCGGCGCTGACCGCTTCGACTCTCGACCGTCTCGCCTTTCGCCCGGACCTGCGCGCAGTGGCGCGCGCCATGATGGAGGAAGCGCAGACAGTTGCCGAGGCGCTGGGGGCGAAATTTGCCGTCAGCATCGACAAGCGGATCGACGGCGCCGGCGAAGTCGGCGTGCACAAGACCTCGATGCTGCAGGACCTCGAACGCGGCAGGCCGATGGAGATAGACGCGTTGCTGGGCGCCGTGGTCGAACTCGCAGATTTGACGCAAAAGTCCGCGCCCTTGTGCCGGGCGGTGCTTGCCATCTTGCGGGAACGCGCCCGCCAGGCCGGCTGCTACCCCCAGGTCTGACTTGACAGTTTGAGGACCTGTTATGCGCCATTGCTTGATCCCCCTGATTCTGTTGCCTGTCGTTTGCGCCAACACCGCGACTTCGGGTCCACGCCCCCTATCTCGTGATACGGGTCCGGTAGCGGGCGATTGAGAGATCTTCGACATCGATCGCGGACCTGCGGCCGCTGATGATGTCGGCCAGCACCTGGGCCGAGCCACAGGCCATGGTCCAACCCAAAGTCCCGTGCCCTGTGTTCAGGAAAAGATTGGGAATCGCCGTGGCGCCAATCACCGGTGGGCCGTCTGGCGTCATCGGACGCAGACCGGACCAGAAGCGGGCCGATTCAAGGTCGCCGGCGCCCGGAAACAGACTGCCGACCGATCGCACAAGGGTGGCGCGTCGAGACCCCGGCAGGCCGGTGCTGAAGCCGGAGACTTCCGCCATGCCGCCGACGCGAATGCGGTCGCCGAGACGCGTGATCGCGATCTTGTAAGTTTCGTCCATCAAGGTGGATTGCGGCGCGCGTTCTTCCCGGATGACGGAGGCGGTGAGGGAATAGCCTTTCACGGGATAGACCGGCAATCGAATGCCGAGCGGCCGCAGCAGGGCGGGCGAAAAGCTCCCCAATGCCACGACATAGGCATCTGCGCTGATCTTGCCGCCACTGGTGAGAACAGAGGTGACCCGGCCGCCGTCGGTTTCAATCGCGTTTATCGTGGTAGCGAACTGAAATTGCACCCCGCGAGCGGCCGCAAGGTCAGCGAGTCCCGTGGTGAATTTGAAGCAGTCCCCGGTCTCGTCATCGGGAAGCCTTAATGCACCGACAAAGGGCTCATCGGCAAAGGCCAGACCCGGTTCAGCAGCAATGGCGCCCGCCCGGTCCAGTATCTCGAATGGCACGCCCGCCGCACCGAG
>DATKEP010000060.1:0-8304 GCA_035512055.1 Rhizomicrobium sp.
CCACGATCAGCTTGCCGATTTCGCGGAATTCGCCGGCGCCGAAGCCCCGGGTGGTGCCGGCAGGGCTGCCGAGCCGGATGCCGGAGGTGATCACGGCCTTCTCGGTATCGAACGGCACGGCGTTTTTGTTGCAGGTGATGCCGGCGCGATCCAGGGCATGCTCGGCCGGACGGCCCTTGGCGCCTTTCGGCCTCAAGTCCACCAGCATCAGGTGCGTGTCCGTGCCGCCGGTGACGATGTCGAGGCCATTGGACTTGAGCACCTCGGCCAGCGCCTTGGCATTCTCGATCACATTCTTCGCATAGGTCTTGAATTCGGGCCTCAAGGCTTCTCCGAAGGCGACCGCCTTGGCGGCAATCACATGCATCAGGGGACCGCCCTGCAAGCCGGGGAAAACGGCAGCGTTGATCTTCTTGCCGATCTCCTCGCTGCGCGACACGATCATGCCGCCGCGCGGGCCGCGCAAGGTCTTATGGGTGGTGGTGGTGACCACGTCGGCAAAGGGCACCGGGCTGGGATGCACCCCGCCCGCCACCAGGCCGGCGAAATGCGCCATGTCCACCATGAGGAACGCGCCCACTTCATCGGCGATTTCGCGGAACGCGGCGAAGTCGATGATCCGGGAATAGGCGGAACCGCCGGTCACGATCAGCTTGGGCCTGTGCTCGCGCGCCAGCGAGCGCACCTGGTCCATGTCGATGCGCATGTCGTTCCGGCGCACGGTATAGGGCACCGGCTTGAACCACCGGCCGGAATAGTTGGCGGGATGGCCGTGGGTGAGATGGCCGCCCGCCGACAGATCGAGCCCCATGAAAATGTCGCCCGGCGACATCAGCGCATAGAACACTGCCTGATTGGCATTGGCGCCCGAATGGGGTTGGACATTGGCATAGGCCGCGCCGAACAGCTTCTTGGCGCGCTCGATGGCCAGCGTCTCGGTCACATCGACATATTCGCAGCCACCGTAATAGCGCTTGCCCGGATAGCCTTCGGCATACTTGTTGGTCAGGACCGAACCTTGCGCCTCCAGCACCGCCCGGGAGACAATGTTCTCGGAGGCGATCAGCTCGATCTTGTCGCGCTGGCGGTTCAACTCGTCCTGGATAGAACTGAAAACCTCGGGGTCGGCAGCCTCGAGCCCCGCCGTGAAGTAACCCGGACTGGGAGGGACGGAATTGGCGGCGGCCGACATGCTGGAGCCTCTTTGCAACCGGAACGGGTGTGGGGGATGATCTTGCGCCCCCGCGCAGGAGTGGCGGTTTACCCTCTCTGGCGCACCAAATCTAGCGTTTCGCGCAAGATTTCAGGCCTGTCTTGCAAGACCCGGAAAAAGCTGAGATTTCCCTGTTCGACGCGCTATCCTGTTTGGCTGGCGCCGACCGGATACAAAGCATATGGCCAAGGATAGCGAGGACGACATTCTTAAGCTGGTGACGGAGATCGTCGCCGCTTATGTCAGCAAAAACCCTGTCCCAGCGAACGAGCTGCCGACCATCATCAAGAATGTCTATGCCACCCTGGGTGGTTTCAATGGCGAGGCATACGTTCCACCCCACCAGCCAGCCGTGCCTGTGAAGAAGTCGGTGCAGGATGACTACATCGTATGCCTGGAGGACGGCAAAAAGCTCAAGATGCTCAAGCGCTATCTGCGCGCGCGCTACAAGCTGTCTCCGGATGAATACCGCACCCGCTGGAACTTGCCGGCGGACTATCCCATGGTCGCGCCCAGCTACGCCCAGCGCCGCAGCGACTTTGCCAAGAAGATCGGGCTCGGCAAGGGCGAAGGTCCAAGGGCAAGCGGAAGAAAAGCTAGGCCCTGAGCAACGGCGGCAGATGCTTGCCGGTCCAGTCCGATGCCTGTTCATAGGCATGCGCCAGCTTCAAGCAATCCATCTCATGATGCACGGGCGCGATGATCTGCAGGCCCATGGAAAGGCCGCGTCCATCGAATCCCGCCGGCACCGCCAATGAAGGACAGCCGGCCATGGTAACCAGGCATACCGCCTTCATCCATTCATGATAGGTCTGCATGGTCTGTCCGGCAATCTGGTGCGGCCAATGTTCGTTGATGTCGAAGGCAAAGAGCTGGGCCGTCGGCATGGCGAGAAAATCATAATGGTCGAACAGCCGCAGGAACGCATTCGACCAATGCGTGCGCGCCACCGAGGCCGCCGTGACCTCCAGGGCCGACATTTTGAGGCCGCCCTCGACCTCGTAAATGGCTTCCGGCTTGAGCAAGGCGCGCTTGGCGGGATCGGCATAATAGGTGTGAAAACCCCAGCTCTGCATCCACTGCCGGAGCTTGATGAAGGCTTGCCAGGCGGGTTCGGGCTGAGCATCCGGCATGGCCGCGTCCACGTTCAAGCCAAGCTGTTCGAAGGTCTTGAGCGCGGTGCGGCAGACATCCAGCACGCCCGCCTCGTAAGGCGCGGCACCATTGAGATCGCCTAGCCAGCCGATGCGCTTGCCTTTGAAATCCGCCTTGAGATCGGCCAGGAAGCGCGCGCCCGAGCCCTCGACAGACAGCGGCGAGCGGGGATCGTAGCCAGCCAGCACCGACAGGAGCAACGCCAGGTCGGGCACGCTGCGCGCCATGGGACCGGTGACGCTCATCGAAGGCAACCATACTTCTTCGCCGGCGACCGGGACCACGCCGGCACCGGTGCGGAAGCCAAAGACATTGTTCCAGCCTGCCGGGTTTCGCAGGCTTCCACCAAAATCGCTGCCGTCGGCCAATGGGAGCATGCGCATCGCCAGCGCCACCGCGCCGCCGCCGGTGCTGCCGCCCGCCGAGCGCGACAGATCATAGGCATTGTGGGTCGCGCCATAGACCGGATTGTAGGTATGCGACCCCAGGCCGAATTCCGGCGTGTTGGTCTTGCCGATGAATATGGCGCCGGCCTTGCGCATGCGCTCGACCGCGAGGGAATCCTGGGTCGGCACGAAATCCTTGAGGATGGGCGAACCCGAGGTCGAGCGGATACCCTTGACCGGCTGCAGGTCCTTGACCGCGTGCGGCAGGCCATGCAGCGGCCCCATGATCTCTGCGCGCGCCACTTGCGCATCGCGTTCGCGTGCCTCCGCCAGCAGTTGCCCGCGGTCCTGCAGGGCGACGATGGCATTCACCTTGGGATTGAAGGCGGCGATGTGATCCAGAAAGGCGGTCATCACCTCGACGCTTGATAACTTGCGAGTCTTGATCGCGGCAGCCAGCGCGCGCGCATCCATCATCACGATATCGGACATTTTGAGAGCTCCCGGTGCGGCCACGGCAGAAGACTGGGACGCCAGCATCGCCGCACCGCCAAGCTTCAGCAAGGTGCGCCGGTCCTGACCCGATGACGTGTCATCCATGGGTCCCCCTCCCCGCTTTTTTTGGCAGCTTAGCCAGCCCCATCAATCCTATTATGGCCGGCCAGCCCGTTCGTGGGTCCTGAGCAACAGCGAAGAACGCGCGCGGGCCAGCCATCGACGGTGCGAGGTTACGGCTTCTTCTTCTGGAGATATTCCAGCTTGCGGCGCGCGGCTTCGGCCAGCGTCGAACGCGCGGCGCTGGCAGGCCCCACGATGCTGGCCTCAAGACCTGTGTCGGGGTCGATTGCGGTCGCCTTGACCGAGTTTCCGAGAGCGACAAACTCCACGAAGATCTCTTTGGGCATCCCCGTTCCAGCAACTTGTCATGCCTGCGAAAGCAGGCATCCAACTTCACTTTCGACTGAACGCCAATAACAAGTTGGATTCCCGCGTGCGCGGGAATGACACGACTTTGCATTCGCGGGCATGACAATGCCCCTGTTAAGCCGCCACGCCGCCCAGGCGCTTGACGTTGCAGTGCGACCAGAGCTGGTCCATCGCTTTCACCAGATGGTCGAACATCCGGTCGTCATGGAAAGGCGTGGGCGTGAAGCGCAGGCGCTCGGTGCCCTTGGGGACAGTGGGATAATTGATCGGCTGCACATAGACGCCGAAATCCTGCAGCAGCATGTCGGACACCAGCTTGGTGTGGACCGGATCGCCCACCAGCACCGGCACGATATGGCTGACCGACGGCATCACCGGAAGGCCGACTTGGGCGAAACGCTTCTTAAGCGTGGCGGCGCGCTCCTGATGCGCCTGGCGGATCTCGTCATGCTCCTTCAGCCAGCGCACGCTGGCTAGCGCGCCCGCGGTCAGGGCTGGCGGCAGCGAGGTGGTAAAGATGAAGCCATGGGCGTAGGAGCGGATGGCGTCAATCATGGCGGCGGTGCCGGTGATATAGCCACCCATCACGCCGAAAGCCTTGCCCAGCGTGCCTTCGATGATGTCGATCTCGGCCATCACGCCGTCGCGTTCGGCCACGCCGCCGCCGCGCTTTCCATACATGCCAACGGCATGGACCTCGTCCAGATAGGTCATGCAGTTGTACTGTTTGGCGAGCCGAACCAGGCCCTTGAGGTCGGCGATGTCACCGTCCATGGAATAGACGCTCTCGAAGGCGATCAGCTTGGGCGCATCGGCCGGCGCGGCCTTGAGTAGCGATTCCAGATGTTCGAGATCGTTGTGGCGGAAGATATGCTTCTGGTTACCGCCATGGCGGATGCCCGCGATCATCGAGGCATGGTTCAGGGCGTCGGAATAGACAATCAGCCCCGGCAGGATGCGCTGCAGGGTCTCGAGCGTCGCTTCGTTGGAGACATAACCGCTGGTGAAAAGCAGAGCCGCCTCCTTGCCATGGAGGTCGGCCAGTTCGGCCTCTAGCTCGACATGGTAATGGGTGGTTCCGGAGATGTTGCGCGTGCCGCCCGAACCCGAGCCGGCTTCGTCAATCGCCTTGTGCATGGCATCGAGCACGAGCGGGTTCTGGCCCTGGCCCAGATAGTCGTTGGAGCACCATACGGTGACTTCGCGCTCGCCCAGCGGCCCGGTCCACAGCGCCTTGGGGAAACGGCCACGGATACGCTTAAGATCGGCAAAAACCCGATAGCGGCCTTCGTTGCGTACCGCCGCCAGGGCATCCTCAAAATGCTGCTGATAGGAAAAAGCCATGGAACTTGCCTTTAGCAGGGATCAGACCTGTTTTAAACAGGATAACGCGAAACAAGCATTTGATTCCACGCAATTTGCCGCATGACAATGCCCTCATTTCCGCATCTCGCGCCGACCAGCTGGGGGCTGGTATTTGCCCTATCTGCTGGGGTGGTCCTGTGGCTGGTTTCCCTTCGCAGCCGCGATGTCAGCGTCGTGGACATTTTCTGGGGGCTGGGCGTGGCCGGAGTGGTGGATATAGCCGCCTGGCTGGGCCAGTCAGGGGGCCCGCGCACCTCCGCCGTACTGCTTCTGGTCAACCTCTGGGGGATCCGGCTCGCCGCCCATATCTGGGCACGACATAACGGAGAAGACCACCGCTATGCCGCCATGCGGCAAAAGTTCGGCCGCAACTGGTGGTGGCTGAGCCTGATCCAGGTCTTCTTGTTGCAAGCTGTTCTCATCTGGTTCGTGCCCGCGCCGCTGGTGGCCGCGGTTCTCTATGCACACATGCCGATGGGCTGGCTGGACTATGCCGGGATCTCCGTGGCTGGCGTGGCGCTCATCTTCGAGGCGCTGGCCGACTTCCAGCTTGCCGCCTTCCGGTCGGATCCTGCCAGCACGGGCAAGGTGATGGACCGGGGCCTGTGGGGCTGGTCGCGCCATCCCAACTATTTCGGCGAGGCGCTGATGTGGTGGGGCTATTTCGCCATCGGCTTCGGCGCCAGCCATCAATGGTGGCTGGTGCTGTCGCCGGTGCTGGTCACTTTCCTGCTGCTGCAGGTGTCAGGCGTGACCCTGATGGAAGACAAGATGGACGAGCGTCGTCCCGGCTATGCGGAATATCGGCGGCGCGTCAGTGCGTTCGTTCCCTGGCCGCCAAATAGACCTTAGCTTGCCAACGCGACCCCCGCGTTCACCGCCATGGCGATGAAGACAGTGTTGAAGAAGAACGACACCACGCCATGCAGAATAGTGGCGCGGCGCATCACCGTGGTGCGCACCTGCACGTCGGAGACCTGGCAGGTCATGCCCACGACGAACGAGTAATAGAGAAAATCCCACGGGCCGGGCTGGCCGCGCCCGGGAAAAGACAGGTCCTTTTCGTCGCCCTCGATATCCGGATCGTCGAAATAATGGATGTCGGCATAATGAAAGGCCATCACCGTGTGGAGCACGAACCAGCCCATCAGCGCGCCAAGGGCGGCCAGCGAAAGCGGCAGGATCTCGATGCCATGCTTGCGGTTCAGCGCCGTGAAAACCGCATCCGTGAAGAAGGCCATGGTAGCCAGTGTGATGATCAGGACGATGACGATGCCCTCGTCCTCGCGTTTCGCCCTTCGCTTGAGGTCGCCGGGCTTCATCCGCGCCACCAGGGCGGCGATCAGCAGCAAAAATACCAGATAGAAGGCATCGCCGCCGGCCAGCAGCGGCGCGGCGAAGCCCATCTGCCATGCGGCCAGCACAGTCACGCAACCGCAGAGCAGCGCGCTGTAGAACCGTGCGTGACGGGAAAATTGGGCAATCATTTCGGGGGCCAATGCACGCAAATTGCCCGTATTGAAGGACCTGAACCGCGCTGAAAGTGGCCCAGAACGGGCAGGCAGGCAACGCCATTCAACACTTCTTAACTATAAAAGAGGAGCCTGCCCCTGTGCGAAGGAGCAGGAAATGGCGTGGACGGACAAGAGCAATCTCGCTGCGCGCGATGTGCTGCCTCGCGCGCTTCCCGGCGCCATCGATGAATTTCTTGTCAGTGGCGGCGACGGCCGGCTGACGCTTTCGAACGATTGCCAGAATGCCTATGGCTGCACGCCCTTTCCAGCGCCGGGGCTGATAGATTTCGCCTCTTCCACCGCCAGTTCGATTTCGCCGGAAGGCTATGCCCGCGCGCGCGCCGCCCGCGAGGAATTGCTGACGGCCTCGCTCAGCGTTGGTCCGAACCGGGCCTGCGAAGCCGCTGTCACCGCCGCGCGTGACGCGCTGCTGAACTGTCTTGATCTGAAAGACAGCGGCGCGGAGGTTGTGTTCTCGGCCTCCGGCACAGACGCCCAATTGCAAACCCTGTTCCTGGTCAGGCTGCTCAATCCCGGCTCGCTCGCGACCGTGATCGCAGGCGCCGATCAGACTGGCAGCGGAACCGCTTATACCTGCCGCGGCCGCCATTTCAGCCAGACCACCTCAACCGGCGCCACCGTCGAGAAGGGCGCCGGCGTCGCCGGCCTTGACGGCATCGAAGGCCTCGAGGTCGGCTTCCGCAATGAAGATGGCAGCTTTCGCACCCCCGCCGAAATGGATGACGCCGTGCGCAGGGCCGTCGAACAGGCGCTTGCCACTCACGACCATGTGCTGCTCCAGGCAATAGAAGCCTCCAAATTCGGATGGAAAGCCCCCAGCGATGCCCTGCTGGATGAAATGGCCGCGCGCTTCCCCGGCCGGGTTCAGATCGTTGCCGATGCCTGCCAGCTGCGCACAAGCCCGGTCCGGCTGAAAGAGCTCTTGTCCAAGGGCATGCTTGTGCTGGTCACAGGATCGAAATTCTTCACCGGCCCGGCCTTCAGCGGCGCGCTGCTGGTGCCGTCTGCCCTCGCCGCCAGGCTTGCCCCGGCCCGCGCGCCCATGGGTCATCTGGCCGGATATGCCACCCGCTTCGACTGGCCGGAGCAGTGGAGCGGCCTGCGCAACAGCTTTTCCCACCGTTTCAATTTCGGCCAGTGGCTGCGCTGGGAAGCCGCGCTCGAAGAGATGCGGCTTTATCATGCCGTGCCGCGGGATTTCCGCGATCATGTCACGGAGATCTTCCGCGACGCGATACAGGAACTGGTGGGCGGATCGTCCCATCTCGCCTTCCTGGATGGTGGCGCGGAATTCGCTCCGCGCGAACCCACCATCTTTGCGCTGCGGCTGATAAAGGACGGCGACGGCCTTTCCGCCGACGCCTGCGCAACCATCTATCGCGCCATGCGGCGTGATCTGTCGACATGCGGCATTTCAATGCAAGACAGGGACCTGCTCAGGTTGGCCTGCCAGATCGGCCAGCCGGTGGCGCTGGCCGCTGGCAAGGCGGCGCTTCGTTTCAGCCTTTCGGCACGGATCGTGCGCGACTGCTGGTCTTCCGACCCGGGTCGTGCCGAGCGCAATATCATGGCGCTGCGCGACGATCTTTCCATCGCCATCCGCAAGCTCGATCTGCTGGTGCGGATTTATCCCTTCTCTCGCGAGGCAGCGGCGTGAGCAATCTTCCTTTCCCGGACAGTGCCTGGGACAAGGCCTGTGTCTCCCGCCTTGGTGTCGCCCATC
>DATKEP010000061.1:0-47216 GCA_035512055.1 Rhizomicrobium sp.
CGCATCTGCTGCAAAAGGAGATGATTGCGATTGTCGGCGCGCGCAATGCCTCGGCGCTGGCGCGCAAATTCGCCGATATCCTGGCGCGCGAACTAGGCATTGCGGGGCTGGTGGTCGTCTCCGGCCTGGCGCGGGGTATCAGTGCGGCCGCCCATGACGCGGCGCTGGCGGCGGGTACGGTTGGGGTTATCGCCGGCGGCGTGGACATCAACTACCCGCCGGAAAATGAGAACCTGTTTGGCGCGATCAAGAATCAGGGCGTGATCCTGTCGGAGATGCGGCTGGGCGAGGCCCCGCAGGCGCGCTAGGCGCAACCGCATCATCTCCGGGCTGGCGCGCGGCGTGGTCGTGGTGGAAGCGGCGGAAAAATCTGGCTCGCTGATCACCGCCAACTATACCCTGGAGCAAGGACGCGAGATCTTCGCCGTGCCGGGCTCGCCGCTCGATCCACGTGCCAGAGGCGCCAACCGGCTGATCAAGGAGGGCGCCACACTCACCGAAAGTGTGGGCGACATTTTGTCGGTTCTGTCTCCCATGCTTGGCGGTGCCATCCGCGAGACCGACAGTCTGTCAGCTGCGCCGCAGGTCGAGGCGCTGGAAGCGCAAGCCGACCGAATTCGCGCGCGGCTTGAAGAATTGCTCGGGCCCGCGCCGGCCGAAATTGACGAGTTGATCCTGCAGCTTGGTGCGCCGGCCGGTGCGGTTTTAACGGTGATCCTGGAGCTGGAATTGGCGGGACGCTGCCGGCGCCATCCGGGAAATCGCGTGTCGTGGAGTTGATGAGAGGCTAAGGTCGGGATCCAACAAAAAAGTAGCTGGGAGGCATCACATGGCAGACACCGCAAATCCCGCACCGCTGGGGTTGATGGGCTTTGGGCTTACCACCGTTCTTCTGAGCAGCATCAATGCCGGTCTTCTGCCTGCGACGGGCGAGCCGGTCGTGATCCCGCTTGCCATGGCTTTCGGTGGCACTGCACAGATCATCGCAGGCATCATGGAATTCCGGACCGGAAATGTGTTCGGCGCTACAGCCTTTACGAGTTACGGCGCCTTCTGGTGGTGGTTCGCGCTTTTGGTTCTGTTGGGCGCCAACCATGTGCTGGACCTGTCGGGCGCCGGAAGCGCCATTGGAGTCTGCCTGCTGCTTTGGGGGGTATTTACTTTGGGACTGTGGGTCTCGACCTTCCGGCTGTCGCGATTGCTGTTCGGGATTTTCCTGACCCTGTGGATTGCCTTCTTCCTGTTGGGTGGCGGCGCGGTGTTGGGGGCCCCCATGCTCCACGCGCTGGGCGGCTGGGTCGGTCTTTTGTGCGGGGCCTTGGCCATGTATGGCAGTTTCGCCCTGGTCACCAATGCGACATTCGGCCGGGAGGTCGTGCCCACCGGCAGCCGCTGACGGGGCCTCCAAAGTTCTTTAGCCGGGACCGGGACAGCGATTCTGACGGGAAATCAGTGCAATGCCCCCAGGCGAAAGGGGCATGCGCGACGCTGCGCCGCTCGTCGATCACCTTTTGGTAAGGATTGGGCGCTTAACCATAGGGAAGAGAGCCGAAGTTCCACAACCTGAGGTTACTTCCTATGGGGTCCTGGGGGAACATTACAACCAATAGTTTGATCTTTGGCTCCCCGCCAGCGTTGACAGGCGGCTGGAGGTTCGACCAGTGTCCGGCCCCGTTTGCCGGACGGGCCGAGTCTCGAACCTTGCGGATTGCCCCAGCGTTCCCAAATAAGCCCCTTCTCACCCCCAAGTTAGGTTCCGTTTCCTAAATGAATGTCCTAATCGTCGAGTCCCCCGGCAAGGTCAAAGCCATCAACAAGTATCTGGGCAGCAATTATAAGGTGCTGGCCAGCTTCGGGCATATCCGCGACCTGCCCTCCAAGGACGGTTCGGTAAAGCCGGACGAAGACTTCGCCATGACTTGGGACGTGGACGCCCGGGCGGCCTCCAAGATCAAAGACATCGCGGCCGCCGTGAAAGGCGCCGACAAGCTGATCCTGGCCACCGACCCCGACCGCGAGGGGGAGGCCATCAGCTGGCATATCCTGGAAGTGCTGAAGGAAAAGAAGTTGCTGAAGGATCTGCCCATCGAGCGGGTGGCGTTCAACGCCATCACCAAGTCGGCAGTGACCGAGGCCATCCGGCATCCCCGCAAGATCAACAAGGAGCTGGTGGACGCCTATCTGGCGCGCCGTGCGCTCGACTATCTGGTGGGCTTTACGCTCTCGCCGGTGTTGTGGCGTAAACTGCCGGGCGCACGCTCGGCCGGCCGGGTGCAGAGCGTGGCGCTGCGCCTGATCGTGGAGCGCGAGCAGGAGATCGAGGCCTTCCGCGCCCAGGAATATTGGAGCATCGATACAGACCTGCTTGCCGACAGCGGCTCTTTCAGCGGCCGCCTGGTGCAGCTCAATGGCAAGAAGCTCGAAAAACTGTCACTGGCGAACCAGGCCGAGGCCGACAGCGCCGTCGCAGCGATAAAGGCGCAAGCCTTCCGCGTGGGCAGCGTCGAAGCAAAGCCCGTCAAGCGCAATCCCGCCCCGCCCTTCAAGACCTCGACACTGCAGCAGGAAGCCAGCCGCAAGCTGGGCTTCAACGCCAAGCGCACCATGCAGGTCGCGCAAGGACTGTATGAAGGCGCCGATATCGACGGCGAGACCGTGGGCCTGATCACCTATATGCGTACCGACGGCATCACCATGGTGCCCGAAGCCATCAACGAAGCCCGTGACCTGATCCGCAAGAATTACGGCGCCCGCTATGTGCCTGGCGGCGCGCGCGTCTATGTCAACAACAACGAGACGGCGCAGGAAGCGCATGAAGCGGTGCGCCCCACCAGCTTCGACCGCACGCCCGGCCAGGTGGCGCGCTACCTCGATGCCGATGCCGCCAGACTGTACGAACTGATCTGGAAACGGGCGCTTGCCAGCCAGATGGAATCGGCCGAGCAGGAGCGCACCACCGTGGATGTGATCTCCGCCGACAACAAGATCACGCTTCGCGCCACCGGCACCGTTACGCTGTTTGACGGCTTCCTGACGCTTTATCTCGAAGGCCAGGACGATGAGGCCGACGATGACGGCTCGCGCCTGCCCAAGCTTGAGGCCGGCGATGGCACGAAAGTCGAGAAGATCAATCCGGCGCAGCACTTCACAGAGCCGCCGCCGCGCTATTCCGAAGCCAGCCTGGTCAAGAAGCTGGAAGAACTTGGCATCGGCCGTCCCTCGACCTATGCCTCGATCATTTCAACCCTGCGCGACCGCGCCTATGTGCGCATGGACCGCCAGCGCTTTATTCCCGAAGACAAGGGCCAGCTGGTCACCACTTTCCTCAATAGCTTCTTCCACCGCTATGTGGCGTATGATTTCACTGCCGACCTCGAAGAGAAGCTGGACGAGGTCTCCGACGGCAAGCTTGACTGGAAACAGCTGTTGCGGGATTTCTGGAAGGATTTCTCCGCATCCGTCGGCGAGACCAAGGACCTCAAGATTTCCGAGGTTATCGACGAACTCGACCGCGTGCTGTCGCCCCACATCTTCCCGGAACGCGCGGACGGCGTGGACCCGCGCAAATGCCCGGCCTGCGAGAGCGGGCGGCTGAACCTCAAGCTGGGCCGTTTCGGCGCCTTTGTCGGCTGCACCAATTATCCGGATTGCAAGTTCACCCGCCAGTTGGGCGCAAAGGCGGGCGAAGGCGATGCAGGTCCGGTAGAGCTCGGCCTGTTCCCCGGCACGGACGAGAAAGTCACCCTGCGTTCGGGACGCTTCGGGCCTTACGTGCAACTCGGCGAAGGCGAAAAACCCAAGCGCAGCGGCATCCCCAAGGGCACCGACAAAAGCGATGTGGACCTCGAACTCGCGATCAGGCTGCTCTCGCTGCCGCGCGAAGTGGGCCATCATCCGGAAGACGGCAAGAAAGTCACCGCCAATTTCGGCCGCTTCGGGCCTTACGTGGCCCATAACGGCATCTATGCCTCGCTGGACTCGCCCGAAGACGTGTTCGAGATCGGCCTGAACCACGCGGTCACGCTGCTGGCCGAAAAGAAAGCCAGAGGACCGGGCCGCCGCGGCGCGCATACCTTGAAGGACCTGGGCGCGGCGCCGGATGGCAAGCCGATCAAGGTGCTGAAAGGCAAATTCGGTCCCTATGTCAGCGATGGCGAAGTCAACGCCACCCTGCCCGAAGGCACCGAGCCTAACGCCATCACCATGGAACAGGCACTGGCCCTGATCGCCGCACGCGCGGCGAAGGGCGGCAAGAAAAGAAAAACGGCAAAGCCGAATGCGGAAAAGATGCCGAAAGCCAAGGCAGCCAAAGCCGATAAAACCAATGGCGTGGAAAAGAACGCCAAAAAGACACTCATACCCAAGAAGAAAGCTGCCAAGCTGGTCGCCGCGGCCAAATCATCCGGCAAAGCGCAAGGCAAGTCGAAGGCCAAAATGCCTGAGATGGCAGGCGAATAGGACAATTGAAGAAAGACAAACGACCCCAACACGCATCCGCGCTCGACAAAGCGCGGGTACTCCAACTGCTGGCACAAAATGCCGGCGCCACCAAACGCGACATGGTGCGGCTCTTGGGCCTCAAAGGCTCCGACCGCATCCTCCTCAAGCGCATTCTCAAGGAACTGGAAACCGAGGGCGCCATCGAAGGCCGCAAAAGGACCGGCTTCACCAAACATGGCGAACTGCCAGAAGTCGGTCTGATCGAAGTCAGCGGCGTGGACAGCGATGGCGAATTGCTGGCCCGGCCATTGAACTGGGACAGCAACGACGAGCCGCCCACTATCTACCTGGTCCCGCCAAAAGACGGGGCGGCCCCCGGAACGGGCGACCGGCTGCTGGCTAGATTCGAGCGGCATGGTGACAGCTATGAAGCCCGCGTCATCCGTCGGCTGGAGCGCGAGGCACAGACGCGCCTGATCGGCGTGCTGCGCGAGGTCCCGGCCGGTGGTTGGCGGCTGGTGCCGATCGACAAAAAGACGCGCACCGAATATGCGCTCGACAAATCCGATCTTGCCGGGGCCAAGCACAATGAGCTGGTCGCGGCCGAACCAAGGACGGGCCGTATCGGCAACTTTGCCCGCGTCAAGATCGTTGAGCGCATCGGCAGCATGGATTCGCCCAAGACCATCAGCCTGATCGCGATTCACGACCACGGCATCCCGACCGAATTTCCCGAACCCGTGATTGACCAGGCCAAGGCGGCGAAGTTGGTGGACCCCCGCGGGCGAACAGACCTGCGCGCCATACCGCTCGTGACTATCGATCCGCCCGACGCGCGCGACCATGACGATGCAGTCTGGGCTGGACCCGATGATGACGAACGCAATCCGGGCGGCCATGTCGTGGTGGTGGCCATCGCCGATGTCGCTCATTACGTCTCGCCGGGCTCGGCACTGGACAAGGAAGCACTGAAGCGAGGCAACAGCGCCTATTTCCCCGACCGCGTCGTGCCGATGCTGCCGGAAGAACTGTCCGCCGACCTTTGTTCGCTGAAGGAAGGCGTGGATCGGCCCTGTCTGGTGGCGCGCATGGTATTCGACAGTCATGGCCGCAAGAAAAGCCATCTCTTCCAGCGCGCGGTCATGCGCTCGGCCGCTCGCCTGACTTACGCGCGCGCCCAAGCCGCTTTCGAGGGCAAGCCCGATGCCGGCATGAATGCCACGGTGAAAAAGACCTTGGCCGATCTGTGGGCGGCCTACAAATCACTCACCGTGGCACGCAATCTGCGCGATCCGCTGGATCTCGACCTGCCCGAGCGCAGGGTGGTGCTGGGCGCCGACGGCAAGGTTGCATCCATCGCCTATCGCGAGCGGCTGGAATCCATGAAGTTGATCGAGGAATTCATGGTGTTGGCCAATGTCGCTGCTGCCGAGGCATTGGAAATGGCCAAGACACCATTGATCTACCGCGTGCATGACACGCCATCAAAAGAGAAGCTCTACGCCTTTTCCGACTTCCTGCGCACTCTCAACATCAGTTTTGCCAAGGGCCAGGTGGTCAAGCCGGGCACCTTCAACCGCATTCTGGCCCAATCCAAAGGCAAGCCGCATCAAGCCGTGATGAATGATGTGGTGCTGAGAAGTCAGGCGCAGGCGGTTTATGATCCGGCCAATATCGGCCATTTCGGCCTGAACCTGGCCAAATACGCCCACTTCACTTCCCCCATTCGCCGCTACGCCGACCTGATCGTGCACCGGGCACTGATCCACGCCTTCGACCTTGGCGATGACGGGCTGACCGACAGGGAGATGTCCAGCCTCGGCACTGTGGCGGAACACATCACCATGACCGAGCGGCGCGCCATGGCGGCGGAGCGCGACTCCACCGACCGCTATGTCGCCGCTTTCATGGAAGACCGGGTGGGAGAGATTTTCGATGCTCGCGTAAGCGGTGTTACCCGCTTCGGTTTGTTCGTGCGACTGGCAGAATCCGGCGCCGAGGGCCTGATCCCGGTCCGCAGCCTGGGCACGGACTTTTTTCATCATGACGAAAAGCGCCAGGCTCTGATCGGACAACGCAGCCGCACCAGCTACGGCATGGGCGATGCGTTGAAGGTTGAGCTGGTGGAAGCGGCGCCGGTGACAGGCGGCTTGCGGTTCGCCTTGGTGGACAGTTCGGCCGGCAGCCGTCACCCGCATAAGGCCCGGGGCAGCCAGCCGGGCAAATCGTCCAAAAAGCACCGTCTGCGGGCCAAAAAGCGCTGAAAACCGGGGTTTTCGCCTAAGTCCTTGACAGGACGGGGATGGTTGAGCCATCTACCCGCCCCTCGATCTGTCTCTTTTGGAGCATCCCATGGCGAAGCCGACCACCGCGAAAATCCGCCTCAACAGCGAAGGCGGCAGCGGCTTCTTCTATGTCACCAAGAAGAACACGCGCACGATGACCGAGAAATTCTCGATCAAGAAATACGATCCAGTGCTGCGCAAGCATGTCGAATTCAAGGAAGGCAAGATCAAGTAGGCATCCCGCTTTCTGAGATATAGCCTACGCGCGCATGCAGCGCGCCCTTTCCCGGCTTTCAAACGAAACATTTGACGTCCTGATCATCGGCGGCGGCGCTACAGGCTGTTTCACCGCGCGCGATGCGTCGATGCGCGGACTCAAGGTGGCGCTGATCGAGATGCGGGACTTTGCTTCCGCCACCAGCGCGCACAATTCCAAGCTAGCACATGGCGGGCTGCGCTATCTGCGTAATCTGGAAATCTCGCTGGTGCGCGAATCCTTGCGCGAAAGGCTGGGCCTGATGCGCATGGCACCGCATCTGGTGAGGCCCCTGCCCTTTCTTTTGCCACTCTATCGGGCTGGGATCGCCGAACGCGGCAAGCTCAAGGCGGGACTGACGCTCTACGATATTTTGTCTTACGACAGGAACCGGCTGGAGGATCCCGCCCAGCACCTCCCCGGCCATCGCTGGATAGTGTCAAAAGATGCGCTGGCACGCGAGCCAGTGCTGGCCGCCGATGGTTTCGAGGGTGCCTTTGAATATTACGATGCGCAGATGTACAGCCCCGAACGCATCGCGCTGGAGAATCTGGTGGACGCCGACGCCAATGGCGCGGCGATCGCCAATTACGCGGTGGCGGAAAAACTCTTTGAGCGCGACGGAAAGGTCGAAGGTTGCGCCGTCCGGGATGGCATGACCGGCGCCCGCTTCGACATTCGCGCCAAGACAGTGCTTGTCGCTGCCGGTCCATGGGCCGACCTGTTCCTCGAACAAGCGACGGGAGGACGCAGCGCCCATCGGCTGATCCGCTCCAAGGGCATTCACCTGATGGTTCCTGCATTCGCAAAATCGGCGCTGACCATCGAGGCGGGCAGCGGTCATCTTTTTGCCCTGCCCTGGCGCGGCCATACCTTGTTGGCGACGACCGATACCGAATTCACCGGAGATCCGGCAACCGTGGCGGTGACCGAGAACGATATCGACGCGTTTCTCGCCACCTTCAGAAAATACTTGCCGGCAGCGGCCCTGCCGCGCGAAAGCGTCGAGTACTTCTATGCGGGCCTGAGGCCACTGGTCAGTGATGGTGTGCCCAAAGGCCGTGGCGATAGCTACAATGTGAGCCGCCGCGCGGAGTTGGTGGACCATGGCACGGAAGGCCTGATGGACGGCCTTTTCTCAGCCTTGGGCGGCAAATACACGACCTCTCGCGATCTTGCGCAAAAAATCACCGATGCGCTGGTGAGGAAGCTGGACAGAAAGGCGCCCCCTTGCGCCACCGCCAAAGTCCCGCTTCCCGGAGGCCGCTTTGAGCGTTTCGACGGCATGCTGCGCGGCTACCAGAAAACCTGGCCCGGGCTCTCCGCCATGCGCCACCTCGCCCATATGCTGGGTGCCAGGCTTCCGCAGGCGCTGAAGGGCGCGCGCATCGCCGATCTGATGCCGCTCAACCAAAGCGGCGACACACAAGCCCAGATCGCATTCGCGCTGAAGGAGGAAATGGCGCTGACGCTGGAAGATGTTCTGATGCGGCGCACTGGGCTGGGCCAATTTGGCAAGCCCGCGCGCGAGGTGCTGGAGAAAACCGCAAACCAGATGGCGGCGCACCTGGGCTGGAACGACAGCAAAAGAACCGATGAAATCGCCAGCCTTGAACGTCTGTATCGGGTGCAGGCGTGACCGCCTTTGTCATCTTCAATCCGAATTCCGCCGGCGGACGGACCGGCCATGACTGGGAAGCGATCGAAGCGGCGCTGGAAAAGATCTTTCCCCTTCTGTCCTTCTTTGTCACCACCGCGCCGGCCCAGGCGGCGCATATGGTGCGCGATGCGTTGCGCGACGGTCATATGGAAATCATCGCGGTTGGCGGGGACGGCACAATCAATGAGGCACTGAACGGATTCTTCGATCGTGGCCTGCCCGTTTCACCCGATGCGGTGTTCAGCTTTGTTCATAATGGCCATGACAGCGCCCTTTGCCGCCAGCTGGGCGTTTTGCCCGGCTGGCATGCCGGCGTGGACCGTCTGGCGCATGCCCGCATCCATAAGCGCGACCTTGGACGAGTGTCATGTCTCAGCGCGGACGGTTTGCCGGTGACCCGCTTCTTCCTGGGCGAGGCCAGCTTCGGCCTTTCCGCAAGCGCGGCGCGGGCCTTCGGGCGCGCTCGCATTGCCCGGCTTTTTGGCCATGGCTTCGCCGCGCGGCTGCACCGGCTCCTGGTCCGCAGCCGCTGGCGTGCAACGCGTGTGCGGTTGATGAGCGATGGCCAGGACGAGATCGCGGGAATCGCCAGCGTCTCGATGGCTCCAAGACAGGGACTGTTCGACATGCGGGTCCTGGATGGTTCAAATCATTCCGATCAGGCCCGAAGCTTGCGCATTGCCCGGCTGACCACAGCCCCTACCCTGGACACGTTGGCGCCCGTGGATGTGGAATGCGACGGTGAAGCGACCGGCGTATTGCCTGCCACTTTCGAGATCATTCCTGCCGCCATTAACCTTAGAATCTGATAGCAAGACGCTGCCTGGGCCGCGGGGGCCCGGCTTTGCGCTAGACTCGCCATATGGCTGCGTGGAATTTCGAGCAGGAGAATGCTCCCCAGGGCGAAGCGGCTTGGCGCTGGTTGGCCGACTGGGTCGCCATGCCTGCCCTGCTGGCGACGCCAGCACGGCCGCTGACCGAAATGGGCGAGCCGGCATCTCATTTGAGCGACGCGGCGCGGAACAAATTCACGAATCTGCTTGGTCCTAGAAAAGTCAAACAGGACCTGGCGGAACGCGCACGCCAC
This sequence comes from Rhizomicrobium sp., assembly GCA_035512055.1. Taxonomy (GTDB): domain Bacteria; phylum Pseudomonadota; class Alphaproteobacteria; order Micropepsales; family Micropepsaceae; genus Rhizomicrobium. The sequence goes on from DATKEP010000061.1 coordinate 9,729, forward strand.
GCTGCCTCTGGCACCACCGACCGGCTCCGCCTGCGCAGCGGCGATCTCTCCCATCTGCCGGATGCGGTTCTTTATCCCCGCAACCCCGATGAGGTGCTGACGCTGCTCAAGCTCTGCGCCGACATGGGCATCGCGGTCACGCCCTTCGGCACCGGCAGCGGTCTCGGGGCCGTGCCGCAACGAGGATCCCATCCGGCGCTCGTCACATTCGATCTCTCCGCCATGTCGCATCTTGTCTCCGTGGACATGCTGTCTGGACTGGCATGGGCGGAAGCGGGGATAACGGCAGAAGATCTGGCGCGACAGCTGGCGGCACAAGGCGCCGGCCTCAAGGGATCGATGGAGGGAAGCCTGGGCGGCCATATTGCATGCAACCGTCAGGTCCCCTGGCTACATGCCGCCAGGATGGCGGCGCCCGAGGGCCTGGTGCAATCGGGTCTTTGGCTGGCACCGGGATCGGAAGGCACGCTTGGCATCATCACCAGCGCCGGTCTCCATATCCGCGCGCTGCCTTCAAAAACAGAATATCGACGCTACTTGTTCAACGATTTCGCCGGCGGGCTTACCGCCTTGCGGGAGGCTCGGCGCCAGGATCTGGCACAGTCCAAGGCGTATTTGTGGGACGGCAGCGGGACCCATTTCCATCATCAGATGGACCTGATGGGCCGGGGCCGTACACTTTCGGATTGGGTGGGCGATATCCATCGGCGCCTTAGGCAGTTCGATAATCACGCCGCCATGCTGACGATCTGTTTCAGCGGAATCGAGTCTGAAGCCTGCAGTTTGCGCAGACGCTTCGACAAACTCGCCGGAAGGCTGGGGGCTCTTGCCTTGGGCAACTGCATGCCCGAAGAGCCCGACTATCGCGACACATTGATGGACCGCGGCCTGGCGACAGACCGGATCGAAACCATCGCGAACTGGGCGAAGCTGCCGCGCGTCTACGCGGCCATGCGGGCTGGCCTCGACCGGGCCATGCGCACCGGCACGCCGCGAAAGGGTGCCCATGGCATCGTGCTGGCCCGGGTCAGCGACCCCGGTCATGAAAGCGCAAAATTGCGCCTGACCATGATTTACCCGCGCGCCTTGGGAAATGACGTGACGCAAGCTCAATCCGTACGGGAGGAAGCGCTGAAAGCACTAACCGAATTGAAGGGCCCGGAAGAATTACTGGAAGAGAAATTGCGCCTCAGCATCAAGGAGACGCTGGACCCCAAGGCCATTCTCAACCCCGGCACGCGCTCGGCCTAGGCGGCGTCCAACGCTGCTTTGACCGCTCTGGCCGCCTTTGCCACCGCTTCATGGGCTTGCGGCAACACGGTCTGCAGATAGATGAAGCAATGCACCAGATCGGCATAATCGGCGATGGTAACCTTCACGCCTGCGGCCTTGAGCTTTTCGGCATAGGCCAGACCCTCGTCGTGCAGCGGATCAAAGCCGCCAAGCATCACATAGGCCGGCGGCAGACCGCTGAAATCCCTGGCGCGCAACGGAGAGACTGTGGGCGAATTGCGATCGGTCTCTGGCGGCAGATAGAGCGAGCTGAAATATTCGATGGTCCGGCGCTCAAGCAAATAGCCCACCGCGAATTCGTTGAGCGAAGTTGTTTCCGTGCCTATCTGGGTGTTGGGAAACAACAACAGCTGACAGGCAATCCTGGGTTTGGTCTTTGCTCGCGCTAGCTGCGTGACAATGGCCGCGAGCATGCCGCCGGCACTGTCTCCGCCCACCGCAATGCGTCCGCCATCCACGCCCAGATTCGCGGCATTGGCTTCGATCCATTGAAATGCCGCCCAGGCATCGTCCACAGCAGCAGGATAGGGATGTTCCGGCGCCAGGCGGTAATCCACAGCGATCACCTTGAAGCCGCCTTCGGCCACGAACAGCCGGCACAGTCCGTCATGGCTCTCAAGTCCGCCCACCACAAATCCGCCGCCATGGAAATAAATCAGGGTCGTTTGCGAGCCGACAGTCGCGATCGGTGCATAGGCGCGCGCGCGAATGGGACCGCCGGGACCGGGAATGGTGAAATTCTCTATCCCGCCCACCGCGACATCCTTGGGACCGATCAGCTGCATCATGGCGGCGAAGGATTGCCGCGCCATGGCGGGCACCATCTCCCAGGGCTTCGGGCGCGGGATCGCAGCTGCCTTGTCGATAAAGGCCTTCACGAACGGATCGAGAGGCATGGAGGTCCCTGGGCGCAGTGAGCCCGGGATGCTAACGCATTTCGTGCCTGTTGATACTAGTGGATGGTGATGAGGCCATCCGGATCGACGCGCCCAGAATTTATGTCACCCAGCAGGATCAGCATCAGGAACCAGAACTGCGCCCGCTCATGGGCGCCTTCCGCTTCCAGGGTCATGACGGCGCGGCTCGCATATTCGGACGCTGCTTTGCCGTGTTCGGCGGCAAGGTCAGAAGCCAGACGGTAGAGCTCACCAGTGGTCATCGTCATGGCAGAAAGCATGACAGGCGCCGATGAACGGGGACTTAAGGGAATATTCATTCCATATTTACAATGGGTTATTCTGGAACTACACGCCCAGGGCGTATTTTGTTATATACCCCAGCCAACAGGCGTGGATTTCGCTGTGAGCAGCAAAAGCATTCTATTGATCGTCGGCGGCGGTATCGCCGCCTACAAGTCCCTTGAGCTGGTGCGGCGGCTTTCCGAACGCGGACTCAAAACCCGTGCCATCCTCACCAAAGCGGGCGCGGAATTCATCACCTCACTGTCGCTGTCAGCGCTGACCGGTGAAAGGGTCTATTCCGACCTGTTCAGCCTCACCGACGAGGCGGAGATGGGCCATATCCAGCTTTCCCGCAGCGCGGACCTGGTCGTGGTGGCGCCCGCCACCGCCGACTTGATGGCCAAGATGGCGAATGGCCTGGCGAATGACCTGGCCTCCACTGCCCTTCTCGCCACCGACAAGAAGGTGCTGATGGCTCCGGCCATGAACGTACGCATGTGGGAGAGTGCGAGCGTCCGGCGCAATCGTGTGGTGCTGGAGAAAGACGGCGTGCTGTTCGTTGGACCCAATGACGGCGAAATGGCTTGCGGCGAGTTCGGTCCCGGCCGCATGGCAGAGCCGCTGGAAATCGTCGATGCCATCGAGAAGGCACTTGGCGCGACCGGCCCGCTCAAGGGCGTGAGGGCGCTGGTAACCGCGGGCCCCACGCGCGAGCCGGTGGACCCGGTGCGCTTTCTCGCCAATCATTCCAGCGGCAAGCAGGGCTACGCCATTGCCGAAGCCCTGGCGCGCGCGGGCGCGGATACCAGGCTGGTCTCCGGTCCTGTCAGCCTGGAAGCGCCGGCCGGTGTGAAATTGACCCAGGTGGTCACGGCCGAGGAAATGCTGGCAGCCTGCGAGGCGAACTTGCCAGTCGATGTGCTGGTGATGGCGGCGGCCGTGGCGGACTGGCGGCCCGATATCGCCGCCAATTCCAAGATCAAGAAATCCCTGGACCGGGTCGTGCCGCTGATCAAGCTCGTGGAGAATCCCGACATCCTGGCCACGATTGCGCATGGTCCCAAACGCCCGGGACTGGTGATCGGTTTTGCCGCCGAGACTGACGACGTCCTGTCCAATGCGCTCACCAAGCGCGCGCGCAAGGGCGCGGACTGGATCATCGCCAATGATGTTTCAGGCGATGTCATGGGTGGCGACAGGAACCGTATCCATCTGATCAGCGAAACCGGAGTCGAGGACTGGCCGGAATTGACAAAAATGGAAGTGGGGGAGCGCTTGGCACGACGCATCGCGGAAAAATTGAAGGGCCAGGCAGCATGAGCAACCGTATGAAGGTCGGGATCAAAAGGCTGCCACACGCATCCGATCTGCCCCTGCCCCGTTACGCCACCCATGGCTCGGCGGGGCTCGACCTTTTGGCGGCGGTGGACGAACCAGTTGAACTGTTGCCGGGCCAGCGCATGGCGGTGCCCACCGGTATCGCCATCGAACTGCCTTTGGGGGTCGAGGCGCAGGTGCGCCCCCGTTCCGGCCTGGCGCTCAATCATGGTATTACATGCCTGAATTCGCCCGGCACGATCGACAGCGACTATCGCGGAGAAATCAAGGCGATTCTGATCAATCACGGCGACACGGTCTTCGTCATCACCCGCGGTCACAAGATCGCCCAAATGGTGATCGCCCGCCATGAGCAGGCCGAATTGATCGAGATGGAAGCCCTGAGCGAGAGCAACCGCGGCGCGGGCGGCTTCGGCTCGACGGGCATGACGCCAACGCTGGCGAAAGACCGGTCTTAAGATGCTGAAACTGTCTCGCAAGACACTTTTGGCGCTGGAGGCGGTGATTGATATCGCCTTCAATGCCCGGCCCGAGCCGGTGCAAGCCAAGGAAATCACCGCCCGCCAGGGCGTGCCACAGCGCTATCTAGAACAGGTGATGCAGCAACTGGTGCGCGCGGGCATTCTCAAGGGCGTGCGCGGGCCCCGCGGCGGCTACAGGCTGGCGCGTGAGCGCCGGCGCATTTCTGTGGGCGACGTCGTGCGCGTGGCGGAATCGATCGAGGATGACGAAGACAAGCAAGTTCCGCGCTCCGACCTAGGCCAGCGCATTGTCGCTCCCTTTGTCGCCACGCTGCAGGACGAGCTGATGGTCCGGCTGGACTCGGTTTCCATCGAGGACCTCTGCCAGCGTGCCCGTCATGCCGGTGTCGACACCAACGTGGAAACCGGCGCCGATTTCACAATTTAACTGGGTGGCCAGACCGGCCATGGAGGCAAGACACATGCATCAGGGAAAGCCCGGCCGCGGCCGCGTCTATGACTCGATCACCGATACCATCGGCGACACGCCATTGGTGCGGCTCAATCGCATGGCAAAAGAAGCCGGCAGCCGTGCCGATATTCTGCTTAAGCTGGAATTTTTCAATCCGCTAGCCTCGGTCAAGGACCGCATCGGCGTTCACATGATCGAGGCGATGGAAAAGCAGGGCATCATTGCGCCGGGCAAGAATGTGCTGATCGAGCCCACCTCCGGAAATACCGGCATTGCGCTTGCCTTCGTCGCCGCCGCCAAGGGCTACAAGCTGATCCTGGTAATGCCGGAAAGCATGTCGCTGGAACGGCGCAAGATGCTGATGATCCTGGGCGCACAGATCGAACTCACCGAGGCCGCCAAGGGCATGAAGGGCGCAATCGCGCGTGCCCACGAGCTGGTTGCGCAACATCCCGGGGCGGTGATCCCCCAGCAGTTCGAGAATCCCGCCAATCCGGAGATCCACCGCCAGACAACGGCGGAGGAAATCTGGAACGACACCGACGGCAAGGTGGATATCGTGATTTCGGGCGTGGGCACCGGCGGCACCATCACCGGCGTTGGGCAGGTGCTGAAGGCGCGCAAGCCCTCGGTCAAGATGATCGCACTGGAGCCGGAGGACAGCCCCGTTCTGTCGGGCGGCGCGCCCGGCCCGCACAAGATTCAGGGGATCGGCGCGGGCTTCGTGCCCGCCATCCTGGACCGCAAGGTGATCGACGAAGTTATCACTATTTCCAACGAGACCGCACTGGAAACGGCGCGGCGCGCGGCGCGCGCGGAAGGTATTCCGGTGGGCATTTCCTCGGGCGCGGCAATCGCGGCGGCGCTGGAGGTGGGCGCACGCCCTGAAAATGCGGGAAAGACGATCGTGACGATCATTCCGTCCTTCGCGGAACGCTATCTGTCGACGGCGCTATTTGAGGGCCTGTAACAGGTCCGGCCTGTCTGTGCAGATTGCGTCGAGACCGATCAGCCGCTCCATATCGTCGCGGCGATTGACGGTCCACGCACCCACTTTCAACCCGTGCTCGCGCGCATGAGCGACATTCTCCGGCGTCGCGTCGGGAAAATTGGGGAACCAGCCTTGCGCCCCAGCGGCAGCGATCATGTCGATCACTGGTCGTGCATCGCCAGGAAGCTTATCGGTGGTGAACCAGCAGGCGGCTTCCGGCGCATTTTCATGGATGCGCAATAGGGCCCGCCAGTCGAAGCCCACAAACACCGTGCTTTCCAGATAGCCGGCCCGCGCAATCACCTCGTAGGCGGCATCTGCCAAATATCGCGGATCCGCGCTGTCCTCGCTTGCGCTGCATTTCAGTTCGACGAACAGCAGGAATATCCGGCCGGCATCCTGGGCCAGCCGCACGATATCCTGCAGCGTTGGCACGGCCGCCTGCAAAGACCCGAGAAGTAGATGGTTCAGCGCATAGAAACTGCCCGGTCGAGCCGAGCCGACATCGAACTCTTGCAGTTCTTCCAAGGTCAGGTCCTTTATGCGCGGCCCCGGCGCCGTGAGCCAGACACCGCCCTTGCGCGCGACATCCTTCATCAGCCGCCAGTCGTGATGCACGACCACCGCGCCGTCGCGGGTGAGCTGCACGTCCAGCTCCACGCCATCGCAACCGCGCGAGCACGCATCGGCAAATGCCGCGAGCGTATTCTCAGGGCTAAGCTGGGCGCCGCCGCGATGGGCGATGTTCATTGGCCGCATGGCTTCTTATACCGGTTCTGCGGGCGTTTGCCGCCGGCCTGTGCTATGGCGTCCGCGCCATGACGGATCACCTTTCAGACCCCGGCCCGCTGATTCCAGGCCGCCGCCATCACGCCTTACTCGCCGAGGCGCGTGAGCTGTTGCGCCTGGCCGTGCCTATGGCCGCCACCCAATTGGCGCAGATGATCGTGCTGGCCACCGACACGGTGATGCTGGGTCATCTCAGCAAGGAGGCGCTGGCCGCGGCGGCGCTGGGCAATACGGTCTATTTCCTGGTCTGGCTGTTGGGCAGCGGCATGCCCATGGCCGTGTCACCGGTGATCGCCCATGTCCAGGGCCGTCATAGCGCCGCCTTGAAGCCTCGCGATAAGCGTGAAGTGCGCATCGCCGTGCGCATGGGTCTGTGGTCGGTTGCGCTTTCCTCACTGCCGCTGCTCGGTCTTTTGATATTCACCCGGCCCATTCTCCTGTCGCTGCATCAGGAGCCGCGCATGGCGGCGGACGCCGCGATTTTCATGTCGGGTTTGGCCTGGGGCCTGCCCTTCGCGCTCAGCTTCCAGGTGCTGCGCAGCTTATCCACGGCGCTGTCGCGCGCCGTACCGCCGCTTCTGGTGATGGGCTTGGCAATTCTGTGGAATGCCTTCGGCGATTATGGCCTGATCTTCGGCCATTTCGGCCTGCCCCGGCTCGGCATTTTCGGCGCAGGACTGGCCAGCGCCAGTTCGAACTTCTTCAGCTTTGTGATGATGCTGACGGTTTGCCTGACCGTGCCGGCGCTCAAGCGCTACCGCATCCTGCACCGGCTTTGGCATCCGGCCTGGCGCTGTTTCGCCGAACTGTTCCGGTTGGGCCTGCCGATCGGCATTACCATGGTGTTCGAGGTGGCACTCTTCAATGCCGCGGCGCTGGCCATGGGCACATTCGGCGTTACCACCCTGGCTGCGCACCAGATCGCCATTACCATTCCCTCCCTCACCTTCATGGTCCCACTGGGCATCGGGCTTGCCGCGACGGTGCGGGTGGGGTTGGCGGCCGGAGCCGGTGACCGCATTGCCGCCAGGCGGGCCGGTTTTACAGCCATCGCCATCGGCGCAACCTTCATGTGCGTGGCCGCCTTGGTGCTGGTGCTATGGCCGCTTCAGATCGCCACCCTGTGGCTGCCCGACAGCCCCGCCAATCGCGACGTACTTGCACTGGCGGTCACCTTTTTGCACATCGCCGCTGGATTTCAGCTTGTCGATGGCATCCAGGTGACGGCATCGATGAGCCTGCGCGGACTGAAAGATGCCCAGGGACCGATGTGGATCGCCGGCGCGTCCTATTGGCTGGCGGGCGCGCCCATGTGCCTGATCCTCGGCTTTGGCACCGACCTCAAGGGCTTTGGCATCTGGCTGGGGTTGGCCTTCGGGCTTGCGGTCGCGGCCATCGCCTTGACCACGCGGTTCGCCATTCTTTCCAAGAGACATCCCGTCACAGGCCACAGGGCGTGAAAGTTGACACGCCCTGTGGCACCGCATGACAGTCGCGGTCTTGGCGAGGGAGACATAAGAATGAAGGTGACGGCCACCCGCATCCGCTGGCGTGTCATGTTCCTGGTGTTCCTGATCGTGACGGTCAGCTACCTGGACCGGACCAACCTTTCGGTCGCAGCACCAACCTTGCAACGCCAGCTGCATCTCACGCCAACCCAGCTTGGCCTGATCCTGAGCTCGTTCTCCTGGGCCTATGCGGCGGCGCAGATCCCGGCGGGCCTGGTGGCATCCTGGCTGAGGCCACGCCGCACCTATCTGTACGCCCTGTGGCTATGGTGCATCCTTCTCGCACTGACCACGACCGCGACCTCGTTCGGCGCCTGGATCGCGTTCCGCATTCCGTTCGGGCTGGCCGAGGCTGTCACCTGGCCCGCGGCCTCCATTCTGCTCAGCCGCTGGTTTCCGCGCCTGGAATATTCGCAGGCTATGTCGCTGCAAAATCTCGGCCTGGTAATCGGCGCTGCCATCGCGCCGCCGATCGTCGCCTTCATCATCACCTTCTGGAGCTGGCAGGCGGCCTTCATCGTCACCGGCCTGATCGCCGCAGTGTTGGGAACTTTTTTCTATTTTTACACCCATGACGATCCGGCCGACGATCCGCGCGTCTCGCAAGACGAGCTGGAGTGGATCAAGCACGATCGGACACACCAAGAGCCGGAGCAGGCGCCCAAGGGCCTGATCTGGATGCTGCTGGGCCGGCCTTCGCTTTGGGCCGTGGGCATGGCCAATTTCGGCCTCGACTTCATCAACTTCATGTTCCTGACCTGGTACCCGACCTATCTGACCTTGACCTATCACATGTCACTGGCCCGCATGGGCGTGATGGCGATGGAGCCCTATGTGCTGGGCGTGATCGCGGTGCTTGGCGCGGGAAAGTTGGTGCGCGCGATGTGCGATAGCGGCATGGATTCGGCCAAAGCGCGCAAGATCGTGATCTTTGGCGGTCTCCTCCTCGGCACGCTCGCCTTGTTCGCGACGATCTATGTCTCCAACCTCTATGCCTCGGTCACGGCCATGTCGCTGGGCTATGCCTTCGTGATGTCGATCCTCGGGCCGATGTGGTCCACGCCGGCCGAAATCGCAGGCAGCCGAGGCGTCGGTTTTGCCAGCGGTTTCGTCAATTTCGTCGGCAATGTCGGCGGTATCGGCTCGCCCATTCTGATGGGCGTGGTGTTCCAACGTTTTCATTCCTTCACCCCGGCCATCCTGATCTCGGCGGCCGTGACACTTCTCTGTGCCGTGCTCTTCCTTGTCCTTTATCGGGTGAAACCCGACCGGGAGGCGGTCATCGCGTTTCTGGCGCCCTGATCGATTACGCGCGCCACAACACGAAGATCAGCGCGACCGCGATCAAACAGGCCAGGAGCACCACCGCCACGCGCCAAGGCCGGCTCTGGCGTTGCTGTTCGGCGGCGATGGCGCGCGCGGTATCGGGATGCAGCCGCACGCCGCCTTCGGCCACCATCTGGGACAATTCTTCGGCATTCTTGACCAGTTGCGGCAGGTCCTGGGCGAGCTTTCCCAGGGCACCGAAGGTTTCACCGGCGCGGGTGAGCGCTGCTTCGGGACCCATATTCTCGCTCCTCCACTTCTCGGCGACGGGGCGGGCGGCTTCCCAGATATCGAAGTCGGGATCCAGATTCCGGCACACGCCCTCAACCACCACCATGGTCTTCTGCAACAGCACGAGTTGCGGCTGGGCCTGCATGTCAAAGCGGCGCGTGGTCTCGAACAGCTGCCCCAGAAGCCGTGCGATCGAAACGTCGCGGGCGCTGCGGCCGAAGATCGGCTCGCCAATGGCGCGCAAGGCTTGCGCAAATGTCTCGACCGGATGATGGGGCGGGACGAAGGAAAATTCATAATGCAATTCGGCCACCCTGCGATAATCGCGCTGCAGGAAGCCCGCCAGCGTCCCTGCCATGAAGCGGCGCATTCCGGCATCAAGTCGCCCCATGATGCCGAAATCCACCGCCGCCAGCCTGCCCTGATTGTCGATGAAGAGATTGCCAGGATGCATGTCGGCATGAAAGAAGCCGTCGCGCAGCGCCTGGGTGAGGAAGCTGCGCATCACCAGCGCGGCCACGGCGCGCGGATCGCGGCCGGCGGCGGCGATTGCTGCGGTGTCGCGCACTGATATGCCGTCAATCCATTCACTTGTCAGCACCGATTGCGCCGTACGGCTCCAGTCGATGTGCGGCACGCGGAACTGCTCCTCGCCGCGGGTGCGCTCGTACAATTCAGAGGCCGCCGCCGCTTCCATGCGAAGGTCCAGTTCCAGCGCGACAGACGCCCCAAGCGTCTGCACGACGGCCGAAGGCCGCAACCGCCGCGCCTCGGCCGACAAGCGCTCGGCGATGCGGGCGAAAAGCGCAAAGGCTTCCAGATCGCGGGCGAAGTCCTCGCGCACATGGGGCCGCAGGATTTTCACTGCCACCGTGACCGGTGGATTGTCGCTGGTCTGGGCCGGGTGCACCTGGGCGATGGAGGCTGCCGCCAAGGGCGCGTCGAAGGTCGAAAACAGGGCCTCCACGGGCTTACCGAACACGCTTGCGATCTCGGCACGCGCTTTGCTTTGCGAGAATGGCGGCAGCCGGTCCTGGAGGTGTTCGAGCGACCCTGCCATCTCCGCGCCGACAATATCTGGCCGGGTCGCCAGCATCTGGCCGAGCTTGATGTAAGCGGGCCCGAGCTTTTCCAGCGCCCTGCTGAGGCGCGCGCCTGCATCGACGCGGCCCTGGCGGAATGCCAGTACTGGCCCGCAAAGCAGGCATGCGGCATGGAGAAGGCGGAAAGAACTGGTCAGGCTGCGCATCAAAGGCGCCAGGCCGAATGCATGGCTGCGATGCCGCCGGAAAGGTTGCGCACTTTCACCTGCTCCAATCCGGCATCAGCGATCATCCGGGCGAATTTGGCCTGCGGCGGGAAGCGCCGGATGCTTTCGGCAAGATAGCGGTAAGAATCCTCGTCCTTTGCCACCATCCCGCCGATCTTGGGCAACAACTTGAACGAATAGGCGTCGTACAGCGCATCCAGCCCCGGCACTTCCACCTTGGAGAATTCGAGGCATAGAAAGCGTCCGCCAGGCTTGAGCACCCGCCGCGCTTCGGCGAGCGCGCGGTCGATATGGGTCACATTGCGGATGCCGAAGGCGATGGTGTAGGCGTCGAATGAAACATCCGGAAAGGGCAGGCTTTCGGCATTGCCGCAGATCCATTCGATCGCCGTCTCGCCCTTTTCCTCGGCCCGACGCCGGCCTTCGCCCAGCATGTCGGCATTGATGTCCAGGACCGTGACCTGGGCTTGGCCGCCCCGCGAGCGGCCCATCTCGATCAGGCGGAAGGCGATGTCGCCGGTGCCGCCGGCCACGTCCAGCACCGCCCAGCCCGGTTGCGGGTTCAGCCACTCCACCATCGTATCCTTCCAGATGCGATGGATTCCCGCGCTCATCAGGTCGTTCATCAAATCGTAGCGCGCGGCCACGGAAGAGAAGACCTCCTTGACCAGGCCTTCCTTCTCGCCTTCCGGCACGTCGCGGAAACCAAAACTGGCGGTTTTCTCCGTCATGGCCGGAACATAGCCGCCCCTCACCGGCTAGGCTACCGTTGCGGGCCACAACCGGCTAATACCCCCGTCCTCAAGTAGCGAAGCGGTAGGACATTAAATAGCCTCCTCAAGTAGCGAAGCGGTAGGACGTTAAAAGGCCCATGCCCGAACTTCCGGAAGTCGAGACCGTACGCCTGGGCCTTGCTCCCGCCATGGAGGGTTACACCCTCACCCAGGTGCAGACGCGGCGCGGGGATTTGCGCGTGCCCTTCCCGAAGGATTTCATCGCTCGTACCAAGGGCCGCAAAGTGCAAGCTTTGCGGCGGCGCGCCAAGTATATTCTGGTCGATCTCGACAGCGGCGAAACGCTGGTGATCCATCTGGGCATGTCCGGGCGCATGAGCGTCTACACCGACGGCCGCCCGCGCAAGTTGGGCGATTATGTCTACGATCCGGCACCCGATGGCGCCGGTAACGGCAAGCATGACCACGTCGTGTTCGAGACCGATGCGCCGGCGCGGATCGTCTTCAATGACCATCGCCGCTTCGGGCTGATGACGCTGGTAAATACGGCGCGGCTTGAGGAAGACAAGCTGTTCAAGGGCATCGGAATCGAGCCTTTGTCGGACAGGTTCAACAGCGGCTACCTGGCGCATGCGCTGGAAAGAAAGAAAACCCCCATCAAGTCGGCGCTGCTGGATCAGCGCGTGGTCGCAGGCCTGGGCAACATCTATGTCTGTGAGGCGCTGTTGCGGGCCGGCATTTCACCCAAGCGGCTGGCTGGCGGGGTCAAGCGCGAACGCATTGGTCCGCTTGTAGCGGCGATCAAGAAAGTGCTGAAGGATGCGATTGCCGCGGGCGGATCCACCTTGCGCGATCATGCCCAGGCCACAGGCGATCCCGGCAATTTCCAGCATCATTTCCTGGTCTATGGCCGCGAAGGGCTGAGATGCAAGAACATGGCCTCAAGCAGCGTAGCGCCAGATCATAAAAAGAGCTGCCCAGGGACAGTGAAGCGCATTGTCCAATCCGGACGCTCGACCTTTTATTGTCCAAAATGCCAGACGTGAGGCGGCCATGAGCAATATCAAAACTGAAGTCAATGGTGCGGTCGGCATCGCCACCTTGAACCGGCCGGAAGCGCTCAACGCGCTGAACACCGCCCTGCTCAACGAACTGGCGGATGCGCTGGAATCCTGGGACCAGGGCACGCAAGTGCGTTGCATGATCGTCACGGGCAGCGGGCGCGCTTTTGCCGCCGGCGCCGACATCAAAGAGATGGCGCCCAAGAGCTTCTCCCAGATGTACCGGGAAAATCTGTTCGCCGATCAGTTCGACCGCATTGCCCGAATCAGGAAACCGGTGATCGCTGCGGTCGCCGGTCATGCCTTGGGTGGCGGCTGCGAGCTGGCGCTGGCCTGCGATTTCGTCATCGCCGCCGATACGGCGAAATTCGGCCAGCCCGAAATCAACTTGGGCGTCATGCCGGGCTTGGGCGGGAGCCAGAGACTCACCCGCATCGTCGGCAAGTCGAAGGCCATGGACATGTGCCTGACAGGCCGCGTCATGGATGCGGCCGAAGCCGAAGCCAGCGGCCTGGCGGCCCGGGTCGTGCCGGTCGAGATGCTGATGGCCGAGTCGCTAAAGACCGCCCAAAAGATCGCCGCCCAGTCCTCGCCCGCTGCCCAGATGGTGAAGGAAGCGGTCAATCGGGCCTATGAGACCAGCCTGGCGGAGGGGCTGCATTTCGAGCGACGGCTGTTCCATGCCATGTTCGCCACCCACGACCAGAAGGAGGGCATGGCCGCCTTTGGGGAAAAGCGTAAACCGGGTTTCAAGGACGAGTGAGCCGGAATTAGCAATCGCCGACCGGCGATTGCCCGGCGAACGTCCCCGAGCTCGGGCGAGGCGGCCCGACAGCCAATTTTGTTGACCCGGAGGCTCTCCGGAGCTATACGCGCCCCTCCTTTCGGCAATTTCCCAAGGACTGACGATGCCCAATATCGCCTCCGCAAAGAAGCGCGTCCGCACCGCGGCCAAGCGCACCGCCATCAATACGGCGCGCAAGACCCGGGTGCGCGGCTTTGTGCGCAAGGTCGAGGAAGCCATCGCCTCCGGCGACAAGAAAGCCGCGCTGGCCGCCCTGAAAGCAGCAGAGCCGGAGATCATGCGCGGCGTCTCCAAGGGCGTGCTGCACAAGAATACCGGCGCCCGCAAAGTGTCGCGACTGACCAAGCGGGTCGCGAAGCTGTCAAAATAGGGAACTGGCTGGAATCCTTTAGGGATTTAAATCAAGATCAAGGCCCGGGCCAGGATTCGGCCTTTTTTATTTGTCAGTACGCTGATTGTCTGCAAAAAGTCACATTTCTGCGGCGCAACACGGATCAATTGAAGGCTAAGCGACTGATTCAAAAAAGCTTGATCACAAAGCGGCATTTTCCGTATACGTCACAATGCCTTAGTGATGGTCACAAAACCGAAAAAAATTTCGAATCATCCCCTTTGTTCGCAGTTTGATCTCTTGTTCCTGCCGCCGCCCTGGGCGTATCTTTACCAACAGACGGGGCGGACGTTGAATATGTCGAAGAATTCAATAAGTAAAAACAAAGTATTCGACTGTTCACTTGGCGGTGTCGGACCTATCCGACAGTATAATTGCCCCTAAATTCTCCAAAATATAAAGCATTTGTGCTGGGTGCACATCCCGGCAGTTCTCGAATTGTCTCTCAGGTTCAGTCATGGTCCCAGCCTCTCCTCTCGATTATGCCGGCGACATCAGCGCCATCGAGGCGTGGGAAAGGCTAAAAAGCGACCCCAAGGCCCAGCTTCTGGATGTTCGCACACGGGCGGAGTGGAACTTTGTCGGCCTGCCCGACCTGTCCTCCGTCGGCCGCCGCGTCCATTGCGTGGAATGGCAGGGATTTCCGACCGGCGCGCGCAACCCCGGCTTTGTCGGCGAGGCGGCCCAGCAGCTCGAGGATCCCGGCTCCCAGGTGATACTGCTCTGCCGGTCGGGTGCGCGCTCGCGGGCCGCGGCCATCGCCCTCACCCAGGCGGGCTTCGCCCAGGCATTTAATATCTCGGATGGCTTTGAAGGCGATCCCGACGCGGAAGGACACCGCGGCAAAATAAACGGCTGGAAGGCGTCCAACCTTCCCTGGAGGCAGGGCTAGCTGGGCGAGCGAAATAGCGTGGCATTTCCGGACAGGAAAACCTGCCGGCCGCCAGACGCCTCACGCGGATGGCAATCAAAACAAACAACTGACAGACGGGTAACAACAGATGATGCAAATTGGAAAATCCTTGCCGGATTGGCGAACGGCGTGGGCACAGGTGCGCGAGCGCATGCGGCGTGAGCTGGGCGATCCGGTATTCGAAGCCTGGATCGGGCCACTGAGCCTGGAATCCTTCGATCGCGACGAACTCAAAATTGGCGCCGCCAAACCCTTTGTCCGAAACTGGGTGGCCAACCATTATGTCGGCCGCATCGAGAAGGCATTCGTGGCGGAAGGCTTCAGCCCTGCCTCGATTTCGATCGTGATCGCCGCCGCGCCGCAGCACGCAGTCGGTGGACAGGTTCCGCGCGAGCCACAAGCCCAGGAGAGCGCGTCCGCCAGCGTCGCCTATATTTCTCCGCGCGCCGATGGCCGCACCGACGAAGATAAGGGTCTGTGGAACCGGATGTTGCATCCCCAACAGACCTTCGACAGCTTCATTCCGGGCAGCGCGAACCAGTTCGGTCATGGCGCGGCCAGGGCCTTTGCTGATGGCCAGCATGCCGACATCCCGCTGCTCTACATCCATGGCGGCTTCGGCTATGGCAAGACGCACCTTCTGAACGCGGCAGCGCTTGAGTTCCGCAAGCGCGGCAAGCGGACTCTGTTCCTGCGGGCCGAGGATTTCATGCGCCACTTCCTGGGCGCGCTCTATCGCAAGGACACGCTGGCCTTCAAGGAGGAGATGCGCACCGCCGAGGTACTGATCATCGACGATTTGCAGCACATCTGCCGCTCGACCGCGACCGCCTCGGAGTTCCTTTACACGGTCAACGCATTTGCTGACCTGCGCCGCCGCGTGGTGATTGCCGCCGACCGCAGCCCTCAAGCTCTGGAAGGCCTGGGCGCCGACGTGAAATCACGGCTGGCCGGCGGGTTGGTCGTGGGCCTCGACAAGCCCGACCGTGACACAAGACTGGCGATCCTGAGATCGCGCGCCGCCGAATTTACCCGTCACAAGCCGGATGTGGCGCTGCCGGAAGCGGTGTTGGAGCGTATCGCCGACATGGACGATGCCAGCCCGCGCGAGCTGATCGGTGTTTTCACCAAGCTTGCGACCTATGCCGACCTCACCAAGAAGCCGGTGACGCTGGAGACCGCTGAGGAAGCGGTCGGACTGCGCGCCGGACCGGGCGCCAAGACCTCCATCGAGGACATCCAGAGGAAGACGGCGGAATTCTACAAGCTAGACGTCAAGGACTTCCACTCGCCACAACGCGCGCGCCGCGTGGCCCGGCCGCGCCAGGTGGCGATGTATCTGTCGCGCAAACTCACCACCCGCTCGCTGCCAGAGATCGGGCGCCGGTTCGGCGGCCGTGACCACACCACAGTGCTGCATGCCTGCCGCCGTATCGAGGCCCTGATCGTGGAAGACGCGCTGTTCCGCCAGGAGGTGGATTTCCTCAGCCAGATGCTGCAACGGCGTCCGGAAATGTAATTGGCGTAAGGCCCGAAGAGATCCGGGCCTTTTGCTATCGGCACACGGGTATGGGCTGAGTTGGCCCTACACGCGGCGTTCGGAATGGTCGGCCGTCCTTGCCAATCTGCTCAAATGCTTCGGCGCTAACATTGCCCGTCACTGTCACATAGGCATTTGATCGGCCACTCGCCGCGTCGTACTGGCTTAGATAGCGTAAAGAAATTCGGCCATCCTTGCCGATCTCGACGTCCTCCGCGGCCGCTTCGTCCAGACCTCCTTCGCCGGTATAGCTGATGCGCGCGGAATCCGAACCGGGGACCCGCACCAGAATGAGCCGTCCACCATCGGCGTCTCCACTCTCTTTTTCCCAACAGAGACTGGAATAGACAAACAGCCCATAACGCGGCAGCGGCGAAGCCTGAGCAGGCAAAGAAAGGCTCGCAGCGGCGAGCCCCAAAACAAGCTTTCGGATCCCCATACTCCTGCTCCTTTTTGGGCTTGCCTCGAGAGTCAGTTTAACAAACCACCGACGCCCCAAAAATGGGCGGAAAAGCGGGCAAAAAAGCCCTTTTTTGGGGTGCGATTTCTTTGCCCTTTGGACCCCTTTTTTGGTATGGTCTGCCGCTTGAGTCTTGGGGCCATCTCCGGCTCTCCCAAACACAAGAAAATGGGGCGATTTCGGGCCGTGTTGGCGCCGGAAAAGCAGGTCAGCTAACCGGTCGGGTGAGAGATGAAGATCAACGTCGAACGCGGCGCATTCCTCAAGGCGCTGAACCACGTCCAGAGCGTGGTGGAACGCCGCAACACCATCCCGATCCTGTCCAACGTGCTGATCGAGGCGGCCAAGGGCCAGATCAAACTCACTGCCACTGATCTGGATATCGAGATCGTAGAGGCGCTGCCGGCCGACGTGTTGCGCAACGGCTCGGCGACCGCGCCCGCTCACATGCTCTACGATATTGTGAGAAAGCTTCCCGAAGGCGCCCAGGTCCAGGCCGAGCTGCTTTCCGGCGAGGGCGGGCGCCTGGCGGTGTCGGCAGGCTCGTCGCGCTTCGAACTATCCTGCCTGCCGCGGGAGGATTTTCCCCAAATGGCGGCCGGCGTCCTGCCCCACAAGTTCCGTCTGGCGGCCGACGACCTCAAGCGCATCATCGACAAGACCCGCTTTGCCATCTCCACCGAGGAGACCCGCTATTACCTGAACGGCATCTATCTCCATGCCGCCAAGGAGGCAAAGCCCGCCGTGATGCGCGCCGTGGCCACCGACGGCCACAGGCTGGCGCGTTACGAGCTGGAGCTGCCTGACGGCGCCGCCGACATGCCCGGCGTGATTGTGCCACGAAAGACGGTGGGTGAATTGCGCAAGCTGTTGGATGATTCCGACGGCGCCATCGACCTGTCTCTGTCCGACACCAAGATTCAATTCGGATTCAATGGCGTGGAACTGACGTCCAAGCTGATCGATGGCAATTTTCCGCCCTATGAACGCGTGATCCCATCCGGCAATGACAAGTCGCTGGCTCTGGAAGCCAAGGAATTCGCCCAGTCGGTGGATCGTGTCTCCACCATCAGCGCCGACAAGACGCGGGCGGTGAAGCTGAACCTGGGCAAGGACAAGGTCACCCTGTCGGTGGTGAATCCGGAAAGCGGCACGGCCACGGAAGATGTGGGGGCGACCTATACCGCCGCGCCACTGGAAATCGGTTTCAATGCCCGGTACCTGCTTGACATCACTAGCCAGATCGAAGGCAAGGAAGTGCGCTTCCTTCTGTCGGATGCGGGATCGCCCGCCATCATCGAAGACGCGGAGGACGGCCGTACCCTGTACGTGCTGATGCCTCTAAGGGTTTGAATTGACGCTTTCGCCTGACACGCGCCCGCAAGGCGAGTCTTTGACCGTTTCCCGGCTGGCGGTGACGCGTCTCCAGCTGACCAATTTTCGCTCCTATGCCATGGGTGAACTTTGCGTGAGCGGCGCGCCGGTGGTGCTGGCAGGGCCCAATGGTGCCGGCAAGACCAATGTGCTGGAGGCAATTTCGCTTTTGTCGCCGGGCCGGGGCCTTCGCGGCGCAAAACTCGCCGAGCATACCCGCAAGGGACCGATTTCCGGCGAAGAAACCCTCTGGGCTGTCGCCGCCACGGTGGCGCGCGGCGGCACCGAATATGAAATCGGCACGGGGCTAACCCAGATGTCGGCTTCCCGGCAAGTGCGCCTGAATGGCGTGCCCGCGGCAAGTTCTGCCGAGCTCGGCGACATTGTGCAGCTGATCTGGCTGACGCCCGCCATGGACCGCCTGTTCATTGAAGCGGCTTCCGGCCGGCGCCGCTTCCTCGACCGGCTGGTGCTCGGATTTGATGCCTCCCACGCCCGCGCCGCCACGCGCTACGAAACCGCGATGCGCGAACGCGCCCGATTGCTCAAATTCGGCCCGCGCGATCCGGCCTGGCTGGACGGGCTTGAAAATGAGATGGCGGAGGCAGGTCATCTCATCGCACAGGCCCGCGCCATCACTGTGGTAAAACTGTCGCGGGCGCTGGCCGAACGCGGCAGCCCGCGAGGCGCGGCGGCGTTTCCGGCGGCATCCCTGGCCCTGACCGACGAGCTGCATTTTTTGAGCGCCGATGACCTGCGCGGCCAGCTTGCAATGAGCCGCATGCGTGATGCCGAGGCCGGGCGCACGCTGGTTGGCCCGCACACGACCGATCTGGCCGTGCGCCATACAGCAAAGCGCGCCGAGGCGCGGGACTGCTCGACCGGCGAGCAGAAAGCGCTGCTGATCTCCATCATGCTGGCCGATGTGCGGGAATTGGCTCGCGCGCGTGAAGGCCTTGCCCCAATCCTGCTACTGGACGAAATCGCCGCCCATCTAGATGGGTTGCGCCGCGCGGCTTTGTTCGACGAAATCCACAGTCTGGGCGCCCAAGCCTGGATGACAGGCACGGACCTGTCGTTATTCGAGGGCGCACGCTGCCAGGTCTTCGACGTCCGCGACGGTGTATTCCACCCGCAAGGCGGGCATCCATGATCCCGCTGCACAACTACCTGCTCTATTGCGGTCTTTACGCCGTGGCAATTGCGGTGCCGGGGCCCGGCGTGATCGCCATTGTGGCGCGCGCCCTGGGCTCGGGATTCCGCTCGGTGGTTCCCGGCGCGCTGGGAATATTGGTAGGCGATCTCTGCCTGATGTCGTTATCGGCTTTCGGTCTGGCGTTGATCGCCCAGGCAATGGGCCACCTGTTCCTGATCGTGAAGATCGCCGGGGGCCTGTATCTCTTCTATCTCGCCTACAAATACTGGACGGCGAAGGTTGAAGACGAAGTCGAGGTCGTGCCGCAAAGTGCGGGCCGAGGATTCCTTGCCTATCTGGGCTTGACCTTGAGCAATCCCAAGGCCATCGCATTTTTCGTGGCGCTTCTGCCCGTGGCGGTCAATCCGCGTGAATTGAACGCTCGCGGCTATCTGCAACTTTGCTGCGCCACTCTCGTGCTGATCCCCGCGATCACGCTCGGCTATGCGGCGCTCGCATCGCAACTTTCCCGCTTCGTCGCCAGCCGAAAGGCGCGGAAGCGGATCAACAAGGGGGCGGGCGCGGTCATGGCCGGCGCCGGCTGCCTTATCCTCGCAAGTTAGGATCAATCAGATGTCAGAACCCAATATGAATGCCTACAACGCCGACAGCATCAAGGTGCTGAAGGGTCTGGATGCGGTGAGAAAGCGTCCGGGTATGTATATCGGCGATACCGATGACGGCTCGGGCCTGCACCACATGGTCTATGAGGTGGTGGACAATGCCGTGGACGAGGCCTTGGCCGGTCACGCCAACCGCATCGACGTGGTGTTGAACCCGGATGGTTCCTGCACCGTGCGCGACAACGGCCGCGGCATCCCCACAGACATCCACAAGGAAGAGGGCGTGTCGGCGGCGGAAGTGATCATGACGCAGCTGCATGCCGGCGGAAAGTTCGACGAGAACGCCTACAAGGTCTCGGGCGGCTTGCACGGCGTGGGCGTGTCGGTTGTCAATGCGCTGTCGGAAGTCCTGGACCTGCGCATCTGGCGCGAGGGCCGGGAATATCACATGCAGTTCCGCAACGGCGATCCGGTCAAACATTTGGCCGAAGTCGGTTCCGCCGATGGCAAGAAAGGGACCGAGGTCACCTTCCTGCCGTCGCCTGCCACTTTCACCAAGACCGAGTTCGATTACGCGACGCTCGAGCACCGGCTGCGCGAGTTGGCCTTCCTGAACTCCGGCGTCTCCGTCACCCTTGCCGACAGGCGTGGGGTCGAACCCAGGGAGACCCATCTGCATTACGAGGGCGGATTGAAGGCCTTTGTGGAATATCTGGACCGCGCCAAGCAGCCGCTGATCCCCCAGCCCGTGATGATCCTATCGGAGCGGGAGGGCGTGACCGTTGAAATCGCGCTGACTTGGAACGACAGTTATCACGAGTCGACGCTGGCCTTCACCAACAACATCCCCCAGCGCGACGGTGGCACACATGTCGCGGGTTTCCGCGCCGGCCTCACCCGCGTCATCACGAAATATGCCGACGACATGCCGCAGACCAGGAAGGAAAAGGTGGCCCTGACCGGCGATGACTGCCGCGAAGGCCTGACCTGCGTGCTGTCGGTCAAGGTGCCTGACCCGAAATTCTCGTCCCAGACCAAGGACAAGCTGGTGTCGTCGGAAGTGCGCCCGATCGTGGAAGGCGCCATCATCGACCAGCTGGGCGCCTGGTTCGAGCAGCATCCCGCCGAAGCCAAGACCGTGGTGGGCAAGGTGGTGGAAGCGGCCGCCGCCCGCGAGGCCGCACGCAAGGCGCGCGAACTGACTCGGCGCAAGGGCGCGCTGGACGGCGCGTCTCTCCCAGGCAAACTGGCCGACTGCCAGGAACGCGACCCCGCCAAATGCGAAATCTTCATCGTCGAGGGCGACTCAGCCGGCGGCAGCGCCAAGCAGGGCCGCAATCGCGCCAACCAAGCGGTGCTGCCCCTGCGCGGCAAGATCCTCAACATCGAGCGCGCCCGCTTCGACAAGATGCTCTCCAGTGAGGCGATCGTGAACCTGATCACTGCGCTTGGCACCGGCATCGGGCGCGAGGAGTTCAATGCCGACAAGCTGCGCTATCACAAAATCATCATCATGACCGATGCCGATGTGGACGGCGCCCATATTCGCACCCTGCTCCTGACCTTCTTCTACCGCCAGATGCCGGAGCTGATCGATCGCGGCCATGTCTTCATCGCCCAGCCCCCGCTCTACAAGGCCACGCGCGGCAAGTCGGAACGCTATCTGAAGGACGAGCCGGAACTTCAGGATTACCTGATCGCAGAAGGCGCATCCGGCGCGGTGCTGACGCTCCATTCGGGCGAAACCATTTCTGGCGCGCACCTGGATGAGCTGATCGCCCATGGGCGCATGGCTGTCGCCGCGCTCAACGGCTTTCCCCGGCATTATCCCCGTTTCGTGCTCGAACAGGCGGCCATCGCCGGCGCGCTCAATCCCGAAATCCTCTCCGGCGCGGCGAAGGCAGCAGAGGCGGCCAAGTACATTGCCCAGCGGCTGGACACTCTGTCGGAGGAATATGAGCGCGGGTGGCATGGCGAGCCCACCACCGATGGCGGGCTCAAATTCTGGCGGGAGGTGCGCGGCGTGCGCGAGGCCGTGGCCATCGACGGTGCGCTGATCGCCTCTGCCGATGCTCGCAAGCTGGACAAGATGGCGGCCGAATTGCAGACCGCCTATCTGCGCGCCGGCCATCTCAAGCGCAAGGACGAGACAAGAGAGATCCGCTCGCCTTCGGAGCTTCTGGACTCGATTTATGAATGGGGTAGGAAGGGCCTGGCGCTGCAGCGCTACAAGGGGCTGGGCGAGATGAATCCCGAACAGCTGTGGGAAACCACACTGGATGAGAATGCCCGCTCGCTGCTCCTGGTGAAGGTGCAGCATGCCGACGAGGCCGGCGAACTTTTCGCCAAGCTGATGGGCGATGTGGTCGAACCGCGCCGGGAATTCATCCAGGACAATGCGCTGTACGCGGCAGTGGATATCTGAGCTGAGTGTTCGCTAAGAGCGAATCAGACGTTGCGCGACAATGCGCTGGACTTCGGGGTTCGAGCTGATCGTCATGTGGGGACCGGACACCTCCACGACCTCGACCATGGCGGCGCCTGTCGGCACGGATGCCCGCCAGTCGATCACCCCGTCATCCCGGCTGAATAACGCCGTCAGCGGCACCGGCGGTGGCTCGGCGATGGCGCGCAAGGCATCCAGCTCTTCCATGTCCCATAGCAGCGAAGCCGCCTCGGCCAGCGGCGCAAGCGGCGTGGTGACGGGCAGATGGATGGGACTGACAAGCGTGATCACTTGCGCAATCGGGCCGATACAGGATTTTGCCACCTCGCGCGCGATGGTGCCGCCAAGGCTGATGCCGACGAGCGAAACCGGCTTGCCAGTCGCATCGGCCATCTCGCGCACCTGGCGCTCCACCTCTGCGATCACGCGCGGCATCGGCCCGATATTGAGGCCGCAGGTCCAGGGTTGAGCCAGGAATTGCTGGCGTGTCAGGAATTCGCGCAGGCGCGCCGTGGTCATGTCCGGCGACAGGAAACCCGGAATTACGATCAGGGGCTCACCGCTGCCGCATGCCGCCCCTTCGGGAAATGGCGGCGGCGCCATCAGCACTTGCGCCACCGCGGCCATTTCGCGCGCGAGTGTTGCCGCAGAAACACTCGATTCACGGGACGGCCAGTTGGCAAATCGGCCCGCGCGCATCACGGCCCTATTTCACCTTGCGCTTGCGCATGGCCAGCGTGCGAAGACGCAAGGCATTGAGCTTGATGAAGCCGGCCGCATCCTTCTGGTCATAGGCGCCCTTGTCGTCCTCGAAGGTCACCAGGCTCTCGCTGTAGAGTGAATAAGGCGAGGCGCGTCCCACGACGGTGGCATTGCCCTTGTAAAGCTTCACGCGCACCATTCCGGTCACAAATTCCTGGCTTTTATCGATCAGGGCTTGCAGCATTTCCCGCTCCGGCGAGAACCAGAAGCCGTTATAGATCAGAGCCGCGTAACGAGGCATCAGATCGTCCTTCAGGTGCGCCGCCCCGCGGTCCAGCGTGATCGACTCGATACCGCGATGGGCGGCAAGCAGGATCGTTCCGCCGGGTGTCTCATAGACACCGCGCGATTTCATGCCGACGAAGCGGTTTTCCACCAGGTCGAGGCGCCCGATGCCATTGGCCTTGCCCAGTGCGTTCAGGCGGGTGAGCAGGGTTGCGGGCGACAGTTTCTCGCCGTTGATGGAAACGGCATCGCCCCTCTCGAACCCGATCTCGATCGTCGTCGCCTTGTCGGGCGCTTCCTCGGGCGAGATGGTGCGCTGATAGACGACTTCATCGGCTTCTTTGGACGGATCCTCCAGCACCTTGCCTTCGGAAGACGAGTGCAAGAGGTTCGCGTCTACCGAGAAGGGTGGTTCGTTGCGCTTGTCCTTGGTGATCGGAATCTGATGCTGCTCGGCAAACTCCAGCAATTTGGTTCGGCTGGTGAAGTCCCATTCCCGCCAGGGCGCGATCACCTTGATATCGGGCTTGAGCGCATAATAGCCGAGCTCGAACCGCACCTGGTCGTTGCCCTTGCCGGTGGCGCCATGGGCGACGGCGTCTGCGCCAACCTTTTCGGCGATCTCGATCTGCTTCTTTGCGATCAGGGGCCGTGCGATGGAGGTGCCCAACAGATAAACGCCCTCATAGACCGCGTTGGCACGGAACATGGGAAACACGAAATCACGAACGAATTCCTCGCGCAGGTCCTCGATGAAGATGTTGCCGGGCTTTATGCCCAGGTTCAGCGCCTTTTGGCGTGCCGGCTCAATCTCCTCGCCCTGGCCCAGGTCGGCTGTGAAGGTAACGACTTCTGCGCCATATTCGGTCTGAAGCCATTTCAGGATCACAGATGTGTCCAGCCCGCCGGAATAGGCCAGAACAACCTTTTTGATGTCTTTCCTGGCCATAACGACCCCTAATAATGGTCGCGCGGCCTAACGCTTCGCTGGGCCGACGCTCCTGCAAAATCGGGCCGGACTATAGGGATTTAGGACGGGAAATCCACCCCGCTCAAAACCGCCCGATCAGCCAGAAAATGGCCGAAATCACCAGGCTGATAACCAGGCAGGTGACGATGGGGAAATAGAAGCCACCGTGCTCGCCCCGAATGGCGATATCGCCAGGAAGCCGCCCCAGCCCCAGCCGCGCAAGCCAGGGCCATAACAGGCCCGCCGCCACAAGGATCATTCCAATAGTGACCAGAAACCGGCTCATGGCGCGCGCGACCGGAACCAGCCGGTAATGGAGTAGCGATGCGCGCCTGCGAAGGGCGAGACGAATCCCACCATATGCTCCTGCGGCACCGCGAAGAGATTGAGCGCGTTGAAGGCCGGCAGGTAACCTTCCGAGACATGGCCGGGCCGGTCGGAAAAGAGCAGCGCCCCACCCCAGTCCCAGCGCCAGTCGGGTGTCATGTTGAGAACATAGGCCGCGATCCGTCCGCGATCATTGCCGTCATCATGCTGGTTGAGGAAATGGCCGGGCCGGTAGCGAGTGGCCTGCGCATCAGCAAAGACGATTGCCGGATTGCCGGAGACGCGGCGTGCAAAATCCAGGAAGGGCTTGCTGTTGAGAAAGCGCGTGATGGCCGCCAGATAGTGCGAGGCGTGAGGATAAGCCTCACCATCTCGTGACAGCATGTGCCCGTCATAGAGATAATGAAAACCGCCGCGCGCGCTGGAATAGGCCGCGTTCATCAGTTCGGCCTCTTTTTGCGGAGCCAGGGTCGCCACCCGCCAGGCCTCTGCGCGGTCCGTCCCGGTCTGGCAGATCAGGGAGAAATCGGTCTCCTGCGCAAGGCAGCGATGGACCCGCGCCGCGCTCTCGTCGGTGAGGATGACCGGAACATGAACACGGCGGTCCCGTGCGAAGTCTCTCGCAATTGCGTCCCGGTCCAGTGCAGGATTGAGGACCGGGTCCGTCACTGCGGCATGCGGGCAAGCTGGCCGGATTGGATGTCCGCCAACTCACGCGCCATTCTGCTCGATGCCCTTTCTTTGACGCTTTCGCTCTTAAGCTGGCCGCAGGCCGCCATGATGTCGCGGCCGCGCGGCGTCCGGACCGGCGAGGCATAGCCGGCGCGGTTGACGATTTCCGCGAACTTCTCGATCTGAGCCCAGTCGGAACATTCGTAAGGAGCGCCGGGCCAGGGATTGAAGGGGATCAGATTGATCTTGGCTGGAATGCCCTTGATCAGCTTCACCAGCTCGCGCGCCTCGGCAATCGTGTCATTCACGCCCTTGAGCATCACATATTCGAAGGTGATGCGTCGGGCATTGGAGGCGCCGGGATAGGTGCGGCAAGCCTCTATCAATTGGGCGATGGGATATTTCTTGTTGATCGGCACGATCACGTCGCGGATGTCGTCGCGTACCGCATGCAGCGAAATGGCAAGACCCGAACCGATCTCCGCACCCGCGCGCGGGATCATGGGGACGACCCCAGCCGTCGAGAGCGTGACCCGGCGTTTGGACAAAGCCAGACCGTCGCCGTCGGTCACTGCGGCCAGCGCCTGCTTTACATTGTCAAAATTATAAAGCGGTTCGCCCATGCCCATCATGACTATGTTCGTCACCTTGCGGTCTGGCGCGGTGGAGGGCCAGTCGCCCAGCGCGTCGCGGGCTACGAAAAGCTGGCCCAGTATCTCGTCGGGATTGAGGTTGCGCACCAGCTTTTGCGTGCCGGTATGGCAGAAACGGCAGTTGAGCGTACAGCCCACCTGGGAAGACACGCATAGAGTGCCGCGGTCGCTTTCGGGGATGTAAACGGTCTCGAATTCGATACCAGGACCCGTGCGCAGAAGCCATTTTCGCGTGCCGTCGCCAGAGACCTGGGCGGTAACGACTTGCGGCCGTGACAGCGTAAAGGATTGCTCCAGCAGGGCGCGGAAGTCCTTGGCCAGGTTGGTCATGGCGGCGAAATCCTTCGCGCCATGGACGTAAATCCAGTTCCACAACTGGTTCACTCGCATGGGAACGGATTTTTCCGGAACGCCGGCCAAGGCCAGCGCGGCTTTCAGCGCTCCCCTGTCAAGCCCAATGAGAGAGAGACGCCGGTTTGTTTCTTTTTCTGGCATCACATACTGCAGGCAGCGTGGATCTTGGCCAGCGCGTCGTTGAACCCTGCCAGGCTGTAAGTGTCGCTGGTCTTTGTGCCGCGCGAGCTTGTGCCCGTTGCGACCGCCGACACACCATTGTGCATCGCGTCGATCAGGCGGTCGTTGTCACCAAGCTGCTGCAGCCAGGAACTGCCTTCCTTACCGTTATTGCGGATAAAAAAGGAAAACTTGTCGCTGCCAACGGCCAGCGCCGCCACGCCATTTTCCTTGCCCTGATAGCCGTAGACGATCTGGGGCTCGGCCTTTACCTTGCGTGACGGCCAGTCCGAGATCATCAGGTAGGTGGCGCTACGCTTGGTGCCGGTGGGACGGGTGGCGCGCGGCTTGGTCAGCGCGTAACAGGTCTGGCTGGAACCGGTTCCGGTTGTATAGGCCGACCAGTTGCCGAACACGCCCAGAAGGTTGGCAGGTTCCGCGGCAGCCGGACCGGCCAGCGCAAGACTCAGAGCTGAGCAGGCAAATACTCCAAAAATCCTGTTCATGTCGGCTCCGGTGATGTGCGCTTTCACAGAGATTCCAGCGGATTCTGGCGTTTCTATGATCGGCGGAGAAGATAGCGGAGGCCGGTCCGGCCCCGCAAGTGGCCGCTCGCCTAGGCTCGCTGAGTTCGCCGCTAAAAACGATCCACTGGACCGTTTTGCAAGACACGGCTCACTCTCTCAAGCCATAACCTTTGGAGTAAAGGTGCAGCACCCAAAGGAACATCGCTACCGCCACGGCAATGGTGAAGCCATAGCCTACCGCGCCGGGTACTTCCGAGATGCCCAGCATGGACTGGCGCACGCCATTGATGAAATAGAAGAAGGGATTGGCAAAGGTCAGCACACGGAACCATTGCGGCAGCATTGCAATGGTAAAGAAGCTGCCGCCCAGCATGGACAGCGGCGTGAGCACGAATACCGGAAGCATGTTGAGCTGCTCGAAGCTCTTGGCCCACAGACCGATCACGATGCCCCACAGGCCGAAGATGATCGACACCGCCACCACCCAGAACAGGAAGGCTGGGATGGATTCGACGGTGGTGGCGCCGAACGCCAGGCCGATGACCAGGATGCCGATGGCGGTCACAGTGGAGCGCACCACAACAACCGCCAGCGTGCCCGCGATCATCTCGGCATAGGACATGGGCGAAACCAGCGTTTCTTCGATGAAGCGCAGGAAGCGGGAGAAATAAATCGCCGAAGACGATTGCAGGAAGCTGGCATTGACGATGTTCATCATCAGGATGCCCGGCAGAACGAATTCGATATAGCGGTGGCCGCCGATTGCGCGCATCGTGCCGCCCAATACGAAGCCGAAGACGAAGATGAACAGCAGCGCCTGGATCCATGGCGCGATGAATGCCTGGATCGGCACGCGCATCATGCGGCTGATCTCGCGGCGCACGATAGTGAACAGGCCGATCCAGTTGATGCCGAGCGGTTTTCCCGTGTCCTGCATTATTGGCCCGCCACGTGATCGGCTTCCGCCCCGGTCGCGGCCAGATACGCATTCTCCAGTCCGCCCGGCGTACCGGCGATCTCGTCCTTGGTGCCCTGGCGCACGATCTTGCCCTTGGCGACGATGGCGATGTCGCGGCACAACCGCTCGACCTCCTCCAGGTAATGAGAGGTGAGCACGATGGTGCGGCCGTCCTGGTTTATTTCCGTCAGATAGCGCCACAGGACCCGGCGCAGCTCCACATCCACGCCGGCCGTCGGCTCGTCCAGGATCAGGAGCCTTGGATCATTGACCAGCGCGCGGGCAAGCACGACACGGCGCTTCAACCCGCCCGACAGCTCCCGGAATGCCTTTTTCTCATGCTCCGCGAGTTCAAACCGCTCCATCAAGAAATCGATGCGCGACTTGCGTTCGGCCGCACCCATGCCGAAATAACCGCCCATCCAGTCCACTATCTGGCGCGGGGTCGCGAAGGGATCGACATTGAATTCCTGCGTGCATAGGCCCACCAGCCGGCGCGCCTCGCGATACTGCTTTACCGCGTTCACGCCGAATATCTCGATCGTGCCCTGCGTCGGCTCGGCGATACCGGTGATGCAATGGATGGTGGTCGACTTGCCTGCACCATTGGGGCCCAGGAAACCGAAAAAATCGCCTTCATGGACGGTCAGCGACAGGTCATCCACTGCGACATTGCCGCGGCGATAGACCTTGCGCAGGTTCCTGATCGAAAGAGCGGGAGTGGGCATGGAACCCTTATATGGACGGCTTCAGGACTTTGCCAACCGGACGAACGAAATTTCGAGCTCGGTGTGGCAATCCGGCATGGCTTTGGGCGCTAATATGCCCGGGGCTTTGCCAGGGGCGCGCCCCATGTATGTGCGGGCGGCAGGTCTGTGCCGCCAGAAGGCGTCACCGGCCGGTCGCCATAGGCTCCCGAAGTCATCATGCGATCGTACAGCACGATGGCGCCGGCCATGCCGACATTGATGGAAAAGCGGGTCGGAATTTTCACCACGAATTCGCACAAGGACAGCATTTGCGGCGAGAGCGAATAGCGTTCCGCCCCGAAGACATAGGCCGCGCGCGTGGGGTGGCGGAATCGCGGCAGCTCGGTCGCATCTTCGGTGATCTCGACCCCGACCAACCGGCAACCCAACGGCAGCCGGAAGTCCGCAGGCTGGTCAAAGGAATAAAATGGAAGCGTGCCTTGCGCGTTGCTGGTATCGCTGTTGGCATCGGACAGTTTCAGGCGCGGCGCGATCGAGAAGAAAAAACTGGCGTCAAAGGCATGGGCAATCCGGACAAGGTTGCCCAGATTCATCGGCTTGGAAACGCCTTCAATGCCTACGCCAAAATAACCCCGCATCGGACTGCCAGAATTATCCGATTCAGGGCCTGCCGCCTACCGGTGATTCGGGGTCGCGGCGGCATCCTGCTGATCCAGTGCGGGCGTCTGATACTGGACGTCGCGGATGATGCAGCGTCCCGGTCCTGCGGGATCACGGAACACCACCGCGTCACCCTTGGAGACACAGGACAGTTCGCCCGTGCCATGCGTCTCGAACCCGACAGCCAGATCATATTGAATGTTGTAGCACTGGCCGATGAAATTCAGGCGATAGCGGTGGCGGGAACGGTCGATGACGATCAGGGAGCGGTTTCCCGGCACGATCTTGAAATCATACATGTTGATCTGGCGCAGACAGGCCGGTTCCGATGGCTGGCCAGTCGCCTGGTTCAGAGACTGGCTCGGGGTCTGGCCGGACGGTTGGGCCATGACCGCTGTGGCAAAGCACACAAGTGCGGCGGCCAAAAGATGGCGCATCATGCTATCCTCCGTTTGCCCTCCTTCCTCCAGTGTACAACGCGGGAACAGATTGCATCTATCCTGACTTTATTTTCATCAGCCACGATCTCGCGAGAGCCAGCCAGCCGGGTATTACATGACTGAATCCCGACCCAAGTCCCCGCTGCGCTCGCGCCTCCAGGCAGCCCCCCTGCTCAAACAGCTGGGCCCCGGCATCATCACTGGCGCCGCCGACGATGATCCCAGCGGGATCGCCACCTACAGCCAGGGCGGTGCCCAATTCGGCTTCAACCTGCTCTGGACCATGCCACTCACCTTCCCGCTGATGACGGCGATCCAGATGGTCAGCGCCCTGATCGGCCGCGTCACCGGCCGGGGGCTGGCCTACAATATGGGCCAGGTGATGCCGCGCCCCCTGGTGCTGGCCCTGCTGGCGCTTCTGTTTATCGCCAACACAATCAATGTGGGGGCGGACCTCGCGGCCATGGGAGAATCGGCCCAGCTGGTAACCGGCTTCAACGAGCACGGTGCCACGCTGGTGTTCGCGTTCCTGTCGCTAGGCCTGCAGCTTTTCGTACCTTATCGCCGCTATGCCAGGTTTCTGACGGTTCTGACTTTCAGTCTGTTCGCCTATGTGGCGCTGATGTTTTTCCTGCATCTGGACTGGGGCGCGATCGGCGCCGGCCTTATCGGACTTCATCCGAACCTCACCGATGACGCCGCCACTACCATCGTCGCAATTTTCGGCACCACGATCAGTCCCTATCTGTTCTTCTGGCAGAGCGCCCAGGAGGTGGAGGAAGTCGATCAGGGACCGCAATCGCGGCCCCTGATCGAGGCGCCTCGCCAGGCTCAGGCGGCCATCGCGCGGATCCGCGTCGACACCATCGCCGGCATGTTCATATCCAACTTGATCGCGGTCGCCATCATGGTCGCCACCGCCGCCACGCTGCATGCCCATGGCATCACCAACATCAACACCGCTGCCGACGCGGCCAGCGCGCTCAAGCCCATCGCAGGCCGCTTTGCCTTTGCGCTGTTCAGTCTTGGCATCATCGGCACCGGCCTTCTTGCCATTCCGGTGCTGGCGGGATCGGCCGGCTATGCCGTAGCAGACGCGCTGGACTGGAATACAGGCCTGGACAACATGCCCTGGCAGGCTCGTGGCTTTTATTCCGTGATCGGAGCCGCCGTGCTGCTGGGACTGGGCATCGACTGGTCGCCGCTCGACCCGATCCGCGCGCTTTACTGGAGCGCGGTGCTGAACGGCGTGATCGCAGTCCCCATGATGGCGGCCCTGATGTATGTCGCGGGCAGCCGCCGCAAGATGGGCGAATTCCGCGCCGGCTGGGTGCTTGGCGGGCTGGGATGGCTTTCCACCGCCGTGATGGCTGCTGCCACCGCCACCATGATATACGTCAACCTCAAATAAGGGCGGATCGTCGAAATGTATATTCTGGGCTGGATTGTCTTCGGCGCCTTTGTCGGCTGGCTGGCGACCATGATCATGGGCAAGCGGGGCAGCGGCTGCCTGGTCAATATCGCGCTGGGCTTGGTGGGTGCGCTTGCCGGCGGCGCGCTATTTAGCGCGCTGGGACCGGGCTTCCACTACAGCAATCACGGCTTCATCGTTTCGACCCTGGTGGCGGTCGTCGGCGCCATCATCGTGATTGCGATATGGAACGCCGTCACCGACCACAGGCCGCTGCGTTAATTGTAACTGTACTTGGCGTCGGCATAGCTTTCCGGCGCCGGCGTCACGCGCGTCACGCGGCAGATCTCGCGCTGGCCGCCGGGAATGCTGGTGACCACGTCATCGCCGATGGCGATGCAGCGGGTGAAGGAACGCAGCGAAACGAAGGCCGCGCGATCCACATGAATGCAGGTGGTTTCCAGCTTCACCGGCCGGCGGTCCGAGCCAAAGGCGTTGCGCGCCAGAACCGTGTGCAACGATAGAGGACGGGCGTTGTAGCGGCCATCCTGGCTGGCATCGACACAAAGGGGCTTGTCCTGGGCGAGGGCAGGGCTGGCGGCAGCAAGCTGCCAAACAAGCGCAAAGAACAGGACGTTGTACTTCATGCAGTTCTCCAAGAATTGCGCCCATCCCACTGTATTATAACACAAATCGCGGCTTGGCGCTCAACACCAGGGCGGCACGGGCTTTTTCTGGCCGGGCTGAATGCCGCCAATATGGGACATGATCCGCGCATATTGCGGATTGCCGCGTCGATAGGCGAGGACGCCATTCATGATGGGCCCATTGAAGGTCAGCGTGATGGTTCCATCCGCCGACATCACGGCCGTGCCGATGCTGCCGGGGCCACGGCAATCCTGCTGAAGGGTTTGTGGCGAAGCCGGAGCGCCGAGAAACAATAGCAGTACTATGACGCGTCTCATTCCGCGGCGGGCTTGTGGAGATAAATCTCCCCGCCGGCCTGCTTGAACTCCTCGGCTTTCTTCGCCATTGCGGCACGGATTTCCGCCGACGAGAGCGTGTCATTTTTGCCCTTGGCGGCGTCGCGCACCTCTTGCGAAATCTTCATCGAGCAGAATTTCGGCCCGCACATGGAGCAGAAATGCGCGATCTTGGCGCCTTCTGCTGGCAAGGTTTCGTCGTGATAGAGCTGTGCTGTTTCCGGATCGAGCGCCAGCGCGAACTGGTCGCGCCAGCGGAACTCAAACCGAGCCTTTGACATGGCATCGTCCCATAGCCTCGCCGACGGATGGCCCTTGGCCAGATCGGCAGCATGGGCGGCGATGCGATAGGCGATCACGCCGGCCTTCACGTCGTCGCGGTCCGGCAGGCCCAGATGCTCCTTGGGCGTGACGTAGCAGAGCATCGCCGTGCCGAACCAGCCGATCATGGCGGCGCCGATGGCGCTCGTAATATGGTCATAGCCCGGCGCCACATCGGTGGTCAGCGGCCCCAGCGTATAGAAGGGCGCCTCGTCGCAGGCCTTCAGCTGCCGGTCCATATTCTCCTTGATCTTGTGCATCGGCACATGGCCGGGGCCTTCGATCATCACCTGGACGTCATGCTTCTGGGCAATTCGATTCAGTTCGCCCAGCGTATCCAACTCTGCGAATTGCGCGGCGTCATTGGCGTCGGCGGTCGAACCGGGGCGCAGGCCGTCGCCCAGGCTGAAGGATACGTCATACTGCTTCAGGATTTCGCAGATATCCTCGAAATGGGCATAGAGGAAATTCTCCTTGTGATGGGCGAGGCACCATTTGGCGAGGATCGAGCCGCCGCGGCTGACAATGCCGGTGACCCGGTCCGCTGTCAGCGGGATATGCGCCAGCCGCACGCCGGCATGGACGGTGAAATAGTCCACACCCTGCTCGCACTGCTCGATCAGCGTGTCGCGATAGATGTCCCAGGTCAGTTCCTCGGCCACGCCCCCGACTTTTTCCAGCGCCTGGTAGATCGGCACGGTGCCGATCGGCACCGGGGAATTGCGCACGATCCATTCGCGGATGGTATGGATGTGGCGGCCCGTCGAAAGGTCCATCACCGTGTCGGCACCCCAGCGGATGGACCAGACCATCTTTTCCACTTCCTCGGCCACGCCGCTGGTCACTGCGCTGTTGCCGATATTGGCGTTGACCTTGGTGAGGAAATTCCTGCCGATGATCATCGGCTCGGTCTCGGGATGGTTGATGTTGGCGGGGATGATGGCGCGGCCCCGCGCCACCTCGTCGCGCACGAATTGCGGCGTGATTTCCTGCGGAATGCTGGCACCGAAACTGTTGCCGTCGGCCAGCGCCGATCGGCCCAGATTCTCGCGCGCGGCAATATACTTCATTTCCTCGGTAATGACGCCAGCGCGGGCGTAGTGCAGCTGAGTGACGTTCCTGCCCGGTTTGGCACGCAGCAGTCGAATGCCGGACCGGTCGAACTGCGGTACAGTCAGCTTCTCGCCCTGCTTCAGGCCGTCATCCTCGGGTTTGCGTTCCCGGCCTGCATATTCTTGCACGTCACCGCGGCCCGCGATCCAGCCACGGCGAAGGCCGCCCAGCCCCTTGTCGATATCGATCTCCGCAGAGTCATCCGTGTACGGACCGGACGTGTCGTATAGCCGGACCGGCGGCTCTCCGCCCGACAGCGGCACCTCGCGGAACGGGACGCCGCCGAGCATCAGTTTCCTCGAACCGGGCAAGGGCCCGCGGGTAATGGAAATGGATTTGTCGAGAATGGGCTTGTTCATCTGACCTCTCCCTACGCCGGTCTGAACCGGATCAGGTTCTAAGGGATCCGCGGGATTGCGGTCTCAACGCCGAGGCGTACCCCTGGGAAGCGGCAATACTACCGCCTAAGCCTAACTGGCCGCAAACTGTTTGAATTCCGAAATCACGCCTTTCACAGCCGCCGCGACGATCTTTTCCCCGGCCGCAACGCTGGCCTGGCTGGGGTCGGAACCGATGCGTCCGTCCGGAAAGCGGCGGCGGAAGTCCTCGGCGTCCAGAATCGGTCCGGTGGGAGCGATGCGCGGAGTCATGGGAGCCTGCTTCTGGGCATGCGGATAGCCGAACCAGGTCACTGACACTTCCGACGGCGTGGCGTGACTGCCCTCGCCCACCGGAAAAAGCTGACGGCAAAGGTCCATCACGCCTGGCAGTTCCCACCAGTTGCGCAAGGAACAGCGAAGCGGCGGATGATTGGCGCCGGCACGGTCGAAACTGACGCCGTGATAGATTTCGGAAAAGGCTGCGGTGATCGTGGCGATATTGCCGCCATGACCGTTCAACCAGTAGATGCGCTCGAAGCCATGGCGCGCAAGCGACTGCGCCCAGTCCATCATCGCCGCGATCATGGTGGAGGGACGAAGCGTGATCGTGCCGGGAAAGCCCATGTGATGCTGCGCCTGGCCCACGTTGAAAGTGGGGCCGACCAGAAAACCGCCTTCGTCACCCGCCCGACTGCCGATGATCTCAGGGCACAGGGCATCGGTGCCCAACAGTCCGTTGGGGCCGTGCTGTTCGGTCGAGCCGATGGGGATCAGGATGGCTCTGGAACGGGCCAGATAGGCCTCAATCTCGGGCCAGGTGGAAAGATGAAGCTGCATGGAATGCCTTGCGGGAAACCCGCCGATAATAGCACCATCACACCAGACGCAAGCCCAAAAGAGCCCGACATGTCAGATCAACTGTTCCCAGTCCCTGCGGAATGGAAAAAACGCGCCTTCATGACCCGTGCCCAGTATGAGGCGGCCTATGCGGAGTCGGTGAGGGACCCCGACGGCTATTGGCGCAAGGAAGCCGCGCGTCTGGATTGGGCAAGACCTTTCACGAAGGTCAAGAATGTGTCCTGGGACCCGGCCAACTTGTCGATCAAATGGTTCGAGGACGGCACCCTGAACGTCTCAGCCAACTGCATTGACCGGCATCTCGCCAAACGCGCTGGCCAGACCGCGATCATCTGGGAAGGCGACGACCCGAAGAATTCCAAGCACATCACCTATGCCGAACTGCACGGGCAGGTCTGCAAATTCGCCAATGTGCTGAAAGCGCGCGGCGTCAAAAAGGGCGACCGTGTCACGATCTACATGCCCATGATACCGGAAGCGGCCTATGCCATGCTGGCCTGCACCCGCATCGGGGCGGTGCATTCGGTGGTGTTCGGCGGCTTCTCGCCCGACAGCCTGGCAGGGCGCATCACCGATTGCGATTCAAAAATCGTGATCACGTCGGACGAAGGCGTGCGCGGCGGCAAAGCCATTCCGCTGAAAAGGAACACCGACGAGGCATTGGCCAAGGCGCCGGGCGTCACAAGCGTGATCGTGATCCGGCACACCGGTGGCGCTGTCGAGATGAGAGCGGGCCGCGACGTCTGGTATCACGAGGAAGCGGCCAAGGTTGCTGCCGACTGCCCAGCCGAGGCGATGGGCGCGGAAGACCCGCTGTTCATTCTCTACACCTCGGGCTCGACCGGAAAACCCAAGGGCGTGCTTCACACCACGGGCGGCTATCTCTTGTGGTGCGCCTATACCCATCAGTATGTCTTCGACTATCACGACGGCGAAGTCTTCTGGTGCACGGCCGATGTCGGCTGGGTCACGGGCCACAGCTATATCCTTTATGGCCCGCTCGCCAATGGCGCCACCACCCTGATGTTCGAAGGCGTGCCCAACTATCCCACCAGTTCACGCTTCTGGGAGGTGATCGACAAGCACAAGGTCAACACCTTCTACACCGCGCCAACCGCCATCCGCGCTCTGATGCGCGATGGCGATGGTCCGGTAACGAAGACCAGCCGCGCGTCCTTGCGGCTGTTGGGCAGTGTTGGCGAACCGATCAATCCGGAAGCCTGGCTCTGGTATCACCGCGTGGTGGGTGACAGCCGCTGCCCGATCGTGGATACCTGGTGGCAGACTGAAACTGGCGGTCACCTGATCACGCCGCTTCCCGGCGCCACCGACCTGAAACCCGGCTCCGCCACGAAACCCCTGCCCGGCATCGTGCCGCAAATTGTGGATGGCGACGGCAAGGTGCTGGAGGGCGCGGCGACGGGCAATCTCTGCATCGCCGAAAGCTGGCCGGGCCAGATGCGCACCGTCTATGGCGATCACCAACGCTTCGTGGATACCTACTTCAAGACCTATCGCGGCAAATATTTCACCGGCGACGGCTGCCGGCGCGACGAGGACGGCTATTACTGGATCACCGGCCGGGTCGACGACGTCATCAATGTCTCAGGCCATCGCATGGGTACGGCCGAGGTTGAAAGCGCCCTGGTTGGCCACCATGACGTGGCCGAGGCCGCGGTGGTTGGCTATCCGCACGATATCAAAGGCCAGGGCATCTATGCCTATGTGACGCTGAAGGCTGGCGTGCAGGCGAGCGACAGGTTGAACGACGAGCTGAAGAAATTCGTCGGCCACGAGATCGGCCCCATCGCCAAGCCCGATGTCATCCAGTTCGCACCGGGTCTGCCCAAGACGCGCTCGGGCAAGATCATGCGGCGAATCTTGCGCAAGATCGCGGAAGGTGACACGTCCAGCCTGGGCGATATATCCACACTGGCCGATCCCAGCGTGGTTGATGATCTGGTCAGGAACAGTGAGGCGCGGCGCGCGGAACGCGCATGAGCGGGTTCAGTGGACCTGCGAAAGCAACGAACGCCGCGAGCTTGGGTGAGCGGCAGGGCCAATTATAGATGCTACTATTTCTCTATGTTCTTGCGGCGATGGGTGTCGCCTATTGGGCCAAGCTGGACCGACGCAATCCCGGAATCTGGTTCGCTGCTGCCGTGCTGATCACTCCTCTGGGCGCCAGCCTGGCGCTGATGGTGATGGACCGCTATTTCAGCCGCTAGCGTCCGCCACTCATGGCGGCGTAGCCATCCATGGCGGTGGCCATATCAATGTCCTTTTGTGTCACGCCGCCTGCG
This sequence comes from Rhizomicrobium sp., assembly GCA_035512055.1. Taxonomy (GTDB): domain Bacteria; phylum Pseudomonadota; class Alphaproteobacteria; order Micropepsales; family Micropepsaceae; genus Rhizomicrobium. Next base: position 46,857 of record DATKEP010000061.1, read on the forward strand.
TCATGGGTCGCGAGCGTCACATCCACCTTGTTGTAGACATTGAACCATTCGGGATGGTGATCCATCTTGGCCGCCAGCAAGGCACAGCGCGCCATGAATGCGAAGGCGGCGTCGAAGTCCACGAACTGGAATTTGCGGGTGATCGCTTCGCGGTCCTTGGCCAATTCCCAGTCCGGAAGCCGCTTGAGCGCGTTCTTCAACTCTTCAATCGTCAATTTCGCCATCATAGCTCCTCAGCGGATAGTCCTGCTCCACCCGGTAGACGCTGCCGTCACTGGTCAGCTTGCTGGAATATAGACCAAAGCTGGCAACGCTGAACACCTCACTGGTGAACAGCGCGTGCTGGATCAGCCATTCGCG
>DATKEP010000062.1:0-20252 GCA_035512055.1 Rhizomicrobium sp.
ATCCGCAGACATGGGAAATCTCCTTCGGGCGGGTCTTTTAAGCCCGAGGGTGCATTTGTCAAATAGGGGGTTCTAAACGGCTATCGGCGCCTTGATTCCGGCGTGGGCCTGGTAGTTTTCGAGCGTGAAATCCTCATAGCGGAAGGCGAAAATGTCGCTCACCGCCGGATTGAGCTTCATCGCGGGCAGCGGATAGGGCTTGCGGGAAAGCTGCGCATCGGCCTGTTCCAAATGGTTCAGGTAGAGATGCGCATCACCGAAACTGTGCACGAAGTCGCCTAGCTGAAGCCCCGTCACCTGCGCAACCATCATGGTGAGAAGCGCGTATGAGGCGATGTTGAAAGGCACGCCCAGGAAGATGTCGGCAGAGCGCTGATAGAGCTGGCATGAGAGCCGGCCCTCCGCGACATAGAACTGGAACAGGCAGTGGCAGGGCGGCAGCGCCATCTTGGGAATATCCGCCGGATTCCAGGCGGTGACGATCAGGCGGCGGGAATCCGGATTGGCCTTGATGTCGCGGATCAGGTTGGCGATCTGATCAATCGTGCCGTCGCTTCGCGTGGGCCAGGAACGCCACTGATAGCCATAGACCGGTCCTAGTTCGCCACTCTTGTCGGCCCATTCGTCCCAGATGCTGACGCCGTGTTCCTGCAGCCAATGCACATTGGTTTCGCCGCGCAGAAACCAGAGCAGCTCATAGATGATGGATTTCAGATGCACCTTTTTGGTGGTGACCAAGGGAAAGCCGTCAGCCAGATCGAAGCGCATCTGGTGGCCGAAAATGGAACGGGTGCCCGTGCCGGTGCGGTCGCGTTTTTCAACGCCATGATCGCGGACGATTCGTAAAAGATCGAGATATTGCTGCATTTGTGCGAAGTTCCAGCGGGCCTTCAAAAATTAACCTCCGGCGCCTATATTGTGAAGGTCGGGCAACCGACTATGGCGATAAACGACTGTGTAATAAGCGGCCCGGACCCGGGGGCGGTACCCGGCGCCTCCACCATAAGCCCATTTTTCTCAAATGGGTTTCTGTGGGGGCGAAACAGGATCGACGGACGTGTAAAGACTGTTCTTTCACCCGGTATTGTTCCGCCGTTATCGGGCTAATCGTACAAGTGCCAACGATAATGAAATGGTGCTCGCTGCCTAATTGATTAGGTAAGCGCGGTTCGGAGGGTACCGGGCAACAGAAACCCTCCACTTCTCTCCTCGCACCGGGCACGCCTGGCTTCTCTTATGGTCCGTAGCGACAGCGTACGGATGCGAATTACAAAAACTGGCGCAAGCGAGTCGCAAAGCGGCGAGACGACAGAAGTCCCCCACTGCTCTCTCCGATATTCGGGACACGTCATCCGGGGCCCCGCCAACCCGTGGCGGAACCCGGCGGAAGCGCTACAGACGACACCAATTTTTCACAATGAGTTATATGCGCCAAGGCTTTCGTTTTTCTTCCCAAATACGTCAAAATAGGGGCTCGCGGCAGGGGGAAAGGCCCAGCGCGCAATTGACTCCATATGCGCCACGCTTAGTCTCGGGAGCCCTATGGCAAAAGACTTTATCGGTTATCAGGCTCTGACGGATTCGGCCCTGCGCGGCGTGGTGCGCGATGCGCTGCGGCGCATCGAAAAGTCGGGCCTGATCGGTGCGCACCATTTCTACTTGACCTTCAAGACCCATGCCGAGGGCGTGGATATTCCCGACTTCCTGAAGGAGCAGTATCCCGACGAGATGACCATCATCATCCAGCACCAGTATTGGGCGCTGAAGGTGAAGGACGATTATTTCGAGGTGACACTCACCTTCAAGAAGCTACCGGCGCCTCTTCACATACCCTTCAATGCCCTGACCGCCTTTTTCGACCCGGGCGTGCAGTTCGGCCTTCAGTTCCGGGCCGAAGGCGAGGCACAAAAGCCGGCACCCGCGCCGGTCGCGGTGCCCAACGCGCCGGAAAACGAAAGCCCGGAGCCGGTGGGCCCGAAGCCCGGCCCCGCCGGCGAGAAGCCCGGCGAAGTGGTGAGCCTGGACTCCTTCCGCAAGAAATAATCCAATTCAAAAGACGAGATTTTCATGACCAAGACCCGCACCGAAACAGACACTTTCGGGCCTATCGAAGTTGACGACAGCCGCTATTGGGGCGCGCAGGCCCAAAGGTCATTGGGCAATTTCAAGATCGGCTTGGAGCGCCAGCCCCAGCCCGTGGTCAGGGCGCTGGGCATCGTCAAGCGGGCGGCGGCCGAGACCAACATGGCACTGGGCCGGCTCGACAAGAAGATCGGCGAGGCCATTGTCGCAGCCGCCCAGGAAGTGATCGACGGCAAGCTGGACGATCATTTCCCGCTGGTCGTTTGGCAGACAGGCTCCGGCACCCAGTCCAACATGAATGCCAATGAAGTGATCTCGAACCGAGCCATCGAGATTATGGGCGGAGAAAAGGGTTCCAAGAAGCCCGTTCACCCCAACGATCACGTCAATATGAGCCAGTCGTCGAACGACACCTATCCGACCGCCATGCACATCGCCGCGGCCGAGGAAGTCCAAAAAAGGCTGATCCCGGCGCTGCACCACCTGCACAAGGCGCTAAAGGAAAAGTCGCTGGCCTGGAAGGATATCATCAAGATCGGCCGCACCCATACCCAGGACGCGACGCCGCTCACCTTGGGCCAGGAATTTTCCGGCTATGCCCAGCAGGTGGGCAATGGCATCGAGCGCATCGGCCAGACCATGCCCAAACTGATGGAGCTGGCCCAGGGCGGCACAGCGGTCGGTACCGGTCTCAATGCACCGGTCGGCTTCGACAAGATGGTGGCCGAGCATATCGCCCGCATCACCAGCATGATGTTCACAACCGCGCCCAACAAATTCGAGGCGCTGGCCGCCCATGATGCGATGGTGTTCAGCCATGGCGCCATCAACACGGTGGCTGCCAGCCTGTTCAAGATCGCCAATGACATCCGGCTGCTGGGGTCCGGTCCCCGCTCGGGCCTGGGCGAACTGGCGCTGCCGGAGAACGAGCCCGGCTCTTCCATCATGCCCGGCAAGGTCAATCCCACCCAGTGCGAGGCCCTGACCCAGGTCTGCGTGCAGATCTTCGGCAATAATGCGGCGCTGACCTTTGCCGACAGCCAGGGCCATTTCGAGCTCAATGTCTATAATCCCGTGATGGCCTACAATTTCCTCCAGAGCGTGCGGCTGATGGCCGATGCGGCGGTGAGCTTCACCGACAATTGCGTGGTGGGAATCGAGCCGCGCCGCGACAACATCAAGGCGGGACTCGAAAGATCGCTGATGCTGGTGACGGCGCTGGCACCCAAAATCGGCTATGACAATGCCGCCAAGATCGCCAAGACCGCGCACAAGAACGGCACCACCCTGAAAGAGGAGGCGGTAAAGGGCAAATTCGTCACCGCGGAGGAGTTCGATCAGCTGGTGCGGCCCGAGGACATGATCGCGCCCAAATGAGCGGGCGCCGCCCTTCGCCTTGCGCCGATCCTTGCTGATGGCCACCAACCGGATCATCCCGGCGCCTGGACATTATGTCATCCAGGACAGCCACAGCGGCAAAGTCTCCTATTGGCAAAAGGAGTATCACCAAAGCGCGGCGGACGTGCATGGCGTGAGTACGGCCGACTATATCCACGCCATGTATTTCTTCCTGATGCAGGTGCAAGCGCGCGACGTGCTGATGATCGGCTGCGGCGGCGGCACACTGGCCACAATGCTCGCAAGAAGTCATGTCGCCGTGACGGTTGTGGACCTGCACAAGCTCAGCTTCGACATAGCGCGCAAATATTTTCAGCTGCCGGACTGCGTCGCCTGCCATGTCGATGACGGGATCCGCTATCTGATGACCAATCGGCGCCGCCACGATGCCATCGTGCTGGATGCCTTCGGCGAAGGCGGTATGCCTTCGGCTTTCATGCAGCCGGCATTCTTTCGGCTGGCGCGCGCGCGGCTGAGATCGCGCAGTTCCCTGTTCCTGATGAATGTCATCGTGGACGATGATGATGACCGCACGCCCGACATATTGGTGCGGGCAATGCGTGCCCATTGGGGCCGGGTTCGGCTTCTGGACACCGACGGCTGGGTGGACCGCAATGCCGTGATCGCCGCCGGTGCCGTCACAAATCTGAAGAAGCCGAAAATGCTGATGCCGCCACGGCCAGGCCGTGCCAAACTGGAGCGGCAACTGGACATCCTCGACTGGAGAGCAGTTCGCTGATGCTGAAGAAGCGGTCCTTCACCCTGTCCGGCCATCGTACCAGCGTTGCGCTGGAAGCAGAATTCTGGGCGGTGATAGACCAAGCTGCCCAATCCCAAGGCAAATCGCTGTCTGCCCTTGTGGCCAGCATTGACGCAGGCCGCGGGGGGCGCCCGCTCGCCAGCGCGCTGAGGCTTTACGCGCTTCACAACAAACAATAGCCTTTGACGATGATCACGCTTTATCACCATCCACGCACGCGGTCGTCGCGATTCATATTCCTGCTGGAAGAGTTGGGCATCTCTTACGAAATCCATCGGATCGCCAACATCCGCCGCGCCGATGGCACCGGCGGGGTGGATCCGGAAAATCCCCATCCACACGGCAAGTCGCCAGCGTTGAAAGACGGTAATACGCTGGTGTGGGAATCCTCGGCCATCGCGCTTTACCTCACGGACCGGTTTCCACAGAACGGTCTTGGACCTGTCGTCGGCGATCCCAAGCGCGGCGCCTATGTCAGCTGGCTTGCCTATTATGCCGGCGTCATGGAGCCGGCCTGGATGAGCGCCTATATGAAATGGGAGATTCCGCGCGGCACCGCCGGCTGGGTCAAGACCGACCAGGTGATGGAATTCGTCAATGCCACGCTGAAAGCAAACCCCTATCTTCTGGGGGAGAAATTCAGCGCCGTGGATATTCTGGTCGCCACCACCTTCAAGCTGTTCATGGGCTCGCCGATCCTGGAGAGGACCGACTTGCTGGAGAGCTACGTCAATCGGATCACCAGCCGCCCGGCTTACGCCCGCGCCCAGGCCAAAGAGAATGACTGAGATTGTGAACCTGCGGCGGGCCCGCAAAGCCAAGGCCAAGGCGGAGAAGGAAAAGACCGCCGAGGCCAATCGCGTACTGCATGGAACGCCCAAGCATCTGCGGAACCTGGCCAAGGCCCGCAAGGAGAAGTCGGACGAAATCCTTTGCCGCCACAGGCTGGAAAAAGGCTACGATCAGAAATAAGTGGGATTCTGCGCTTCCCCGTTCTAAAATCGTTCTCATGCCTTCAGATTTCGTGCGCGCGCCATGAGCAATTATGGCGACCGCTATTCCGATCCCCTGGACGCCGCTTTCAGCAAACAGCCTGAAACGGCGCCTGTTGTGCGCGAGCCCTCCTATTTCGCGGGCCTGAACAAGGAACAGCGCGAGGCGGTGGAGGCGGCGGATGGACCCGTGTTGGTCTTGGCCGGCGCCGGTACCGGCAAGACCCGCGTGCTGACCACCCGCCTGGCCCATATCCTGGCCACGCGCCGCGCCTGGCCTGGCCAGATCCTCTGCGTCACCTTCACCAACAAGGCGGCGCGGGAGATGAAGGAGCGCATCGGAGCGCTGATCGGCGGGGTGGTGGAAGGCATGCAGTGGCTGGGCACCTTCCACGCCATCGGCGCCAAGATGCTGCGCCGCCATGCCGAACTCGCGGGGCTGAAATCCAACTTCACCATCCTGGACACGGACGACCAGCTGCGCCTGATCAAACAGCTGATCGAGGCCGAAGGGATCGACGAGAAGCGCTGGCCAGCGCGCACGCTGGCCACTATGATCGACGCCTGGAAGAACCGTGGCCTCCGGCCCGAGGACGTCTCGGATGGCGAAAGCCAGGGCTATTCCTTCGGCAAGGGCAAGCCGCTTTACCGCCACTATCAGGAACGGCTGAAGGCACTGAACGCCGTGGATTTTGGCGACCTTCTGCTGGAGACATTGCACATCCTGAAAACCAATCCCGACATCCTGGCCGATTACCGCGACCGCTTCCGCTACATGCTGGTGGACGAATATCAGGACACCAATGTGGTCCAGTATCTGTGGTTGAAGATCCTGGCAAAGAATGAAGATGCCAGACCCGCAAATCTCTGCGTGGTGGGCGATGACGACCAGAGCATCTATGGCTGGCGCGGCGCGGAAGTGGAAAACATCCTACGCTTCGAGCGCGATTTCCCCGGCGCCAAGATCATCCGGCTGGAGCGCAACTATCGCTCCACGCCCGCTATTTTGGGCGCGGCAAGCGGACTGATCGCGGCCAACAAGGGACGGCTGGGCAAGACGCTGTGGACCGAAGGTGATCCGGGCGAGAAGATCAGGGTGATGGGCGTGTGGGACGCGGAGGAAGAGGCGCGCAATGTCGCTTCCGACGCTGAGGATTTGCACCACCAGAACCATCCTTGGTCGCAAATGGCCGTTCTGGTGCGCGCCTCGTTCCAGATGCGCGAATTCGAAGACCGGTTTATTTCGCTGGGCCTGCCTTATCGCGTGATCGGAGGCCCACGCTTCTATGAGCGCGCGGAAATCCGCGATGCCATGGCCTATTTGCGGCTGATTGCGCAGGGCGATGACGACCTGGCCTTCGAGCGCATCGTTAACAAACCCAAGCGCGGCATTGGCGATGCCAGCCTGGCAAGCCTGCACACATTCGCCCGCGCCAAGGGCCTGCCGCTTTTGACCTCGGCACGTGAGATTGTCGAGACAGACGAGCTGCCACCCAAGGCGCGCAAGGCGCTTTCGGAATTGGCCGCCAATTTCACGCGCTGGACCGACACCTCGAATGTGCTCCCGCATGCCGAACTCGCGGAAATGGTGCTGGATGAGAGCGGTTACACCGACATGCTGAAGGCCGACAAGTCGGCCGAGGCGCCCGGCCGCCTCGACAACTTGAAGGAATTCGTGCGCTCGATGGAGGCGTTCGACACCCTGCACGCCTTCCTGGAACATGTCTCGCTGGTGATGGAAATCGCCCAGGATGAATCCGGCGACCGTATCAACCTGATGACACTGCATGCAGCCAAGGGACTTGAGTTCGACACGATTTTCCTGCCCGGCTGGGAGGAAGGCCTGTTTCCCAGCCAGCGCACCATGGACGAGAGTGGCCTGGCAGGTCTGGAGGAAGAACGGCGGCTGGCCTATGTCGGGCTGACCCGGGCGAGGGCTCGCATCCGCATCTCATTCGCGGCCAACCGGCGCGTGCATGGCTCGTGGCAGGCGGCGCTGCCGTCCCGCTTCGTCAAGGAAATTCCCGAAACCCATGTCGACGCGGTCGTGGATGAAGGTTTTTACGGCGGTTATGCCGGATTTCGCGACAATGGCCGGGCGGCGGAATTCGGCAGCACTTATGATTCGCCCGGTTGGAAGCGCGCGCAGGCCAATCGCGCCGCTGCCGGTGCCGTGCGCACCCGCCCGCCGCTGATCGAAGCACAAAATTGGAGCGTTCAGACCTCGGACCCGACCGCATCCGCTTATGCACACGGCGACCGCGTCTTCCACCAGAAATTCGGCTATGGCCGCGTGACCTTTGTTGAAGGCAACAAGCTGACGGTCAATTTCGACAAGGCCGGCGAGAAGCGCGTGATTGATCAGTTCGTAAGCCGGGCGTAAACCTCACTGCCCCGCCGCCATCGGCATGTGCAGCGTGATGCTGACGAACCGGCCCTGCACCTCGGTGTACCAGTGCGGCGTATCGGGCGGCACCATGATGTAATCGCCCTTCGCCACCTTGCGGGGCGAGCCGCCCTCGATGGCTGTGCCTGACATATTGCCGCCGGCACCTTCCTTGGCGTTGACCAGCTTGCCGCCGGTCACCAGCGTGCAGCCGCCATCCACCACATAGATCAGTTCGGCCCGACCCTTGTGAACGCTGGGCGCGGTGGTGCCGGTGCGGTATTCGAGCGCCACCGGATAGGGCCCGACCGAGACCAGCACTTCCGCAGTATTGGTATTGTCGCCCTTGTGATCGGCCTTGGCCTTTGCCAGCGCCGCTTCGACCTCGGCTGCGGATGCGAAAAGTTTCGTCGGTACGGCGCGTTCCTGGGCCAGGGCGGCAGCCGGAATTGCAATCGTCAGCGCGACAGCAAGCAGCAAGGATCTCATGATGTCCTCCCTCAAAGCACAATCCGGAAAATCGAGTCTGACTTTCCGGCAAATTGCGCGACAATTAAAAGAGTCGCGCGGTTGACCGCCCCATCAAGGCACGGCATACCGCTGCGATTTTTTCGGGTGCAGCCTATGCCGTCCCCTCCCCTGTGGAAAGCCAGTGTCGCCCTGACCAAGGGGGAAGCGGCCGATGTTTGCGCCGCGCTGGAGCTGGGCAGCGAGCCGCAAGCCGTGCTGATCTTGGAAGAGCCCTTCACCGACAAGGCGGTAGTCGAGGCGCTCTATGCCGAGGCGCCCGACCCCCAATATCTCTCGCGCATCTCGGGCCGCGAGATCATGATCGAGCCCCTACCCGACCAGGACTGGATCCGGCTCAGCCAGCAGGGTCTGCCGCCGGTGCGCGCCGGGCGCTTTTTTGTCCATGGCGCCCATGACGCGGGGACTGTGCCGCATGGCGTGATCCCGATACGGATCGAGGCGGGACAGGCCTTCGGCACCGGTCATCACGAAACCACGGCTCTGTGCCTTGGCGTATTGAGCGACCTGGCGCGCCAGAAGAAGTTCCGCAATGTTCTGGATTTGGGGACGGGCACGGGCCTTTTGGCAATCGGCGCGGCCAAGCTGTGGAGGCGGCCGGTCCTGGCATCGGACATCGATCCAGTGGCCGTGGAAGTGGCGCGCGACAATGCGGTGGCCAATGATTCAGGCCCACTGGTGCGCGCCGTGGTGGCCGATGGCTTGGCCAATTCAGTCCTCTCGCGGGCAGCCCCTTATGACCTGCTGACAGCCAACATCCTGGCCGGACCGCTGACCAGGCTTGCGCCCGACATCATTCGCGTGCTGGCGCCCGGCGCCATGCTGGTCCTGTCGGGGCTCCTCACGAACCAGGAAAGGCTGGTGACGAGCTTTTACCGTAATCTGAGGCTCCTTCATGCCCGCCGCATGGGGCCCTGGAGCGCGCTGGTACTGGCGAAATCCGCAAGCTAGGCTGTCGGCTTATTGAATGGCCTATCGCTTCGCTACCTGAGGCGCTCATTTAATAGCCTATCGCTTCGCTACTTGAGGCCCTATGGACAAACCCTTTCAGACCTATGACGACACTTCCAATCCCGCCACTTGCGCGCCACGGCTGGCCGCGTTGCGCGCCGAACTGGACCGGCGAGGACTGGACGGCTTTGTCGTGCCTCACAGCGACCAGCACATGGGCGAATATCTGCCCGCCTTTGCCGAACGGCTTGCTTGGCTGACCGCTTTCACCGGATCGGCCGGCGCGGCGGTCGTGCTGAAAGACAGGGCCGCGATCTTCGTCGATGGCCGCTATACGCTCCAGGTTCGCGCCCAAACCGACACTTCGCTGTTCGAGCCCCGCGACCTGGTGGCGGAAGGGCCGCAGGGCTGGATCCCGGACAGCCTGCCGAAAGGCGCAAGACTGGGCTATGACCCCTGGCTACACACCCAGCACAATGTGACGCATCTGAAGGCCGCGGTGGAAAAGGCCGGCGGCACGCTGGTTGGAGTAGAAACCAATCCGATCGATGCGGTGTGGGAGAGCCAACCCCTGCCGCCGCAGACGCCCGCCAAACCGCATGCCTTCAATCTGTCCGGCGAGCAGAGCGAAGCCAAGCGCCTGCGCTTGGCCGATGGCCTTAAGAAGTCGGGGGCGGAAGCGGCGGTGGTCACGCTGGCGGATTCGGTCTGCTGGCTGCTCAACATTCGTGGCCATGACGTGCCCCATACGCCCTTTACGCTGGCATTTGCCATTCTGCACGAAGATGGCGGGGCCGACCTGTTTCTGGACCCCGCCAAGCGCACGCCCGAGCTGATGGCGCATCTGGGCAATTCGGTGCAGGTGCATGATCCGTCGGAATTCACCGCCGCGCTGGCCACGATGAAGGGCAGAAACGTGCTGGTCGATCCTTCCACGGCCGCCTCCGCCATTTTCGATCAGCTGACCAGAGCGGGCGCCAGGATCAAGCAGGCCGCCGATCCATGCCAACTGCCAAAGGCTTGCAAGAACAGCCTGGAAATCGAAGGCATGCGCAAGGCCCATATCCGAGATGGCACAGCGCTGGCACGGTTCCTCGCCTGGTTCGAAAGCAATGCTGCGGGCGGCGAATTGACCGAAATCCAGGTGGCGGAAACGCTGGAGGGCTATCGCCGCGCCACCGGCTGTCTGAGCGATGTATCCTTCGACACGATCTCCGGCGCAGGCAGCAACGGCGCCATCGTCCATTACCGCGTGACACGCTCCACCAACCGCACCGTACGTCCTGGCGACATGTTCCTGCTGGACTCCGGCGCCCAATATCCCGATGGCACCACCGACGTCACCCGCACCATCATGGTGGGGGAAGCCACGCCTGAGATGCGTGATCGCTTCACCCGCGTGCTGAAGGGCCATATCGCCCTTGCCACCGCGCGCTTCCCCGATGGCACCATTGGCATGCAGCTCGACAGTTTTGCCCGCCGGCCCTTGTGGGAAGCGGGGCTGGACTATGACCATGGCACCGGCCATGGCGTGGGATCCTACCTGTCGGTGCATGAAGGACCGCAGAACATCTCCAAGCGGCCGGTCTTGCAGCCGCTCAAGCCCGGCATGGTCTGTTCCAACGAGCCCGGTTTCTACAAGACCGGCGCCTTCGGCATCCGCATCGAAAACCTGATCGTGGTGAGCGAGCCTGAGGATATCGGCGGCGACCGGCCAATGATGAAGTTTGAGACCATCACGCTCGTGCCGATCGACCTCAATCTGGTCGAGCCGTCGCTGCTGACCGAGGGCGAGCGCGCCTGGCTGAACGCTTATCATGCCCGCGTGCGCGAAACGATCTCACCGCTGGTGGATGAGGAAACCCGCAAGTGGCTGGATCGGACGACGCGGCGGATTTGATTCCCCCTCCCCTTGAGGGAGAGGAAAATCACCGTTCAAGAAATCAACTTCAGCCACGCATCCTCGTCCAGAATGCGGACATTGTGCTTCTGCGCGTCTTTCAGCTTTGAGCCGGCACCAGGGCCCGCCACCACGATATCGGTCTTGGCCGAAACCGACCCAGACACTTTCGCGCCCAACGCTTCGGCGCGCGCCTTGGCTTCCTGACGGGTCATCTTTTCCAGCGTGCCGGTGAACACCACCGTCTTGCCCGACACGGGCGTGGATTTCGAAGCCGCGGCCATGTCGGTCACGTCCAGCCATTCCAGCAGGCGCTTGACAGCCTTCACATTGTGCGGCTCGTCGAAGAAGTCGTGAATAGCTTCGGCCACCACTCCGCCTATGCCTTCCAGGCTCTCCAGTTCTTCCCTGGCATTGCCGGCCTTCATCCCCTCCAAGAAAGCGTCGATAGACCGGTAATGCCGCGCGAGCAGCCGCGCCGTGGTCTCGCCCACATGGCGGATGCCCAGAGCATTGATGAAGCGGTCAAGGCCGATGGTACGCCGGCGCTCGATCGCCGCCACCAGATTCTCGACCACCTTGTCTTCGCGGTCTTCCTTTTTCGATTTCGCCTTGACCGGGTCTTTGCCTTCGGCGGCACGGCGTTCTTCACTCAGCGCAGCGCGATGCTCGGCCAGAACCTTGCTGATTTTCTCGGGTTTTTTGGTCAGGGCGAAAATATCGGCGGGCTCTTTCAACAGCCCCTTTTCGTGGAACAGTTCGATCATGGTGCCGCCCAGGCCCTCGATATCGAACTGGTCGCGGCCGACGAAATACTTCAGCCGCTCCACCGTCTGGGCATCGCAGATCAGCCCGCCGGTGCAACGCCGGTCGACATCCACCTTGCCCGTCTTCTCATCGACCTCGCGCACCGCATGACTGCCGCAGACCGGGCACTTGTCGGGAAACTTGTAAGGCTTGGCATTCTTCGGGCGCTTTTCGAGAACGACGCGCAAGACTTGCGGAATCACGTCACCGGCCCGCTGGATCACCACCGTATCGCCGGCGCGCGCATCCAGCCGCTCGATTTCGTCTTCATTGTGCAGGGTGGCGTTCTGCACCACCACGCCACCCACCGTCACCGGCTTCAGCCGTGCCACCGGCGCCAGCTTACCGGTACGGCCGACCTGGATTTCAATCGCTTCCAGCACGGTTTCAGCCTGTTCGGCGGGGAATTTGTGGGCAATGGCCCAGCGCGGGCTGCGTGACACGAAGCCCAGCCGCTCCTGCAGGTCCAGCCGGTCCACCTTGTAGACCACGCCGTCAATGTCATAGCCCAACCGGGCGCGTTTGCCTTCGATGTCGCGGTAGAATTTCAGGATCTCTTGCAGCGTCTCGCAGCGCCTGACCAGCGGATTGACGATGAAGCCATAGCCTTGGAATTTCTCCAGCATGCCGCTTTGGGTCTTGGCGGGCATCTCCGATATCTCGCCCCAGGTATAGGCGAAGAAATTCAGCGACCGGCTGGCGGTGATGGCGGGATCGAGCTGGCGCACGGAACCGGCGGCGGAATTTCGCGGATTGGCGTAGGTCTGCTTGGCCTCCTTTTCCTGGCGCCGGTTCAGCGCCTCGAAGGCCTTGTGGGTCATATAGACCTCGCCGCGCACTTCCAACACTGCCGGAGGCTTGCCGTTCAGCCGGAGCGGTATGTCGGAGATGGTGCGCAGATTGGCAGTGATGTCCTCGCCCTCCGTGCCGTCGCCGCGCGTGGCACCCGCAACCAGGATGCCTTCCTCATAGCGCAAGGATGCAGACAACCCGTCGATCTTGGGCTCGGCGGTCACCATCACTTCTTCGCCATCCTTCAGGGCCAGGAAGCGGCGGACGCGCCCAAGAAAATCCTCGACCTCCTCGTCGCTGAAGGCGTTGTCGAGCGACAGCATGGGCACGCGGTGCTGCACCTTGGCGAATTTCGCCGACGGCCTGGCACCCACCCTTTGGCTGGGGCTGTCGGGCCGCACCAGCAGCGGAAAACGCGCCTCGATGTCGGCGTTGCGCCGGCGCAAGCCATCATATTCGGCATCGGAAACGCTGGGCGCGTCCTGCTGGTAATAGCGCCGGTCGTGGTTGGCGATTTCCTTCGCCAGCCGGTCGAGTTCCTTCTCGGCTTCGGCCGAGGTCAATTTATCGACGGCTTTCACGCTCTTTTCCGGCTTCTTTTCGCTGGAGATGAAGCTTCCGCCATCAACCTTTTGGCGGCGGCGCGGGCTTCGTCGGTGACATTGGCGCCCGACAGCATGCGAGCAATTTCTTCCATCCGCTGGCTCTCATCCAGCAGTTCGATCTTGGTCTTGTCGCGTGCGCGGGTAATGCGGAAGTGCCGCGCCGCCCGCGCCGCGACCTGCGGAGAATGGGTGACCAGCAGCACCTGCGTGGTCTCGGCCAGGCGCTGCAGGCGTTCGCCCACGGCATCGGCCACCGCCCCGCCCACGCCGCGATCCACTTCGTCGAATACCATTGCGGCGGGTGAGGCGACCTGCGCCAGCGCCACCTTCAGCGCTAACGAAAAGCGCGCCAATTCACCGCCTGACGCGATTTTCGCCAACCCGCCAAAGCCTGCGCCTTCGACGGTAGCGACCTCGAAGGCGATGCGCTCCAGGCCCGTTGCCGCGCCCTTGTCGTCGTCCAGTGCTTCCAGCGCGACGCGGAATTTGGCGTGGCCCAATTTGAGCGGCAAAAGTTCCGCGGCTACGGCTGCTTCCAGCTTTTTGGCGGCGCCGGCGCGCGCCTTGGACAGCTTGCGCGCTGCGGCAAGATAGGCGTCGTGCGCGGCTGCAACTTTGGATTGCGCCTTGTTGAACTGACCGCCGCCGGAAATCAGCGCTTCCTGCCTGGCCACAAAGTCGTCACGGATGGCGGGAAGCTGATCGGGTGTCACGCCATATTTGCGCGCAAGCGCCCGCAAGGCAAACAGCCGTTCTTCCTTGCGCTCCAGGCTGCCGGTATTGGTCTCCAGCCGCGACAACAGGCTGTCCAGTTCGCGGCGCGCTTCTTCCGCGAAAGCATAGGCCTGTTCCAGCGCCGTTTCAGCGCCTCCCGCCGCCTTGCGCGCCTGTTCACCCATGCGTGAGAGTTTCTTAAGTGCCTGCGCCAGGCCGGTCTCCGCACCACGCTCGCCTTGCAAAAATTCCAGCGCCGCAGACACATCCTCTGCTATCCGGGCGGCATTCATCAAAAGCGCGCGTTCGCCGGCGAGACTCTCTTCTTCGCCCTTCTCAGGCGCGAAATCGGAAAGTTCATCGGCCGCCGCGCGCACGAAATCGGCTTCGGCACGGGCACGCTCGGCCAACGATTTCAATTCCTCCAGCGCGGCGCGGACTACCAACCAATCGGCATGGAGCGCCGCCACGGTCTGGGCATCGCCATTCAATCCGCCAAAGCCATCCAGCAGTGCGCGGTGCGTGCCGGTGTCGAACAGGCCGCGATCGTCCTGCTGGCCATGCACTTCCAGGAGCAGGCTACCCAGGTCCTTCAACAAGCCAACGCCCACCGCCTGGTCATTGATGAAGGCGCGGCTCTTGCCGTCGGCCGCCAGGTTGCGGCGAAGTGCGATCTCCTCGCCGCCTTCCATTGCCTGTTCGCGCAGCATGGCCCAGGCGGCGTGCGTCTTTTCGGGCTCGAACACGGCGGTGGCGGAGCCCTGGGCCGCGCCGGCCCGCACGCTGGCCCGGCCGCGATTGCCCACCGCCAGTCCCAGCGAATCCAGCAGGATGGATTTGCCCGCCCCGGTTTCGCCCGTCAGCACGTTGAGCCCCGGCGCGAATTCCAGCGCCGCCTGCTCGATCAGAACAATGTCACGGATGGTCAGCGCCGCCAGCACGGCCTTCCCCCGAATCTAAAAAACGCGATGGAAAGCCTGACTGATCCAGGAGCGCTTGTCTTCCTCCGGCAGCAGATTGCGTCCCTTGAGGATGTTGTAAGAGTCCTTATACCAGCCGGAGCCCGGATAGTTCCGGCCAAGGACCGCGGCCGCGGTCTGGGCCTCGCTGTTCAGCCCCAGGCTGTAATAGCACTCCGTCAGCCGTTCCAGCGCTTCGGCGATCTGGGGTGTTGTCTGGTACTGGTCGACCACAGTGCGGAAACGGTTGATCGCGCCGATATAATCGCCGCGACTCAAGTAATAGCGGCCAACCGCCATTTCCTTGCCCGCCAAATGGTCGTTGGTCAGGTCGATCTTGAGCGTGGCGTCGCGGGCATATTCCGTGTCAGGAAAGCGCTGCACCACGTCCTGAAGCGCCACAAGCGCGCCTTCGGTGTTGGACTGGTCGCGGCTGATGTCCACGATCTGCTCATAAAGCGAAATCGCCTTCAGATAGAAAGCATAGGCGACTTCCGGGCTGCCGGGGTGCAGGGAAATATACTGGTCGGCGGTGGAGATGGCGGAGGTGTAATCATTGGCCTGATAGGAGCAGAAGGCGCTGACCAGCATGGCGCGCCGGGCCCAGACCGAATAGGGATGCTGACGGTCGACCTCGTTGAACTGGGCGGCGCAGAGGTCCCAAGCACCGGCATTGATCGCCCGCCAGCCATCGGAATAGATCTGCTCGACGCTGCGCTCGCGGTAATTCGCCGCGTCCTTATTGGCATCGTTGGTGGCGTCGTCCTTGCCCTCGAAAATGGAGCAGCCGGCCAAGAGGGTGAGGCCGGCGCCCAACAGGGCCAGACGCAGAACAGGCTTCAGACGCAGCTTGACGGCCATTGGCTTCCTTGCATCGCGTAAAAAGCAAGCATTTTCAATTACTTGCTTATGGGCTCCGGCCCGGTCGCGCGTTTCGCCCCTTATATACAGTGCCGCTGCCGCCTCAGGAAAGTGCCTGTTTTGTGGAACCTCTCCCGCCGTCCGGGCGTAGGCGAAGATATCAGGCCAGGACGAATTCGTAGTTCGCGGGATCGGCAAACAGGGCCCTGAGCAATGCATTGTTGGTGGCATGGCCGGATTTTCGCCCCTCGAACCGGGCGAGCAGGGGCGCGCCCGCCAGCGCCATGTCGCCGATGGCATCCAGGATCTTGTGGCGCACGAATTCGTCGGCGAAACGCTGATGCTCGCGGTTGATCACGCCGGAATCGTCCAGCGCCAGCGTGTTGGCCAGCGACGCGCCCTTGGCGAGGTCCATCTTGTTCAAGGTCTCGAGCTCATTGAGGAAGCCAAAGGTGCGCGCCGGCGCGATCTCCGACTTGAAGCCTGCCCGGCTGAAGGCGAAGGCGTAATACTGGTCTCCGATTACCGGAAAACTCAGCTCATAGACAAAGGACAGTCTGTCGTCAGGCAGCAGCGAGGCCTTGGCGTCGCCGCTTTCAACCGTCACCGGTTTCACCACCTTTAGCACTTTGCGCGGCTCGGCCTGTTCCACCGCGCCGCCGCTTTCCAGCAGATTGAGATAAGACAGGGCATCGCCGTCCAGGATCGGCGGTTCGGGCCCATCGAGCGTCACCAGCAGGTCATCGATTTCCGCGCCCGCGGCGGCGGCCATCAGATGTTCCACGACGCCAACCTTGGCCTCGCCGGAACCAATTACCGTGCCCAGCCGCGTCTCGCTCACCTGGTCGAAACGGGCGGGGATGTCCACACCGATATCGGCGCGGCGGAAAACGATGCCATGTCCGGATGGCGCAGACGACAGGCGCATGGTCACCGGCACGCCCGAATGAAGCGCAATTCCGCTGGCGGTGACGTCATGGGCAATGGTTCGGCGCATGGTCATGGCGCCACTTTAACCTGGGCGTGCGCGCGCCCGAAAGCCATTGCGGACTGTCCTTTGCAGGCGTTTACTTGGCGGTATCCGCTTTGGAGCCGGGCATATGCGCGGCATTTTCGCGCTGCTGGGATTGCTGATTCTGACGGTTCCGGCTTCAGGCGCGTTGCCGGCCGAACAGCCTTACCGGATTGGAGAGTCAGGGCGGCTGGTCACCAACGTCACTATCGATGGGCAGGGACCCTTCTCCTTCCTGATCGACACGGCCTCCAGCATATCGCTGATCTACGAGCATGTGCGCAAGCAACTGAATCTGGGTCCGTCCCAACCCGGGCATCTGCTGGTCTATGGCATCAATGACGTGACCGAAGCGCTTCCGGTCAAGCCGCGCGCGATCGGTGTCGCAGGCGAAGAGGTCAAGGATCTGACCATTGGCGTTCTGCCAAATGCCGGCGCGGACGAGGCCGACGGCGTGCTGGGCTTGGACGTGCTGGCGCGTTATTTCGTGGTGCTGGATCGCAATGCGATGCGCCTGAGGCTTCTGGCGCCCGAGCCTGCGAGCGCCAAGCCCTATGAGGACTGGGCACAGGCAAAACTCACCGCGCGTCCCTTGCGGAAATTTCCCATCCGCTTCTGGTATCTCAACGCCCGCTTCAATCAGCGCCGCTTTACGACGCTGTTCGATCTGGGCGCGGGCACGACCATGATGAATTGGGATGCAGCCGAACAACTCGGTGTGCACAAGAGGGACTTCGATCGCTTTGGCCCGCCGCCGGAGGACCTGCAGGACGTGCTGGGCAAATCCTCGCCCGCAGTGCGGGTGATGAACCTGGATGTGGGACTGCCCGGCAAGACCTGGGAACGGCAATTTGCCATCGTTTCGAATGCGCCGGTGTTCGGCTATTTCGACCTGGATGAGCGGCCCGCCGCCATCATGGGACCCGGGCTGTTGCGCGACACCTCGCTCGCGATCGATTTTGTGGACGGACGGCTTTATCTCGGCCCCACGAAATAACGCTCAAGGCGCGGCAGGATCGAGTTGTGCGCGGTTTTGCGATTCCACCGACTGCCAAAAGCGCGGCGGCTGGCGCGCGGGCAGCGCCTTTTCCGCGGCAGCTCCCAGCGCCAAAACTGTGGCTTCCGACCATCGCGGACCCACCAACGACAAGCCCACCGGAAGGCCCTTTACCGCGCCCATCGGCACGGTGAGATGGGGATAGCCCGCAATCGCCGGGACGCCCGCCGAGTCGACGCCCAAATGCGAATCGCCCCGCACAAGGTCGATGCGAAAGCTGGGCTCGGCCGTCGGCTCGATCAGGGCGTCGACACGGTAGTGCGTGAAACTTTCGTCCAGCAGCGAGCGCGTTCCGCTTTGCAGGCGCGCCAGCGCCGCCTGGTAGGCCGGATCGGAAAGATCGCCGCGCGCCTCCGCCGCCTCGAACCTGTCCTGGCCGAACAGCTGAAGCTCGCGCGGCGCGGCGCGATTGAACGCAATCAAATCGGCCAAGGTGCGGGGCCGGCCCGGCGGCAGGCTGGCGAGATAGGCGTTCATGTCGTGCTTGAGCTCGAATTCCAGGACCAGCGCTTCGTCGGCGCTGGTGCCGGGGGGTTGCGCGAAATCCGGGATTGGCACGATCTCGGCGCCCGCCGCCGTCAATGCTGCCAGCGCGGCGGCAAAGACGCGGCCCGTGCCCGTGTCATCCGCCGGCACAATCACGCCCAGGCGTTTTCCGTTTAGTGTCGCGGCGGGCAGGGCCTGCGCATAATCCTGCCGATGCATGTCGGCTTCGGTCGTGGCGGGGTCGCCTGGATCGCTGCCCGCCATCGCAGCGAGGAGCGTGGCCGTATCGGCAACCGAGCGGGTCATCGGTCCCGCGGTGTCCTGGCTGTGGGAAATGGGGACGATGTGATTGCGCGAGACAAGCCCCACCGTGGGCTTGAACGCCACGATGCCGTTGAACGAACCGGGACAGACCAGCGAGCCGTTGGTCTCGGTGCCGAGCGCCGCTGCGGCCAGGTTGGCCGCCACCGCCGCACCACTGCCAGCAGAGGAACCGCAAGTGCTGCGGTCCAGCGCATAGGGATTCTTCACCAACCCGCCGATTCCCGACCAGCCGCTGAAGGAATGGCGGGAGCGGATATTGGCCCATTCGCTGAGATTGGTCTTGCCCAGGATCACGGCGCCGGCGGCGCGCAACCGCGCCACCACCGGCGCGTCACGATGGGTGATGTTGTTCGCCAGCGCCAGCGAACCGGCAGTGGTGGGCACCGGATCGGCAGTCTCGATATTGTCCTTGATCAGGATCGGGATGCCATGCAGCGGCCCGCGCGAACCCTTGGTCTTGCGTTCGGCATCCAACGCCGCCGCCTCGGCCAGCGCATCGGGATTGAGCGCAACGATGCTGTTGAGCCTTGGCCCTGCCTTGTCTATGGCGGCGATGCGGGCCTGATAAGTCTTGACCAGTTGTACAGAAGTGACGCGGCCGGCTGTCATGTCAGCCTGAAGCGTGGCGATGTCCTTTTCCCGCACATCATACGGTGCGGCCAGCGCCGGTGCGGCCAGGACGAGCAAGACCAGGACGAGCGGCAAGCTCGCAAGCCTGGGAAACAAAAACACGAAAGGCGACGCGGCAATATCCGCGTCGCCTTTCTTCTGTTTCAGCCCAGGATGGCGTGTCAGTTCGACTGTCTCCTGAGGAACGCCGGAATCTCGAACTGCTCGTCCCGTTTGTGATCGGGAAACAGGTCGTCGGCATTGTTGCGTTGAGGCTCCGGCTGCGGCATGGGCGGCATCGGCTGCGCGATGGCCCTCGGCGCGGCCGCGCGAGGCTCCGGCCCCGGCTCGCTGCGCATATCCACCGCGTGTTTCCTACGGCCGAAAATGCTCCAGCCCGCCTTCTTTTCCGCTGGCGCATTCTGGGCAAGCGGCTGCTCGTTCAGCGAGCGGCGGACCTCGGTCGCCGGATACTTGGCCGATATCGGCTCGGCCTTCACTTCCGGCGCGTCGTGGCCGCCCAGGATATATTCCTCGGCCGGGCTTTTTGCCGCCCCGATCTGGTCGGCCAACGCATCCACGGTGGCATGCACCGGGTTGGCCACGGGATGGGGAACCGGCACAGGCTTGACCGGCTCGACGCGTGCCGGATTGCGGATATTAAGATGCGGATGCAACGTGCGCACCTTTTCCAGCACCGGCATCTTGACGAGTTCGGCGTCAATACCAGTCGCCACCACGCTCACGCGAATGCGGCCTTCCATATTCTCAAGAATGGTATTGCCGAAGATGATGTTGGCGTCGGGGTCCACCTCCGCACGCACCCGGTTGGCGGCCTGTTCCACCTCGAACAGCATCAGGTCGGGACCGCCGGTGATGTTGATCAGCACGCCCTTGGCGCCCTTCATCGTGACATCGTCAAGCAGCGGATTGGAGATTGCCATATCCGCGGCCCGCATGGCGCGGTCTTCGCCTTCCGCCTCGCCGGTGCCCATCATCGCCTTGCCCATCTCGCTGATCACCGACTTG
>DATKEP010000063.1:0-18779 GCA_035512055.1 Rhizomicrobium sp.
CCCTCGCCCGTTGTGTTGATGCCCACAATGCGGTCGCCCGGCAAGGGATGGCAGCACTGGCCCAGATTGTAGGAAATGCCTTCGGTCAAGCCGCGAATCGAGATCGGCTTGACTTCACCAGGCCTGGATTTCTTGGCGACCTTGCCGGCGCGCTTGAGTTCGGGGAACACCGCCTGCAGCACTTCATGGCCGCGCAGCGCGCCCCGCCCGACATCGGCATAAACGTCTTCCGCCTTGGCCAGGCGCAGTTTCTTGGCGACCTCGCCGATGGCCTTGTCGGTCAGTTCGCGGCCCTCGTCGGCAAAGGCCTTTTGCAGAATCTTGCGACCGAAGCGGACATGCTCGTCGCGCTGGGCGTGGCGCAGGAAGCGGCGGATCTCGGCCCGGGCGCGGCCTGTCACGACGAACTGCTCCCACATGGGTGAGGGCGAGGAATCCCGGGTGGTGATGATTTCCACCTGGTCTCCATTCTTGAGCGGGGTATGCAGCGCGACGTGAACGCCATTGACCTTGGCGCCCACCGCGCTGTTGCCGAGATCGGTATGAACGGCATAGGCAAAATCGATCGGCGTCGCGCCCCGCGGCAGCGAGATCAGCGATCCCTTGGGCGTGAAGCAGAAGACCTGATCCTGGTACATGGCGAGCTTGGAATGTTCCAGCACCTCTTCAGCGCTGTCGCCGCGCTCGAGCAGATCCACCATGTCGCGCAACCACTCATAGGTGACGCTGTCCTCCGCGGCCGCGCCCGCAGGCACATGCTCGCGGTAGCGCCAGTGCGCCGCGACACCGCGCTCGGCCACGTCATGCATTTCCTGGGTGCGGATCTGGATTTCAACGCGCTGCTTTTCCGGACCGATCACGGTGGTATGGATGCTGCGATAGCCGTTCGGCTTGGGCGTGGAAATGAAATCCTTGAAACGCTCGGGCACCATCTGCCAGCTGGTATGGATGATGCCCAGCGCCCGGTAACAGTCGGCGGCCGAGCCCACAATGACGCGGAAACCGAAAATGTCGGAAAGCTGCTCGAAGCTGAGTTTCTTGGTTTGAAGCTTGCGCCAGATGGAAAAGGGCCGTTTACCCCGGCCATAGACCCAGGCCTCCATCCCATGCTCGGCAAGCCGCCGCTTGATCTGGTCGGCGATGCGCCCCACGCGGTCGCCGCCCACCATGTCGAGGCGCGCGAAATGGGTGACGATGGAATTGCGCGCTTCCGGGTCCAGTTCCGCAAAGGCGAGGTCTTCCAGTTCCTCGCGCATATTTTGCATGCCGATGCGACCAGCGAGCGGAGCATAAATATCCACCGTTTCCTGGGCGATGCGGCGGCGCTTGTCGGTTTTTTCGATATAGCCAAGCGTGCGCATGTTGTGCAGCCGGTCGGCCAGCTTGACCAGAAGCACGCGGATGTCGCTGGTGATAGCCAACATTAACTTCCGGAAATTCTCTGCCTGCTTGGTGCGCTCGGAGAAAACTTCCAACTGGGAGAGCTTCGTGACGCCGTCCACCAAGTTGGCTATCTCCTCGCCGAACTTTTCGCGGATATCCTCATAGGTGACGAGCGTGTCCTCGATCGTATCGTGCAGCAGCGCCGTGACGATGGTTGCCACGTCCAGCTTCAGGTCGGTGAGGATGGCGGCGACTTCCAACGGATGGGCGAAATATGGATCGCCGGATGCGCGGAACTGCTTGCCGTGCGCGGTCATTGCATAGACGTAGGCCTTGTTGAGCAGGGCCTCGTCGGCATCCGGATCATAGGCAAGCACACGCTCGACTAGGTCGGTCTGGCGCATCAGCCGGCGGCGGCCGCTCAGGGGCGCAGGCCTTGCGGGCGGGCTATCCGCCGAAGTCGTGGGCGTGTGTTGGCTCATGCGGCCAAATATAGGCAGGTTGCCGATAAATCAGAAACTGACGCGAGGTCAAAAAGGCGGAATTCCGGGCTTTTGGGCCAGCTACTGCGGCATTAGGCGCTGAATTTGCGGCGCCTGCCCTTCGCTTACGCTCCGGGCGTGCGTTGCTCGAAATGGTCCACTGGACCATTTCCTTCGCCTGACGGCGAACTGCTCCTTACTCTTCATAATCCGCTTCTGGTTCCGGCTGCGGCTCGGCGCGGCGCTGGGCTTCGGTAGTCAGTGCGCGCAGCAATTCTTCTTCGGTGACCTGGCGATGCGACGGATCCTCGCGGTCATCAGTCTCGGGCCGCGCCTCTTCCGGCTCATCCACTTCGGCATGCTTCTGCAGCGAACGAATATAGTCTTCCTTGGCCTCGTCCGGCTTGACCAGTTTGCCGGCGATTTCGCGGAGCGCGACGACCGGATTCTTGTCGCGGTCGCGCTCCAGCATGGGCTCGGCCCCGCCCGAGAGCTGGCGGGCGCGGAAAGCCGCGGTCAGAACGAGGTCGAATCGATTGGGAATCTTGTCGACGCAATCTTCGACAGTGACGCGAGCCATCGGGTTTCCTTTACATTCAATAGGTTAGCGGCCCGAAAAGCCGCTGACCCCGGGAGCGAGGCGGGGGAATAACAGATATAGGGGCCCCAGACCAGTCCCGCCTTGCCGAAGGTCTTTAAAGACGCTTCGGGGCGTCCCGGTCCGGCAAGGCCGCGAGAAGCTCCGCCACCCCTTTGCCGCTGACCGGGTGTCGCCAATCGGGGGCGATTTCGGCCAATGGGACTAGGACGAAGCTTCGTTCCGTCATTCGGGGATGAGGCAAGACCAACTCCTCGTCCATGACACGGCCGTCATAATCGAGAAGATCCAGATCGAGCGTCCTTGGCGCATTGGGCACGGAACGCAACCGTCCCAACGCAGTTTCCACCCCATGCAAAAGCGCCAAGAGTTCAACAGGTTGGAGGACGGTCTCGATAATTGCAGCCGCATTGACGTAGGAGGGATCGGCCGCGTCTGGCCAGGCCGCAGTCTCATAAAAGGACGAAACATCACGGATTTTGATGCCTTTGCTTTCCAGCTTGCCCAGCGCGTGCTTCAGCGCCCCGGCAGGCTGGCCAGTTGGACCAGGAAGATTGGCGCCTAGGCCGATCAGGATCATGGGCCCGCACCACGAGATAAGGTGCGCCGTCCTTCAGTTTTGGAGGTCATATGCTGTTTTATCCATCCGAAAAGCTCGCATTGTTCATCGACGGCGCCAATCTCTATGGCGCGGCAAAGGGTCTGCAATTCGACATCGACTATAAGCGGCTCCTGGAGCTGTTTGCGCGCAAGGGCACGCTGGTGCGGGCCTTTTATTACACCGCCGTGGCCGAGGACCAGGAGTTCTCGCCATTGCGCCCGCTGGTCGACTGGCTCGACTATAACGGCTTCTCGGTCGTGACAAAGCCGCTCAAGGAATTCACCGATGCCCAGGGCCGGCGCAGGGTCAAGGGCAACATGGATATCGAGCTTGCCATCGATGTGATGGAGATGGCTGCCAATGTGGACCATGTGGTGATCTTCTCGGGCGACGGCGATTTTCGCAGCCTGGTCGAAGCGGTGCAGCGCCGGGGAAAGCGCGTCAGTGTGGTCTCCACCATTCGCACCTCGCCGCCCATGGTGGCGGACGAACTGCGCCGCCAGGCCGACAATTTCATCGAGCTGGAGGATCTGAAGTCCCAGATCGCGCGCGAAGGCAGCAAGTCCCCGCAATTTGCGTGAGCTCTGGACACCGGCAGGCGGCTTGCCTTAGTGCGGGAGGATGAAATCTCCCATTGCCCCAGCGCATGACTGCAAGCTCTGCCCGCGACTGAAGGCGTTCCGCGATACAAACCGGGCCAAATATCCCGACTGGTTCAATGCGCCGGTACCAAGCTTCGGCCCGCTCGATGCCCGCATCTTGATTGCGGGTCTCGCGCCCGGCCTTCAGGGCGCCAACCGCACGGGACGCCCCTTCACCGGCGACTGGGCGGGCGACCTGCTCTACGCCACGCTTTTGAAGCACGGTCTGGCCAAGGGGCACTATCAGGAGCGGGCCGACGACACGCTGGAACTGGTGGATTGCCGCATCGCCAATGCAGTGCGCTGCGTGCCACCACAGAACAAGCCCGAGCCGGGCGAGATCAAGACTTGCCGCCAGTTCCTGAAGTCGGAATTAGAGACCCTGCCGAAAGTGAAAGTCATCCTGGCACTGGGCAAGATCGCCCATGACTCGGTGTGCGACACGCTCGGTGCGCGCAAGGCGGCCCACCCGTTCAAACACGGCGCGGTTTACGAGATCAGCAGGTTCAAGCTGGTCGGCAGCTATCACTGCTCGCGCTACAATACCAACACCGGCGTACTGACGGCGAAGATGTTCGAGGATGTCGTGGAGAAGGTGAAGTGGTTGGCCGGTCAATCCGGATAAGAAACGCGGCGCTTCTCGATCTGGCGCAATACTTCAGGATTGTCGCGATAGCGGTAGCGCAGCGCTCGTTCATCAAGGTCCAGACTGCCGCACCTCAGCTTGGCGACAGCCCTGCCGATTTGCGCCCGGCGCTCGGCGTCGTAACCGTCTTCATCCGCCCAGTGATTGCAGCCTAGACGGCGGTTCACATAATCCGCGACATCGCGCGGGTCCGCCGCGTTCACAGCCGGTACAAGGCTGACCATGAGCGCGGCCAGAACTATCATGGATCGCGCCATGCTCAGCCCCGGTTCCGCATGAGCCGCGCCTTGTCCCGCTGCCAATCGCGCTGCTTTTCGGTCTCGCGCTTGTCGTGCAGCTTCTTGCCCTTGGCGATGCCCAGCTCGACCTTAGCCCGGCCCTTGGCGTTGAAATACATCTTCAACGGAATGAGCGTCATGCCTTCGCGCTGGATGGCAGCCGCCAGTTTGGCCGCCTCGCGTTTGTGCACCAGAAGCTTCCTGACCCGCTTGGGCTCATGGTTGAAGCGGCTGGCCTTGCTGTATTCGGGGATATAGGCGTTGACCAGGAACAGCTCGCCGTCCTTGGCTTGGGCGTAGCTCTCTGAAATCGTGGACTTGCCGGAGCGCAGGGATTTTACCTCTGAACCCACCAGCGCGATGCCGGCTTCCAGCGTGTGGCTGATCGCATAGGCGAACCGCGCCTTGCGGTTGTCGGCGATGACCTTGGTGCCGTCGTCCTTCTTTTTGGCCATCACTCAGTTCTTGATGCCGGCACGCTGCATGGCGGCCTTCACCTGGGCGCGCGCGCCCTCACTGGCTTCCGCCAGCGGCAGCCGCACGGTTTCGCTGCAGAGCCCCAGCAGTGAGGCCGCATATTTCACCGGCGCAGGACTGGTCTCGCAGAACAGGGCATCATGCAGAGGCATCAGCCGGTCCTGATATTCGCGCGCCTTTGCAAAATCCCCCGCCGTACAGGCCGCCTGGAATTCCGCACACAGGCGGGGCGCGATATTGGCTGTGACCGAGATGCAGCCCTTGCCGCCATGGGCGTTGTAGCCCAGCGCCGTCCCGTCCTCGCCGGAGATCATCAGCCAGTCCGGTCCGCAGGCCAGCCTTTCGCGCGACGGCCGCATCAGGTTGGCTGTGGCATCCTTCACGCCGATGATGTTCATGTGCTTGGAAAGCCGCGCCATGGTGTCAACCGTGATCTCGACCACCGCGCGCCCGGGAATGTTGTAGAGCAGGATCGGGATGTCCACCGCGTCGGCGACGGCCATGAAGTGGCGATACTGACCTTCTTGCGTCGGCTTGTTGTAATAGCCGGTTACCGACAGCACGGCATCGCAGCCCACCTGCTTGGCATGCTTTGTCAAGGCAATCGCTTCATCGGTGGCATTGGATCCGGTGCCTGCGATGACAGGCACCCGTCCGCGTGTCTCCTCGACGCAGAGCTCAACCACCCGGTTGTGTTCTTCATGGCTGAGCGTGGGCGATTCGCCGGTCGTGCCGCAGGGAACCAGGCCCTGGGTTCCTTCCGCGATCTGCCAGTTGACCAGCTTGCGGAATGCCGCCTCGTCCACCTTGCCGTCCTTGAAAGGTGTGATCAGCGCCGTCAGGGAGCCTTTGATACGGTCGCGAATGCCAGTCATGGGCTTTTCTCGATTTCTGTTCCCGGGCCGTCACATTCTTGCCCGTCTTTTGAGGACCCATTATGGCCCCGCGCACGGGCTTTCGTCTAAGCTGTCGGGCGCTTTTCAACAAGCCATCTGCCATGCCGTTTCTGCGTGCCTGCCTGATTTCCGCCGCCCTGGTGTCGCTTGCTGCAGCCCAGACCTTGCCCCAGGGCCTCACCCGTCAGGGCGATGTGGTGACGATGCAGCCGATTCCCGACGGCAGCAGCGATGCCGGCGTACGACCCGGCTCCAGACCCAGCAGGCTCAGATATCTCTCGGCCGCCGATCACGACCTTTTCGTACGAGCGTTCGAGATGGCGGACCGTGGCGACTGGACCGGAGCGCGCAGCCTGGCCGCCCAGGGCCAGAACCCCATGGCCAGGCAGCTTCTGGAATGGCGCTACGCCCTGGACAAGAACAGTGGTGCCACTTTCGCCGAGATCGACGCCGTCATGAAAAACACGGAGTCACGGACCGGCGCCGGCACATGGCCGCTGCGCGGGACGCTCCAGGCCCGGGCCGAAGCCGCTATCACGCCCGACATGGCACCCGCCGCGATCGTCGCCTGGTTCGGCAATAAGACACCCAACTCTTCCATCGGCCGGATAAGGCTGGGCGACGCATTGGTGGCGGCAGGCGACAAAGACAAAGGCAGCGCCTTGATCAGGCAGGGCTGGGCCGAAGGAAGCTTCGACACGCCCATCGAGCTGTCCATTTTGGAGAAGGACGCGCCCTTTTTGACACCGGGCAGTGATCGCGCCCGGCTGGATGCATTGTTGTGGCGGGGTGAGGTCACCGCGGCGCGCCGGGAACTGTCCCGCGTGGATGCCGCCTCAGCCGATACCGCCAATGCCCGCATCGCGCTTGCCTCCTATGGCTGGCCCAAAGCGCAAGCCATAGTGGAAAAGCTGCGCGACATGACCGATCCCGGCCTGTTGTTCGATTGGACGCGCGCCCTGCGCCTGGCCGGACAAGATAATGACGCGCATGCCGTCCTTCTGCGCGTCCCCGCCCCGCCCATGGTCAAAGACCATGCCGCGCGCTGGTGGACCGAGGTAAGCATCCAGGCGCGCGATGCGCTGACGTCCGGCGATCCGGCCCAGGCCTTAGCGCTGGTCCGCCACGCCGGCCTCACGTCCGGCGACGCCTATGCCGATCAGCAGTTCCTGGCCGGTTTTATCGCCCTGCGCTTCCTGAAAGATGCTCCCGCTGCACTGGCCGAATTCCAGAAGCTGGACGCTGCCGTGTCGCGCCCGATCAGCAAGTCGCGTGCCCAATATTGGGAAGGCCGCAGTCTCGAGGCCCAGGGCGATACGGCAGGCGCGGTTGTCCACTATCGCCAGGCCGCAAGCTGGCCGGAAACCTTCTACGGGCAGATCGCGCTTGCCCATATCGAAGCTTCGCCCGTGCTGCACCTGAGCGACGCGGCAGTTGAACCGTCCGCCGCATCGGAAGTCGACAGCGACCCCCTGATGCCCGAGATCAAAGTGCTGGCCGACCTGGGCCAGGAAGCGTCCCTGCGCCAGTTCGTTGATCGCGACGTGGAAGCCAATTCCACGCCCCAGCATCTAAAACGGTTGATGATCCTGATGAACGAATGGGGTTATCCCGAAATTTCGGTCCGGCTGGCCAAGCTCGCAAGTTATGCCGGCGAGCCCATGCCCCAATTCACCCATCCCCTGATCACGCTTCCAGCATATCCGGGCGCGGGTCCGGCCCCGGATCCCGCCGTGGTTCTGGGCCTGATCCGGCAGGAGACCGAATTCGATCCCTATGCCGTGTCCAGTTCCGGCGCTCGCGGCCTCATGCAGCTGATGCCGGCCAGTGCCAAGCTTGCCGCCCGCGAGGCCAGCCTGCCCTACCGTCCCGCGGCGCTCTGGACCGACACGGCCTATAATATGCAGCTTGGGATGACGGAGTATCAGAGTCACATGGACCGTTTCGGCGGCTCCGGAGTGCTCGCAATTGCCGCCTACAATGCCGGACCAAACAATGCCAAGCGCTGGCTCGCGGCCAATGGCGATCCCCGCCTCACCGATCCCATAGATTGGATCGAGGAAATTCCTTTCGGAGAGACGCGCAATTACGTGCAACGGGTTCTGGAGAATGCCGAAGTCTATCGGGCGCGGCTGGCTGGCAAGGACGTGCCGCTGAGAATATTGCCGGACCTTTATGCGCCCAATCCGCCGGCCATGCCGGTATTGGCGGCGAAGTGATTGGCTCTAGTTCTTGAAAATTTTTAGCCACTCGCGGGCAAGGCGCTGCGCTTCCGCGATCTGGCCGGTCGTCATTTCGGAGGCGACCTGGTTGCGCCAGTTTTTGGCGGCTTCCATGCCGCGCACGGCGGCGAGATTGAACCATTTGTGAGCCGCGACCATGTCGATGGTCACGCCCTGACCCGTGGAATAGGCCAGCCCGAGATTGTAAAGCGCTTCTGCGCGGCCATCCTTGGCATCGCGCTCATATTGCGCCAGTGAATCTATGTCGATGCACGCCACGAGACCTTCGACCTCTCGTACAACGCAAAACACGGGAATGCCTTTCGCGCTGGCCGAGAT
Source organism: Rhizomicrobium sp. (assembly GCA_035512055.1). Classification (GTDB taxonomy): domain Bacteria; phylum Pseudomonadota; class Alphaproteobacteria; order Micropepsales; family Micropepsaceae; genus Rhizomicrobium. The sequence continues at coordinate 8,564 of DATKEP010000063.1, forward strand.
CGTGCCGTGCCAGACACTAAGACGAGGTAAACGCCCATTAGCCCTAAGTGCTAAAGGGCGTTAGGCAGCGTGAACAAAGCGTTACCGCGCGCGCTGACCAAACAAGACCTTACGCTCGTCATCCGTGATCGGCCGGCGCATCTCGCCCGCCACCGCCTTGCCGCGCCTGACCGCCGGTCGCGCCCCCACCCGGTCGCGCCAAGCCTTGAGATAGGGAAATTCGTCGAGGGGCACATGTTTCGACCCCGACAGCACCCAGCTCCAGCTTGCCATGTCGGCAATCGAGTAGGCACCGGCCAGAAATTTCCTCGTGGCCAGCCTTTTGTTCATCACCCCGAACAGCCGGTGCACCTCGTCGGTGTAGCGCTTCTTGGCGTAAGGCAGATCCTCAGGCGCATAGTTGAGGAAATGATTGGCTTGACCCGCCATCGGACCCAGTCCCCCGACCTGCCAGAACAGCCATTCTTCGACCTGAATCCGAGCCCGCTCCTCTTGTGGATAGAAGCGGCCATATTTGCGGCCGAGATATTGGAGAATGGCGCCCGACTCGAAGACCGAGACGGGCCGTCCACCAGGACCGTCCGGGTCCGTAATGGCGGGCATGCGGTTGTTGGGAGAGATTATCAGGAAGGCTGGCGCGAACTGTTCGCCCTTGCCGATGTCCACGGGTTGAACCTGATAAGGAACTCCCAGCTCCTCCAGCATGATGCTGATCTTATGGCCATTGGGCGTCGGCCAATAATAAAGCGTGATCGGCTTGGCGCTTTTATGGGCCGCAACCTTGGCCTTTTTTACAGGCTTCCTGGTGGATTTCCTGATGGAGTTCCTGGCCATGATCCGCTTCCTCCCGTGATGGCAGAAAGCAAATGGAGGATGCGGGCTCGTTCAGCAAGCGGAAAATGCTGCATCGCCAGAGAGTGCCGGCCCGGCTTCATGGGGTGTCTAGCAAAAAGCTTGGCCGCGGTACCCTGAGCGATGCGCCCGGAAACCGCGGCCTTTGCCTTATTCATCGGATACGTCCTGAGTGAATGTTCAGGGGTAACCGTGAAGAAACTAACTGACCAAGGTCAATTATTTCTTCTTCTTGGCGGCCTTCTTCTTGGTCGCCTTCTTGGCCTTCTTGGCCTTCTTCTTCGCAGCCATGTTCAACTCCTCTATCGTTTGTTCGGGTCCGAACGACTCATGTCGCCCCCCAAAACGTCATCAATATGAATTACTTGCTTTTTGAAATGCAACTCCACCGGGGGTTTCGAAAAAGGCTCAAAATCGCGAAATTCAGGAAACCCCCATTTTACAAGGGTCAAATTCGCTATTCCGTATACGGATAAAAAAAAACGAAAATTGCGGGTACCGGACCCGATTTGCACATTTTGTGCGAATCACCCCTCGTCGGGCAGGTTGAGTCGGGTCTTCAGGGCGGCGTTGACGGCCGCTGGATTGGCCTTGCCCCCTGTCTGTTTCATCACCTGACCGACGAACCAGGCGGCGAGTTTTGGCTTGGCCTTCACCTCTTCCACCTTGTCGGGGTTGGCTGCGATCACCGCTTCGATCGCCGCATCGATGGCGCCGGTATCGGTCACTTGGCGGAGACCGCGCGCTTCCACCACCTGACGGGGATCGCCGCCCTCCTTCCAGACGATGTCGAGCAGGTCCTTGGCGATCTTGCCGGAGATGGTCTTGTCCGCGACCATCTGGATGATGGCGTTGTTGGCGGTTGCACCGACTGGCACTTCAACAATTGACAGCCCGTCACGATTGAGACGACCCAACACTTCATTGTTCAGCCAGTTGGCGGCGGCCTTGGCGTCCACGCCCTTGGCCAACTCCTCGTAATAGTCGGCGAGTTCGCGCTCCGCCACCAGCACGGACGCGTCATACGCCGACAGGCCCTTCGCCATGAAGCGAGCCTTCTTCTCGTCCGGCAACTCCGGCAACGACTTTTCGATCTCCGCCACCCAGGCCGCGTCAAGTTCCAGCGGCAACAGGTCGGGATCGGGGAAATAGCGATAGTCGTGCGCCTCTTCCTTGGAGCGCATGGAACGGGTTTCGCCCTGGCGGCTGTCAAACAGCCGTGTTTCCTGGACGATCTTGCCGCCGCCCTCGATCACCTCGATCTGGCGGCGGGCTTCATATTCCACGGCCTGGGCGATGAAGCGCATCGAATTGACATTCTTGATCTCGCAGCGGGTGCCCAGAGGGCCGCCAGGCTTGCGCACAGACACATTCACGTCGGCCCGCATGGAGCCTTCGTCCATATTGCCGTCGCAGGTGCCCAGATACCGGACAATCGCCCGCAATTTCTTCAGGAAGGTGGCCGCTTCCTCGCTGGAGCGCATGTCCGGCTTTGTGACAATCTCCATCAAGGCGATGCCCGAGCGGTTCAGGTCTACGAAGCTCGAATCGGGATGCTGATCGTGCAGGCTCTTGCCGGCATCCTGCTCAAGGTGCAGCCGCTCGATCCCCACCCGGATGGATTCCCCGTCCTTGAGGTCGATCATGACCTCGCCCTCGCCCACGATCGGGTCCTTGTACTGGCTGATCTGATAGCCCTGGGGCAGGTCGGGATAGAAATAGTTCTTGCGGTCGAAAATTGAACGCAGATTGATCCTGGCCTTGAGGCCCAGGCCGGTGCGCACCGCCTGTTCGACGCATTTCTCGTTGATCACCGGCAGCATGCCGGGGAACCCTGCGTCGATGTAGCTGACTTGGCTGTTGGGCTCCCCGCCGAAGGCTGTCGAGGCGCCGGAGAACAGCTTGGACTGGCTGAGGACCTGGGCATGGACCTCCATCCCGATCACGATCTCCCACTCGCCAGTCTCGCCCTTGATATACTTGTTTTTCGCGGGTGCGCTCATACGGACCACCATTTGGCGGGAGAATGCTTGAAGTCCGCGGCCTGTTCCACGGCACCGGCGGCGCGCAGCATGGTTGCCTCGTCGAAGGCCTTGCCGATCAGCTGAAGCCCCAGGGGCAGGCCGTTCGCGGTCAAACCGGCCGGCACTGAAATCCCAGGCAGACCCGCCAGGTTCACCGTCACGGTAAAAACGTCCTGCAGATACATCTCGACCGGGTCCGACATTTTGGCGCCCACGCCAAAGGCCGGACCCGGAGTCGCGGGCGTGAGCAGCACGTCGCATTTCTCGAAGGCCTGCTCGAAGTCACGCTTGATCAGGCTGCGCAATTTTTGGGCACGGGCATAATAGGCGTCGTAGTAACCGGCCGAGAGCACATAAGTGCCGATCAGGATTCGGCGCTGCACTTCCGCGCCGAAGCCCTCGCCCCGGCTTTTCTCATAAAGCTCGGCGATGTCGTGCACGCCGGGCGCTCGATAGCCGTACTTGACGCCGTCATAGCGGGCCAGGTTCGAGGAAGCTTCCGCCGGCGCCACGATGTAATAGGTGGGCAGCGCATATTTGGTGTGGGGCAGCGACACCTCGACGATCTCAGCGCCTTGTGCCTTCAGCCATTCCGCGCCTTTCGACCACAGGGCGTCGATTTCCGCCGGCGCGCCGTCGATCCGGTATTCCTTCGGAATCCCGACCCTCAGGCCCTTGATGCCGCCCTCCATCAGCTTTTCGTAATCCGGCACTGGTGTGTCCACGCTGGTGGAGTCCCGGGGGTCCGCGCTTGCCATGGTCTTGAGCATGATGGCGGCATCCTTGACCGTCTTGGTCATGGGACCCGCCTGGTCCAGCGAAGACGCAAAGGCGACAATGCCGAAGCGCGAGCAGCGGCCATAAGTCGGCTTCAATCCCACCCGGCCGGTGACGGCGGCAGGCTGACGAATGGAGCCGCCGGTATCGGTGCCGATTGCGGCGAGGCAAAGATCGGCGGCAACCGCAGCCGACGATCCGCCGGAGGAGCCACCGGGCACCAGCTTGGCATTGCTGTCACTGGCCCGCCAGGGATTGAACACGGGGCCAAAAGCAGATGTCTCGTTGGACGAACCCATGGCGAATTCATCCAGATTGGTCTTGCCAAGCATCACAGCACCTGCGTCCCACAGATTCTGGGTGACGGTGGATTCATAGGGCGGGACGAAATTTCCAAGAATCTTCGAGGCCGCGGTCGTGCGCACGCCCTTGGTGCAGAACAGGTCCTTGATGGCCAGCGGCAAGCCTTCCAAGGCTCCCATCACGCCTTTGGCGATGCGGCCGTCAGCGAGATCGGCAGCCAGAAGCGCCTGCTCGCCGGCTTCGGTTATGAAGGCATTGAGCGGCCGCGCCTTCTCGATCGCCGTCACAAAGGCGGTCGTGAGTTCACGGGAGGAAATCTTCCTGGCCCTGATGGCGTCGCGCGCCTCGGCCAGCGTCATGGCAATGAGCTGTGATGATACAGGGGACATTATTCGACCACCTTGGGCACGACAAAGAAGTGGTCTTCGCCACCCGGCGCATTGCCGAGCAAAGCTTCGGCCTGGCCACCGTCGCTTACCTTGTCCTCGCGCCATTTGAGCTTCTGGGCCACCACCGAGGTCATGGCTGGCACACCGGTGACATCGACTTCGCGCAGCATTTCGACCCATTGAAAGATGCCGTTCAACTCAGCAGCCATGGGCTCAAGCCGGGTTTCCGGTACCGCCAGGCGGGCCAGTTTGGCGATGCGTCGCACGGTGTCCTTGTCAACGGACATGAGGTTCCTGCTGTGTTAGGTAGGATGCGAAAGTAGCTACCAACCGGGGGGGCCGGAGGCAAGCAAAAGGGGCGTTCGTGGCCGTTGTCGCGTTGGAAGAACTGGAAATTGCGCCGGGTCACAGGCTTCTGGGGCTGGATTTGGGGGAAAAGACCATAGGTCTCGCCCTGTCCGATACCAGCCTCTCCATTGCCACCCCCTTTGAGACCCTCAAGCGGGGCAAATTCGGCGCCGATGCCGCCCGGCTGGACCATATAATAAGTGTGCAAGGGGTGGGCGGACTTGTCGTGGGCCTGCCCCTCAATATGGACGGTTCGGACGGGCCGTCCGCACAGTCGGCCCGGGCCTTCGGCCGCAATTGGGCAAACCGCTCGGCATTGCCCCTCTTGTTCCAGGATGAGCGGTTTTCGACCAGTGCCGTGACCCGCACCCTGCTCGAGGCCGATGCCTCGCGCCGGCGGCGGGACGAACTGGTCGACAAAATGGCCGCCGCTTACATTTTGCAGGGTGCGCTCGACAGGTTGCGCAATATGCGATGAGAAAGGATTCCGATCCCGCGCGCTTCCTCAAATTCTTCCGCCCGCCGGCGCCGATCGACATCCGCACCGAGCGCATCTTCCTTTTGGTGGGGGCCGCAGCCCTGTTCGCCGGCTATGACGTGAACATCTACGGGCTCGCGACGACGCAAATCCAAGCGTCGCTGCACATCGCCGAGAACCAGGTCGGGCCCACCGCCGCCTATTTCCGCATAGCCGCCGTCCTGGCCATGATGCTGGCGGCAAGTGCGGACCTTGTCGGACGCCGTCGCCTTTTGCTGGGCACGATCTTCGGCCAGGCCGTCTTCACGCTGCTGACCGCCTTTGCCACGTCCTATGACGCGTTTGTCGGCGTCCAGTTCTGCACCCGCGTCTTCGGATATGCCGAGGAGATGCTGCTGTTCGTGGTGATTGCCGAGGAAATCGCCGCCAAAGCGCGCGGCTGGGCCAACTCCACCATCATTGCCTTCTATTTCACGGGCGCGGGCCTTGCGGCGGCAGCCTTCGGTGCGGTCAACATACTGCCCCATGGCTGGCGCGCACTCTATGTGATTGGCTCGGTACCCATATTCCTGGTCGCCATTCTTCGCCAAAAGATGCCGGAAACCGGCCGCTTCACAGCCCAGGGCGAAGCCGGACTCAAGACAGTCGCCATACTGGACCTTCTCAAGGACATTGCCCGCCAATATCCGCTGCGCGTGTTCACCGTGATTGTCGCGGCGAGCGCCTTCGGCTTCGCGATCTCGCCCGCCACGCTGCTGGCGCAGAAATACATGCAGGACGTCTATCACTATACACCGTCCGAAGTCAGTTTCGTGCTGATCCCCGGCGGATTGGTCGGCTTGGGGATGACCATCGTGGCGGGACGACTGTCGGACCGGCTGGGCCGCAGACCCATGGCAATCGCCACATCGGCGCTGGCGGGGATCAGTTTCCTGCTGTTCTTCAACCATCTGCCACCCTGGGCCGTGCCTATATTCTGGGTGCTTGGCTTTTTCGGCTTTTTTGCCGCCGATACGCTTATTGCCGGTTATGCGCTGGAGATCGTACCCACGCACTATCGCGCCACGGTGGGCGGATTGCGCTATGCCATCGAGATCGGCGTTGGCGCCGCGGCGCTTGCCCTGGAAGGCGTGCTTTATGATAAATTGGGCGGCCATGGTCCCGCCATCCAATGGTTGTTGGCATCAATCCCGATCACCATGATTGCAATCCTGTTCCTGCCCGAACCGGCAGGCAAAACCCTGGAGGAGATCAGTGGCGGTTAGAGTCCTTGCCGCAATCATCCTTTTGCTTCCAGCAGCAAGCTCGGCGGCGGAAATGACCTGCAAGAAAAGCCCCGCGCTCACCGGCGCGTGCCGTGTGATCAAGGGAAGCCTGGGACTGACACCGGGGCTGGGCGTCACCCTGGTCGCGGAAGATGGTGCGCGCACGATCATCAAGGCCCCGCCGGGCAGCAACGCCGACATAGCCCCGCCGGTGATGCAGAACTGGCTTTACTGGCAAAGCAAGACCGGCTCGATGAAGACCCGCATCACAGGCAGCTTCGAATTGTGTCCCCTGCCCACCAGCACCAATCCCGCGGGCATCGCAGACTTTGGCTGCATCAATAAAGGCACGCATATCACGCAGGACAAATCATCCCCATAAAGATGTTTGAAAACACCAGGGGGCCGGCTTGCCCCGCCTGCTGCCGGGCGCTATAAGCCCGGCTTTAATGACATCGACGGACGCCATGCCGATCCTGCCTTCCAAGCATCTCTTGGGGATCGACGGCCTTTCTCCCGTCCATATCGTCGCCCTGCTCGACCTGGCCGAGACCTATGTGGTGCAGGGCCGGGCCGCCGACAAGAAGACCGCCCTGCTCCGGGGCCGTACCCTGATCAACCTTTTTTTCGAGGCCTCCACCCGCACCCAGTCCAGTTTCGAGCTGGCGGGCAAGAGACTCGGCGCCGATGTAATGAACATGAGCGTAAGGACCTCGTCGGTCTCGAAGGGAGAAACGCTGCTGGATACCGCGGCCACCCTCAACGCCATGCGTCCGGACATATTGGTGGTGCGCCACCAGGATGCAGGCGCCGCCGAGCTTCTGTCGCGCAAGCTGGACTGCAGCGTGATCAATGCCGGCGATGGCGCCCATGAACATCCCACCCAGGCGCTGCTGGATGCACTCACCATCCGCCGCCATCGCGGCAGTTTCGAGGGACTGATTGTGGCGATCTGTGGCGATGTGCTGCACAGCCGCGTGGCGCGCGCCAATATCAGACTGCTCTCCATGATGGGCGCGCAGGTACGGCTGGTGGCACCGCGCACGCTCTTGCCGGCACAGGCCGACCGTTTTGGCGTCGAGATCTATACCGACATGCGCGACGGCCTTGCCGGCGCCGACATCGTGATGATGCTCAGGCTTCAGCTCGAGCGCATGGCCGGCGCCTTCGTGCCGTCCACCCGGGAATATTTCCGCTTCTACGGCCTGGACCGCGACAAGCTGAAAAATGCCAAGCCCGGCGCCCTGGTCATGCATCCTGGTCCGATGAATCGAGGCGTGGAAATCGCCTCCGACATCGCCGACGATGTGCAGATCAGCCTGATCTCGGAGCAGGTTGAGATGGGCGTCGCCATCCGCATGGCGATTCTCGACGCGCTGTCGCAGGTACTCGCATGAAGCGGCGTATCGCCTTCCGCGGTGCCCGACTGGTGGACCCCGCTTCGGGTTTGGACGTCAAGGGCGGGCTTCTGGTCGAGAACGGCCGCATCGCCGATATCGGCCCGCGCCTGTTCAACGACGCCGAACCCAATGATCCCGAAGTGATCGACTGCCGCGGCCTGGTGCTGGCGCCCGGCCTGATCGACGCCCGCGTCTTCACCGGAGAGCCCGGCGCCGAACATCGCGAAAGCCTGGAATCGGCCAGTGCGGCGGCGGCGGCCGGCGGCGTCACCTCCATGATTGTGATGCCCAATACCAATCCGATGATCGACGAACCATCGCTGGTGGATTTCATCCTGCGCCGCGCTGCCGCAACGGCCAAGGTGCGCGTGCTGCCCACCGCCGCGCTCACCAAGGGCCTTCTCGGCGAGACCATGACCGAGATCGGCCTGTTGAAGGAAGCCGGCGCGGTCGCCTTCACCGATGGCGACCGCTCTGTCGCCAATGCGCGGGTGCTGCGCCGGGCGTTGGCTTATGCCGCCACCTTCGACGCACTGGTGCTTGCCCATGCCGAGGATCCCGAATTGGTGAAGGGTGCAAGTGCCACCGAGGGCGAATTCGCCACGCGGCTGGGCCTGCCCGCCGCACCCGCCATCGCTGAAGCGATGATCGTGGAACGCGACATTCGCCTTGTCGAACTGACCGGGGCGCGCGTTCATTTCGCGCAAATTTCCACCCGCGCCAGCCTGGAAGCGATTGCCGGCGCCAAGGCGCGAGGGTTACCCGTGACCTGTGGCGCCGCCGCCCATCACCTGACATTGAACGAACTTGATGTGGGGCCCTACTACACCTTCCGCAAGGTGAGCCCGCCCCTGCGCAGCGAAGCCGACCGCGTCGCCATGGTTGAGGGCGTGGCCTCGGGCGTAATCGACCTCATCGTCTCCAGCCATGAACCGCAGGGAGCCGACACCAAGCGCCAGCCTTATGCTTCCGCTGCCGCCGGCACGGTCGGACTTGAGACCCTGCTGCCAGCCGCACTCACACTGGTGCATGACGGCGGCGCCAGCCTCTCGCAAGTTCTGGCCACAATGACCGTAGCGCCGGCACGCATCTTCCGGCTCCCGACAGGCAGTCTCGCAATAGGTGCCCCGGCCGACCTGGTGCTGCTGGATGAGAACGAGCCCTTCGTTGTGGAGGCCGACAAACTCCGCTCCCGCTCTCGCAATACCGCATTCGAGGGCCGGAAATTCCAGGGCCGCGCGCGCATGACCTTTATCGGCGGCGAGTGCGTGTTCGACGCGCGCTAGCTTTCTTGTGCAGGGGCTGGCATCGTCCGAATCATGTCAGACGTTGGATTTTCGTTTCATTTTGATTTGATGGCAGCAAGCCTGACGCTAGGCTATCTGCTGGGCTCGATCCCCTTCGGGCTAGTTTTCACTTATCTCTCCGGTGCCGGTGACATTCGCAAGATCGGTTCCGGCAATATTGGCGCCACCAATGTGCTGCGCACGGGTAAGAAATGGGCGGCCTCTGCGACACTTTTGTGTGACGGCGCCAAGGGGGCTGCTGCGGTAGTGCTGGCGCGCCATTTCCTCGATGGTTATGAAAGCCTGGCCGCGCTGGGCGCCTTATTGGGACATCTTTTTCCGGTGTGGCTGAAGTTCAAAGGCGGCAAAGGCGTTGCGACATTCCTGGGCATCTGCCTTGCGCTCTATTGGCCTGTGGGCGCGATGGTCGCAGCGACCTGGCTGGGCGCGGCCCTCATCTGGCGCATTTCCTCGCTATCGGCCCTCATCGCCATTGCTCTATCGTCGGCGTATTTTCTTTTGCTTCATCACTACGATTACGCTCTGCTGGCGTTTCTGCTTTCGGGACTGATTTATTATATGCACCGCGACAATATCCGCCGGCTGATGCGTGGCGAAGAACCGCGCATTGGAAAGAAGAGCAGTGCAGCTCAGTGATAGCGAACGCCGCGCCTGGCTGAGACTGGCGCGCACCGAAAATGTCGGCCCCGTCACCTTCCCCGATCTGATCGCGCGGTTCGGCTCGGCAACAGCCGCGCTCGAAGAATTGCCGCGGCTTGCACAGCGTGGCGGAAGCAGGAATTTCGTGCTTCCGCCCCACGAGGAGAGCCTGGGCGAACTGGAGGCTCTGGAAAAACTGGGCGGTCGGCTCATCGCCGCGTGCGATGCGCAATTTGCGTCCGGCCTCAAGGCCCCCGAGGCGCCGCCTCCGGTCCTGAGCCTGCTAGGCCATCCGCATCTGCTGCAAAAGGAGATGATTGCGATTGTCGGCGCGCGCAATGCCTCGGCGCTGGCGCGCAAATTCGCCGATATCCTGGCGCGCGAACTAGGCATTGCGGGGCTGGTGGTCGTCTCCGGCCTGGCGCGGGGTATCA
>DATKEP010000064.1:0-75422 GCA_035512055.1 Rhizomicrobium sp.
GCCGCGCAAGGAGCTGGCGGCTGCCGCAAAAGGCCTATCGGCTGGATATCGCCAGGGCGCCACGTCGAAGCCCATCACCACACAGCTTCAGGCAATAGCCTATGCGGTGGCGCGCATGCCCGCCACCTTCGCCGCCGCGTCAGCTGTTTTCGCGCGCCTCGATGAAGTCATGCCGGAATTCGCGCCGCAAAGCCTGCTGGATATCGGCGCCGGCGCCGGCGCGGCAAGCTGGGCGGCGGTAACGCAATGGCCGCAGATTGTATCCGTCACCATGCTGGATCGTAATCCGGCGCTGCGCGCGCTGGCGCGCAAGCTGGCGGAATCAGGACCGCTTGTGAAAGCTGAAATCCTGGCAGGCAATCTTGACGCGGAAAAACCGCGCGCCGATCTGGTGGTGGCAAGTTATGTGCTGGCGGAATTGCCGGAAGACCGAGCTGCTTCTGTTGCACCCGATCTGTGGCGATGCGCGGAACGCGCGCTGGCGCTGGTCGAACCCGGCACGCCGGACGGCTTTGCGCGCATCCGCAAAGCGCGAGCCGCGCTCATTGCGGCGGGCGCCCATGTCGCGGCACCCTGTACACATGACAATGATTGCCCCATGCAAGATGGTGACTGGTGCCATTTTTCCCAGCGCCTGCCGCGGTCGCGCGATCACATGCTGCTGAAGGATGCCACCGTGCCATTCGAGGATGAGCGCTATTGCTATGTCGTGGTGACGCGCGAGAGCGTGGCGAAAGGCGCGCGCATTTTGGCGCCGCCGCTTGAAACCAAACCCGGTTTGACTTTCAAGCTGTGTGATGAAACGGGTCTGCGCGCCCGGTTCGTGGCCGCGCGTGACAAGGACCAATACCGCTGCGTGCGCAAACTGGGTTGGGGGGATTTGTTCTGAATACCCTAAAACTGACATTCCCGCGCAAGCGGGAATCCAATTTCTACGGTTTTGATCAACAAAGTTGGATCACCACATTCGCGGGAATGGCATAATACTACTACCTCTTCGGAATCGTCTGCAATTGCAGTGCATGCAGCACGCCGCCCATATGTCCCTTCAGCGCTGCGTAGACCATCTGATGCTGGGCGACGCGGCTCTTGTCGTTGAAGGCCGATGACTTGATCGTCGCGGCCCAGTGATTGTCGTCACCGGCCAGATCCTTCATCTCGATCTCGGCGTCAGGAAAAGCCGCCCGAATATAGGCTTCGATCTCGCTGGCTTTCATGCCCATGGCTCGCACCTTTCAGTTCGTGACGGGAATTTCTTCGCCCGCCATATAATTCGGGAACCAGCCTTCAAAGCCCAGTTTCAGATCGGCGATCTTTACGCTGTCCCCGTCGTCCAGGGTGATCGCGTCGCCGCCGGTCTTGCCCAGTTCCGCCACCGGGATATAGGTGGCGCGGGCTTCTTCGACGATCTTCTCTGCCTCGGCAAAAGGCGCGGCGATCACATAGCGCGCCTGGTCTTCTGCGAACCAGAAGGGGATGGCCTCGGGCAATCCAGCCAGGCCGATGCTGGCGCCAATGCCCTTTGCCATCGCCATCTCCGCGACCGCGACCAGCAGGCCGCCGTCCGACACGTCATGCACAGTGTCCACGCGGCCCTGCTCGATGAGGCCCCGCACGAAATCGCCGTGTTTCTTCTCGACGCCCAGGTCAACGGCCGGTGCGGCACCTTCCTCCCGCCGCTCGATCTCGCGCAGATAGATCGACTGGCCCAGATGGCCGCGTGTTTCGCCGATCACAATGACGACGTCGCCAGCGCGCTTGAACGCCAGCGTGGCCATTTTTTTCACGTCCTGCATCAAGCCCACGGCCCCGATCGCGGGCGTGGGAAAAATGCCTTCGCCATTGGTCTCGTTGTAGAGCGAACAATTGCCGCCGATTACGGGAAAGTCCAACGCCCGGCAGGCGGCGCCGATGCCGTCGATGCCTGCCACGATCTCCCACATGATCTCGGGCTTCTGCGGATTGCCGTAATTCAGATTGTCAGTGACGGCGAGCGGCTTGGCGCCCACAGCAGTCAGATTGCGCCAGGCTTCGGCTACGGCCTGCTTGCCGCCCTCCAGCGGATTGGCGCGGCAATATCGCGGTGTCACGTCGGTGGTGATGGCCAGCGCTTTGTCCGAGCCATGCACGCGCACCACGGCCGCATCGCCGCCCGGCACCTGCACCGTGTCGGCCATCACGGTATGGTCATACTGTTCCCAGACCCAGCGGCGCGACGCCATGTCGGGCGAGGAGAGAATGGTTTTCAGCGACGCCAGCACTGGCTTGGATTTGTCATAGGCGGGCTCGCCGCCGAGCGGCTCGCGCTCGGTGAAGGGGCGCTCGTAGACCGGGGCTTCATCCGACAATGCCGTGATGGGCATGTCGGCTTCCACCTTGCCCTTGTGCTTGACCACCAGCCTATTTGTGTCGGTGGTGATCCCGATCACCGCGAAATCCAACTCCCACTTGGTGAAGATGGCTTGGGCTTGCTTCTCGCGGCCGGGCTTCAGCACCGCCAGCATGCGTTCCTGGCTTTCCGACAGCATCATCTCATAGGCCGTCATATGCGCCTCGCGCTGGGGCACTTTGTCGAGGTCAAGCTCGATGCCGGAGCCGCCCTTGTCCCCCATTTCGGCGGAGGAAGAGGTCAGGCCGGCCGCGCCCATGTCCTGGATGGCGATGATCGCGTCGGTCGCCATCAATTCCAGGCAGGCTTCCAGCAAAAGCTTTTCGGTGAAGGGATCGCCCACCTGCACGGTCGGGCGCTTTTCCTCGGACGCGTCGTCGAATTCCGCGCTGGCCATGGTGGCGCCATGGATGCCGTCGCGCCCGGTCTTGGAGCCGATATAAACGACCGGATTGCCCGCGCCCTTGGCGGCGGATTTGAAGATCTTGTCGGTGCGCGCCAGGCCCACGCACATGGCGTTGACCAGGATGTTGCCGTTGTAGCTGGCATGGAAATTGACTTCGCCGCCCACTGTTGGCACGCCCATGCAATTGCCATAGCCGCCAATGCCCGACACCACGCCCGATACCAGGTGCCGGGTCCTGGGATTATCCGGCTCGCCGAAACGCAGCGCATTCATCATGGCGATGGGGCGCGCGCCCATGGTGAATACATCGCGCATGATGCCGCCAACACCCGTGGCCGCGCCCTGATAGGGCTCGATAAAGCTGGGATGGTTGTGACTTTCCATCTTGAAGATGGCGGCATCGCCGTCGCCAATGTCGATCACCCCGGCATTTTCGCCCGGACCCTGGATCACCCACGGCGCCTTGGTCGGTAGCTTTTTCAGATGCGCGCGAGTGGATTTGTAGGAGCAATGCTCGCTCCACATCACGCTGAATATACCGAGCTCCACCATGCTGGGCTCGCGGCCCATCAGCGCCAGGATACGGTCATATTCGGCGTCTGAAAGCCCGTGCTCGCGGACGATCTCAGACGTAATTTTGCTCATGCCACGCTACTCAAGAAAGAGCTTCGATCAGGCTCTGAAACAGCGCACGGCCGTCAGTGCCGCCCAGCGTCTCGTCCACCACCCGCTCGGGATGGGGCATCAGCCCCAGCACATTGCGCTTTTCGCTCAGGATACCTGCGATATTGCGGGCCGAGCCGTTCGGGTTTTCGCCCTTGGCATAGCGGAAAGCCACGCGGTTCTCGCCTTCCAGCCGATTGAGCGTCTCTTCATCGGCGAAATAGCTGCCCTCGCCATGCGCCACCGGAAAGCTCACGCGCTGGCCGCTCTCATATTTGCGGGTGAAACCGGACTGGGTCTCTTCCACTTCCAGGCCCACCGGCTTGCAGACGAACTTCAGTCCGGCATTGCGCATCAGCGCGCCCGGAAGCATGTGGCTTTCGGTCAGGACCTGGAAGCCGTTGCACACGCCAAGCACCATGCCGCCCTTGTCGGCATGGGCCTTGACCGATTTCATCACCGCCGATTGCGACGCCATGGCGCCGCAGCGCAGGTAATCGCCGTAGGAGAATCCACCCGGCAGCACCACCAGATCGACGTCCGGCAATTCGCTGTCCTGATGCCACACCATGTGCGGCGGCGTGCCGGTCATCTGCTCCAGCGCGACCTTGGCGTCGCGGTCGCAGTTGGAAGCGGGGAAGACGATGACGGCTGACTTCATGCCTTCAACTCGATCTCGTACTTCTCGATCACCGTATTGGCGAGCAGGTTTTCGCACATCGCTTTGAGCTCTCTCTTGGCCTCATCGGCATCGCTGCCCGACAATTCCAGGTCGATGACTTTGCCCTGGCGCACCTCACCGACCGAGTCAAAGCCCAGACCATTCAAGGCATGGCCGATGGCTTTGCCCTGGGGGTCGAGAACACCATTCTTGAGGGTAATGAAGACGCGCGCTTTCACTGAACCAGAACCGGACCTTTGTTCTCGCCTTGCACCGATTCGGGCATGATTCCCAAGCGTCTTGCGACTTCGCTATAGGCCTCCACCACCCCGCCCAAGTCGCGGCGGAAACGGTCCTTGTCCAGTTTCTCGTTGGTGGTCACATCCCACAGCCGGCAATTGTCGGGGCTGATCTCATCGGCCAGCACGATGCGCATATAATCGTTTTCCCACAGCCGCCCGAATTCCAGCTTGAAATCCACCAGCTTGATGCCGGCGCCCAGGAACAGGCCGGACAGGAAGTCGTTCACCCGGATGGTGAGGTTGACGATGTCATCCAGGTCCTGCGGCGATGCCCAGCCGAAGGCCGTGATGTGTTCCTCGCTGACCCAGGGGTCCTGCAGGCCGTCATTCTTGTAGTAATATTCGATAATGGAGCGGGGCAGCGCGGTGCCTTCCTCGATCCCCAGCCGCTTGGACATGGAACCGGCGGCCACGTTCCTGACCACCACTTCCAGTGGAATGATCTCCACTTCCTTGATCAGCTGCTCGCGCATGTTCAGCCGGCGCACGAAATGGGTCGGCACGCCGATGCCCTGAAGCTGGGTCATCAGATATTCGCTGATGCGGTTGTTGAGGACGCCCTTGCCCTCGATTGTGTCCTTCTTGGCGCCATTGCCGGCGGTGGCGTCATCCTTGAAGTACTGGATGACGGTGCCCGGCTCGGTGCCTTCGTAGAGGATTTTGGCTTTGCCTTCGTAGATGACGCGGCGGCGCTTCATGGCAGTGTTCCTGTCGCCCGTTGAAACCGCAATTTAGGGAGGTGGGGGCTCGGGGGCAATGATTCCCGCCGCGGCATCGGCGCATGGCAGGTTCCCGTCCACAGAAATGTTTCAAATCAATAGCTTAGGGCGATTCCAGACGAGACACTTGCCATCGGCCTGGCAGCCGGACTGGACAGGGGGCCCCTTGGTCGTCTTCGAATGGCGAGAGGAGGGCGAATGACGCGGCATTTGGGCAGGCTTGCAGCGGGCTTGATGTGGCTTTCGGCGCCGGCGTTGGCCGACACTGGCTGGCCGCAATATGGCGGCGACCAGGGCGGGCAGCGGCATTCCACCGCAACCCAGATCACGCCCGCAAATGTCGGACAGCTCCATCAGGTCTGGAGTTTTTCGACCGGCGACGCCAAGCGCCACGCCCAGGCTCTGAAGGGCTCGTCCTTCGAGAACACGCCCATCCTGGACGAAGGCAAGCTCTTCGTCTGTTCCGCCTTCCAAGAGGTCATCGCGCTCGACCCGAGCATGGGAAAGCCAATCTGGCGCTTTGACCCGCATGCCCCCGACGATGCCAGACTTTTCTATCCCAATTCCCATGTGTGCCGCGGTGTGGCCTACTGGAAGGGTCCCGATGGCCGAGGGCGCATTTACCTCGCCGCCAACAATCGCCGGCTTTACGCGCTGGATGCCGCGACCGGCTTACCGATCCAAAGCTTCGGCGATCATGGTGCCGCCGTGATCTATGACGGCACGCTTCATCACCAAACCGAGATGGAGTTCACATCCGCGCCCATCGTCAGCCGCGGGATTATCGTGATCGGCTCGTCGCTGGACGACAATCAGCGGGTGGACGAGCTGCGCGGCACCGTGCGCGCCTTCGACGCCCTGACCGGCGCGCCGAAATGGAGCTTCGATCCGGTGCAGGGCGCCCATATGCGCGCAGGCGCAGCCAATGCCTGGGCGCCGCTGTCGGCTGACGATGCGCGCGGGCTCGTCTATGTGCCGACATCAAGCCCCAGCCCGGATTTCTGGGGCGGCTACCGTACCGGCGACGACCGCTACACCAGCGCCATAGTGGCATTGAAAATCGACACCGGCGAAGTCGTCTGGTCGTTCCAGACCGTGCATCACAATGTCTGGGATTATGACCTGCCGGCCCAGCCGACACTGGGCACGGTGACGTACAAGGGCCAAACCGCGCCTGCTTTATTGCAACCGACCAAGCAAGGCCTGCTGTTCACCATCAACCGCGAAACTGGACAGCCGCTGATCCCGGTCGAGGAGCGCGAGGTGCCGCAAGGGGCGGCGCCGGGCGACAAGCTCTCGCTCACCCAGCCCTTCCCGGTTGCACCGCCGCCGCTGGCGCCCAATCACATCGCACCCGAAGACGCTTTTGGCCTGACATTCTGGGATCGCGGCAGATGCCGCGACGCCATCCAGGCTGCGCGCCATGACGGGCCCTTCGCGCCGCCCAGCGCCAAAGGGACCTTGGTGTATCCCTTTACCGGCGGCGGCACCAATTGGGGCGGGCTGTCATTCGATGCCGCGCGCGATATCGTCTTCGTCAACACCTCGAACCTGATCCATGTGGTGACGCTGATTCCGGCCAAGGATGTTGGCGCGATGCAGGCCGCGCATCCGCATGAGGAGATATCCCGCAATCGCGGCGCGCCCTATGGCATGTGGCGTCGCGTGCTGCTGTCGCCCTTTGGCATGCCCTGCAATCCGCCGCCCTGGGGCCAGCTGCATGCGGTGGACATGCATAGCGGGCGTATCCTGTGGTCGGTGCCGCTGGGCACGACCGCCGATTTTGCGCCCTTCAGCCAATATGTGCTGGGCAAGAGCGGCATGCTCAATCTCGGCGGGCCCATTTCCACCGACAGCGGATTGGTCTTCATCGGTGGCACGATGGATTATTATTTGCGCGCCTTCGATGCAAAGACTGGCGCGGAGTTGTGGAAAGGGCGCTTGCCGGCGGGCGGCCAGGCCACGCCCATGACCTATTTGTGGCAGGGCAAGCAGTATGTCGTGATCGCCGCCGGCGGGCACGACAAGGCTGGCACCAAGCGGGGCGATCAGGTGATTGCATTTGCGCTGGGCGGTTAGCCGAAGACTCTCTTGAATATCGTGTCCACCTGCTGCAGGTGATAGCCAAGATCGAACATGGCTTCGAGCTTCGCCGCCGGCAAAGCCTTCGACACATCCGAGTCACCCTTGAGCAGGTCGAGCAGATTGCCTTCGCCGTTCCAGGCGCGCATGGCATTGCGCTGGACCAGCCGGTAGCTGTCCTCACGCGGCAGGCCAGCCTGGGTGAGCGCCAACAGCACGCGCTGGCTGTGCACCAGCCCGTGAGTGGCATCGAGATTCTTCTGCATGCGTTCGGGATAAACCACCAGCTTCTCGATCACGCCGGTCATGCGCGCCAGCGCGAAGTCCAGCGTGATGGTGGCATCTGGACCGATATAGCGCTCCACCGACGAATGAGAGATGTCGCGCTCATGCCACAGCGCCACATTCTCCATCGCCGGGATGGCATAGCTCCTCACCATGCGCGCCAGGCCGGTGACATTTTCCGTCAGGACCGGATTGCGCTTATGGGGCATGGCGGAGGAGCCCTTCTGGCCCGGCGAGAAATATTCCTCGACCTCCAGGACCGCGGTGCGCTGTAAGTGGCGGATCTCGGTTGCCAGACGCTCCAGCGACGAGGCGACCACGGCCAGCGCGGCAAAATAGGCGGCATGGCGATCGCGCGGGATCACTTGCGTCGAGACCGGTTCGACTTTCAGCCCCATCGCCTTAGCGACATGCTCTTCAACGCGCGGATCGATATTGGCGAAAGTGCCCACCGCGCCCGAAATGGCGCAGGTGGCGATTTCCTCCCGCGCCGCGGCCAGACGCGCCCGCGCGCGGCTGAACTCGGCATAATAAGTGGCGAGCTTGACGCCGAAGGTGGTGGGCTCGGCATGGATGCCATGGCTGCGACCGATGGTCGGCGTCATCTTGTATTCGAAGGCGCGCTTCTTGAGCGCGGTCAGCAGTGCGTTTGTATCTTCGATCAACATGTCCACGGCGCGCGCCAGCTGGACGTTGAGGCAGGTGTCCAGCACGTCGCTCGAAGTCATGCCCTGGTGCACGAAACGCGCTTCCGGTCCCACGATCTCGGCCAGGTGGGTGAGGAAGGCGATCACGTCATGCATGACCTCGCGCTCGATCTCGTCGATCCGCGACACGTCGAATTTCGCGTCCTTGCCCTTCTCCCACACCTTCCTGGCGGCCTCTTTGGGCACCACGCCCAGCCCGGCCAGGGCATCGGTGGCATGCGCCTCGATCTCGAACCAGATGCGGAATTTGGTTTCGGGCGACCAGATTTGAACCATCCGGTCGCGGGCGTAACGGGGAATCATGGAACACCGGCAAGAAGTTGCCGCTGCTTCTATCCTGTCGGGGACCAAAGGGCAAAGCCGCCAGTTGACGCTGCCGCGGGGGACGGGCGTTACTGGTCCTGCCACGCCAACGGAGACAGGGCATGTCCAATCTGTACGATTCCGAAGACATCAAGAAGCTGGGCAAAGTGGGCGCGGGCGCGCCCAAGGCCTGGGAGACGTTTCTCGCCTTCGACAAGGCGGCGCTGGGCGATGGCGCCATCCCCAAGAAATACAAGGAGCTGATGGCGCTGGCGGTGGCGCTCACCACCCAATGCCCCTATTGCCTGGCCATCCACAAGGATAACGCCGCCAAGGCGGGCGCGACCGCAGAGGAGATTTCCGAGACGGTATTTATCGCCGCCGCCTTGCGCGCGGGCGCCGCCGTCACTCACGGCACGCATCTGATGGGATAGGCCTTCGCCAGCGTCATGTGACGTAGTGGAACCCCGCCTCCTGCAGCAGGGGCAGGGTCGCAAGTGCGCCCGGCGTCAGGATCACGCCCGGCAAAAGATGGTTGGTGAGGTCGGCGGCGACCTCCTCCTGGCCGCCGGCGGAGCCTGCCGCGATGGCGCGGCCGGCTGCCGCCCAGATGGCGTTATGACAGGCCATGAAGATCACGCCGCGCTTCATCAGCACGGGAATAGAGAGATCCTGCGCATCGCCCTTGCCTGGCACGATCAGGCTGTTGGCGGCGAACTTGCCGTTGGTCAGCTTGGCAAGGCCATATTTGTCCCACGCCGCCTGGTCGAACAGCGCCATCTGAGCGTCGCCCCGTGTCATGGAAACGGTCAGGAAGTCGCGATTCTGGTAGGACAGGGTCTGGCCGTTCAGGGCGTTGCGCATATAGCCGGTCCAGCCGCTGGCCAGGTCTTTGTTGTCCCAAACCTGACGCGGGCTGCCGTGATAGGCTGCGACTTCGCGAATGGCGGCATCGTCCCACATGTCGCGCGTCTCCAGCACCAGCGGAACGCTCTTGAAATCGCGCCGGGGCTTGAGCCGGGAAAGGCGCGTTTCGAGTTCGGAGATGGTGGCGGCGCCGGTTGCGGCTGCGGCCGGTTCGGCTGTCGTGGCGGCAATGCCTGCGGCCAATGCAGCGGTCAATCCGGAAAGTGCGCGGCGCGTGAACATGGCAGCTCTCCTTTTCTTTTCCGGAATTCTAGCGCGTGGCGGTGTCAGAGCAAACCCAGGGACTTGTTGCTGGCATGGCCGCCGCGGCCGATCACCAGATGGTCGTGCACGGACAGTCCCAGCGCCTTGGCGGCGGCCACGATCTCCCGTGTCATCGATATGTCAGCTTTGGACGGCGTCGGATCGCCGCTGGGATGATTGTGCACCAGGATGATGGCTGAGGCCGACAGTTCCAGCGCGCGCTTGACGATCTCGCGCGGATAGACCGGCGTGTGATCCACCGTGCCCCTGTTCTGGACCTCGTCGGCGATCAGCACATTCTTGCGGTCCAGGAATAGCACGCGGAATTCCTCGCTCTCGGCCCGTGCCATGGCCGCCGTGCAATAGTCCAGCAGCGCCGACCAGGATGAGAGTGCCGGCCGGCCCATCACGCGGGTCTTGGCCAGCCTTTGGGCGGCGGCCTCCACGATCTTGAGATGGCTGGCCACCGCCTCGCCGACGCCCTTGATCTCCATCAGCCAGGCGCGGGGCGCAGCGATCACCTCGGCAAAACTGCCGAAGCGCGCCAAGAGTGCCTTGGCCAGGGGCTCGGTGTCGCGCCGGGAAAGGGCGGCGAACAAAGTCAATTCCAGCAGTTTGTAATCGGGCATGGCATCGGCGCCGCCCATGGCGAAGCGCGCCCCCAAGCGCTCGCGATGGCCGTCATTACCGTTCTCAAGACGCGCAGCACCAGGCGTCGTCGATGGTGCGTTCGCCTCGTCCACGTGTTGCTCAGAGGTAAGGTGGTCTGTGAAGGCCCTTGGGCGAAAGCGTGAAAATTTCCACGCCTGTCTGCGTCACACCCACCGAATGTTCGAACTGCGCCGACAAGGAACGGTCGCGCGTCACCGCGGTCCAGCCGTCGCTCAGCACCTTCACCCCGAAGCCGCCCAGATTGATCATCGGCTCGATGGTGAAGAACATGCCGGGCTTGAGCACGATGCCGCCGCCGGGCTTGCCGTAATGCACGATGTTTGGCAGGGCGTGGAACACCTTGCCCAGGCCGTGGCCGCAAAAGTCGCGCACCACCGCGCATTTCTCCTGGGTCTCGGCAAAGGACTGGATGGCATGGCCAATGTCGCCCGTCGTGGCGCCCGGCTTCACTGCCGCGATGCCGCGCATCATGGAATCATAGGTGATCTCGACCAGGCGTTCGGCCTTCCGCTTGACCTCGCCCACCGGATACATGCGCGAGGTGTCGCCGTGCCAGCCATCCAGGATGACGGTTACGTCGATATTTATGATGTCGCCGTCGCGCAAAGGCTTGTCGTTGGGAATGCCGTGGCAGACCACGTGTTTGATGGAAGTGCAGACGGTATGGCGATAGCCGCGATAGCCCAGGCAGGCCGGAAGCGCCCCATGGGCGATGATGTAGTCATACGCGACCTTGTCGAGCGCAGCAGTGGTGCCACCCGGCTTGACCAGGGGCGCCAGCAGGTCCAGCACATCGGCGGCAAGCCGGCCGGCCCGGCGCATGCCCTCGAAATCGGCCGGATCGTGCAAGGTTATGGTGAAGTGCGCCTTGCGCGCGGCTTCAAAAGTGTCGGATTGGGCTAAGATGGTCATGTTGTGAGGTAATATAGTATCCCCGGGCGATAAAACCAAAGCCCGGTAACAGGAATTGGAGCATGTTTTTCCTAAGTGAAATCGCCCGCGCCGTAGGGATTTTGCGACGTGGGCAGAAGAAGGGCGAAGGCCGTATCGGGGAATACGGACGAGCCCTTCGACGAACCCACGGCATAAAAGACCACGGCCCTTCGGGTTGCCGTCCGGCGGCCGCCCGCGACGTCGCCGCGCTCGACCGTATTGCCGATACGCTCTTCGCGCGGCTCCTGGCGGATCGCCTCGCCGGACGGCAACGCAGGCTATTTGCACTTAAGAAAAGCATGCTCTAAATGCCCAAAACGGCAGCAATATTGGCGATCGGGGACGAGATCCTTTCGGGTCGTACCCAGGATACCAACAGCAATACCATCGCGCGGTTCCTGGCCAGCATGGGGATCGACCTGAAAGAGGTGCGGGTGGTGGGGGATGTGGAGGCGGAAATCGTCCCCGCCCTGAATGCGCTGCGGGATCGGTACGATTTCGTCTTCACCACCGGCGGCATCGGCCCCACTCATGACGACATCACCGCTGATGCGGTGGCAAAGGCGTTCGGCCTGGACATCGGCTATCACCCGGAGGCCTATGCCATGCTGGAGGCGCGATATCCGCCTGGCGAATTCACCGACGCCCGCAAGCGCATGGCGCGCACGCCCCATGGCGCGTCACTGGTGGTCAATACGGTATCCGCCGCGCCGGGATTTCATATCGGCAATGTCTATGTGCTGGCAGGCGTGCCCAAGGTGATGGCGGCGATGCTGGAAACGATTGCGCTCGAACTGCCGCGCGGCCAGGCCATGACCAGCGTCACGGTCGAGGCCGACATGCCGGAAGGCAAGATCGCGGCCGGGCTGGCCTCCTTGCAAAAAGATCATCCGGAAATCGCCATCGGCTCCTATCCTTTCTACCGCGAAGGCGCCGCAAATCCCTTTGGCGCACAACTGGTGATACGGGGGCGCGACGCCGAGGCGGTCGAGCGGGTGGTTGTGGCGCTTGAACGCATGCTGAAGGAGCTTGGTGCTGCGCCGCGGCGTGTGAATTAGCTTTTCCGCCGCCGCATGAAATGACAGGCTCTGCTCAACCAAAATGCAGGGGAAAATACCATGGACATCAAGAAGCGCGATTTTCTGACGGGTGTATCGCTTATCGGCGCCGGCCTTGCCGCGGCCAGCGGCGACGCCCTGGCCCAGGGACGCAGCCCCCAGAATCCTGACGGCGGTTATCCGCCCGGCGTTCCCAAGGCCACCGGCCGCAGCATGCTGGACAGTCCGCACTATATCGGCACTGCCAGCAAGGGCTATGGCTTCAAGGCGAACTGGTCGCGCACATTGCCGATGGTTCCCACCGTCGATCCCAACTACAAGCCGCGCCGCATCAACAAGGCAATCGAGCTATGGGAAGACAACCAGGTCGTCGCTTATGCGGAATACGGACCTTCCGGTGCACCTGACACCTATGAGGAAGGCAAGCGCATGGCCAAGACCTATTGCGACGCCATCAATTACGAGATGGAGAATGACTCCTTCAACTTCGATGGCCTGCGCAACTTCATGCAGGGTTTGGTCGATGGCGGTCCCACGCCGTCCGGCCACCGCACGCCGATGGTGTTCGTCACCCTGCCGGCATGGGGCTTCGACGGTCCTTCGATGCGCGCCAATGTCTGGCAAATCCATCAGTCGCTGGCTGCGGGCGCCCATGGTTGCCTGATCTGCGAAATGGAATCGCCGGAGGCGGCCGAGATCGCCATCGCGGGCGGGCGTTACAAGTGGACCTGGCCGGGGGTGGAGGAGCTTCCGATTGAAGGCGTGCGGGGCGCAGGCAGCCAGGCTTTCGCGGCTCACATCTGGGGCCTTAGCCAGGATGAATATCTCCGTGTCGCCGATACCTGGCCGCACAATCCCAAGGGCGAGATCACCATGGGCTTCAAGCTCGAGAACCGCCGCTCAGCCATGGCGGCCGAGCAGCTGATGGCGGTGAAAGGCCTGGCCTTTGCCGAACCCGGTCCCAGCGACAATGGCTGGTCCCACCTGCAATGGGATGCGATCCGGGGAGACTTGACGCGGGAACAGCGCGCTGGCCTGCCGGCCTCCAAGCGCTTGGAGGAAGACCTGGAACGCATTCGGCTCGCGGCCAAGGCGAACAACATCAAATGGCTGGGCAATGGCCCGCCTGGCGCCAATCCCCAGCAGGAGATCGACCAGGGAAGGCGCATGGGGCCGGCTGGTACCGAGGATCGGGTGCAGGCTGACCGGCTCTATACCAAGCGGAAAATGCCGTACTGATCTTGGTTGTCATTCCCGCGCACGCGGGAATCTAACTTCGTCCTGAGTGCGATAGCTGAAGTTGGATGCCCGCGTTCGCGGGTATGACAAGAAGGGCCTATTCCAACTTCAGCGCCTTCGCCGCCGTCGTGAACGCCGTCTGTGCGTCCTTGTTGGTGGCGAAGGTTTTGCGCGCCGTGTCCAGCGCTTCCTTCGCCTTCTGGTTTTCACCCAGCACGGTATAGGCGCGCATCAGCCTCACCCAGCCCAGCGCATCGTTGGGATCGGTCTTCAAACGCGCCGCCAGCATCTCGACCATGGCGCGGGGATTGGGCGCGCTGCCCGGCGTTTGTGATGTCAGCATGGCGATGCGGTCCACCAGGATCTGATGCAGCGGCGCGGTCGCGGGTACGTCAGCGAGCAGGTCCTGCCACAAGGCAAGCGCGCCGGCGCGGTCGTGGCGAGCTGCCTTCGCCATTCCCAGATAGAAGCGTGCGGGCCCGTTCTTGGGATCGGCCTTCAGAGCGGCGTTGAAGGCGTCTTCGGCTTCAGGCGGCACCTGGCCGCCACCGTCAGCCACCAGCACTTCGCCAAAGGCCGCGTCCAGCCCCGCATCGCCCTTGCCGGTCAGCGCGATCACTTTCGCCAGCGCCTTGGCGGCATCGCGCGGATCGCCCGCCGCCATATAGGCCTGGCCCAGATAGCGCCAGGCGCGCGCATCTTCGGGATGGGCGCGCACGCGGTCGATCAGGTAAGGCACCAGGCCGTTGATCTCGCGGATGTTGAGACCTTGCGCCGACCTTTCGGCCAGATGCGGCCGGCCCACCAGAAAATAGGTGCCGCCGCCGACGGCCAGCATGAACAGTGTAATGGCGCCCAGCATCAGCGCGCGGCCCTTCTTTTGGGTCATGCGCCACAGCGGCACAGTGGCGAAAGCGACCGCGAGCAATGCGATCACGACAAAACCGATCACAGGAACCAGGCTCACGACTTTTTCCCCTGGCTTTTGGGGCCTCTATATTTGTTGCGCACCAGGGCCACGATCATGCCGCGGATGGTGCGCACTTCCTGATCGCTCAGGCGGGAACGCATTATCATGGCGCGGATGTTGCGCACCATGGTTTCGCGCTTGGCGGGGGGAAACAGGAACTCGGCCGCGTCCAGCTCCTTTTCCAGATGCTCGAACAGGCCGCTCAATTCCTCGCGCGTGGCGGGCACCGCTACGGAGGGTCTTGTGCGCAAGGCAGGCGTGGTGTCGCCCGATTTGAGCCACTCATAGCCCAACAGCAGCACCGCCTGACCCAGATTCAGCGACCAGAAATCGGCGGTCGGGATGGTGATCACGGCGTCGCACAGGCTCATTTCGTCATTGTCGAGGCCGGCGCGTTCGCCCCCGAACAGGATGGCGGTGCGCACGCCGGTCTGGCATGCCGCGCGCAAACGCCGTGCACCCGCTTCGGGGGTATGGATTTCCTTCACCACGTCACGGCCGCGCGCCGTGGTTGCCAGCACCAGCTGATAGGGGGCTAATGCTTCGGCCGCCGTAGGATAAATCTTTGCGGCCTCCAATATGTCGCCCGAGCCCGAGGCCAGCATCTGGGCCTTGTCATTGGGCCATTCCATCTTTGGCGCGATCAGGACCAGCTCCTTCATCCCAAAATTCTTCATCGCCCGGGCGGCGGCGCCCACATTTTCGCCCATCTGGGCTTTCGACAGGATGACGGCAGGTGGGGTCATTTGGCGCTTTGACGGGCCGGTTTTTGTCAGTAACTTCTCGCCCCGCTATATCCCCTCCAGCCCCATTTTTCGAGGAAATCCGATGGACAAGATCAAGGTTGCCAACCCCGTCGTCGAGCTGGACGGCGACGAGATGACGCGCATCATCTGGGACCTGATCAAGAAGAAGCTGGTCCTGCCCCATCTGGACATCGACCTTCATTATTATGACCTGGCCATCCAGAACCGTGACGCGACCGAAGACAAGGTCACGGTCCAGGCCGCCGAGGCGATCAAGAAATATGGCGTGGGCGTGAAATGCGCCACCATCACCCCCGACGAGGCGCGGGTCGAGGAATTCCACCTCAAAAAGATGTGGAAGTCGCCCAACGGCACCATCCGCAACATCCTGGGCGGCGTGATCTTCCGCGAGCCCATCATCTGCAAGAACGTACCCCGCCTGGTGCCGGGCTGGACCCAGCCCATCGTGGTCGGCCGCCATGCCTTTGGCGACCAGTACAAGGCGACGGACTTCGTCTTTCCGGGCAAAGGGGTGCTCTCGATCAAGTTCGTGGGCGAAGATGGCAAGGTGATCGAGCACGAAGTGTTCAAGGCGCCGGGCGGCGGCGTGGCCATGGCGATGTACAATCTTGATGAGTCCATCAGGGAATTCGCCCGCGCCTCGATGAACTATGCGCTGGCCCGCAAGTATCCGCTCTATCTTTCCACCAAGAATACCATCCTCAAGGCCTATGACGGCCGCTTCAAGGACCTGTTCCAGGAGATTTTCGACGCGGAATTCGCCGACAAATACAAGGCCGCCGGCATCACCTATGAGCACCGGCTGATCGACGACATGGTGGCCTCGGCGCTCAAATGGAGCGGCGGCTATGTCTGGGCGTGCAAGAACTACGACGGCGACGTGCAGTCCGACACGGTGGCGCAGGGCTTTGGCTCATTGGGCCTGATGACCTCGGTGCTGTTTACGCCCGATGGCAAGACGGTGGAAGCCGAAGCAGCCCATGGCACGGTGACGCGCCACTACCGCGAATATCAGAAGGGCAAGTCCACCTCGACCAATTCCATCGCCTCGATCTTTGCCTGGACGCGCGGACTGACCCATCGCGCCAAGCTGGACGGCAACGACAAGCTGGCCAGGTTCTCATCCACCATGGAGAAGGTCTGCGTGGATACAGTCGAACAGGGCTACATGACCAAGGATCTGGCGCTGCTGGTTGGTCCGGACCAGAAATGGCTGACCACCGAGGGCTTTCTCGACAAGGTCGACGAAAATCTGCAAAGGGCTATGTCGTAGCGCCGATCTTGCGCGTAGTATTTTGCGATCTCAGCAGAAGGCCGCGCGGGGCGTGCCTAGCGTACGTAAGCACGGCCGACGCACTGAGAGCGCAATAGACAAGCGCCTCTAGTTATTCCGCCGCGTCGCGGTTCGCCTTCTTTTGCGCATACATCGCCTGGTCGGCGCGCGCCATCGCGCCGTCGGGATTGTCGCCCGCCTTCAGTTCGAAGGCGCCATAGGCAAAGCTGACGGGAATGCTGTTGCCATTCCACTGAGTGGGCGAGGCTTCCACCGCGGCCGCCAGCTGGTCGGCTTTCTTCAGCGCCTGTGCCTGGTTGGCGTGGGAAAGCAGCACGCCGAACTCATCGCCGCCCAGCCGGCCGACACAATCGCTCTCGCGAACATGGTTCTGAAGCACGTCGGCGAAATGGGCCAACACCGCATCCCCCGCCGCATGCCCGTAGGTATCGTTGGTCTTTTTCAGGTGATTGAGGTCGAAATAGATCAGCGAGGCCGGCGTCTTGTAGCGGCCGGTGAAGGAGATATAGCGCGTCAGCTCGCGCACAAAGGCACGCCGGTTGAGCAGCGGCAGCAGACTGTCCTGGTCGGCGGCTTTTTCCACCTCGTCCAGCCGGGCCTTGGTTTCCGACAACTCGCGGCGCAGATCTTCCACTTCGTTCATCAGCCCGATGATGGCGTTGCGCACCTTGGGCGTGAATTCGGATTCCGGAATGCCCAGCACGCTGGCCGAGGTCTGTGCGGCATCCACGCCGTCCGGGCCGGCCGTGGCTTCGATCCGGCGTGCATAAGCGGTCTGGGCCACCGAGCGGACAGGCCGGGAGGAGCTGTTGCGTTCGACTTTCATTGCGAATCCGCCATTCTGGCTGGGTTAATGGGTAACGGCCGGCGTTTAAGGTTGCGTTTAATCTTCCCAAAGAATGGTTAATGAGAACTAAAACGGCACTTTCCTTGGATGTTTTGCTCCGTATACTGCGCCGCTTCGCTGGGACCCCCCGTTCAAGGGCCGCATGGCAAAACGAAGCAAAATCCTGAAGCCCACCGTTGGCATCATCATGGGCAGCCAGTCCGACTGGGCGACCATGCATATGGCTGCCCAAATGCTCGAGGCCCTGGGCGTGGCGCACGAGACCCGAATCGTTTCGGCCCACCGCACGCCGGACCGCATGGCGGCCTACGCCAAGGGGGCCCAGGCGCGGGGCCTCAAGGTGATCATCGCCGGCGCAGGCGGAGCCGCGCACCTGCCGGGCATGGTAGCCAGCATGACGACCTTGCCGGTGCTGGGCGTGCCCGTGGAAAGCCGGGCCCTGAAGGGACTGGATTCGTTGCTCTCCATCGCCCAAATGCCGGGTGGCGTGCCGGTGGCGACTTTTGCAATCGGCGAGGCTGGCGCCAAGAACGCAGCCCTGCATGCTGCTGCCATCCTGGGCCTTTCCGATGCGTCCGTGAAAAAGCGCCTGGATGCCTGGCGCGCCCGCCAGACGAAATCGGTCGCCCAACGGCCGAAATGAAACCGCCAAGATGAAGATGTTGGACAGGCCCGTTCCGCCGGGCGGCACAATCGGCATTATTGGCGGGGGCCAGCTGGGGCGCATGCTGGCGCTGGCGGCGGCGCGGCTGGGGCTCAAGACTGCGATCTACAATGACGCGGCCGATGCGCCGGCCTTCCAGGTGACCGAGACTGCCGTCGCCGCACCTTACGAGGATTTGGACGCGCTGGCTCGCTTCGCCGACGCCTGCGATGCAGTGACATTCGAGTTTGAAAATCTTCCCGCCCATGCCATTGCCCATCTGGCAGGGCATGTGCCGGTGCGCCCGGGCGCCCATGCGCTGGCGGTGACGCAGGACCGGCTGTCGGAAAAGACATTTGTCGAAAAACTTGGGCTGAAGACCGCGCCATTTTTCGAAGTGTCGTCGGTATCGCAGGCGAAGGAGGCGTTCGACAGGCTGGCCGGGCGGGGCATCTTGAAGACGCGGCGCTTTGGCTATGATGGCAAGGGCCAGGCAAATGTCATCAGTGGCGCCGGGGCGGTGAAGGCTTTTGAAAGCTTCAAGGGTGCACCCGCCATTCTCGAGGGCTTTGTGGATTTTTCCTATGAAGCGTCCGTCGTTGGTGCGCGGGGCGCCGATGGTGCCTTTGCGGCCTATGACCCGCCGGAGAACGAGCACGAACACCATATCCTGCGCCGCTCCACCGCCCCGTCGCGGCTAAGCGCTGCCCAGGTGGAAGAAGCCAAGACGATTGCAAAAAAGATCGCCGATGCGCTCGACTATGTCGGCGTGCTGGCGGTGGAACTGTTCGTGGGCCGCGACGGCGCTTTGCTGGTCAACGAAATCGCGCCGCGCGTTCACAATAGCGGCCATTGGACCATCGAGGCCTGCCAGTGCTCCCAGTTCGAACAGCATATCCGCGCGGTGGCGGGCTGGCCCTTGGGCGATCCCCGCCGCCATGCCGACGCCGTGATGGAAAACATCATCGGTGCCGAGGCCGATGCCTGGGAAAGCCTTGCCAAAGGCGGCGCTTTGCATCTTTACGGCAAGAAAGAGGCGCGGCCCGGCCGCAAGATGGGTCATTTGACCCGGCTAAAGCCGTTGACGAAGCCCTGAGCGATCCGTAGGTTCCGGCCCATGACGACGACCGCGACCAAGACGGCCACCAAGACCAAGGCGCCCAAGACCATGGGCCGGGCCTGGACCGTCGCGCGCGCTTAGGCAAAAGCGAAACCGACCAAGACCAGGCCCCGCCGGAACCCGGACGGGGCTTTTTCTTTTCCGCGGCGGTGGCGAGAGCCAGAACCGCAAAAAAATAAACGGAGTTGTGCGATGAGGAATAGGAACGTTGCGATAGTCGGCGCTACCGGCGCCGTAGGCCGCGAATTTGTCGGCTGTATCGAGGCGCGCGGGCTGCCGCTCAATTCGCTCAAGCTGCTGGCGTCGGCCCGGTCGGCCGGCAGGACGCAGCGCTTTCGCGGCCTGGAACTGACGGTCGAGGAATTGACCGAAGACGCTTTCAAGGACGTGGATATCGCGCTGTTTTCGGCTGGAAGCAGTATTTCGAAGGCTTTCGCGCCGGCGGCGGTAAAGGCGGGCGTTGTGGTGGTAGACAATTCATCGGCTTTCCGCGCCGATCCTGCAGTTCCCCTGGTCGTGCCTGAGATCAACGCCCGGCGCATCAAGGACCATAAGGGCATCATCGCCAATCCCAATTGCGCGGCGATCACCACACTGGTGCCGCTCTGGCCGGTGCATCAGGTCAATCGTGTCAAGCGCCTGATCGTCTCAACCTATCAGGCAGCCTCGGGCGGCGGTGCCGCGCTTATGGAGGAGCTTGAGCTATCCACGCGCGCTTATCTCGACGGCAAATCCTATCCGCCCAAGGTGGTGAAATACCCTTACGCCTTCAATCTCTTCAGCCACAACACGGCCATCGATATGAATACCGGCTATAACGACGAAGAGAGCAAGGTAATCAAGGAGACGAAGAAGATCTTCGAGGATGACTCCATCGCCGTGTCTGCCACTTGCATCCGCGTGCCTGTGCTGCGCGCCCATTCCGTCTCGATGACGTTCGAGTGCGAGCGGCCGATCACACCGGAAGAGGTGAAGACGCTATTGACCAGGGCGCCAGGCGTGAAGCTGGTCGATGACTGGGCCGACAATTATTTTCCCATGCCCAAGGACGCCTCCGGCCAGGGCGACGTGCTGGCGGGCCGCATCCGCAAGGACCTGTCGGATGCTACAGGCAAGTCGATCAGCATGTTCGTGGCGGCGGATCAGCTTTTGAAGGGTGCGGCGCTAAATGCTGTGCAGATCGCTGAGCTCTTATAGATTGTTTTCATGCCCGCGATTGATTGGCATTCCCGCATGCGCGGGCATGACAATTCTACTTTGATCGGGATTTCGCCCAGTCCGCGAACATCGGAAAATTTGATAGCGCTTCCTTGGCCTTGGCCTTGAACTTCTCGAACTGCATTACATTCTCGATGCGGGCTGCGAGGAATTCCTCGGTAGGCTTTTCATCCTCGCTGGTGTCATTAAACCAGCGCATGGCGGTCGTGCCGTAAACGCCGGCCAATATTCCGCGCTTGGTGTAGAAATTGAAATCGGTCGAGGTATCGCCGGCTGCCCGCCACATCGCATCCACTGTGTGATAGACCAGCCTTGCACCCAGCGCCGCATGCATGGGCAAGGACAATAGCGCGGCCGCGCGGCGGGCCGCTTCCTTGTGGGGCTTCAGGATGGCGAACCGCGTCTTGACCGCGGTGGCGATGCGCTCGCGGATCTTCATCGTCTTCAGGTCCATCGCCGCCAGCCGATTTTCCATCTCCGCATCGGTATGGGTGGAATAGAATTCCACCAGGCCGATGGGCCCTCCCTCGAACAGCCGAGCCAGATCAACCTTTGTCGCGCCGGCCTCCTCGCCCGCCTTCTGCAGAACCTTGTCGGTAAAGCCATCAAAGGCGGCGTGCGGCAGCGCCTTGGCGAGGACCCTTTCGCGCATCTCCTGGTCTGTCATCGCTTTGGCCCTTGTCCCGGTCTTTTGCTTTGGCTCGACCTTCTTTGCGGGCTTCCTGCTGGCGGACTTTTTGGCAGCCTCGGTCATGGCGGTCAGCTTGCCGATTGATAATGGCGTATTTCGGACTCGAAGATCAGCCTCGACATGTCGCTGAGCCGCGAGGTGTAGAGCCGCCCGTCCAGATGGTCGCATTCATGCTGCACCACCCGCGCGTGAAAGCCGCGCGCCACCCGCTCGATTTTCTCACCTTCCAACCCAAGGCCCCGGTAGCGGATATGGTCGGGCCGCTCGACCCAGCCGCGCAGGCCTGGAACCGACAGGCAACCCTCCCATCCGCCCTCCAGGTTGGGGGCAAGGATTTCCACTTCTGGATTGATCAGAACCGTCAGGGCCGCAGTGTGGTCGAAGCGCTCCTCCTCCGACAGGCCGGCGTCGCTGCGTCCCTCCGGGGCCTGGAACACTACAATCCGCAAGGGAACATGGACTTGGGGGGCGGCCAGCCCGGCTCCATTGGCGTCAATCATGGTTTCGACCATGTCATTGACAAGCCTGCGTATTTCGGGATGCCGGGGCTCTGCCACAGCGCGCGCGGGGGTGACCAGGATGGGATGGCCCATGCGGGCGATTTTCAGGATTGCCATGGCTCGGAATATGGCCCGGGGCGGGGATGTGCCTCAAGGATCGCGGGGCCCCTCGAAACAGTTAATTTCCGTAGGTAGACAGGCAAATACCCTTCTGGTATCACCCGCGCCTCTATTTTGGGCCATTTCCGGGAGTTTCGCTTTGCAGATCATTGTCCGCGACAACAACATCGACCAGGCGCTCAAGGCGCTGAAGAAGAAGATGCAGCGCGAAGGCATCTTCCGGGAGATGAAGCTGCGCGGCGCCTATGAGAAGCCCAGCGAAAAGCGCGCCCGTGAGCGCGCCGAAGCGGTGCGCCGCTATCGCAAGCTGCAGCGCAAGCGCATGCAGCGCGAGGGTCTTCTCCCGCGCTAGATTTTCTTGCCTGACTTCGGAAGAGCCGCCGGTTTACTGGCGGCTTTTTTGTCTCTGCGCTTCTGGCTTACGTAATAGGCGCCGGCCGCGCCAATCGCGGCGCCAGCCAGCACCAGCAGCAAGGTTCCTGCGCCCGGCGCGATCTGGTCGCCGGCCACCTCGGTGACGGTCTTGAGGTCATCCGCGATGGTTTCGCGCCGCCGCAACAGGTTCTTGAGCTTCAGCACGGGTGAAACATCTCAGGTGCAATCGGCGCAGACCGCGACTTCGACCGTGACATGGGACAGGTCCGGATATCGGCGGCGCAGAGTCGCCTTGATCGCTTCGGCACTGACGGCGTCAGGAGAAACCAGCGACACGATCAGCCCGCGATGGCCAGGCCCCAAGCGCCAAAGATGGAGGTCGGGAATGCGCGCCTTGAGCTCGCTCTGCAGGAAATTGCGGATTTCTTCCGACATGCCGGGATCGGCATCGGCGTCCAGCAGCACCAAGCCACTGTCGCGGATCAGGCCGTATGACCAGGAGGCGATCACAAAAGCGCCGACCAATCCGCTGACGGGATCCAGAATCCCCAGCCCGAAATAATAACCGCAAGCCAGCGCCACGATGGCCAGTACGCTGGTGGCGGCATCAGCCAGCACATGCACGTATGCGGCGCGCATATTGTTGTCATGGCCATGCGCGTGCGCGTGGTCATGACCATGGCCGTGCGAATGGTCATCCTTCAGGATCAGGGCGCTGATCAGATTCACGGCCAGCCCGATGCAGGCGATCAATAGCGCGTCGCCATAGGCCACCGCGACCGGACTGATGATGCGCTGAATCGATTCAACCGCAACGGCAAGGGCGGTCACGCCCAGAAGGATTGCGCTGGAAAAAGCCGCCAGATCGCCAAACTTTCCCGAGCCAAAGCTGAAACGCCCGCTGCCCGCATGGCGCCGCGCCAGCCAGTAGGCGCCCGCCGCCAGCCCCAGTGCCCCCACATGGGTCGCCATGTGCGCGCCGTCGGCGAGAAGCGCCATGGAGTGATAGGCAAGACCGCAGACGATCTCCACGCACATGAAGATGGCGGTAACGATCGCCGCCCATTTCGCACGGGACTCCGCCCGGGAATGACCCTGGCCCAGGAACACGTGATCGCGGGTCCAGATGCCGTGATCGTGCGGCTTTTCGGCGGCACGGCTATGATCGTGATCATGATCATGGTGGTGGTCATGGTCATGGTCGTGGTCATGGGAATGACCATGCGAATGATTGTGACCGTCCAGGGTGTGGTCGTGCGCCATGCGGATCAGTCTAGCGCGCTACCGCTGTAAAATCAGCTAGGCGAATGCGCCCAAAAGCGGCAGAAGGGCCCCTGCGGCAACAAGTGCGCCGAGCAGCAAAAGCCGGGGATTTCGAATCGGGCGAAGCGACATGACCCTGACATAGTCCGATCCGGCGTCATTGCAACCTTACTGGCGTCGCGGATATGCGTGTTTACATCGACTGCGGCGCGCGGCAGGTGAAATTCGCCGCTTCGTGAATATCGCCATGTCCGTTGAAATGCGCCTCCAACGGAAAGCGGCAGATCGGACGCGTGGCTGTGACATGTTTGCTTTCGTCGACATGGGCGCCGATGAACAGTGATGGCGCTTCTCCGCTCGTCATCCATTTGTCGAGTGCCTTGACCATGTCGTGGTCGGGATCGTCGCTGACGGGGGCGCCGGTGGCTCCGCCGATGTGGGAAAAGCCTGCCCCGCCAGAGCAATGGCCCATGCCGGCCAGCGGGAAAAAGCGGAAGAAGCCGTCGGTCGCAGCCTGGCCGTAGCGCGCGACGATGCGGTTGTAGAAATCCACATCCATCATCGGCGTGATCACCGGATCGGCCCAGCCCTGAAAGAAGATGAACCGGCCGCCGCGCGCCTTGAAGCGGTCGAAGTCCACCTTTTCGTCATAGACCTCGGGCAATGTCGAATTGCCCACCTTGGTCTTCAAGGCGCGCTCGGTGTCGCGGTCGAAGTCGAAATTCACATTCTTGAAATCGGGATCCTGGAACA
Organism: Rhizomicrobium sp.; assembly: GCA_035512055.1. GTDB lineage: Bacteria > Pseudomonadota > Alphaproteobacteria > Micropepsales > Micropepsaceae > Rhizomicrobium. The sequence goes on from DATKEP010000064.1 coordinate 24,151, forward strand.
CCGTCAGCTTCCAGAACTCCGCGCTGCTGCCGCCTGGCGCGGCGCCGCCATCTTGCGCCAGCCAGCCCAGCTCGCTGCCGCGCACCTGGCCCGGCATCAGCACGGTGCCGTCGGACTTCCTGGCACCGGCATAGATGTGGCGCGCCGCTTCAACCTGCACCGGCGTCAGGCAGTCGGTCTTTTGTGTCTGGCTGCATTGGAATTGCACGGGATCGACGTTGCAGCGGCGCGGATCGGAGATCACGCCATCCTCGACCCCGTCGAGCTTGTCACAGGCCGCCACCATGTGCCGGTTGAGGATCGCCACGCTCTCGGCCGTGATGGCGCTTGGGTCACGCAATGCCGGATTGGCATTCCAGGTATGGCCGAACATCAAAGCGGTCCATTTCCAGGGCGCCGCGCCCGCAACAAAACCGTCATAATCGGTGGGAAAGCGCGTCGCTTCCATCAAGGCGTGATGGCCGCCCGCTGAACAGGCGACGAAATAGTTCTTCACCGACGGTTTGCCGTAAAAGGCGCGCACGACCTGCTTGGCGGCGACTGTTGAGAGATGCAGCGCCCGCCACGCCCAGTCGATCATCTTCTCGGGGTGCTTGTAGGCCCATTTTTGGCCACTGCCGCCCAATGGATCGCTCAGATCGGTCAGATGGCCATTGTCGGTGGACATGGTGGCAAAGCCCGCGAGCAAGGCATCGCGCATGGGACCGGGCGAGATCGCACCGGCGCTGCCGCCCGAACCTTCGCCGCGGAACTTGCCATTCCACTGGGCGGCCGGCGGCAGCCAAACTTCGAAGCCGATATGGGAGTCGGCGGTCGGCGTGGCCTTCCCGATCACGCGGCAGAAGGGCGCGCTGACCTTGGTCGTGCCTACCGTGTCGCCATCGTTCAGATATTCGGCGCTCTGGATGACGGTGTTGGGCGCGACAGTCCGGCCCGTCAAGGCGGAGCAGCTTTGGGCATCACCGGACGAGGGGCCGGCGGCACGCACGGCACCTGAAAGCAGGAATGGCGCGAGTGCCGCGGCAGAAACAATTGGTTTGAGATGCCCCATCCGCTTCCCCCAATTCTGATTTTGGGGAAACTCTCTGCCCTCGCAAGGATAGCGTCAAGACGGCGGCGGCGAGTGCATGTAGCTCTGCACCAGCGAGCCGGCCACCAGCCGCCAGCCATCCACCAGCACAAAGAAAATCAGCTTGAAGGGCAGGGAGATGATCACTGGTGGCAGCATCATCATGCCCATGCTCATCAGGATCGAGGCCACTGCCATGTCGATGATCAGGAAAGGCACGAAGATCAAAAAGCCGATCTCGAAGGCTCGCTTGAGCTCGCTCAGCATGAAGGCGGGCGCAAGCGTGGTCACCTCGATCTTGGCGGGGTCATTGACCGCCGTTTTATGGGCCATGTCGGCAAACAGTTTCAGGTCGGCATCGCGCACATGCGCCAGCATGAATTTTTTCATCGGCACCAGCGCCTGGGTGAAGCCCTGCTCGGTGGTGACCTGGTTGCTCATCATGGGCTTGATGCCCTGGGTGTAGGCGTCGGTGAGCGTGGGGCTCATGATGAACAGAGTGAGGAACATGGCCAGCGACACGATCACGCTGTTGGGCGGAGAGCTTTGAAGGCCCAACGCGGTGCGCAGCAGCGACAGCACCACCACGATGCGCACAAAGCTGGTCATCATGATGATGATCGAGGGCGCAATCGACAGGACCGTGACCAGGGCCACGATCTGCAGCATGCGGTCGGTGAAGAGCCCATTGCCGTTGAGGTCGATGGAAAGTCCATTGGCGGCAGGGGTGGCCGCGGCGGCCGCCGCGGCATTGGCGGGTGCCATGTGCAGCGGCGCGGCAAAGGCGGCTGCCGGCATCACGATCGCCAGAAGAAGCAGGAAGGGCAGCAGGCGCCTGATCAAGGTCATGGCTTGCCCGCATCCTTGGCGGGAATGCCGGTCTCCAGGATGGAGGCGCCATCGGGACCGGACAGAACCAGATGTTCGACATTGTCGCGGCGGACGATGAAAAGGCGCTGGCGCGGCCCCACCATTAATGTCTCCACGATCGCAAGCCGCTTGTCGCTGATTGCGCGGGTGACGCCGGGAACGCCGAAGCGGCGCGCGAGCAAGCCGGCGCCGCCCACCATGGCCAATACGAGAAGGAGCGCGGCGAAGTAGCGCAGGAGATCGATGAATTCCATGGGCATTGATTAACAGGCATCAAGCTTAATCGCGGGTTAAAGCGCGGCAGATCGTGCCCGGCAAAATCTTCTGGGCATTAAGTCGTGCTTAAGCATGAGGGGCGCAGGCTCGCGCCGTATTCAAGGCTAACAGAAGGTTACCGCCATGGACCTGCCGGATGTACCGCTACTCGCGATGCTGCGCGAACGCATGAACTGGCTGCATCAGCGCCAGGACGTGCTGTCCGAGAATGTCGCAAATGCCGATACGCCAAACTTTGTCGCGCGCGACCTGAAGCCGCTCGATTTCGAGCAGGCGCTTGGCACGGTGTCCACCGGTCCATCGCTGTTGACCACAAATGTGCGTCACATTTCGCTGACGCCCACACACATGGGCAAGTTTGAAGACCATGAAACGCCGGACCAAGAATCCAGCCCCAACGGCAATTCCGTCGCGCTGGAAGCCGAAATGGTCAAGGTGTCCGAAACCCAATCGCAGTTCCAGGCCGCGGCCAATCTCTATGCCAAGGCCATGAGCATGATGAAAGTAGCGATCGGTCACTAGGAGCTTTCGCGTGAGCGAGAGCGACCTACATAAAGCATAAGGAGACGAAAAATGGACTTTTCAAAATCCATGTCAGTTGCCGCCTCCGGCATGCGGGCCCAGACCGACCGCATGAAGGTCATCGCGGAAAACATCGCCAACGCCAATTCGACCTCACCGGTCAAGGGCGGCGATCCCTATCGCCGCAAGATCGCCACCGTCACCCAGAATTTCAACGATGAACTGGGCGCCACGCTGGTCAGTGCCAGCAAGCCGCTCACCGACAAGAGTGAATTCAAGAGCCAATATGATCCCGGCAATCCCAATGCCGATTCCCAGGGCTATGTGAAGCTGCCCAATGTCGACAGCCTGGTGGAAATCATGGATATGCGCGACGCGCAGCGCTCCTACGAGGCCGATTTGCAGATGCTGGATACCACCAAGCAGATGATGGCCCGCACGGTCGATCTGCTCAAATAGGGAGATAAACGATGACCATTCCCGCCGCCGCAGCCGCCGCCTACCGCGCCGCCGCGCAAATGAATCCGCAAGGTCCCGCAGCCGGTGTCACGCCGGCGGAATTGCCGGGATCGAGCTTTTCGGATTTCCTGTCTGGCGCGATCAAGGACTCCATCAGCACCATCCGTCAGGGCGAACAGGCGGCAACTGCCCAGGTGCAGGGCAAGGCCAATCTGGTGGATGTGGTCCAGCAGGTGAACAGCGCCGAGCTGACCCTCGATACCGTGGTGGCGGTGCGCGACAAGGTCGTGGCCGCCTACCAGTCCATCATGAACATGCCGATCTGAGTTCGCCTCTCACCCTTCGCATGCGGCCAAAGGAATAATCATGGATCCCGCCATCACCATCGACTTCGCCCGCAGCTCCATCCTGGTGCTTCTGGAAATCATCGCGCCTTCCATGATCACTGCCCTGGTGGTGGGTCTTGGCATCGGCCTACTTCAGGCCGTGACCCAGATCCAGGAACAGACACTGGTATTCGTGCCCAAGATCGTTGCCAGCTTCGTGGTCCTGTTGCTTGTGCTGCCCTTTGTTGGCGCGGCGCTGAGCGGTCTGATGAACGATGTCGCCAACAGGATTGCGGCTTACTGAATGAAAAAACGGGACTACCGCTCTCGCTGCTTGAGCCCCGTTTTTTGCAACAGGTTGCCATGACCATCCATCTTCCCGCGCTGTCCGGCATTGTCCTGACCTACCTGCTGGTGTTCAGCCGCGTAGGCGCAATGGTCATGCTGTTGCCGGCGCTGGGCGAAATGACGGTGCCGGCGCCGGTGCGCCTGGTGCTGGCGCTTGGCATTACCAGCGCACTGACGCCGCAGATTCAGGCCAGCTATCCCGGTGTTAACCCGCAAACCACGCTTGCGCTGGTGGTCCTGATCGTTCAGGAGGTCACGGCCGGCGTCTTGGTGGGCGCGATGGCGCGCATCGTCATGAGCGCCTTACAGGTTGCCGGCTATCTGATCGCCACCCAGACGGGCCTGGCCTATGCCCAGACCATTGACCCCACCCAGAACACGCAAGGGGCCGTCCTGGGCAACTTCATGTCGCTGCTGGGCACGACCCTGATCTTCATCACCAACCTGCATCACCTGGCGATCGGCGCCATTGCCGGCAGTTATCACATGCTGCCGCCCGGCGGCCATCTGCCCACCGGCGACATGGCGCAACTGGTTATCCAGCTTACATCTTCCTCGTTTGCGCTTGGCTTCCAGCTCGCCGCGCCCTTCCTCGTCTTCGGCTTTGCGGTCTATGCGGGGCTGGGCGTGCTGGCGCGGCTGATGCCGCAGCTGCAGATTTTCTTCGTCGCGGTACCGATCAACATCATGTGCGGCTTTCTGATCATGCTGGCACTGATCGGATCGCTGATGACGGTATTTCTGACCTACTACGCCAACTCCATGGCCGTGTTCTTGAGGTAGGCCGTGGCGGAAGACCAGGACAAATCCCAGCAGACCGAAGAGCCGACACAAAAACGGCTGGATCAGGCGCGCGAGCAGGGCGACGTCGTCAAATCCACCGAGGTTACGGCCTTCATCCTTCTGGGCGGCGGCACCCTCGCCATCGCCATTTTCGGAAAGTATACCGCCGTCGGTTTGGCGCGCACGCTGTCGATGTTCCTGGAACAGCCCGAAACGATGAGCGTGGATGGCGCCGGTCTTTCGGCCATGATGCGTGTGCTGGTACCCAAAATCGCCATGGCGTTGATGCCCATCTTCGCGGTGGTCTTGGCGGCGGGCGTCGCCGGCCATGTGCTGCAGGCGCGCCCCGGCTTCGCGCTGGACAAGATCGCGCCGGATTTGTCCAAGCTCTCGCCGCTTGCCGGTTTCAGGCGCCTGTTCGGCATCGAAGGCTGGATGAACCTGCTCAAGGGCCTGGTGAAGATGGCCATCGTCGGAATCGCCATCTGGACTCAGCTCTGGCCCGAGCGCGGCGGTCTGGAATCCATTCTCAACCAGTCCACCGTGGGCGTGGTGGACGACATGTCCCGTCTTCTGTTCAAGGTCCTGACGGCGTCGCTGGTGTCGCTGGGCACGATCGCGGGTGCAGATTATTTTTGGCAGCGCATGCGCTGGCTGTCGCGCAACCGCATGTCCAAGCAGGACATCAAGGAAGAATACCGCCAGAATGAAGGCGATCCCGTCATCAAGTCCAAGATCCGCGCGCTGCGCCAGGAACGCGCAAGGAAGCGGATGATGACGGCCGTGCCGAAGGCCACGGTGGTGATCATGAATCCGACTCACTATGCCGTGGCGCTGAAATATGAGAGCGGCAAGATGGCCGCGCCCGTCTGTGTCGCCAAGGGCGTCGACGCGCTGGCCTTGCGCATCCGCGCCGTGGCCGAGGAAAACGACGTGCCGGTCGTGGAAAATCCGCCGCTTGCGCGCGCACTGCACGCGGCCATCGAAATCGACGAGTCCGTGCCGCCGGAACATTTCAAAGCGGTGGCGCAGGTCATCGGCTACGTTTTGCGCCTGAAAGGCAGGCTGCCTGCGCGCATCAACTAGGCGCGCTACCCACAGTCGATTCCCACACCGCGAAGTTCCTCGCGCCTAAGCGGCTGATTCGAGCCATTAATTATTTTGACCGGGAAGTGCTGAACACCGTTCGCGCCGCCTAGAAATTCGTTAACAAATTCAGCCATTTAGTGCTCGGAAACGTTTGGTTAACCAAATCTTGTATTGTGGGGTTAATGAGCGCTTCCAAATCCCTTTCCGAAGCCGGCCTTGGCGTACCGACCGGCGCCTGGCGCTGGGCGTCCTTGGCCTTCATTTTGCTGGCCCTGATAGCCGCCGGCCTCACCCTTGCGGCGCCGCAGGTTGCAGGTCTTGCTGGTTACGCGCTTCTACTGGGCATTGCCGTGGTGGCGGTGCTTTTTGTCTTCGCGATCTGGCCGCGCGGCGGCGGCGCCACCCGGGACGCACTGCGGGTCGCCGAAGCGGCAGGCAAGGCCAACATCGCCTGGGCGATCACCGGCGAGGGCGGCGCGGTGCTGGACTGCAACCCCGTTTATCGCCGCATGGCCGGCGTGAGTGAAAAGGAAACGCCGCCGCCACCGGAACTGGCGCTGGCAGGCGAGCCTAGCGCGGCCGTGCTCTATCGCCTGTCGCGCGATGCCGCCGAAGGCCGCGCCCGCGAGGAAACATTCCAAGTATTGCCGGGGCTCGAGATCGTCGCGGCAGTTCGCTCCTTGCCGGACAAACAGGCGGTCTGGTGGTTTACACCGCGCCTTGCCGCTTCGACATCGCCGCAGCCGGTCCTGTCGCGGCCCGCGAAATCCGCTCCTGAACCTGCCGTCTCCGCGCCGGTTGAGCCTGCACCTGTTGCGCCAGTCGCGACTGCACCTATGGCGCCTGCCTCCGAGGCTTCGCAGAATATCGGCGATCTCTTCCGCGACGCGCCCATGGGAGTGGCCTTTGCCGATGCCCATGGCGCAATCGGTGATGCCAATGCGGCACTGGCAAGGTTCTTCGGCGTTTCCGCAAGCCTTGCCGGAAGGAATTTCGGCGACCTGGTCGACGCTGGCGACCGCGCCCAGGTCATGGCGCTGATCACACGCGCCGCAGCCGGCGAGATGGGGTTGAAGGCGATCGAATTGCGCGGGCTCAAGGGAGCCAATGGCGATGAGCGGATGGCCGAGCTTCTGGCCAGTCCCATGGCCGGCAAGGCGATCCTCTATCTGGTGGACGTTTCCGAACAGAAGGCACTGGAAACCAAATTCGCCCAGTCGCAGAAGATGCAGGCGGTGGGTCAGCTCGCCGGCGGCGTGGCGCATGATTTCAACAACCTGCTCACCGTTATCATCGGCAATTGCGAATTCCTTTTGATGCGCCATCAGGCGGGCGATCCCTCATTCAAGGAAATCAACGAGATTCATCAAAACGCGCTCAGGGCGGCTGCGCTGGTCAGCCAGCTGCTGGCCTTCAGCCGCAAGCAGACGATGCAGCCCAAGACGCTGGCGCTGGGCGAGGTGATCGGCGAACTCGCACAAATGCTGCGCCGCCTTGTGGGAGAGGGCATTGCGCTCAATGTCGAACGCGATGCCGATCTCTGGCCGGTGCATGCGGACGAAGCCCAGCTCGGCAATGCCATCATCAATCTGGTCGTCAATGCCCGCGATGCCATGCCGTCAGGCGGCACGGTGTCGATCCGCACGGCCAATGAAACCATAACGCAAGCCGGCGCGCTGGGCAGCGCCATCATGCCGCCGGGCGATTATGTGCGCATCGAAGTGTCCGACACCGGCACCGGCATGTCGAAGGAGATTCAGAGCAAGATTTTCGATCCCTTCTTCACCACCAAGCCGGTGGGCCAGGGCACAGGACTTGGCCTTGCCACCGTCTATGGCATCGTCAAGCAGTCCGGCGGTTTCATCACGGTCGACAGCGAGTTGGGCCAGGGAACCATCTTCAAGGTCTATCTGCCGCGCAAGATGGATGCCGGCGAGGCGGCGCCCGTCGAAGCAGCACCTGCCGTCACCCGCGACATTACCGGGCAGGACACAATCCTTCTGGTGGAAGACGAAGAGGCGGTCAGGAGCTTTGCGGCACGCGCGCTGCGCATGCGCGGTTACAATGTGCTGGAAGCGTCGGGCGGCGAGGAAGCGCTGGAACTCGTCAAGAGCGACAACAACAAGATCGACCTGATCATCACCGATGTGGTGATGCCCAACATGGACGGCCCCACCATGGTGCGCCATGTCAAGGCGCTCAAACCGAACCTTGCCGTCATTTTCATGTCGGGTTATGCCGAAGAAGCCTTCCGCCGCAATGACCAGAATTCGGAAGACATCCACTTCCTGCCCAAGCCCTTCGGCCTCAAGCAATTGGCCGCCAAGGTGAAGGAAGTGCTGGCGGGTTAAGCGCCGATTGCGCTTGCAAAGTGCATTCCTGCCTCTATGGTCCGGCCCATGAAAAAGAGCCTTGCCGTGACCTTTTGCCTGCTGCTTGCAGGCTGCTCCGAAGCCGACTGGAACCATGCGCTGAATTACACCGGCATGGGTGGGGACGAGGATTCCGCCACCCAAGCAGGCGCCTCTGCGGTCGCACCCAAGTCGGCGACCATCTCAGCGACCACGTCAACCGCCGCAGCCGCGCCCGAAGCGCCTGCACAAGCCGTCCCCAACAGCGATATCTGCCGCGCGGTGGCCACGCAGGACGCCACGTCCAACGATTTCGATCCGGCGACGCAAGCGCGCGTCTTTGCGCGCAGTTTTTCGCAGTGCGTCGCTATCTACTCACGCTGAACCGAAATTCCGTGACCTGGTGATACTCCGTGTCCTGCCGCAGCAGGGCGCTTGGAAATGACGGAATGTTCGGCGCATTGGGAAAGGCCTGCGCTTCCAGCGCGACGGCGCTATGGATCTGATAGCCCTTGATCAGCGCCACACTCGGCGGCGCGTAATTGGCGCTATAGACCTGAACTCCGGCTTGGGTGGTCCATTCTTCAAGCCTGCGTCCCGATTTCGGATCATCCAGCCGCGCCGCCAGCCGCAAGGTGCCGGGTTTGCCGTTGATTGCGAAATTCTGGTCGAAGCCATGGGCGCGCTGGATGGCGGGATCGGGATCGTTGATGTGGGCGCCGATCGCTGTGGGGCGGCGGAAGTCGAAGGCGGTGCCGGCGACGTTTCGCATTTCGCCGGTCGGCACATTCTTTTCGTCAACCGCGGTGATCTGATCGGCATTCACCGTCAGGAGCTGGTCAAGCACCGGACCTGACGCATCACCCGCCATGTTGAAATAGGAATGATTGGTGAGGCTGATGATCGTGTCCTTGTCGCTGACCGCGCGATAGGCGATGCGTAAGCTATTGTTGCGCGTGAGGGTATAGGTCACGCTTACATGCAGCGTGCCCGGAAACCCCATGGTGCCGTTGCGATCGCGCAGGGACAGAACCAACTGCGGCTCCACGCCATCCTTGGGGGCTGCGTCCCAGACCCGCTCGTCATAGGGCTTGTTTTCGGCCTCGTTCAGCACATAAGCATCGCGTGCCACCCGATACTCGATGTGGTTGATCTGGTAGCTGTTGTCCTTGATGCGGTTGGCGAAGCGGCCGATGGTGGCGCCGTAGCGGCCCTTGTAATCCAGGCTGGTATAGTCGGCCAGGCGGTCGAAGCCCTGCACGACGTCGGCCAGCTTGCCGTCGCGTCCGGGCACGCGGATGGCGGTAATGATCGCACCATAATTGGTGATACTGGCTTGTACGCCATTGGCGTTTGTCAATGTGAACAGGTCTACGCCCTTGCCGGCAACCCCGCCCCAGGCCGTGACAGTGATATTGGCCTCGGCCGGCAGCGTTATTGCGAGCCACGCAGCGGCGGCGAAGCAGACAAATCTCATGAATCCCTCCAAAGAATGGCGAGCGTACAAAGCGATTCCAGCCTGCGCCATATCACGCCCGCCATATTGCGCACGCGAAGTGGATGTTGCTTGACCTTTGCGTGCAGCTGACGTTTGACCAAGCGATGCACGCCTGATTATCTGTCGCCACGGTCGCCGGTGAGCCGACCGAGGGAGAGGAAATTCCAATGAAAAATCTGCTGTTTTCGGCCGCGCTGGTCGCGGCTGTCGGGTTCGGCACGGTTGCGGCTTTCAGTCAGGCGAATGAGGATGAAGTCGCCGCCCGCCAGGCGAAATATCCGCTGGCGGCCAAGGCGGGCCAAGACAGCCACGCCTTCGACCAGGCGCCGGCCGGCGCGACCAACCAGGGCAAGTTTGACGACAAGACCTGGAAATTCGGTCACGCCTGGGATGCGCCGCCGGGGTCCAAGATATGGAACCCGGTCAAGATCAAGATGATGCGGGGCGGCATGGTCACGGGCGGCACGGTATTCTCTGCCACCGATCCGGAAACCTATTGCGCGATGGCCAATGCCGGTTACGACTTCATCTGGACCGAGCATCAGCATGACGCGCGGGACTGGAAGACCACGCAGCACATGTGGGCAGCTTGCCCCTATGCCAAGGCGGTGCCGGGCGTGCGCGTGGCCTATACCGACGAGCGCGAAGAACAGCATGCGCTGGACGCAGGCGCGCTGGTGCTGGTGGTGCCCACGGTGCGTTCTTATGAAGAAGCCATCAGAGCGCGCGACTGGGCCTATTTCCCGCCGCTCGGACGGCGCAGCAATGGCGGCGGCCAGGCCTTTGCTCTCTACAACAATGTGCCGGGCGGCTATCGCAATACCATCAACGACAATCTGGTCCTGGTCCTGATGATCGAGACCCTGGCGGGCCTGAAGGATGCCGACCGCATCGCCAAGATTCCCGGTGTCACCGCGGTGTTCGCGGCCTCTGGCGATCTGGGCAATCATTCCGGCTACAAGCAGAACGATCCCGACTATGAACGCGAGATCAACATCGTCCATGACGCCGCCATCAAGGCGGGCGTGCGGCTGTGCGGGCCTTATGCCTGGCGCGACCGACCCGATTTCACCTGTTTCCAGGCGGGCAGCGAAGGCGGTGCTATCGCACGCGGCGTGAAGGACGAACTGGGCAAGGACTGGAACACCCAGCCGGTCCCCGAAGTCGGCCCCTGGGCGAAAACGAAGTAATTTCCAACCCCATCCGGTCTGGCGGCGCAAGTGCTGCCAGACCGCCTTCCCCTTGCCGCGCTGTGCGCGAAGGGAAGAAGGGTCTGGGTTGACCAGAACCAGGGCGCCGTGTCCGCGGCGCCCTTTTCATTCGCTTCATTGTCCTCAGTTTGGGTGGTGCTTTCGTTGATTCTGGCAGCGCGTCGTGCGGTTTATCCCGGTTAACAAGGGTTCCCTGGGTGTCCGTGATAGATGCGTAAGTATTCCTGCCTAGTCGCCGCCATCGCCTTGATTGCATCGCCCTCCGCATGGGCAGGCACACTCGCCGCTGGAAAGCCGGCCGGTGTCCGACAGGCGGCATTGACGACCGGGAGCTCGATCGTGGCCGGCGGCCTCGGTGCCATAGGCATCGCCGTCATGGCCGTGGCGCTCTCGGGTAGCAACAACGGCACCGCCAATCGGTCGTCAGGCAACACCACCACGACGACGACCACCACCGCGACGTCCTGAATCGGTTTAAAACGGCTGGCCAGGCTACGCTACTTGGCGGTCGAAAAACGGAACTCCGTCTTCTGATAGAAGATCTGTCCCGGCTTCAGCTCGGTGGTCGGGAAGGCGGGAATATTCGGCGCATTGGCGAAATGCTGGGTCTCCAGGCAGAAGGCGCCACGCTTGATATATTGCGCGCCGCCCTTGCCGATAATCGGCTTCTCATTGTTGGGCAGATAAAGCTGGATGCCCGGCTGGGTGGTCCACACGTCCATTACCCGGCCTGACGTCGGTTCCACCACATGGGCGGCGGGGCGAAGCTTGCCCATGACTCCTCGCACGATGAAGTTGATGTCATAGCCCGGCGTGGCCACGATCGCCGGATCGGGCCCGTTAATGTCCTTGCCGATGGCTTTCGGCTTGGTGAAGTCAAAGCCGGTGCCCGCCACTTTCATCACTTCGCCGGTCGCCATGTGATTGGCGTCGGTCGGTGTCACCGCATCGGAGAAGACCTGCAGGCGATGGTTCAGCACGTCGCCATTGCCCGCGCCTTTCAAGTTGAAATAGGAATGGTTGGTGGGATTGAGCACCGTCGGCTTGTCGGTCGTGGCGCGGTATTCGATGTTGAGCGAATTGTTGGCCGTGAGGGTATAGATCACGGTGAAATCCAGATTGCCGGGATAGCCCTGGTCGCCGTCAGGCGAGACTATGTGCAGGATCAGGGACGGCGAAGGCCCGTCCAGCGGGGTGGCGCTGTAGACGTGATAGGAAAAGCCGATCGGGCCGCCATGGATGTTGTTTGGCCCTGCATTGGCCTTGAGGTGATAGGTCTTGCCTTCCAGCGTGAACTGGGCGCCGCCGATACGGTTGGCGAAGCGGCCGATCACCGCGCCATAGGTCGTGCCCGTCTTGTAGCCGTCGAGCGCGTCATAGCCGAGCACGACATCTGCCAATTTGCCGTCGCGGTCGGGCACATTCAGGCTGACCAGATAGGCGCCGTAATTGGTGATGCGTACGCTCATGCCATGGGAGTTGGTCAGGGTGTAGATGTCCACCGCCTGATGATCGGCGGTTTCGCCCCAGGGCGCCTTGTCGATTTTCGCCTCGGCCGGCAACGCGGCCAGAAGGCCCGCGCTTACAAGCGCGGCGGCAAAGGATTTCATGGCATTTCCCAAGTTTTTCTATTGCGCGCGGGAGGTTAGCGGCTGGTTCCCGGGCTGAACAGGCCGAAATGTATGGCCTAACTGCCCCGCATTCCTCAAAGGGAATGGGCCAGGCCGGCTATGAACAGCAGGCCCGCGGTCGGCACTTCGCAGGGCCTTCGGGTTTACCATCCGGCGCGGATATTGTGTCCGGGATGTCATTTTTCGTTCATCTCAAATTGCGCCCTAAGGCGTTTCTGCTACATTTTGCGACAGGTTTGGAATCTTCGGTAAGACCCCGGAAGGCTCCAGGCTTGGGAGAGGGAGCGGCTTAGTCTGCTCCCGATCCTCCCCTCCTTCGCGGCGCGATGAGTTTGGGCCGAGCCCATCAGGTGCACCGTGTGAACCGGCAGCACACGGAGCATTGAGTCAGCCTGCTGAGTTTTGGACCGGTTATCCGCCCTCACAAGAAAGACAACCGGCCCGGTCCTCCGGGTACTCGCTGGCGACTCCGGTTACGGAGTCCGCTGGGGGCCTTCTAAGGGTCCCTGGCCTCGCCCGATACGAACCGTATCAATCGAGCTGAAATTCCGATTTGTTCGGTCCGTCATTCGCTGATTGCGAAAATCGCAAGACCATCAACAGCACTAAAATTACAACCAAAGTCTTTCAGGCGACCTTAAGTGACCCTGTGTAAACATCTGTCCTCCCCCGGATTCTCCCTCTAACCCTGGGGGCTCCAACATTGGGCTCGGAAGGCATAGGACCCTTCCGGGCCCTTCTTTTTTCCGAACTCTTAAGCAGGCCGGTGTCAACATCCTGCCGCCCCAAGCCCCGCCAAACCCTAGGCCAGGGGCAGTTACCAATGGGCCCGAAGGCTGGGGCTGGCCTTCGGGCTCTTGCTTTAATCGCAAGCCCATCAACACAACCATCGCATGTATTTCTCCCACGCTGCCCCTCTCCGGGTGATTCGGCCCGGTTCTGCTTATTCAACCATACCACCGCCTAGCTCGGGGTGATTATATACTTGACAAATAACTTGCCCCTAACTAGCTTTGTGATCAAGGAGATTGGTCATGAGCATTTTAGACGTAACATTCTTTCAAGCCGAAGAAGCGGCATATTCCAAGCTGGAAAGTGTACTTTGGCCCAAGGGCACAGAATGCCCTCATTGTGGCGTGGTCGGCACTGGCGTGAAGATCAATGCCAACCCCGAAAAGAAGGTCCGCTACGGCCTCTGGAAGTGCGGTGACTGCAAAAAGCAGTTCACGGTGACGGTGGGCACGGTTTTCGAGTCTAGCCATATCCCGCTGCATAAGTGGCTACAGGCCGCCTATCTGCTCAATTCCAGCAAGAAGGGCATCAGCGCCAAGCAGATCGAACGCACCGTGCAGGTCACATACAAATCGGCTTGGTTCATGATGCACCGTTTGCGCGAGGCTATGGCCCCGGCTGGCAAGTTGCCCCCGATGGGCGGCGAAGGTCGCGTAATCGAAGCCGACGAAACCTTTATGGGCAAGCGCGACGGCAAGCCTTCTGAGCCCGACACATTCGTTTCCGGCTTTGGCTGGGTTGAGCATCCCCGCATCGAAACGCAGCGCAAGATTGTCGCCTTGGCGGAACGCGGCGGTTCTGCTCGCTGTTTCGTGGTGGATAGGAACTGCAAGACAGACCACCAATGAGCAAATAACGGTCCTGCGACAAACCGCTCTCATCCGTGAAAGCGGCGTAGTCACGCAGACTTGATCGGTCGTTATGAAACGGAAGGCCCACCGAAATGCCCGTTAGCAAACAGCCCAGAAAAGCGCCACTGGCTAAGGCTAGTCAAATCAGGCGATTCAAGGAGGCCGCACGCGAACTTGAATGCGACGAATCTGAAAAGGCATTCGACAAGATGCTACGGAAGCTGGCTAAGGCAGAGAAGCCCGCCAAATAAATGGCCGAGTCAGGGCGGTTTGCGGCGGGAAGCCTGGTATCCAGAAGCCCCCATCAGTGGAGAGGCTTTGGCTAATTCCCTGTAGCCCTCTGCGATGGCCGACCAGCTTTCCTTGAGGTGTTTGCCTTCGGATTGATTGGCTATCGCATCGGCCTCTTTGGCCTTGGTCAGATACCATTCTGCCGTGTTGGTCTTGACCACAGGGGCGCCCGATCACGTGTCCAGCGTCTTCAGCAATTTCTGCCGTCGGGCGATGATTTCTGCCGCCTCGATCCAAGCCGCATAAGCTTGTGTCTGCCCTCTTTCCTTGTACTTGAGCGCATATTTTCTGGCCTCGACTTCCGCTTCGATGCCGTATGTGGCGATCATGGACGTGGCCAGAGCCTTCGGGTCGTCGGTCAAATCGCCCCCCAATGTTTATGCCGTAATCCCCTATCTCTACTGGTTCGCTACATCTTGCGACAATTACAAAAAGGAAAGGCCCAGAAGTCTCTCCAACTTCCGGGCCTTCCCATCGATATTCCCCCCAACGGGGTCTGCTGGGGAGGACCAAATGTTTATAGGAGCCGCATTAACAGGCTCATACCGTCCCGAATCAGAGGGAATTTGCCCCCTATTTGCAAAGTATATAATCGCCTACCTTGGGGTGATCCGAACATCCGTGGAACAACATCTTGTATAATTATTACATATCAGCACGTTACTCAGTATCTTGCCAATGAGAACAAACAGTGTACATTCTTCCCATCACACCGATGCTGGATTCGCTTGGGGATCGGCGGGCGCTGTGGAATAACCGAGGGAGTTTGGCATGTCACAGGCGGCTTTGCGGGTAGTGGGCAAGGAACAGAATAACGATCGCAAGCGCGCACTCGAGGCCGCGCTCAGCCAGATCGACCGGGCGTTCGGCAAGGGCTCAGTCATGAAGCTGGGCAGCCGTGATCTTGGCCTGGCAACCGATGCGGTCTCCACCGGCTCGCTGGGGCTCGACATCGCTCTGGGCATTGGGGGGCTGCCACGCGGCCGCGTTGTCGAAATCTACGGCCCGGAATCTTCGGGCAAGACCACCCTGGCCCTGCATGTGGTGGCGGAGATCCAGAAGAAAGGCGGCACCGCCGCCTATGTGGACGCCGAACATGCGCTCGACCCAGTCTATGCCAAGAAGCTGGGCGTGGATATTGACGAGTTGCTGATCTCCCAGCCGGACACCGGAGAACAGGCACTGGAGATCACCGACACGCTGGTGCGCTCCGGCGGTGTCGACATCGTGGTGGTGGATTCGGTTGCCGCGCTGACACCCAAGGCCGAACTCGAAGGCGAAATGGGCGATCAGCTGCCAGGTCTTCAGGCACGTCTGATGAGCCAGGCGCTGCGCAAGCTCACCGGTTCGATCTCCAAGTCCAACACCATCGTGATCTTCATCAACCAGATCCGCATGAAGATCGGCGTCATGTTCGGCAATCCTGAAACCACCAGTGGCGGCAATGCCCTGAAATTCTATGCTTCCGTGCGACTCGATATCCGCCGTATCGGCGCCATCAAGGATCGCGACGAAGTGGTGGGCAACCAGACACGCGTGAAGGTGGTCAAGAACAAGGTGGCCCCGCCCTTCAAGCAGGTCGAGTTCGACATCATGTATGGCCATGGCGTGTCCAAAACCGGCGAGCTTATCGACTTGGGAGTGAAGGCTGGCATCGTTGAGAAGTCGGGCTCCTGGTACTCCTTCGACGGTTCGCGCATCGGCCAGGGCCGCGAGGCCGCCAAGACCTTCCTGGCCGAGAACACCGACATCGCCGACAAGATCGAAAATGCCATCCGCGCCAATGCCGGCCAGATCGGACAGAATCTGGTACTGGACGCCTCCGAAAAGGGCGAGG
Organism: Rhizomicrobium sp.; assembly: GCA_035512055.1. Lineage (GTDB taxonomy): Bacteria > Pseudomonadota > Alphaproteobacteria > Micropepsales > Micropepsaceae > Rhizomicrobium. The sequence continues at coordinate 40,355 of DATKEP010000064.1, forward strand.
CGGAAGAAGAATAGGGTCCTCGACTTATTGGCGTGGACTCCGGCTCGCGCCTAGCCAAGACCCAAAAGAACGTCGTTTCGGGGTTCGCAGCCCGACACGATTCCTCGGCAAGAGGCGTCGCCTGTGAATGGGCGGCGCCTCTTGTTTTTTTTGGAGAGAGAACGGGCAAAAACGAATGGTCGCTCTTCGCTTCCCTCATAAGGAAAGCCACGCGTGACAAGGTTTTTTAGAGCCGTTACAACCTGACTCCATGAAAAGCCTCTCCGACGTCCGCTCAGGATTCCTCGAATTCTTCGCCGAACGGGGCCACGCCGTGGTCTCGTCCTCCCCGCTGGTGCCGCGCAACGATCCCACCCTCCTGTTCACCAATGCGGGCATGGTCCAATTCAAGAACCTGTTCACGGGTGCCGAGAAGCGCCCCTACAGCCGAGCCACCACGGTACAGAAATGTGTCCGCGCCGGCGGCAAGCATAACGACCTGGACAATGTCGGATACACGGCCCGCCATCACACCTTCTTCGAGATGCTGGGCAATTTCTCCTTCGGCGATTATTTCAAGGACGAGGCCATCACCTTTGCCTGGGATTTTGTCACCAGGGTGATCGGGCTGCCCAAGGATCGCCTGCTGGTCACGATCTACAACACCGACGACCAGGCGCGTCAGCTCTGGAAGAAGATTGCAGGCCTGCCCGATGACAAGATCATCGGCCATCACTCCAATCTCTGGGCGATGGGCCCCACCGGTCCTTGCGGCTATTGCTCCGAAATCTTCTACGACCAGGGGCCCTCCGTCGCTGGCGGGCCGCCCGGCTCGCCGGACGAGGATGGCGACCGCTTCCTGGAATTCTGGAACCTGGTCTTCATGCAGTTTGAGCAGGTGGACGAGAACACCCGTCTCGACCTGCCCAAGCCCTCCATCGACACCGGCATGGGACTTGAGCGCATCGCCGCCATCCTGCAGGGTGTGACCAACAATTATGACGTGGACCTGTTCGGCCACCTGATTGCTGCCTCGGAATCGGCCAGCGGCGTGGCGAGCACCGGCGAGGCCACCTTCAGCCACCGCATCATTGCCGACCATCTGCGCGCCACCTCTTTCCTGATCGCCGATGGCGTGCTGCCGTCCAACGAGGGCCGCGGCTATGTGCTGCGCCGGATCATGCGCCGCGGCATGCGCCATGCGCATCTCCTGGGCACCAAGGATCCCTTGATGCACCGGCTGGTGCCGGCGCTGGTGGCCGAGATGGGCTCGGCCTATCCGGAACTGCAGCGCAACGAAGCTCTGATCGCCGAAACGCTGAAGCTGGAGGAAATCCGCTTCCGCGAAACCCTTGCGCGCGGCCTCAAGCTTTTGGACGAAGCCAGTGTGGGCCTGAAGAAAGGCGACCGTCTCCAGGGCGAAGTCGCATTCAAGCTCTACGACACTTACGGCTTTCCGCTCGACCTGACGGAAGAGTCGCTGCGCGCCCGCGGCGTCAGCGTGGACACCGAGGGCTTCTCGGCCGCGATGCAAAAGCAGAAAGCCGAAGCCCGTGCGTCATGGGCCGGTTCCGGCGAAGCCACCAGCGAGGCACATTGGTTCGCGGTGCTGGACGAAGTCGGCCGCACGGAATTCCTGGGCTATGACACCGAGGAAGCCGAAGGCCAAGTCCTGGCCATCTTCAAGGATGGCGGCCGGGTGATGGCTGCCCAGACCGGCGAGGCGGTGGAGATCGTCACCAACCAGACGCCATTTTATGGCGAATCGGGCGGCCAGGCCGGCGACGCCGGCCATATCACCTCGCCCAAAGCCAAGGGCCAGGTCACCGACACCCAGAAATGGCTAGGCGCGCTTCACGTCCACAGCGTGCGCGTGACCGAAGGCAGCTTCCTGCCGGGCGATGCGGTGGACCTGATTGTGGAGTCCGAACGCCGCCGCGCCACGCGTGCCAATCACAGCGCCACCCATTTGCTGCACGCCGCGCTGAAGCGCGTGCTGGGCAACCATGTCAGCCAGAAGGGTTCGCTGGTGAATGCGGAACGGCTGCGCTTCGACTTTTCCCATCCCAAGCCGGTGACGGCGGACGAGTTGGAAAAGATCGAGGCCCAGGTCAATGCAGTGGTTCGCCAGAATTCCGACACCACCACGCGGCTGATGCCCACCAGCCAGGCCATTGCCGCCGGCGCGGAAGCGCTGTTCGGCGAAAAATATGGCGATGAAGTGCGCGTACTTTCGATGGGCTCTGATCTGGAAGCCGAGAAAGCCTATTCGGTCGAATTGTGCGGCGGCACCCATGTCCATCGCCTGGGCGATATCGGGCTTTTCACCATCGTCGCGGAAAGCGCGGTGGCGGCGGGTGTGCGCCGCATCGAGGCGCTGACATCCGAACATGCCCGCCGCTATCTCAGCGGTCAGGCGGGAATTGCACGCGAGGCAGCCTTTGCCATCAAGACGCCGATCGGGGAATTGGCGGGACGCGTGGCGCAGCTTTCTGATGAACGCCGGAAGCTGGAACGCGAACTGGCCGAAGCCAAAAAGCAGCTGGCGTTGAGCGCCGGCAATGTTTCGCAGGGGGTCGAGGTTTCCGGCGCGAGTCGCAGGGTTATCGGCGGTGTCGGTACGGACTTGCGCCTGGTTCAGGGCGTTGCGCCGAAAGACCTGAAGAGCCTGGCTGACGAGGCCAAGAAGCGCATTGGGTCGGGCGTGGTTGCTTTTGTGACCGCAGCCGATGGCAAGGCGTCAATTGTGGCAGGCGTCACAGATGACCTGACTTCGCGGATCAGCGCGGTCGATCTGGTGAAGGCGGCGGCGGAAGCCTTGGGCGGCAAGGGCGGCGGCGGGCGGCCCGACATGGCGCAGGCCGGCGGGCCGGACAATGGCAATCCGCACGTCGCGCTGGAGGCAATCGAGAAGAAGCTGGGTGAGCTGGCGCCGGTTTGACGGCCTAGGCAATAATATCTGGCAGCAGCCCGTTATTGATCTCGGTGATCTCGTCCTTCAGCTGAAGCTTGCGCTTCTTCAGCCGCGACAGCTGCAGCAGGTCGGGATTGGGCGCCTGCGACAGCGCCTCGATCGTCGAATCCAGGTCGCGATGTTCCTGCGTCAGCTGGGCGAGCTTGGCGCGGGCCGCAACTTCCTCGGGACCGACAACGCCCGTCACTTATTCCCCTTCCGCCGGCCTTTCGCCAATTCCTCGCCCCAGCGTTTTACTTGCGGCCAATCATAGCCGAACAGATCCAGCGCCCGGCCCACCATCTGATCCACCAAATCCGTCAGGCCGCGCGGCTCGGCATAAAAGGCCGGCACTGGCGGCAACAGGATGGCGCCCATTTCGGCCAAGGACGTCATCGTGCGCAAGTGGCCCAGATGGAGTGGGGTTTCGCGCACCATCAATACCAAAGGCCGGCGCTCCTTCAGCATCACATCGGCGGCGCGGGTCAAAAGGCTGGTAGTGACCCCGGTAGCTATCTCACTCATGGTGCGCACCGAACAGGGTGCGACCAGCATGCCCTTGATCTTGAAGCTGCCGCTGGCGATGGGCGCCGCAATATCATGGATCGCATAGCTGTAATCGGCCTTTGCGGCGACCTGGCGGGATGTGAGCTTGGTTTCATAGCCAATGGTCATTTCCGCTGGCTTGGTCATCACCAGGTGCGATTCTATCCCCAGCTCGGCCAGGGCCTCCAGCGCGCGGATGCCATAAGCCACGCCGGAGGCGCCCGACAGGCCGATAACCAGCCGTTCTGATTTACTTTTCGGGTTCCGGTCCAGTTTCATGGCCCCCCGTTAGCACTTATTAAGACAAGGGCAAAGAGTTTCGGTTCCTATACTTTTTTGGGGGATGACAGGGACGGGGTTTGGTGCTTCACTTTTTTCGCCAGGCGCGGCGCCATGGGGCGCGCGTCAGCCGACCGAAGTCTAACGATGAGGTGCATGCATGGCGCTGCAGGGACATATCCTTCACCTGTCCAACCAGCATAAAAAAATACAGGACATTATCGAGGCCGAAATGGCCAACCCCGATTGGGATGAAATGCGGGTCGCCGCACTGAAAAAGCAAAAACTTCGAATCAAGGACGAGCTCGAGCGGCTGAGAGCAGCTGTCAACTGAGCCTCCTTCTTCCCCGTGAGGCGGGCGCCTACCGGCGCCGCCCGCGGGGAATAGTTACAAGGTTTTCGCCCTGTCGCGCAAAACGAATTTCTGGATTTTGCCCGTCGAAGTCTTGGGCAGTTCGGAAAACACCACCGTGCGCGGCAGCTTGAATTTCGCGAGGCGCGAGCGCGCAAACTGGATGATTTCCGCTTCGGTGACCGCGGCGCCGGCGCGCAATTCCACGAATGCGCAAGGATGCTCGCCCCATTTGGCGTCGGGCCTGGCCACCACGGCCACAAAGAGAACGCCGGGGTGACGCGCAATGGCGTCCTCTACTTCGATTGAAGATATGTTTTCGCCGCCGGAAATGATGATGTCCTTGCTGCGGTCTTTGAGCTGGATATAGCCGTCCGGATACATCACGCCCAAATCACCGGAATGAAACCAGCCGCCTTTCAGCACCTCCTTGGTGGCCTTGGGATTCTTGAGATAGCCGCGCATGACGATATTGCCACGGAACATCACCTCGCCGATGGTCTTGCCATCGGCCGGCACCGGCTTGAGCGTCTTGGGGTCGAGTACGGCCAGCTCTTCCAGTGGCGCATAGCGCACGCCCTGTCGCGCCTTCTTGGCGGCACGGCCGCCGGCATCCAGTGCATCCCATTCTTCATGCCATTCATTGACCACGGCCGGGCCATAGACTTCGGTCAGGCCGTAGACATGCACCACCTCGAAGCCAGCTTCCGCCATGGCCGCCAGCACGCTTTCCGGCGGCGGCGCGGCGGCGGCCATGAAGCGCACCTTCTGCGGGAAGCTCTTGCGTTCTTCCGGCGCGGCATTGATCAACGTAGACATGACGATGGGCGCGCCGCACAGATGCGTCACTGCATGCCTGGCCAGGGCGTCGAAAATCGCCGGCGCACGCACCCAGCGCAGGCAGACATGCGTGCCCGCGACCGCCGACAGCGACCAGGGCATGCACCAGCCATTGCAGTGGAACATGGGCAGTGTCCACAGCAGCACGGGATGCTCGACCATGGTGCCGGCCAGCGCATTGCCGTAGCACATCAAGGCGGCGCCGCGATGATGATAGACCACGCCTTTGGGATCGCCGGTCGTGCCGGACGTATAGTTCAGCGCAATCGCGTCCCATTCGTCGCCGGGCATGACCCAGGCAAATTCCGGATCGCCGCCTTTGAGGAATTTCTCATAGTCTATGGAGCCAAGCCGGGCGCCGGTTTGCGGGAATTCCGGATCGTCATAGTCAATCACCAGCGGTTTTTTCTTGAGCTGCTTGAGCGCCGCGGCAACGGTTGCGGAGAATTCGCGGTCGGTGATCAGGATCTTGGCTCCGCCATGCTCCAGCATGAAGGCGATTGCGGCCGGATCGAGCCTTGTGTTCAACGCGTTCAGCACCGCGCCCAGCATCGGTACGCCATAATGGGCTTCCAGCATCGGCGGGGAGTTGGCCAGCATCACTGCCACCGTGTCCCCTTTGGCGATGCCCATTTGTGCGAGTGCGCAAGCCAGCCTGCGGCTCCTGGCGTAGAAGGTGGCGTAGTCGGTGCGCTGGCTGCCGTGGATGATGGCGGTATGTCGCGGAAATACCGTGGCCGCCCGTTCCAGGAAGGATAGCGGCGTCAGCGGCTGGTGGTTGGCTTGTGTCCGGTCCAGGCCGGTTTGATAGGCCTTGGCCTTTGTGACGGTTTTGCGTTTGGACTTTTTGGCGGCCATGGGCTTTTCGCACGCTAGAGAAACCAAGTTTGCGCGGCAAGTTTGGACGAATGTTGCCGCGATGATAGAAGCCCCGCATGAGCACGCTCGACAAGCCCCAAGCAAAGCCGCGCGGCCTTCGCGCCGTCTATGCCTGGATGGTGCAGAACGCCAAGGGCCCGCATGCCTGGGCGGCGGTGGCCGTCTTTGCCTTCGCGGAGGCCAGCTTCTTCCCCATTCCCGCCGACGTGATGGTGTTGCCCATGATGTTGGCGGACCGTTCCCGCGTCTTCCGGCTGGGCGCCTGGGTCGCCTTCTGGTCGGTGGCCGGCGGCATGCTGGGTTATGCGATCGGCCACCTCTTTTGGCAAACGGCGGGGCTTTGGCTGATACACGCCCTGCATGTGCCGCTCGAGCGGGTCGAGGCGCTGAGGCTCAAATACACCCAGCACGCCTATTTTATCATGGTGCAGGGCGCGACCCCCATCCCCTACAAGCTGGTGACCATTGCGAGCGGCCTGGCGGGCGTAAGCTTTCCACTTTTCATGCTCTATTCCGCCATCACCCGCAGCATCCGCTACATCGTGATCGAGGCCATGCTGGTTCACTTCTTCGGCGAACGGGCACAGGCGCTGCTGGAGAAATATCTCGAGGCGGCGCTGGTCGTGTTTCTAGTTGTGCTGATTTTGGGCTTCGTCGCTCTTAAATACCTTTAGCGGCGCGCCTTTTTGCGTCGTGACGCTCAATCCTGCTCCAATTCGCTCGACGTCTTCCACTCATCCGAAGCCGGCGCCCCTTCGCCCACAGCCGGAACAACTGGCGGCATGGCCAACGGATCGCCGGTGGTTTCGGCGATGGATTTCAGGGCTGCGCCTTTCTTGGCGGCGCGTTTTTGTGCACGCTCATGCTTGGCGGCGGCGCGGCTAACCGCCAGGTCTAGCTCCAGCTGCGAGCACAGACCCAGCGTCACCGGGTCCACCGCCTTGATATTGGCGGCGTTCCAGTGCGAGCGCTCGCGGATCTTGGCAATGGTCGCCTTGGTCGTACCGATCAGCTTGATGATGTCGCTGTCGGTGAATTCCGGATGATTGCGGATCAGCCAGTAAACCGCATCAGGCTTGTCCTGGCGCTTGGAAACCGGCGTATAGCGCGGGGCGCGCTTCAGACGCACATTCGGCATCTTGTGCTTGGCGGGCGCCATCTTCAGGCGCTTGCGCGGGTCCTTTTCGGCGTCGGCGATCTGCTCGCGGGTGAGCTGTCCGGTGGCCACCGGGTCCTGGCCCTTGATGCCCTTGGCCACGTCTTCGTCGGCGATGCCTTTCACTTCCAGCGGATGCAGGCCGCAAAAGTCGGCGATCTGCTCGAAGGAGAGCGCGGTATTGTCCACCAGCCATACGGCGGTGGCTTTGGGCATCAGGGGTTTCTGGTCGACCATGGTCTTCTCCCGTTGAGCGGGGGCCTTTTCCGGACCCGCCGCCCCTCGTCAGGCTAGTCCTTTCGAGGAATGCGGTCTTTTAGCCATCCCGCGGTCAGGGCGCAAAGACTTTCAAGCACATTGAAGCAAGATTTTGCCGGTATGACCCTTTTGGGCCATGAATTCATGGGCTTTTTGGGCGTCGGCCAGGCGAAAGACCCGCTCCACGACCGGCCTGACCCGGGTCCCAGCCAGCGGCCAGACCTCCCGCAACAGCGTGTCGCGGATGGCGCGCTTCTGCTGCGCCGACCGCGCACGCAAGGTCGTGGCGGCAAGCGTAAGCCGCTTGATCAATACGGGCGCGAAATTGATTTCCGCCCTGGCGCCATCCTGATAGGCGATATTGACGATGCGGCCCCAGATGCTGGCGGCCTCGATGTTGCGTTGGATGTAGGAGCCACCGACCATGTCGAGGATCACATCCACGCCCTCGCCCCTGGTTTCTTGCTTCACCACCGCGACGAAATCCTCGGCTCTGTAATTGATGGCGCGTGCCGCGCCGAAGGCCTTGCACATTTCGCATTTCCGATCGCTGCCGGCGGTGGTGAAGATGCGTGTGCCCCGCGCGGCAAAAATCTGGATGGCGAGGCTGCCGATGCCTGAGGTGCCGCCATGGATCAGAAGTGTCTCACCCGGCTGGAGCCTTCCGCTATCCATGATATTGGTCCATGCGGTGAAGGCTGCTTCGGGAAGACCTGCGGCATCCACGATCTCCACGCCTTGCGGCACCGCCAACAGTGAGCCGGTATCGGCCGTCGCGAACTCCGCATAACCACCGCCAGACAGAAGCGCACAGACCTTGTCGCCGATGCGCCAGCCGGTGACGGCTTGTCCCATCTCCACAATCGTGCCCGACACTTCCATGCCCAGAATGTCGGAGGCGCCCGGTGGCGGCGGATAGAGCCCGCGCCCCTGCAAGAGATCGGCATTGTTGAGACCGGCGCCTTCGACCGCGATCAGCACCTGTTCGGGGCCGGGCCTGGGCTTTTGTCTTTCGCCCAGGACAAGCCGGTAGTCCCGTCCGGGGTTCTGTATCTCGATGACTCTCATGGCTTGCACGCATTTGCCGCGGGGCACACACTAACCTGGCAATGCATCAGGGCCAAAGTCATGGACCTCGACGATCTTCAACCGCGCAAAAAGCTGCCGGACATCGTGCTTGGCGAAGACATCGGCGCGCTTTCCGCCCACGAGTTGGAAGCGCGCATCAAGCGCCTGGAACAGGAAATCGCGCGCTGCCGCGAGGCCATCGGCGCGCGCCAGGCCACAAAGTCTGCGGCTGAAAACTTCTTTAAGAAGTGAGATTTCCCAATCCCGACGTGACCTTAAACGTTAATACGCACAGTGGAATACACCTTAATCGGCGCTTCTGGCGCCGTTTACCAACCAACCCGCTTCCCGGTTCGTGCGCGTCTTGATAGCGTCATGGGGCAAGCGGGGACGAAATGCTCAACGACCAGCAGAACCAGGCCGACAGCGCGCAGGCCTTCACGGACTCCATCATGTTCGACAAAACATTCGATGAGGGTATGGCGTTGGTGGAAGAGACCGCGCGCTATCTCGATGGCAAGGGCCGCGCGGAAGCCCGTGCGCTGCCCCGAAAAGCCGCAATGCTCTACGCCGGGGAAAGCATGCGCATCACCACCCGCCTGATGCAGGCCGCAAGCTGGCTACTGGTGCAGCGTGCGGTGCGCGATGGCGACATGGCGCGGGCTGAAGCGCTCAACGATCGCTACCGGCTGGGCAGCCGTGAAATCTGCCTGGGGTCTTGCGCCGAGGACGTTTCGCCCTTGCCGGTCGAGCTCAAGGATCTTCTGGTGCGCAGCGACAACCTCTATCGCCGTATCGCCCGGCTAGACGATGTTCTGTTCGGCGAGGGCGTGGTGCCGCCAATGGGTGCGCGTGCCCAAATAGATGCATTGGCGCAAGCTTTCGGGGCAAAATGAATGGATGGCGCGCATAGGCTGTCGCCATGCACCAAGGCCGGCCACAAGCAAAACGCCGCCGGGATAAGGCGGCGTTTTGCTATTCGGTGAAATTCCGCTCAGGACTTTACGAAGTCGGCAAACTTCTTGTTGAAGCGCGTCAGGCGTCCGCCGCGGTCCATCAGCTGCTGCTGACCGCCGGTCCAGGCCGGGTGGGTGGAGGGATCGATGTCGAGTGTTACCTTCTGGCCCGCCGTGCCGTAGGTGGTGCGCGTGCGGTAGGTGGTGCCGTCGTTCAGCTGAACGTCGACAAAGTGATAGTCGGGGTGAATGCCCTTTTTCATGGACAGCGGAACCTTTCGTGGCAGGCGGCCCATTCCGACGGGCACGCGGGGCAGCCGGGGCTTATACGGGAGGGTCCAGATCAAGGCAACAGGTCGCCGAAGCAACAGGCCCATGACATTGGCCCGTTCCGGCCTATATAAGCCCTAACCTGTTAACGAGGCAGTGCTTTTGGCAAGGGGCGACACCAGTTTCACCACCGAGACCGCCCGGGTCGCGGCGGGCCGGCCCAAAAGCCGGTCCCTGGCGCCGCTCAGGGGGGTGCTGCCGTTCCTGAGGCCCTATCGGGGGCGGATCATCGTGGCCTGCCTGGCCCTGGTGGCCTCCTCCTCAGCCACGCTTGTGCTGCCTCTGTTCATGGGCCGCCTGGTGGATGCGCGCGGACTGTCCGCCGCCCAGGCCCATGCCCTGACCGGCTTCTATTCCGCCTTCATCATTGCCGCTGCCGTGCTGGGAGCGGCCTCGGCCACCCGCTTCTACGCCGTCACCTGGTTGGGCGAGCGTGTGGTGGCCGACATCCGCAAGGCGGTGTTCGACAATGTGCTGAGCCTGTCGCCCCAGTTCTTCGAAACCACGCGCACCGGCGAGGTGCTGTCGCGCATGACCGCCGACACCACCCTGATCCAGACCGTGATCGGGTCATCGGCGTCGCTGGCCATGCGCAACCTGGTCAACATGACCGGCGGATTGATTCTGATGTTCGTCACCAGTTTCCGATTGGCCTTGCTGGTGGTGGGTGCGGTGGTGATCGTGCTTCTGCCCATCCTGGTGTTCGGCAGGTGGGTGAGAAGGCTTTCCCGCCAGAGCCAGGATTCCATTGCCGAAACCGCCGCGCGCGGCACCGAGACCCTCAATGCCGTGCCAACGGTGCAGGCCTTCACCCAGGAAAATTTCGAACGCCGCGCCTTTGGCGATGCGGTGGAGCGCGCCTTTGGATTTGCGCGTGACCGCACCCGGGCGCGTGCCGTCCTGACGGCGGTTGCCATCTTCACGGCCTTCTCCAGCCTGGCTACGGTGCTGCTGGTCGGTCTGCACGATGTCATCGGCGGCCAGATGAGCGGCGGCCAACTGGTCGAATTCATTATCTTCGGCTTTCTGGTGGGCGGCGGCGTGGGCTCGCTGTCCGAAGTGTGGGGCGATCTGCAGCGGGCCGCAGGCGCCACCGAAAGACTGATGGAACTGCTGCATGAATTGCCGGCGATCCGTGCGCCGGCTCGCCCCCTCGCATTACCGGCAAACCCTGCGGGCTCCGTCCGCTTTGAGAACGTCACGTTCCGTTATCCGTCGCGGCCCGAATTCAAGGCGCTCAACAACTTCTCGCTGGAAGTGCCCGGGGGAGAAGCGGTGGCGCTTGTGGGCCCCAGCGGCGCGGGCAAATCGACGGTATTTCAGTTGATGCTGCGCTTCTTCGAGGCCCAGTCCGGTCGGATTCGCTTTGACGGCGCCGATATCACCCAACTCGATCCCACGGCTCTGCGCCGCAATATCGCGGTGGTGGCGCAGGAGCCGGTGATCTTCTCCGGCAGCATCGCCGCCAATATCCGCTATGGCCGGGAGGATGCGACGGATGCAGAGGTGCGCGCTGCCGCGCGGGCAGCCGCCGCCAGCGAATTCATCGAAAAGCTGCCTCAGGGTTTTGAAACGGTGGTGGGCGAACGCGGCATGACCCTGTCGGGCGGTGAGCGCCAGCGGCTGGCCATCGCCCGCGCCATCCTGCGCGACGCGCCGCTCCTGCTGCTGGATGAAGCCACCAGCGCGCTGGACGCGGAAAATGAGCGGCTGGTGCAGACCGCCCTTTCCAATCTGATGGTGGGCCGCACCACATTGGTGATCGCGCACCGTTTCTCCACCATTCAGCGCCTCAAGCGAATTGTGGTGATGGATGAGGGACGTGTGGTGGCCCAAGGAAATCATGCCGAATTGATGGCGGGTGGCGGACTTTATGCCCGCCTTGCCTCCCTGCAATTCGCGGACACCACGGCATGAACCGGCGGCTCAGGTCCCGGCGCGGCCTGATGATCATGGCCGGAGTCGCGGTGATCGTCTTTGTCGGCCGCATCCTGTGGGCGAATGGCCTGTTCTCCAGCGCGCCCACCGCCTTTTTCGGGACCTGCATGATCGAGGGCCCTTTGCCGGGCGTGGAAGACATCGAAAGCGCCAATGGCGTGACGTTTGTTTCGGTAGCCAGCACGCGCGAGCCTGATGTCCGCGACGGCATTTATGTGCTTTCGGACAGCGGCGGCCTGACACGCCTTTCCGGCGCCCCCAAAGACTTTCACCCCCGCGGCATCGGCATCTATCGCTCGCCGGACGGGACGGGCATTTTCCTGTTGGCGGTGAACCGGCATGCCCAAACGGTCAACGGAATGGCCCGCTTCAGCATCGACAGTTTCGAGGTCACCAATCCCAAGACAGGCCCCGCCCTGGTGGCGCAGGGCACCATCGAAGGCGGCCTCTTGACCGATCCGCAGGATGTGGCGCCAGCGGGGCCGGGCGCCTTCTATGTCAGCAATGGCACGGGCGGGCCCGACATTGTCCGGTCGCTGGCCGCTTATGGCGTGCTGCCCGGTTCCAATATCCTTTATTTCAATGGCATGGCCTTCCGGGTCGCGGCCGACGGTCTTTATGGCGCGCGCGGACTGATATTGACGCCGGATGGGGGGCACCTATTGGTGGCCAGCCTGACCAGCCGCAGCATCAAGTCGCTCGCCCGCGAGCCTTTCTCCGGCAATCTGACAGAGGCGGACTCGCTCACGCTTCCCGCGGCACCCGAAAAAATCACCCTAGATTCCACAGGTGAGATCTGGGCCGCCGGCCATGCCAGTCTTTTCAGCTTGCGCGATTTTGCGGAAGACGCCGGCAGGCGCGCGCCATCCCAGGTCTTCCGCATCAGCCTGACAAGTGGTGTGCCGCAACAAGCCGAGCAGGTTTATGGAAATGACGGAAGCCAGATCGCCGGAGCCAGCGTCGCCGCTCTTGCCGGCAAGCAGCTCCTGATCGGTTCCAGCTTGGATCGGAAGCTTTTGGCCTGTCCGCAAAAATAAAAGGACCATCCGATGGATGGCCCTTTTATGAACGCCCCGTTGGAACGGGTTACGCTACTTGAACAATTTCGTCGCTGTTGGGATCGCGCAGTACATAGCCGCGGCCCCACACGGTTTCGATATAATTGGCGCCTTCGGTGGCCGCCGCCAGCTTCTTGCGCAGCTTGCAGATGAAGACGTCGATGATCTTCAACTCCGGCTCGTCCATGCCGCCATAAAGGTGATTGAGGAACATTTCCTTGGTCAGGGTGGTGCCCTTGCGAAGGCTGAGCAGCTCCAGCATCTGATATTCCTTGCCGGTCAGATGCACGCGCTGGCCGTCCACTTCCACGGTCTTGGCGTCGAGATTGACGGTAAGCTTGCCGGTGGTAATGACCGACTGGCTGTGGCCCTTGGAGCGGCGCACGACAGCCTGGATGCGGGCGACCAGCTCGTCCTTGTGGAACGGCTTGGTCATATAGTCGTCGGCACCGAAGCCGAGCGCCTTGACCTTGGCCTCGACGATCGCATTGCCCGACAGGATCAGGACCGGCGTCTGCACCTTGGCGACTCGGAGTGCCTTCAACACTTCAAAGCCGCTCATATCGGGCAGCTGCAAGTCCAGCACGATAATGTCGTAATCGTAAAGTTTACCCAGATCGATCCCTTCTTCGCCGAGGTCGGTGGTGTAAACGTTAAGACCTTCGCTGCGAAGCATCAGCTCAATGCTGCGCGCCATAGCGCTGTCATCTTCGATCAGGAGTACGCGCATTCGATGCCCCTCTCTTAACATTCGCGATCGACGCCACACCGTGTGGCAACGGTTAATCGGTTTCCGGACGGTAAGCGCAAATAGTTAACAGCTACTTTAACAAGTCGGGTCGGCTTTAGTCCTTCCTCACCCCGGATTAAGGCCGGGGTAAGGGTGATTCCCAGGCTAAGGGGCTTGATTCAGTTTGTTAAGTTTACCGCCGTTTAAATTCTTGGCCCCAAAATGGCCGGCAGGTGGAGATGAAAATCTCCAAAAATTCAGCTTTCGGGCGAAAAATCGCCCAATGAGACAGGTCATGCACGCCCTGATCAAGGATATCGAGGCCGTTCCAACCCTCTGCCGGTTTGGCCGGGTCGCCCGAATCGAGGGGTTGGCGGTGGAAATCACGGGCGCCCAGGGTGCGGTGAGTCTGGGGGCGCAATGCCGCATAACCGTCGGAAATAACAAGAAAATCCCTTGCGAAGTTGTGGGGTTCCGCGACGGCCGGGCCTTGGTCATGCCACTGGGTTCGTTGGATGGAATCACGCTTGGGGCAAGGGCCGATTTTGAAGACCGGGCGGCGGAGATATTTCCCTGCAGGGCTTGGCTGGGACGCGTCATTGACGGCTTCGGTTTGCCCTTGGACGGCAAAGGCCCGCTCGTCCAGGGCAGGGTCGCCTATTCGATCAAAGCTGCACCGCCTCCCGCCACACTGCGTGGCCGTGTCGGCAAAAAGCTGGATCTCGGCATTCGTGCCTTGAACAGCTTCGTCACCTGCTGCGCCGGCCAGCGCATGGGCATCTTTTCGGGTTCCGGTATCGGTAAATCCACTCTGCTTTCCATGCTGGCGCGCAATTCCAATGCCGATGCCATCGTATTCGGGCTGATCGGCGAACGCGGCCGCGAAGTGAAGGAATTCATCGAGGACGATCTGGGCGAAGAAGGCCTGGCACGTTCAGTGGTGGTTGCCGCCACGTCCGACGAAGCGCCGCTGGTGCGCCGCCAGGCCGCCTATGTCGCGATGACGGTGGCGGAACAGTTGCGCGACAGCGGGCTGAATGTGCTGCTGCTGATGGATTCGGTCACGCGGTTTGCCATGGCGCAACGCGAGATCGGCCTGTCGGCGGGGGAACCGCCGGCCAGCAAGGGTTACACACCCACCGTTTTCGCCGAGCTGCCCAGGCTTCTGGAACGTGCCGGACCGGGACCGGCTGGCTGTGGCACCATCACCGGCCTGTTCACCGTGCTGGTGGAAGGCGATGACCATAATGAACCAGTGGCGGACGCCGTTCGCGCCATCCTGGACGGTCATATCGTTTTGGAACGTGCCATTGCGGAACGCGGGCGGTTTCCAGCCATCAACATCCTTAAGAGCGTCAGCCGCTCCATGCCCGGCTGCAACAGCGAGGCAGAGCAAAGGCTGGTTTTACAGGCCCGGCAACCCCTGACCCTTTACGAAGACATGGCCGAACTGATCCGGCTGGGCGCCTACAAGGCTGGCACGAATCCTGAAGTGGACGAAGCCATGAGGCTTTACCCGCACCTCGAGACCTTTTTGGCACAGTCCAAGGACGAGCGCGCGACGTTGAGCCAGGGCTATGACGCGCTGTCCACGATCATGGGTTCAGCGCCAGGGAGTGCGCAATGAACCGGACCGATACACTGCTTCGCCTGAAACGCTTCCGGGTCGACGAGATGAAACGCCGTATCGCTTCGATCGAGGCCATGAAGACCGATCTGGAGCGCAAGCTGACCGACCTGGACGACAATGTCGCCCGCGAAAAGCAGCGCGCCGGCGACTCCGACATCGGGCGCCTTGCCTTCCCCTCCTTCCTGCGCTCGATCGAGGCACGCCGCGAAAATCTGCGCACCACGCTCAAGGAAATCGAGCGGGAGCATGCCGCCGCGCACAGCGACCTTAGGGATGCCTTCCATGACCTCAAGTCGCTGGAAATTGCCACCGAACAGCAGGCCAAACGGCTGGCGGAAATGCAGGCCCGCCGCGCCCAGGCACGCCTGGACGAGATGGCCCTTGTCAGACATCTGCGCAAGCACACGCTGCGCTCTGCCTGACGCCAATCCCGACTTTTGTCGGGACGCAGGCGCGTTCTGGAAAGCTTTGCCGAAATCCCCCGGCGCCCCGAAGAGCAGGCTAAACTACGAAAGCCAGGATGGCGCAGGCCAGGACCACCAGTCCCAGGGCGCGCAAGATCAGCGCGCTCCAGGACATCATGGGCCTGATACGGCCTTCCCATTCCATGTTGCGCAGCGCCAATGACTGCTGCCGCTCGAAGCACAGCTGCTCATGCCGGACATCGGCATAGGCGGAAATCGCAATCCCCTTGCCGCGAGGGGCGGATATACCAATCGCAGACATCTCTCCAGACCTTCAAATCCAAGCCCCCTCGGGTTGCAGTAACGCCGGTGCCGATTTCGCCGTTCCATGGAATTGTGCTGCGCGGCACGCACTGTGGCGCAAAAGTCGCAACCGCGTCCGTTTTGGGACGAAATCCGGGTTTGCGCTCCAGTTGAACCGGAAAATCACAGGCCTATGATTCCCAAGGCTTAAGTCGGGGCTCATGTCATGTCATTTTCCGAGACAATCTCGCCCTTCTTCGGGCGCTGCGCCTTTGTGTGGTTCTATTTGACCAGTGCGCTCGACATATTGGGCAATTGGCACGCCATCGTTGCCGATATGGCCGGCAAGCATGTGCCGATCCCACCGCTTGTGCTGCTGGTGGTGGTGGTCTTCATCCTGATGGGGTGTCTTTCCCTGCTCTTTGGCTATCACACCCGCCATGGCGCGATACTTCTGTTCGGCATGACCATCATTGCGGCCGTCACCATGCATGACTTCTGGCACTATTCGGAGGCCGGCGCGCGCGCCTATCAGTTCGGCATTTTCGCCCGTGACTTTGCGATCTGCGGCGGACTGCTGCTGATGGTCGGAATGGGGCCAGGGCCATTTGCCGTCGACAATTCCGGCAAAAAGGGCGGCAAGAAGCACTAGCCCTTAGTGAGCGCTGATCTCAAGCAATTGCGCCGCCAGCGCGCCAGGCTCCAGCATTTCCAGCGCATCTTCGGGGCGGGGGCCATAGGTGACATGGGCAAGCCGCGCCCCAGACAGGCTTGCGGCCAAGACCGCGCCAAGCCGGCGCGTGCGATCCAGCCCGGTGACGATCAGCCGGCGAAAACGGAACCGGGTGACGATGTCGGCGACATCCTCGGCATCGTTAAGGGCGGAGACCACGCCGATGGTTTCGACGCCCTCAATGTCGCCCAGTGCCGAAAAGGCCGAAGCGGCGCGGGGGTTGAGCGGGTTGAAGCCGTCGGCTTCCATCACCGTCAGCAGCTCGGGCAGATTGCAGGTCGTATTGTGTTCGCTCCCGCTCTCGCGCACGCTTCTGGTTCTATTGTCGCTCCCGCTCTCGCGGACGCTCCTTCTGCGAAACAGCGCAAGCCCGTCGGCGCGGGCAAGTTCCGTCTGGCGCCCGATCAGGCGGGCCGAATGCGCGATCTTTGCGGCAACCGCGCTTTTGCCGGAGCCGGCGGGACCAACCAGAAGGATCCCCCCTGCCTTTTGCAGATCGATGGGAGCAGGTAGCAGCCGCCTTGTCAGCGCCTGGGCCAGCGCCACATCGGCGCCGACATCCGCGAAATTGCTGCAATCGCGCAGCAGTGCCTGTGCCAGCAGGTCCGGCAGCCGATGGCGCTTCAAGGCGGACCCCAAATGCCGGCGCAGGTCTGCCCGGGGAAATGCGACCAGATTGCCAGGTGCCGGAGCTGCTGATGTGAGGCCCGGCGCCATGGCGGCCCTCAGATCTGGCCCAAGGTGCGCAAGCGCACCGAGGCATGGATTTCATTCTGGCTCATCACCACCGTCTGGGGCCGGAAGCGCTCGATGATGGAACGAACGAAGGGACGAATTTGGGGAGACGTCAGCAGGATCGGGACTTCGTTCTTGGCGCCCGCCTCGTCAAAGGATTCGCGCACCGCCTGGATGAATTGCTGCAGCCGCGACGGCGCCATAGCGAGCTGGCGCTCTTCGCCTTGGCCGACGATGGATTCGGCAAAGGCCTGTTCCCAATTGGGCGACAGCGCCAGCAGCGGCAGGTAGCCGGACGGCGACAGGTTGGCGTTGCAAAGCTGGCGGGCGAGGCGCGCGCGCACGTGCTCGGTGATGTAAAGCGCGTTTTTGGTGTGGCCGACCGCTTCGGCAACGCCTTCCAGGATGGCAGGCAGGTCGCGGATGGAGACCCGCTCGCTGAGCAGCGTCTGCAGCACGCGCTGCACGCCGGTGACCGAAATCTGAGAGGGGATGAGTTCTTCCACCAGCTTCTTGTTCTCCGGCGGCAGGTCGTCCAGCAGTTTCTTGGTCTCGGCATAGGACAGAAGCTCGGCCATATGGCTTTTGAGCACTTCGGTCAGATGCGTGGTGAGCACGGTGCCGGGATCTACCACGGTGAAGCCGCGGAAGGAGGCCTCTTCCTTCAGGCTGCCGGTGACCCAGGTGGCAGGCAGGCCGAAGGCCGGTTCGGTGGTGTGCGTACCGGGCAGATCGATGGGCAGCCCTTTGGGGTCCATGATCAGGAAGCTGCCGGGGAAAAGCTCGCCCTTGCCGGAATCGAATTCCTTGATGCGGATGCGGTACTCGTTGGCGCCCAGCTGCATATTGTCGAGGATGCGCACCGCCGGCATGACAAAGCCCATCTCCTGTGCCAGTTGGCGGCGCAGTGCCTTGATCTGGTCGGTGATGCGGTGGCCTTGCACATCGTTGATCAGGGGAAGCAGGCCATATCCCAATTCGATGCGCAATTGGTCCAGTGCCAATGCCGTCGAGATCGGCTCCTCCTTGGGCGGACCGGCGGCTTGCGCAGACTCGGCGGCAGCCTGCTGGCTGCGGGCGTTCTTGCGCTTGTGGGCATACCAGGCCAGCGTGCCTGTGCCGCCGGAGAGCAACCCAAACACCAGTGTCGGCATGCCGGGCAGGACCGCGACAATGCCCATCACCGCGGCGGCCATGCCCAGCGCCTGGGGATAGAAGGACAATTGGCCCATCAGCGCCTTGTCGGTTGCGCCTTCGACGCCGGCCTTCGACACCATCAAGCCTGCGGCAGTCGAGACAATCAGCGCCGGCATCTGCGATACCAGGCCGTCGCCGACCGTCAGCAGGGTGAAGGTCTGGGACGCGTCGGCGAAGCTCATGCCCTTCTGGGCCACGGCAATGATGATGCCACCGACGATATTGATGCCCACGATCATCAGGCCGGCAATGGCATCGCCGCGCACGAATTTGCTGGCGCCGTCCATGGCGCCGAAGAAATTGGATTCCGCCTCGATATTCTTGCGCCGAGCCTTGGCCTCTTTCTCGTCAATCAGGCCGGCAGAGAGGTCGGCATCGATCGCCATCTGCTTGCCGGGCATGGCGTCCAGGCTGAAGCGTGCCGCAACTTCGGCGATGCGGCCCGAACCCTTGGTGATGACGACGAAGTTCACGATGATCAGGATGGCGAAAACGATCAACCCGATCACGAAGTTGCCTTGCATGATCAGCTTGCCGAAGGCCTGGATGACATAGCCGGAGGCGGCAGTGCCCTCATTGCCATGGCCCAGGATCAGCCGGGTCGACGCCAGGTTCAGCGCCAGCCGCATCATGGTGGTGATGAGCAGGATGGTGGGGAAGGACGAGAATTCCAGCGGCTTCCTGATGAACACGGCCGTCATCAGGATCAAGATCGAGAAGCTGAGCGAAAAGGCCAGGCTGACATCCAGCATCCATGTCGGCAGCGGCAGGATCAGCACCACCAGGATGGCCATGATGCCGATCGCAAGCCCGAGGTCGGACTTGCGGATGAACTCCATGACCTTGGCGGGCGACAGATCGAAGCCCGATGTCGCTGTGGTGCTGATGTCAGACATTTGTCTCACGCTTCCTTCAGATCATGCCCGCCGCTCGCCCAAGCTCGCGGCGTTCGTCACTTGAAATGATTTGCCGGATCATTTCGTTCGCCACCGGCGAACCGTTCCTCACCCAGCCATCTTCGTTTCAAGCGCCCGCTGCTCGCCATGGCCCGGGATGGAGAGCCCGGCATCGGAATATTCCTTGAGCTTGTTGCGCAGGGTGCGGATGGAGATGCCCAGGATGTTCGCGGCATGGGTGCGGTTGCCCAGGCAATGGTCCAGCGTGTCCAGGATCAGGTCACGCTCGACATCGCTGACGGTGCGGCCCACCAGCGAGCGGGTGACGGCGGTCGCCGAAATCACTGCGTTGTGCACGCTGGGATTTTGCGGGATCATGGCGGAGGCGGCGCCCACCTGCGTGCCATCGGGCAGGCGAATGGCTTCCGGGCCGATCTCCGTGCCTATTGCCAGCAGCACGGCGCGGTGGATCGTGTTTTCCAGCTCCCGAACATTGCCTTTCCAGTTATGGGAGAGCAGCAGCCGCTCGGTCTGGGAGGAGATCGGGCGATAGGCCACGCCATTGGCTTCGGCATATTTGCGGGCGAAGTGGTGCGCCAAAGCGCGAATGTCCTTGGGCCGCTCGCGCAGGGCGGGCAGGCGCAGATTCACGACATTCAGGCGATAGAGCAGGTCTTCCCGGAAAGTGCCGTGACGCACGGCCTCGGCCAGGTCGCGGTTGGACGTGGCGATGATGCGGATGTCCACCTTGACGGGCTTGGTGCCGCCGACGCGGTCGATCTCGCGCTCCTGGATGGCGCGCAACAGCTTGGCCTGGAGCCGCGCATCCATTTCGCTGATTTCATCGAGCAGGAGCGTGCCGCCATTGGCTTCCTCGAACTTGCCGATGCGCCGGGCGATGGCGCCGGTGAACGCACCCTTCTCGTGACCGAACAGTTCCGATTCCAGCAGATTCTCCGGAATGGCGGCGCAATTGACAGAGATGAAGGGCTTGTCCGAGCGCTGGGACTTGCGATGGACGTAGCGGGCCAGCACTTCTTTGCCGGTACCGCTTTCACCGGTGATCAGGATCGAGGCTTCACTGCCCGCGATCTGGTCTGCCAGTGACAGGACCGCGTCCATGGCCTCGTCTTCATGGACCAGCTGGTGGGATTCGTCGGCCACTGCCGCCAGGACTGCGGCAATCAGTTCGGGATCGGCGGGAAGAGGCAGATATTCCTTGGCGCCCGCGCGAATAGCCGCGACTGCGCGGCTTGTGTCGGTGCCGACGCCGCAGGCCACCACGGGCGTGCAGATCCGCTCGGCGGAAAGGCCGCGCACCAGGCTGCCGATATCCAGCGCCACGTCGCAGAATACGAGGTCCGCGCCCACCCCGCCGCGAAGCGAGGCAAGGGCCTGTTCTATATCCGTGGCGTGGGTGACTTTCGCCCCCTTGTCCATGGCGATTTTGGTGGCCAGGCCAATCTGGCCCTGAAGTCCGCCGACGATGAGTAGACGCATGGTTGTTGTCCTCTAATTCCCGGCCTTCATTACGAGCCCGATCCGGCCTTGATGATTTCTGTCATGGTGATGCCCAGCCGGTCTTCCACCAGCACCACTTCGCCGCGCGCCACCAGGCGGTCATTCACATAGATGTCGATGGCCTCGCCCACCTTGCGGTCGAGCTCCACGATTGTGCCCCGGGCGAGCTTGAGCAGCTGGCTGACTTCCATGGCGCTCTTGCCCAGCACCGCGGATACGGTGACTGGCACATCGAACACTGCTTCCAGGTCGGCGGCGGAGTGT
The DNA here is from genome assembly GCA_035512055.1 of Rhizomicrobium sp. Classification (GTDB taxonomy): domain Bacteria; phylum Pseudomonadota; class Alphaproteobacteria; order Micropepsales; family Micropepsaceae; genus Rhizomicrobium. The sequence goes on from DATKEP010000064.1 coordinate 61,360, forward strand.
TTGGGCGCCGCATCCGCTACGGAGTCGGAATCGAGCAGGGCAGCGCCTGCTGCGCCGTCATGGCTGAGATCGGGCAGATCGACATTGTCGCTCGCCATGGGAGGTTATCCTTTCACGCTGGCAGAAAAACGGTGGGTAATAAGGGAGGTCAAAGCTTCTTCGATCGCGTCTTCGCTGCGCTCGGCGCCGCCGCCGCGCCATTCGATCCGGCAGTCGCCCGCCTTCATGCCCGGCTCCGCGGCGATGGCGATGCGGCCGTCATAACCTTCTTCCTGGGCGATTGCCGCCAGGCGCGGTTCTATGGCCTGCGCCACGACGGGGGAGGTACGAAGAGTGATGCGCGGCTCGCCAATGGCCTGATGCATCGCCTGGCGAAGCGCGATTTCCACATCCCCGGTCGGCAATGCGGCAAGGGCCGCGGAAGCGATTCTCTTGGCCATGGCCAGCGCCAGGCGGGCCGCTTCATCACGGAGGCTTTCGATCTCGCCATGACTCTGGTCCAGCGTGGCGCGGACGGAGATGGTCAGCGCAGCAATGCTGCGATCCAGCGCCTCGGTGTTGCGGGCCTGGGCGCTGTTCTCGCCCTGGATGCGGGCCTCGGCCCGGATGCGCTCCAGTTCCTCGGTCGTGAGGGTTTGTTTCTGACGCGCGCGGGCGGCGGGGGCCTGGCGGTCTTCCTTGCCCAGGAATTCGGTGTCGAAGGTGAATTTGCTTTGCGAGGCCATCAGTACACCAGCTCGTCTTCGCCGCTGCCGCCGGTGATCATGATTTCGCCCTTGTTGGCGAGGTCCTTGGCGACATTGACCATGCGCATCTGGGCTTCATCCACGTCCTTGAGGCGCACCGGACCCATGGCCTCCATGTCGTCGCGCAGGATCTTGCCGGCACGTTCGCTCATGTTAGAGAAGAAGACGTCGCGCAGACCGTCGGTGGCGCCCTTAAGCGCCAGGCCCAGCTTGTCTTTCTCGATATTGCGCAGCAGCGTTTGGATGGAACCCGGATCGAGCTTGCCCAAATCTTCGAAGGTGAACATCAAGGCCTTGATGCGCTCGGCGGAATCGCGATTGCGTTCTTCCAGCGCGGTGATAAAGCGGCTTTCCGTCTGGCGGTCGAAATTGTTGAAGATTTCCGCCATCTGTTCATGGGCGTCGCGCTTGGCGGTGCGCGCCAAGTTGGACATGAATTCCACGCGAAGCGTCTGCTCGACCTTGTCGAGAATATCCTTCTGTACGCTTTCCATGCGCAGCATCCGCTGCACCACTTCCAGCGCGAATTCCTCAGGCAGAGAGCCCAGCACGCGCGCGGCATGTTCGGGCTTGATCTTGGACAGCACCACCGAAACGGTCTGGGGATATTCGTTCTTCAGATAGTTGGCCAGCACCGACTCGTTCACATTGGCGAGCTTGTCCCACATGGTGCGACCGGCGGGACCGCGGATTTCCTCCATGATGACGCCGACCTTTTCCGGCGGAAGAATGTTGGCAAGCAGCCTTTCGGTGGACTCATAGGAACCCATCAGCGAGCCGGTGCCCGACATCTGGGAGACGAAGTCCACCAGCAACTTTTCGATCAGGCCGGCGGAAATCGAGCCCAGATTGGACATGACCTGGGAGACTTCCTTGATCTCCTCTTCGTCCATCATCTCCCAGATGCGCTGCGAGTGATCCTCGCCCAAGGCCAGCATCACGATGGCGGCGCGCTCGGCGCCGGTGAGGGAGCGGATATCGTCTTTGACAGGGGCTTTGGCGGATTTCGACATGGATTAAACCGGTTGATGCAGCCAGGTGCGGATGATCGCCAGCGCTTCTTCGGGATGCGCCGTGACCACTTCACCGACTTTCTTGATGGAGGAATTGCTGACCTGACCGTCGATGCGGCTGATGTCGATGCTGGGCGCGGGCGGCGGCAGGGCGATCGTCGGGGCACCGCCCTCGGCTGCCGCTGCCGGGACCCCGGCCGGAGAAGGCAGGCTGCCAGCAATCGGAGAGACGTTGGCAATGGCCGAGCGGCCGCGGTTAACCGAGGCCGCCTGGGCCGCGAACATGCGGTTGATCAGCGGCTTGGCCACGAACAGACCAATCAGCAGCGCCGTCACGCACAGGATGGCGGCCTCGATGATCTTGAACCAGTAGGCGCCGTCCAGGCCCAAGACTGGCTTGGATGCTGGCGTCCCGCTGGCGCTGTCGTCCGCGCGGGCAAACTGCATGTTGGTGACTTGCACCTGGTCGCCGCGGGATGCATCGAAGCCCATCGCCGACTTCACCAGGGCGGTGATTTTGCTCATTTCCTCCGGCGTGCGCGGCTTGTAGGCGGCTGAACTATCGCCGGACCCGTCCACGACGACGGCAACCGATAGTTTTTTCACGTCGCCGCCGTCCACCGTGGACGTCGTGACCTTCTTGGAAATTTCGTAGTTGGTGGTTTCCTCGGTGCGGCCCGATGTGTCCTTGCTGTTGTCACTGCTGTTCTGGGCCTGGGCATTCGGCAGCGCATTGGCGACCGAGACGGCATTGCTGTTGCCGGAGGTGTTGGAGGAATTCTGCTCGATGGTCTGGGTCGAGCGCACCACCTTGGTGTCGGGATTATAGTCTTCGCTGGTGGTCTGGGTGTGGTTGTAGTTGATGTCCGCGGCAACCTGGACCTGGACATGGTTGGCGCCGACTACGCTCGCGACGATGGATTCGATGCGCTGGCGAAGCCCGTTCTCGTAATTGGTCGTGTCCTCATCCTGGTTGCGGGCGAGCGCATCGGGCCCGGACTTTTCGTCGCCGCCGGCCAAGAGGTTGCCGCGATCATCCACAATGGCGACGCGGTCGGGCGACAACCCGGCCACCGCCGCCGCCACCAGATGCTGGATTGCCAGGACCTGGCCGCGGTCAAGGCGGCCCGCGGTCCTCAGCACGACCGAGGCGGAAGGTTGCTGGTCGTCGCGCGAAAAGATCTGGCGTTCGGGAATGACGAGATGGACGCGGGCCGTCTGGATACCCTCGATGGTCTGCATCGAGCGAGCCAGTTCGCCTTCCAGCGCGCGCTGGTGGTTGATGTTCTGCACAAAGGCGGTGGTGCCGAAGGCATCGGACTTGTCGAAAATCTCATAGCCCACGCCGGCTGCCGGCAGATTGTCCTGTGCAAGCGCCATCCGCAGCTTGGTCACCTGGTCGGCCGGCACCAGGATCGTGCCGCCGTCCTTGACGTCGTACTTGACCGCCATGCCGTCGAGCTTGGTGGTGACTGCGGCGGCGTCGCGCGATTCCAGTCCGGAGAAGAGAATGGTCTTGGGCGGCTCGGTGATGGCGCCCGCGATATAAAGAAAGAAGGCGGTGAGCACGGCGGCGACACCGGCCATGACGCCGAACCGCGCTGCTCCGACCTGTTTGAAGAACTCCGGCACAATGTCCTCCTCGCGAGCGGACCGGGAAGCCCCGTCCGTTCCTGCTAGGCAAACATTGCCGCCTTTACGGTAAACTTTGACTTAAGGCAGAAAGCTGCGCACGAATTGTGGCGCGCTTATTTTGCTAACGCCGCGTTTACGAATTTTTCAAGGAGTTCTTTTTTCCGCCGGATCCGCCCCCCTCGCACTACCTGAGCAATGCCGCCGGGGATGACGGCCGCGCCGTCAGTTGCGGTACTGCTGCACGCGGGTCGCGCGCAATCCGGCCAGGCCGAAACGGTCAATCGCATGCTGCCAGGCGAGGAATTCCTCCACCGTCAGCGTGTAACGCTTGCAAGCATCGTCCAGGCTAAGCAGACCCCCACGCACGGCGGCAACGACCTCGGCTTTGCGGCGGATCACCCAGCGGCGTGTCGAAGGCGGCGGCAGATCGGCGAGTGTCAACGGCGACCCATCGGGGCCGATGACATAACTCACGCGTCCTTTGCGCTCTTCCATTTGAAAACTCCCAACATATCCACGCGTAAGTTACGCGGCCCCCTGTTTAAAAAGGGCCAAGACACGTGGTAAACGAACCCATAAAGGCTTCACTCAACTCTTCGACAATTTTTCGGGAAAGGCCCGGTTTATGGGCCTTTCCCGCTTAGGCTTACTGTGTGGGCAACTGTTCCAATTGTGTCAGCATCTGGTCAGCGGTGGTGACAATGCGTGCCGCCGCGCTGTAGGCGCGCTGGGTTGTGATCATGGTGGTGAACTCGGTGGCCAGGTCGACGGTCGAGGCTTCCAGCGATTGCGAGTTGATGGCGCCCGCGCTGCCGGCATCGGCCAGGTTGATGTTCGCAACGCCCGAATTGTTGGTCACGATATAGGCGTTGCCATTCACCTGGGCCAGGCCATCCTCATTAGTGAAGGTGGCCAGCGGGATTTTGTACACATTCTGCGACAGGCCATTGGAGAACTGCGCCGTCACGGTGCCGTCCTGAGAGACCGACACGCCGGTGACGCTGCCGAAGGCGGATCCGTCGATGGTCGAACTCAGTGTCGACGGCGTGTCGAACTGGGAGAGGCCGTCCGATGTGCCGACATCGCCCAGATTGACGTTCAGGGTCTGCGGCGCCAGGCCCGAGGTTGTCGTGTCCCAGGGAATGGTCACGCTGAGCTTGCCGGAAGCGGGCGACGCGCCATTGACGTTGGCAAGCGTGCCGTCCGGATTGAACGACAGCGTGCCTTCCGAGATCGGGCCAGCCGCGGTCAGGTTGGTGGCGGAGCCCGCATAGGAAGCTTCATAGGCCCAACTGTTGGCCGCAGTCTTGATGAAGGAAAAGGTCACCGGCTGGATCGCGCCCTGGCTATCATAGACGTTCAGGGTGCGGGTGAAGTCGGGCGATACCACCCCGCTGGTCATGTCACCGGCGGTATAGGCGCCATCGACCGTGGAGCTGGACTGGAGATTGGCCTGCAGCGAAATGCTGGTCGAAGGCTGCGCCTTGCCCGCCAGGTTCGAGACATTGACCAGGCTCACGTCACTGGCATTGGTGGGAATATTGCCCTGCTGGTCGAGCTTCCAGCCCAGCAGATAAAGACCGGCGGCGTTCTTCAGATTGCCGCTGGCATCGGGCGTGAAGCTGCCGGCGCGCGTATATTGCTGCGTCGCCGTCGCGGAGGTGTTGGTCGCCACGACGAAGAAGCCATTGCCCGAGATCGACAGGTCGGTCGGCGAAGAGGTCGAGGTCGGAAGGCCCTGGGCGGTGACGTCCTGGGTGATCAGGGCGCTGACGCCCGCCGAGGAATTGGCGGACAGGCCGGGCGTGTTGAGAAAGGTTTCGAAATTGGCTTTCTCCTCCTTGTAGCCCACGGTGTTTACGTTGGCGATGTTGGACGAGGTGGCGGACAGGGCGGCGCCGGTTGCGTCCAGGCCGGCCACGCCGATATTCAATGCTCCATACAGACTCATGATACTTTCCTTTCGACAGGAGTGCGGGCTTCGCCCTTGTCCTTCTCGTGGGTTTGGCGCCGCTTCTGCGGGCCTTGTTGGTTTCAAGACGTCAAATCAATTGCCAACCGCAGCGATGTCGCCGGGGCTGATTTCCATGCTTCCAACGACCAGCTTCGGTGTGCCGCTCGTCATGTCGATCTGGCTGACGGTGCCGGCGCTGGCGACCGATGTCGTAATGGCATTGCCTGACGCATCGGTGGCGGTCACTGCCAGCTTGTAGGTGCCGTCGTTGAGCTGATTGCCGTTATTGTCCTGGCCGTTCCAGGTGAAGCTGTTGTTGCCCGCGGTGACGGCGCCGGGGCCGGTATAGACCACCATGCCGGCGGAGTTGGTGACGGTGAGCGTCGTGCTCGCGGCGACAGTGCCCAGGTTGTAGGTCCAATTGGCCGTGCCGTTTGAGAGCGACGCGTTGCCGTTGGTGATGGATACGTTCTTGCCCAGATAGCCGACCGTCATGGCGGAGGCATTGCTGGTACCCTGGCTGATCAGGGTCTGCAGGTTGGAATTGGTGTTGAGCTGCTGTTCGACCTGGCTGTACTCGACCAGCTGCTGGGTGAACTGGTTGGAGTCCATCGGGCTGGTGGGGTCCTGGTTCTTGAGCTGTGTGGTGAGCAGCGTCAAGAATGTCTGGAAGTTGCCCGACAGCTGGTTGAACGCGCTGCTGCTGGTGGCGGAACCATGGGCGTTGGTGTTGGTCCCCGAACTGCCTGTCGTGGCGGGTGTCGGCGTTGTTGTCGGTGTGGTTGTGGCGGTTCCGATGGTCATGTGCGTCGTCCCTAAACCCTGATGTCGAGGCGGCCGTCCGCCGGGCCGCGATAGGTGGCGCCGGCAGCGGGGGCGTCGATGCTGCTGACGGCTGCGAGCGTGAAGGAGCGGCCGTTGCCGGCGCGGTTCTGGTTGCCGCTCGCGCCCGCATCGCCCTGTTGCTGGCGCAGTGAGAAGTTCAGCCCGTTCTGCGCAACATTGAGGCCCGCATCGCGCAAGGCGCGGGTGAGGGTCGGCGCATCCTTCTGCAGAAGGTCGAGCGTCTGGGGCTGTTCGGCGGAAACATGGGCACTGGCCTTGCCGGTGGCATCGATGGAAAGCCGGATCTCGACGCGGCCCAGCTCCGGCGGGTCCAGGCGGATATCGAATTGCTTGGCGCCGGACTGGGACCGGGCGGCGATTTCCACCGCCAGCGCAAGCATGTTGGGGGCGGATGTCGAAACCTGCAAATTCTGGATAATGGCGGTCGCCGGGCTGGCTTGGCCCTGTTGCGACTGCGGCGCCGCTCCGGGCAGGACGGGCAGATTGCTGTTGCCCGGGTCTGCCGGCTTGGCGACAGGCATGGTGTTGTTTGCGGCAATCTGCGGGGCTGGCGCTGCGGCCTGCTTCACATCGTCGTGATTTGCGTTGCTCGTCTGGCCGGAGTTCGCGGTGACGTCGCCACTGAGGTTCTGTGGCTTGGCCTGCCAGGGCTTGATCGGCAGGCCCGCGCCCAGCTGGCTTTGCGGAGACTGGTTTGCTCCAGAGTTCTGCGTTTTTGCGCTGTCGGGATGGACCCCGCTCTGCGACGGGGCGGTTTGGCTTGGCCCTTGAGGCGCATTGGCCTGACGCGCGGCCAGTGCGGCCTGAAGGTTTTTCGTATCCTGCAGGCCTTGTGTGTCTTGCGGGCCTTGCGCCTTGGCCGGGCCGCTGGCGGCATTGGCAGCGGCGCTTGTGGCCTGCACATCAGAGGCGTCTTCGCCCGCATCGTCATCGGCAAGAGTGACCGCCTGGACTGTGGCGGGCGCACTTGCGGTCGAGGTGGATATCAATGATGCGTCTGGCTGGACCTGGGTTTGGCCCGTGGCCGTGGAACTGGCGGCGGAATCGCCGTCGCCTTTGTCGGCGGCATTCTTGGTAGCCTTGTCATCGCTCTTGTCCGTTTTGGCCGGCTTGGTTGCCGCCTGCATCTGAGGGATGACTGGCAGGACTGCAGGCAGCGGCGCCGTATTCGACTGAACAGTGTTTTGAGTGGCCGGTGTCTGGACTTGCGGGGCGCTTGCCAATACTGCCGGCAGCTGATCTGCGTTCGGCTGAACAGTGTTTTGCGCCTCGGAATGCTGGGATTTCGGACCTTTCGGCGGAGAGGCCTGGGGCTGAGACGCGTCTGGCTGAACACTGTGCTGGACGGTACCGACCAGCTGGGTTTGATTGGGCGATGGCTGGAGCGGCGCGGGCTGAGGCGGGTTCGGCAGAACGATGTTCTGAGGACTGATCGGTGTCTGTGCCGGCAGGTTGGCGGACTGGCGCACGGACGATTGGGTAACATCCGGCTGCGGGATGCTCCCGGCCGGGCCCGGCACCTGTGCCGGCGGGTTGGCGGACTGAAGCACGGGCGATTGGGTAACATCGGGTTGCGGGATGCTCCCGGCCGGGCCCAGCGCCTGTGCCTGCGTGCCGGGCGGCTGTCCGGCGGTCAGCGTGTTCTGGCTGATTGAACCTGTCTGGCTGGGCGGCGTGTTGACCGGAGCGTTGGCTGGAGCGTTGGCCGGAGCGTTGGTCTGTGCGTTGTTCTGGCCGCTGGCGGCGGCACCCGTAGGGTCCGCCAATGCGTTCTGGTCTACCGCATTGCGGGCCGCAGCGCCGTTGGTTGTGGCGGCCATGATGGAAATTTGTCGAGCGGCCGCCGGTACCGGGGTCTGCACATTGGTCTGTTGAAGGCCCGCAGCGGACGGGCTGCTCGCGGAATTGTCGCCGCCCTTTTCGCCACTGTTTTTGGCGCCTTTGTCACTGGCTTTGTCGGGCTTTGGCGGCGTGACGGCAGCCTGCGACGTGGCTTGGGCGCCAGCATCGGTTCCGCTTGACTGGCTTGCAGCGCCGGAATTGGTGTTCTCGTTCGAGCCCTGGCTGTCCTTGTTCTGCGAATCTTTCTGCAGGGCGGCCGGCTTGGCCACGACCTCGTTCAGCAGGATTGCGAAGGGCGACGTGTCGTCTGCCTTGCCAGCATCCGACTTTGCCTGCGGTGACGGGAAAACCGCAGGAGAAGCAGTCCGGGATGTCGCTGATGCACGCAAGAACGGCAATCCAATGATGATCCGCCACAATCCATCGCAAGGGACGGGCCAGAAGGATGCGTCCAGGATTTTGCTGGATTTTTTGGAAGCGGCTTGCCGACAGGCAGCAGGAACAGACGGGCATTAGCTGCCGGACGGGCAAAGTCTGCCGCCTGGAGGTTGCGTCCCGAACAGTGTGAATAGCCAGGATTCCGGCGGAAAAACCGCGCACTCCACATGGCATGCGGCTTGCGACAGCTTTTTCGGAAGAATGCATTCGGACGTCACATCGTGAGCCTGAACGGAATTACCGCCAGTGCCATCAGCGCGCTACAGACCAATCAGGCTGCGCTGAATGTCGTGTCCAACAACGTCGCCAATCTCAACACGCCCGGCTATGCCCGCCGGGTCGTCAACGAACAGACTTTGTCGGTGGGCGGCCAACTCGCCGGCGTCGACATCGCCAGTGTCGAGCGTGTCACCAGCCAGTTCCTGCAGCAGGAGCAGCTGGCGGCCGGCGGCACCTCCTCGCAATATGACACCATGGCCCAGCTGTTCACCCAGCTGAACGGTCTTCTGGGCGGGCCGGGCGACAACCAGTCACTCGCTACCCAGCTCACCAATGTCGCCTCGGCTTTCGCCGTCGCGTCCCAGGCGCCCAGTTCCAGCGCCAGCCAGATCGGCGTGATCAATTCGCTCAACGATCTGGCATCGACTTTCTCGAATGTCTCCAACACAATTTCCTCGCTTCAGGGCCAGATCGACCAGCAGGCGGTCAATTCCGTCGGATCGACGAATGCGCTGATCCAGCAGATCTATCAGCTCAACAGCCAGATCAAGACCGCCAATGCCAATGGCGACGATGCCTCCGCATTGCTCGACCAGCGCGACACGTCGCTGACCAGTCTCGCCCATGTGATGGGGATCAAGACCACCACCAATGCCGACGGCAGCGTCAATGTCTCCACCACCGACGGCGTCAATCTGGTTTCCAACACCTATGCCCGGCTTGCCTATGGCGGCGGGGCGATAAATGGTTCCTACGGCAATATCACCATCCAGGACGTCAATCCGTTCGACGGCAAGCTGCTTGGTTCGTCCCAGGCGCTGGATCCGCATCTGTCGAGCGGCTCGCTCAAGGGCCTGATCGACATGCGCGACCAGGTGCTGGGCGGCCTCAACCAGAGCCTCGGCAATCTGGCGCAGCAAACGGCGCTGAGCTTCAATGCCCAGGCCAATGCCAACGCATCCTTTCCGCCGCCCACCTCGCTGACGGGCCGCGACACTGGCTTGCTTTCGACCGACGCTCTGAATTTCAGCGGCAAGACCACCATCGCGGTCGCCGATTCCAGCGGCAATATGGTGTCGCGCATCGACGTGGATTTCGGCGCGGGCACCCTCTCGGTGGATGGCGGCGCGGCCCAGAGCATCGGTACGACCATCGGCGGCTTTATGACCGCGCTCAACGCCGCGCTTGGCGCCAATGGCTCGGCCAGCTTCGCCAATGGCCAGCTGTCGATTTCGGCCACCGGGGGCAATGGTGTGATCGTCCAGGACGATGCCACGACCCCGTCCCTGCGCGGCACGACCGGCTTATCGCAATTCTTCGGCCTGAATGATGTCTTCCAAGCCCAGACGCCTTCGGTGACGGCAACAGGTCTGTCGGCCGGCGACTCCAGTGGCCTGGCCGCGGGCGGCAACATAACCGTGTCCCTCAAGGGACCGGACGGCAACATCGCCAAGAATGTCAGCATCACCACGACCGCGGGCCAGACCATCGGTAATGTGATCTCGGCGTTGAACACGGCGCTGGGCGGGGCGGCGACGCTGACCTTGAATGCCGACGGCTCGATTTCCACCGCCACCAGCGCGGTCTATCCGGGCTATGCCCTGAACGTGACCAACGACACGACACAGCGCGGCACGACCGGCATCAGCTTCAGCGAGCTGTTCGGCCTGGGCACCAATGCGCTGGCACAGCAGGCCCAGGGCTTCAGCGTCACGGCCGCCGATGCCAATAATCCCGCCCTGGTCGGCATGGGCACTCCGCAGATTACGCCAGCCACCGTCGCCGGAGACACCATCGTGTCGGCTGGCGACAATTCCGGCGCCATCGCGCTCGAGAATGTCATCAACCAAAGTGAAAGCTTCAAGGCCGCGGGCGGCATTGCAGCCCACACCGCCTCGCTCTCCGACTATGCGGCGACGTTCTACCAGAACCTCTCGACCCAATCGAACGCCGTCTCCACCAACCAGACCACCCAGGACGACCGGCTGACCGAGGCCAATTCGCGCGTCGCTTCCTATTCGGGCGTGAACCTGGATGAAGAGTTGACCAACCTGACCACCTACCAGCAGGCCTATGCCGCGGGCGCGCGCATCCTGTCGGTGGTGGACGCGCTTTATCAGACCTTGCTGCAGATCCAGTAAAGGCGAGCAAAGGGATTTGGCATATGAGCATTGACCGCGTAACCACCGCCTCCCAGACCGCCTATTTCCTGTCGCAGATCGAAAGAGCGGGCAGCGCGCTGGACACGACCCAGCAGCAGATCGCTTCCGGCGTGAATGCCACCACCTATGCCGGTTTCGGAAATCAAACCCAGGTGCTGACCGCCACGCTGGCGGCGAATGCGCGCAACGGCGCCTACTCCACCGCCACCACCCTGGCCGCCACACAAGTTTCCGTTCAGGACACCCAGCTCACCAGCCTGTCGAGCCTGGCGGCCCAGCTGCAGCAGTCGATCAGCGACGCCGTGGCCAACAACGATGCCTCCACCCTGATGACACAGGCGCAAAACATCTTCGACCAGGCCGAGACCATCCTGAATTCCAAGGATGCCAATGGCGATTATATTTATAGCGGCGGCAAGACCAGCACGCCGCCCATGACGGTGACGTCGCTCTCCCAGCTTCAGGCTCTGCCTGCGGCTTCCGGCGCCTTCGCCAACGGCAATCTGCAGAAGTCAGTGGAAGTGGCCGATGGCGTCAATGTCAATTATGGCATTACCGCCTCGGGCGTGGCCACCGGGCTGATGCAGGCGCTCAAGGACATCGCCGATTTCGACGCCGGCCCGACCGGCAATCTCAATGCCGCCACGTCCCTGAATTCGGCCCAGAACACCTTCCTGACCAACGAAATTTCCGCGGTCAATACGGTGAATGCCAACCTGAACCAGGCAACCGCGGCCAATGGCTATGTCGCCAACCAGCTCAGCGACGCCCAGAGCCAGCAGACCTCGATGGACACGCTCTATAAGGGTTTTGCCTCCAACATCCAGGACACCAACATGGCCCAGGCTGCCACCCAGCTGTCCCTGAACCAGACCCAGTTGCAGGCGGCGCTGCAGGTCACGGCCGGACTGCACCAGCTTTCGTTGCTCAACTACCTGCCGCCTGCCTCGTCCATCGGCTGACAGCCACTTTCTGTTGCGGTTCCCCGGCTTCGGTCCTATAGGACCGCGTTGTGAACCAGACCGCCCTCAAGCCCGGAAGCCGTGTGGTCGCTGCCATGTCTGGCGGCGTCGATTCCTCTGTCACGGCGGCGCTGCTAAAGAAGCAGGGCCATGACGTGATCGGCATCACCCTGCAGCTTTATCCGGAAAACAAGACGCCCGCGCGCAAGGGCGCCTGCTGTGCCGGCGCCGACATTTACGATGCCAAGCGCGTGGCGGAAAAGATCGGCATTCCTCATTACGTGCTGGATTACGAGAGCCGCTTCCGCAAGAACGTCATTCAGGACTTCGCCGACAGCTACGCGCGAGGCGAAACGCCCATCCCCTGCGTGCGTTGCAACGAGCGGGTGAAATTCGCCGATCTTCTGGACACGGCGCGCGAGCTGGGTGCGGAGGCGTTGGCCACCGGCCATTATGTGCGCCGGGTCGAAGGCGCGCGCGGCGCCGAGCTTCATGCCGCCGCCGATCATGCCCGCGACCAGAGCTATTTCCTCTTTGCCACGACCAGGGCGCAGCTCGATTACTTGCGCTTTCCCCTGGGCGACATGGACAAGAAGGAGGTGCGCGCCATTGCCACCGAACTGGGGCTGGTCAATGCCGACAAGCCCGACAGCCAGGACATCTGTTTTGTGCCCGCGGGCCGCTACACCCAGATCGTGAACCGGATTCGCCCCGACACGGCGCGCGCAGGCGACATCGTGGACCGCAATGGCACCGTGCTGGGCCGCCATGACGGCATCGCCAATTTCACCGTCGGCCAGCGCAAGGGTCTTGGGCTTTCGGGCAATGAAGAGCCGCTGTTCGTGCTCAAGCTTGATGCGATCAATGCGCGTGTCGTGGTGGGGCCGCGTTCGGCATCGGCTTCAACTTCCATTCTGCTGAAAGACGTGAACTGGCTCGGCGATCGTGATGCGGTGTTCGAGGCCAGGGCTCCCTTCGAAGCCAGGGTAAAAGTGCGCTCCATGCGCCCGCCGGTTGCCGCTCTGGTGACACCGCTTGCGGGGGCCGCGGCGAGGGTTGCGCTTGCGGCGCCGGAGGAAGCCATCGCGCCCGGCCAGGCTTGCGTTTTTTATGAAGCGGCGGGCAGCCGCGTGCTTGGCGGCGGCTGGATCATGGAGCCGGCCGCGGCAGTGGCGTGACAGAGCTCTGCGTACGATTTGCCGCCGCCTCGCAACGACAGGCGCTGGAAGACCTGCAGCGCCGCGCCTCTCTGATTTACGACGTCTATCGCCCGGCGCTGCTGGCAAATCCCGGCGCGATCCACCTGCCGGCATCGCAACTGGAAGAGCAGCGCGCGCGCGTGGCCGAACAAGGCGGCGTGGTGCTGGGATTCAGCGTGGTCCTGCCGCTGGGCAATGTGTGCGAGCTGGACGGGTTGTTCGTGGACCCCGGCCACTGGCGGCGCGGCATAGGCTGTGCGCTGATGGAGGATGCCTTCGCGTTTGGCCGCGCCGGTGGCGCCTGGATGATGGAGGTGACGGCCAATCCGCAGGCCGATGGCTTTTATGCCCGGCTAGGCTTTGAGCGCTCGGGCCTTGTGACCACAAGCTTCGGAATTGCCAGCAAAATGCGCCGTTCCTTGCGCCAAACTTGACAGGCCAAACTTGACAGGTATGGGCAGGCGACCCTACATCCCCGCCTCCCGCGGCCTCCCGAAAAGGCCGTCCGGCTGGCACCGTAGCTCAGCGGTAGAGCAGGGGAATCATAATCCCTTGGTCGGCGGTTCAAATCCGTCCGGTGCTACCACTTAAACGATTTCCTTGAAATAGTGGGGATTGCCGGTGGGCCGGGCCAACGCCTCGGCCAACTTTTATGCTGGGCCAACGAACTTGCCGCCAGTTCGCATTCGCCTGCAGACGGACTGATCTTTACAGCCCTTTGACAACGAACCCGCTGGTGAGAGCCCGTGGGTTCTTTCTTTTCGACGTGAACCATTCGCGATGATCAGCACGCTCGAATTGACCGTCGAGGCGCGCGATACCGGGCATGCACAAGAAATACGTCACCGGTTGGCTGCAACCCTGGTCCGCCAGATCTGATTTCGGTCTAATGTTGGCTTCGATATTAACCTTTCAGCAAGGCTCTGTTTCACTTTGGGACTGCGGATTCCTAAGCTTCCGGACATGCGCAATGCTTTACCCATACCCCGGAGTGTCGCTCAGCTGACCGGCGTACTGGTGACGGCCATCGTCGCCTTCGGCACCGAT
>DATKEP010000065.1:0-15735 GCA_035512055.1 Rhizomicrobium sp.
CACCGCTCGTGCAACATCGTAGGGCTTCCCGACAAAGGCATCCACCAAGTTTGGCGAAGGCCAGTCCGGTGAATAGCCGGATGCAACCGCGAGCTTTAGCTCTGGGCGCATTTTGCGCAGTAGACTTATCAAAGCGATTCCATCCATGGTCCCCGGCATCCGCACGTCCGTGAAGACGAGATGGATCGGGGTACCTCCGTTAATAATTGTCAGCGCCTCATCAGCGGTGCTGGCTTCGACAACCTCGAACCCGACATTGCGCAGCGCATCGGCTATGCAGATCCGTATGAGCAATTCGTCCTCCACGACGAGGATTGTGTTTGAGATGCAGGAGTTTGACAGCACAGCCAAGGATTGTCCCCGATAGCCCGGCACGCAAACGCTTATTAAGGCGAATGGTTCCCCAACCCGGATCAAGTTAGGCAGGCGGGGGTGGCCCCATTCCAGCGGAACCTAGAACCCCCAGCGTGGCTACACGCCAAATGCAACCGAGAAATAGCCGGTCCTAGCTGCGGTCTCCGCCCGCTTGTCCTTCAAGCTTCTCCCGGTTCCTATGGTCAGTAGTGTCGCCCTCTGGAAAATGGTTTAGGCATAAATAGGTTCTAGAGCCGTCCGTCTCTATCCGATAAGCGAACGCTGGCTTCTCGCACATGATGCATTTCGGCTGCGACATGGGGTTGAAAACGCGTGGGGCCGCTCTACGGGCCGGAACATTTAATGTGGAACTCAATGATGTTCAGGCCGAGTTGCCCTGGCTATGAAACGGATTGGCCGAGCGGCCTAAAAAACCTATTTCTCCAGCGAAAAAAAGTCGTCGTTGCGCGTTATACCTTCCGTAGTCTTAAATGGTGTGAGCCATGCGGAAAATTTCGCCGCTTCTCTGGGCAACAACCGTCATTTTTGCGGCCAGCACGAGTGTGTTGGGAATGCCTTTGAGGCCATCAAATCCCCCAGACATGTCCTTCAGCGTATTTTTTGAGCCTGGTGCGGCCTCGCTTACGAAAGAGGGGCGAGAAATTGTATCGGTGGCAGCAAAGCGATTCGCAGCTACTCATAACCGCCACTCAGCAGCACAAATATTCGTGACCTGCGAGACCGATGACAAAGACAGTACATCCCTCTCGAATGAGCGGATTAAGGCAGTCAGCGATCAGTTGGTACGTGACGGTATTCGGAGACAATTTGTCAGCGCGGACGAGTATCCCAGCGTTCACGCCGAACCCGTCCAGCTTCTGGAGTGGTTAGATCGGCGCGTCTCAATCAGCATTCAAGAGACCCCCGTCACCGGTCGAATCGTAGGCTGACCCTGGGCGGAATCTCAGCTTCCGGATTTAGGAGCCTGGTCCTCTCTCGGTCCCCTAGCGCCCACCTTCAGCGTCCCATCCTTAGCAGGCCTTTGCCAACGCCAAAGCCTCCCCGGTCTCGCCCTGCATCCATGTCTCCCTGTCCGACTCGTTCAGCAGACAAACCGGCATCGCCTTCTCATGGACGGCCACAACCTCAGCATTCGGTTCGGTGGTCAGGAAGCTGAACAGCATGTGGCTTCCCTCTACGGGATTCGCCTTCGTGCCCCGAGTTCCACGCCAACTGCGCCAGATACCAGCGAAGAAGAACAGCGGGCCTGGTCTCATCCAGGGCAAACCACGTAGGGACCGCCCTGGCGCGCGCATGGGTGCATTCGCAGAAGCTAGTCACCGGAACCAAGCATCGGTATTGGGGTCTCACATATGGCTTCCACCAATCACCGAGCCTCAAAGGGCCACCCCTCGTTACGAGATTTGGCCCGTCCTGTCGGCGAAAATGCTTTGTTGTCATGGTTTTTCCCGCAACTGCCAAAGAATTTTTTGATGGTAATTTCGAGATTAAGCTAGAACTTGATTTCGCGATTGAAATATATGCAAGGCAGATTAGCGGGCGATCAAATGTTCGATTATCAAATCCGGGTTTTCAAAGACGACGCCCGCATCGCGTTGGTTTGGGTATCTCCCTCCAGCACTTTCGCGGCACTTCGCAGTGTCCGTGAGTTCGTGCAATGCGGTCACACGTTGGAGGTCTGGCGCAACGATGAATGCGTCCACAGAGAAGTCATTGGTCTGTCTGGCCAATAGACGGGGTTTTCGCTGCACCATTATGCAGGGTCCGCGAGCCATTAGTCCTGGTAAAGGCTAACTTTGAGCAGGGCTGTGACTCTAATTCAAAAGAAATCATGCTCGAATGACGAAAATCTTTCGCGCGAAATTCTCGCGTAAATCCTGGCAATAACTAATCGCCAGATCCGAGCGCCATCGCTCGCAGCAATTCGCCATTCGCCTGTCCTTACGAAAGTATAATCCTGCAGGCGGCAACAGAACCGGTTCCTTTTTCGTTTCCGCACGGGGCATAACTGAAGTTGGAGCCGTTATGAAACTCAACCTAATTCTAGCCGCTTCGGCGCTCGCACTGCTCGGGACAGCGGGTAGCGCAAGTGCTTATATCGCTTGTAGCCATGATGGCGACTGCTGGCATACTGACCGGCGCGTACGTGTGCCAGGCGTAACATTCGACTTTCACCCGGATGATTGGTACTTCCACCGGCACTGGGACAACGACCGCGATCATCACTTTCGGGACTATCACGAAGGCCGCGGATACTACCGTAACGGCGTCTGGATCACGCTGTAACAAATCCTCGGTGGCGCCTCCCAATCGACACCGCAACGGGCTCGACTGGAAACGGTCGAGCCCTTCGGTTTAGTTGAAGGTCATTATCGTAAGGTTGACGTAAGTTGACTGTCGTATTCATCGGGGTCGAAATAATCCATTGCGCAGTTTCGAGTGATGCGTTGCAAAGCCATTTTGATTACGCTCTCGGTCATGTTGTGCTTTTCTGACGCCACGGCCGCTCAGACGCTCCCTCCTGGTAAACCCGCTGACGTCAAGAAGGCGCAGGGAGCGACTTCGGGAGCAATCGCCGTCTGTCTCACGTTCCAACGACCCATCCAAAGGTGGCCGCAGGCGCTCGGGCGTTGTCCGGGCGCAGTCACACTTGAGTGTGCGACTCTTCCATCAGTCTCAATGGAGCGTCACCTGCTCAAACACATTAGCTTCACCCGCCGGCGTGACCCGCACATTAGTCGCCAGTGGCCTCGAAGTTGTGGAGAATTGGCGGACGCGGATTGAATGGCACGCGGGTCGACCACGGCGCGCTCGGATCGTCGCCGGCACGGTGCCAGCGGCCCTGGGCGGCGATCATCACATCACCCGGATCGCAGACGAAGTAAGGCAGGCCTTCGACCTTCATGCCGATATGGCCTTCCATGATGAACCAGAACTCCGTCCAGCCGATATGGAAATGGCCCTTGTTTGTGTCCGGCGGCACAGGCGCGCCCTTGCCACGCAGGATGTTGGAGGTGAAGTGGTCATCCCACACGAACTTTTCGCCATAAGGCTTATCCGTGCCGTTAAACTCCTTCATATAGTCCACATAGATCGGATTGGAGTCCTTCTCCTTGGCCGGGCCGGGCTGCTCGGTGACCTTGGTGTAGGTCATGCCCTTGACCGGATCAGGCGTTTCGCTGGCCGGATAGATCGGAACTGATCCGGTCTGGCGTACTTCAAAGCGCAGCGCCGGCGAGGAGCCCACATTCTCCAGCGTGAACATATGCCGGAAGGGCACGTTCACCATGAAGCCCTTGGTGGCGACGAAGGGCTGATAGCCGTCGATCGACACCTTGATCGAGCCGTCCCACACGATGAAGACCACACGGTCATCGGGATACATCTTCATCTTGGTCTTCGCACCGGGCGCAAACGAGATGTAATCGCCTTCCTGGTCCTTGTTGCGAACGACGGGCTGCACCCAATCGCTCTGACCCTTATGCGCGGCCAGGATCTCCGACAGTTTCCAGTGCGGCTTGTTGGGCGCCACATAGGGCGTCATCGTGCTGGGCTTGGGGGCCCAGAACTGGCCGGTCATTTTGGGTTGGCTGACCGCCATGTCCTCTTTGCCAAGGAACTGCGCCGATGCCGGCAGGGGCATCAGCAGCGCCGCGGCAGCGGCAGCATACAGGATACGCTTCATGCTTCTTTTCCTCTTCTCGCGGCCCGGCGCTGCCGGACAGGTTTGATTGAACGGGATCGTTGTTTTTGACCGCCCGCGCCCGCAAGCGGGCGGCCTTTCAATTAAGTCGTTCTAGGTTTGTACTGTGCGAGGCGAAAGCCAATCATATTTGCTCTACCGTCCAGATATATTGTGATGTTCGTGTTCCAGCTTCTCCAAATTCGCGTTAACCGACATTCCGATTACTCCGCCGACAACGGCTAGCGCGATCAGGAATACCACCACCCTGAAGCCGACCTTGACCCGGCTGGGCCGAATGGCTCGGCGCAGGGACCGCGCGCTGGGCCCCTGTGGCCCATGCCTGCACTTCACGATAACCAGCGGCTTGACCATCGCTGCCTCCCTGGGAAAGCGGCGGCCCCGGGCGGCGAGCCCGGAGCCGCCCATAGCTCAGAAAGCCTGGGTTAGACCCGCAAAGAATCCGCGACGTGCGCCATATTGCGGCGCGAACACACCGACCCCGCTGCCGTTACGGATCTGGTAGTTGGTGTCGCCGACATTTATGATGTCGCCCCGGACCGTCAGTCCCTTGAGGCCCACATCAGCCATGTCATGGCTCAAGCCAAGATTGACGATGCCGTAGGGTGGCACATGCCCGCCGTTCGGAATGTTGCTGCCGTCGGGAGCCGTGGCGCTTTCGCGTAGGCCCGACTCGATCAGGAAGTTGGCCGACAGGATGGTGTTGGAGAAGCGGTAGGAGAACCCGCCCGACGCCGTGCCCACCGATTCATGGTCCAGATTGATATAGTGGGTCATCACATAAGCGAGATCGTCTGGAGAGAAGTTGAACTGGCTCGACACCCAGTTCTCACCCACCGCATGGATCATCGCGTAATTGGCATAGGCGTTGAAATCGCCTAGCGTGTAGTCGGCGGTGAACTCCAGGCCGTATTGCCGCCCGCGCTGATAGTTGAACGGGGTGAGTATGATGGGGGCGCCAAACTGGCCCTCATCGATCAGGTCCTTGGACTTCTTGTAGAAGGAATCGACTCCGACCTTGAGTTCCGCGCCAATCTGCTGGGTAAAGCCCGTGTCGTAATAGTCGGCCCGCTCGGCCTGTGGCGTGTTGGCGTTGGTGATGGCCGGCGCATTGGTGGTGTTGGCGAACAGGGCGATGTCGGTGTTGGAAACCAGCTCAATGGGCGGCGGGGAGAAATAGCGCGAATAGCCCGCATGCACGACCGTGCCGTCCCACGGCGTCCACACCGCGTTTAGGCGCGGGCTGACCTGGTCGCCGCGGCTGTAGGCGCCATACTGGTCGTAGCGCACACCGTAGTTCACCGTCAGCTTCTCAAGCACCTTCCATTCGTCCTGCAGATAGGCGCTGAAGCTCCAGGCATGCTTGGTGCTGTTGTCGGTGATGGCCTCCGGCACTGCGGAGGTCTGGCAGGTCTGGGTGGGATCGGTGCAGAGCGGATTGGGATTGGGGCTCCCCGGGCCGCCGGAATCGACAGGTAGCACCAGCGAGTTGGTGCGGCTGACCAGGTCATCGGCCTCATAGAGAATCCCGAAGCGCACGGTGTGGGAGCCCAGGTGCCAGGCGCCTTCGTCCTGCGTGCCATAGGCGATGTCGCGCTTGTAGGCGACTTGGCTGATGCCGTTGTACAGCAGGTCGCCCAGATTGTTGCCGCCTACCGACGAACCCGGGGTGTAGAACAGGCTGGAATAGCGTCCGAACGCCGAAAGCTGGAAGTCCACGTTGCCGGCGGTCTTGAGATAGCTGAGCGTTCCATAATGGGTGATCTCGCGCTGGCGGTCGTCCAGATTCTCGCCCGGGAACTGGTTCACTCTATTGGCCTGCAGCAGGAAATTTCCGCTGCCGCCGGGATCGAGCGGCCCCAGACCCACCGTGCCATTCTGGCCCGAAGGCTGAAGTCCTGGCGTGTCGGGAATCTCGAACAGGGCGTTGGAGGTGCCCAGGATGGCGGTGACGCTGCTGGAGGTGTCGATGAAGTCCTGCAAGAAGGCGAAGCCATGCCACTGCTTGGTGCGGTCATGGTCGGGCGTGTGGGTGGCATAAGGCGCCTCGATGCCCAGCGAATTGGTGGTGTAGTCGCCGGAGACGAAATAGTTGAGATGCCCAACCGAGCCGCCATAGTCGAAGCTGGGTGTAAGCGTGTTGTGGCTGCCGCCGTACATGGAGACATGCCCGCCGGTGTCGAAGATGCCGGACTTAGTGGTGATGTCCACGATGCCGCCCGTGTCCAAGCCATATTCCGCCGGCAGGGCGCCATCGATCAGCTTGATTGATTCCGCCAGCCGGGGGTCCAAGGTCTGGCCGAAGACGCTGATGCCTTCCGGCAGGATGATGCCGTTGATGCGGTATTGCAGCTGGTTGTGCTCGCCGCGGACATGGAACTGGCCATAAGAATCCTGCGCCACGTCGGGCATCTGCAGGATGACCGAGTTGAGCAGCGAATTGTCGCCGCCAGGCTGGGCCTGGATGTCTTTGGAGGTGACGGTATAGGTGGAAGCGCCCAGCTGGGTCTGGATGCCGGCGCGCGCCGCCGACAAGGCCTGGGCGGTTACGGTGATATCTTCAACCGTCTCGGTTTGCTGCGCGGCAGCGGCGGCGATTGACGCAAGCAGGGCGGTTGAAGCCACGGTCGCTAGCAGGATGGAACGAAACATGTATGCGATTCCCCATGTTAGGGACCCGCCGGGCGCCGATGGCGTCACCGCTTCGCGGGTCAAGTGATTTCCATGGGCGAAATAGCCAGCAGCCTCGCGGCTGCTGGGCTTTCACCCGAACAAACGGAAATCAGATGTGGGGAGGACCTCGGCCGCGCCAGCTATGGGAAACCGCATCATAATGCGGGCTCACCCCTGCCGTAGCAGCGCCGAGAAATACTGATAAAATGGAGAGGAAATACGCCGTGAGGCTTGGCGTTATATACTGCCCACTGTAGAGGGAATGACACAGTGGACAGGTGTCTGGATCGTTCGAGGACGGCAGGTGGTGCTTTCCGGCGGGGGACGCAACGGAGGCAAGCTGGATCTGCGTGGTCGAAGCGGCAGATGGATAAAGCTCGTGGAAATGAGTTTGCGTCGCGTAGGCCTGGAACAAGAGCGCCAGCGTGGCAAAGACGATCACCGGCAAGCGGGCCGCCAGCGGCAAGGAACCTCTGTCCCTGATCATTGTCCGCGAATGCATTTCGCAGTTTCGTGAAAACGCATGTGGCAAGCTATACGCTGTCAGATATCAAGTCATCTGCTGACTGTTGCCATTACATTACAACATGTTTAGTTATCGTTATAACTCCTTGATTAGACTTGGTAGTTCCTGATCGCGCCAAAAGGAAAATGCTCGACAGAAGGGGGCCGAGCTGAGATTTGCGCGCCGCGAGCTGGCTAGCTAGTCCCGACGGGAAAAAGCAGAACAAATCGCTGTACCGCCATGGATGGCCAATCTATGAAAGCGAAATTGAAGGGCAATACCTCCGCCCAAGCTCTCTGAGTCAACAAGCGCTGGGCGCTAAGATGGCGGGGCACCGCACTCGCAAATCTCAACAGATGCGTTACAGACTTGACGACGTGCCGCTTGGTTTTTTGGCGCCCTTATGAAGATCCAACGCCCATCTGCCCGCTACGGCCCAACGCCGCATGACCAACTGGCAGATCGCCGGAAGTACAAAAAGTGTCAGGAATGTCGAGGTTAACAATCCGCCGATTACGACAGTTGCGAGCGGTCGCTGAACCTCCGCACCGGTCCCTGTGGCGATCGCCATCGGTACGAAGCCGAGTGAGGCCACCAGTGCGGTCATTACCACCGGTCGCAACCGTTCCATAGCTCCTTCGGCGACGGCCGTCTCGGGCCCTTCGCCACCGTCAATCCGGTGTCGAATGGACGACATCAACACAAGACCATTCAGCACCGCCACGCCGGACACGGCGATGAATCCGACCGCCGCCGAAATGGAAAATGGAATTCCACGTAGCCAAATGGTGAATATCCCGCCCGCCAGAGCCAAAGGCACGCCGGTGAACACAGCCAGCGCCAGAACGGCATCCCCCAGCGCGATGTAGAGAGTGGCAAGAATCAGTAGGATGCATACCGGAACTATCAGTTCCAGCACCCCAACTGCGTCTTCCAAGTTCTTAAACTGCCCACCCCATTCCAGCCAATAGCCGGCCGGCAGATGCACGTTCTGGGCGATGGCGGACTTTGCCTCATCCACGAAAGAGCCCATATCGCGGCCCCGGACATTGGTTTCGACGAGGATACGGCGCTTACCATTTTCGCGGTTGATCTCATTGAGGCCGTCGGACACGCCGAAACTAACCAACTGGCGCAACGGCACCGAACTGCGATGCCCATCGCCCTTGTCGGGCAGCATGACGGGTAGCAATCCGATCGCGTCAACGTCGTTGCGCTGCGCATCGGTGGTGCGTACCACAATGGGAAAGCGCTGATCGCCAGTAAACACCAATCCTGCTTGTTTTCCGCCCAGCGCGGCAGAAACCGCGTCGGTAACATCCTCCATAGTCAGGCCATAGCGGGAGATGGCATCGCGGTCGAACCGGATGTCGAAGGAGGGAAAGCCTTGCGTCTGGGCCACCCGGAGATCGGCTGCGCCCGGAATTTTTGCCATTACCGCTCCGATTCGGCGTGCCGTTCTCGCCATGGACGCTAGGTCGTCTCCATAGACGCCGACTGCCACATCGGAACGAACCCCCGCGATCAGTTCGTTGAACCTCATCTCTATCGGCTGGGTGATTTCAAAGGAATCACCCACCAAAGGAGCAGTCGCTCTCTGGATGTCCTCGATGACTCTATCTTTGCTTTGGTCCGGCCACTGATCCTTGGGCCTCAGCATCACATAATTGTCGGAGTCATTCGGAGGCATGGCGTCGAAGGATAGGCTGGCGGTGCCGGTCTTGGAGAAGACAAGCGCCACTTCGGGCAGCTTGATCAGGGCTTTCTCCGTCAAAAGATCGATGCGCTTGGATTGATCAACCGACATGGAGGCAATGCGATCGGCCGCAAGGTCGATATTGATTTCGTCGAGTTGCGGAATGAAAACCCGTCCGAGAGAGAAGAAAACGAGCAATGCCAGCGCGAATACCATTGCCGCGCCGCCGATGACAGCTAATGGATGTCGCAGGGCATAGCGCAGGCGCGGCTCGTATAATGCCTTGAGTTTGCGGATGAAGAGGACTTCCTTTTCGGATATGCGTCCGCTCATCAGAATGGCCGTCAGGGCCGGCACGAAAGTCAGCGACAGCAGAAAGGAGGCGGCGAGCGCCAGCATCAGGGTCACGATCATGGGGGAAAACATCTTGCCTTCGACTCCCTGGAAGCTGAGGCAGGGCACGAATACAAGGAAGATCACGATTTGGCCGAAAATCGTCGGCCCGATCATTTCCCGTGACGACTGGATGACAACCTCCAGCCGTTCCCCCTGTTTGAGAAGCCCGCCGTTTCTGTGCTGACGCTCGGCCAGAAGCCTCAAGCTGTTTTCTACGATGATGACCGCGCCGTCGATGATGAGGCCGAAATCCAGCGCCCCAAGACTCATCAGATTGCCGGAGACGCCCAGGCCATTCATGCCGATGGCACCAATCAAAACCGCGAGCGGTATCACCAAAGTGGCGATTAGGGCGGCGCGAAAATTGCCGAGGATCAGAAGCAAGGTGACGGAGACCAGGAAAGCACCGATGGCCAGATTTTCGGCCACAGTGTGGATGGTCGCGTTGACGAGCTGAGAACGATCCAGGATGACATTCACGACGATGCCAGGTGGCAAATTGCCCTTGATCTCGTTGAGCTTGTCGTTGACGGCACCGGCGACGGTCCGGCTGTTCTGGCCGACCAGCAGCAACGCCGTTCCGATTGCGATCTCGCGGCCGTTTTTGCTGGCCGCGCCAGTACGGAAGTCGCCGCCGATGCGCACTGTACCGATGTCGCGCACCGTCACCGGTACGCCGCCACGGATGGCAATCACGGCACGGGAGATTTCGTCGATTGTATGAATGCGGGCATCGGCATGGACGAGATAGGCTTCGCCTGCACGCTGGATGTAATTTGCGCCCACCGACAGATTGGCTGCCTCTAGTCCCTTGGCAACATCGGAATAGGAAATGCCGTAGCCGACCAGCTTGGCGGGATCGGGGGAAACGACATATTGTTTTTCGTAGCCGCCAAGAGAGTCGATGTCGGCTACTCCCGGCACCGTGCGCAGTTGTGGCCGCAAGATCCAGTCCTGCACGGTGCGCAGATAAATAAGCTGCGCCTTCTCGTCCGTGAGCCGTTCGCCATCAATGGTCAGATAGGAACCGTCGCTCTGCCAGCCGGGCTGGCCGTCACGCACTGGCGCTCCCTTGCCGCCGGGGTTGGCGTACTCGACGCTGTACATAATGATTTCGCCCAGGCCCGTGGAGACCGGGCCCATTCGGGGTTCCACATCGGGCGGCAAGTTGGCCTTGGCTTGCGCCAGTCGCTCGGAGACCTGCTGGCGCATAAAGTACAGATCACTACTCTCCTTGAATATTACCGTGACTTGACCATAACCATTGCGGGAGAATGAGCGGGTGCTATCGACGCCGGCAAGTCCTGACAACGCGGACTCGATGGGAAAGGTGAGGCGCTTTTCGATTTCCTCGGGCCCAAGCGTTGGCGCGACGAAATTGATCTGGACCTGCTTATTGGTGATGTCAGGCGTGGCATCGATCGGCAGGCGCAATGCCTGATGGACGCCATAGGCCGCAAGAAGGATAGTGAAGAACACCACCAGCCATCGGGCACGCACAGCAAGAGAGATGACCTGCGTGACTATTCGTCTTCTCCCGTCGGCTTGCGCAGCTCAGCCTTGAGGAAGAAGGCATTGGTGGTGGCGATGGTCTCGCCGGTCCTCAGGCCCGAGACGATGGCGGCATGTCCGGCGCTACGGGCGCCGACCGTCACCGGTCTGGCGTCAAATCCCTTGGCCGTGCGCACAAACACGATGTCCCGACCATCCAGGGTCTGCACGGCCTCGGCAGGCACGACCATGCCGTTACTGATGGTCTTCTTGGGGATGATTTCCGCGGTCAGCAGATCGCCTAGCATTACCGATGGCTGGTTCGGTAAGGGATCGAGCACCGCCGTGGCGGCTCGGGTTTCGTCATTGAGCGTCGGCGTCACCGAGCGGACAACAGCGTTGACCAGTATTCCGGTCCGGGTCCTGGCTTTTGCCCTGTCTCCCGCACTGATGCGTGGGGCATCGCTCGCAGGAATGGCGACATCGATATCTATGTCCCTGGGATTCGCCACCCGGAACAGTTCAGTCTCCGGCTGGACGAAAAGCCCTAGCGTCGCAACACGGGCGACAACTGTGCCTGACAGAGGACTGACGATCATGACGCCGGAACCGTCGGCTCGGACATGGCTGACGGCGGCGGCCGTGCGAGCCTGCTGCGCCTCGGCCTGAGCAGCGTCGAACTCCGCCTGCGCGCGTTCAAGCTCTTCGCGCGGCACCACTTGCTTGGCGAAGAGTTCTTTTTCGCGCGCCAACGCTGCTCGATTGAGAACCAAATTGGCCTCGGCACTGGTACGGGCGGCGGCGATACCGGCCGCATCGCGGCTTTCGACTACCGCCAGTACGTCGCCCGCCTTGACCACGTCGCCCACCCGCCCGGTGATACTGGAGACCGAGCCGGCGACATGCGCCATTAGAACCGCTTCGCCGCGGATCTCCGGATCGACAGTGGCGGGAGCGATGACCTCGGCGGAGAGGTTTCCAGGACCGACCGCCTCGGTGGCAATTCCCATGGCCGCCAGTCCTTGCTGGGTCACCGCCACCGCATTGGCCCGGGATTCGCTCATTTCGGCTGGTGCGGCAGGCGCGGATGCTGGCGTCGTCCACCGGGCGATCCCAAAGCCGATCAGGCAGGCAACGATCACAGCCCCTGCAACCCCTGGCCAACTGCGGATGGAGTCGGTGTCGAAGGTCACGGATTGTCCCCAAAGGCGACACGGCCTGCCAGCCGCGCCAGCGCTGCTTCCGCCCCGATCCGACCGACCTCGGCGTCCAGCAGGCGCAAGCGGGCGTCGGTCAGGGCCCGGCGAGAGGTCAACAAGTCCAGCAAGGAGGTTTTTCCGGCATTGTAGCCGGTGCGAGTTAGCCCATACGCCTCTTCGGCGGCCGCAGCCGCGCTCTGTGCGGCCGACAGCCGCAAGACGGAGGCCCGCGCTTGCGCAACGGCCGTCGTCCAACCGGTCTCCGCGTCGGCGCGGGCGGCGGCCAATCGCGCATCGGCCGCTGCCACCTCCGAGCCGGCCGCGGAAATGTTTCCTGAATTCTGGTCGAAGATGGGGATGGGAACGGAGAGGCCAGCGACCACCACCGTTGCCCGATCACCATTGAGCCGACGTACCCCCAGTGTGGCATTGATGTCAGGAATTGCCCGCGCCCGCTCCACCTCCAGCCGGCCTTGCGCCGCATTGCGTTGGGCCTCCGCGACTGCGACAGAGAGGAAAGTTTTCGGCGGTGTGGGTGGGATGACTTTGAGATGATCGGCAAGCGGCAATAGAGATGGAACCACATCGCTATAGGGCTTCGGGGCGGCAACGAGGATCGATAGTTTGGCGAACGCCAATTCTGCGTCGGCCCGCGCATTCTCCAGATCGGATTGCGCCGATAGAAACGCCGCATTGGCCTGTTTGGCGCGAATGCCAGCTTCCCGCCCGGCATCGACCAACGCCTGCGCGGCACGCTGGTCGTCACTCGCGGATTTGACGGCATCTTCGTGGAGCCTAACCCGCGCTGTTGCCGCCTCCGCTCCGGCATAAGCCACGGCAAGTTCATAGCCAAAAACCGCCAATGTCTGCTGGTCCCGGACCTGCGCCGCGCTCAGCTCGGCATCGCCCGCTGCCATGCGCGCACCACGCTTGCCGCCCAATTCGATTGGCTGGCTGAGTGAGATGGTGGTTTGTTCGGGAGAGATGCCAGTCAGACCGCTGATCGCTCGGTTATTGCTCCCCAAATTCTCGAACAATATTCCCCCGGTGGGGTTGGGAAACGCACTCGCCTGGTCCGCCCGTCCCTGGGCGGCACCGACATTGGCCCGACTTTCCAAAAGGCTCGGTGCCACGCCCTCGGCCTCGCGCAGCAACGCAGAAAAGGGGGGCGCCGACGCGGCCAGGGACGGCTCAACTGAGCCTGCCAGCACCAAGCTGAAGCAAATGCCTATTGTCCTTGATCGCGGCAATGCTTCCTCCGGAGACTTTGTGCCGCCGACCATTCGAATTTTGGCCTGGGCCTATTTGTGACAGACGGCACTCAAGACTTCCCGGCCACCCACGTCAGTACCGTGCAGCGTGCCCGATGCACGCTCGTACACATAGTGATTGGCGGAATGTCCGATGCGGGAATCAAAAATCTCGTCCCATGTCACATCCCGGTCCGTGACGCGCACAGGCCAACGCCTTGCTTCATAGCCAGTCCCATTGGCGACAAGTGCCGTCGCGAGGTCGATTGCCACGGGGCGCGTCTGAGAGCTGCCTGCCAGAGTGCAAACAAGATCAAGCGTTTCCGCGGAGGCATTCGAAGTCAAAACGCCCATGGCAAAGATACCAACCGCCACGTTGGCCGCAGTTTGACTGAAACACCGCATCAAGCCCTCCCCTCTTCTATCGCGAATTGACGCTGTAATAGTATGGGGGGTATACTATATTGCCGTCAATGAGTCGAGGCCTGATGAGTCACACCATTCGTGAGAAAGAAAAACTTCTCAATCGCGTGCGACGATTGCGCGGCCAGATTGAAGGCGTTGAGCGGGCACTGCTAGCGGAGCGCGAATGCGTCGACGTTATGCAACTTGTCGTGTCGATCCGGGGGGCCGCCAACAGTCTGATGGCGGAGTTGATGGAAGATCACATCCGTTTCCATGTTTCCGATCCGGCACGGGATCGTGACAAGGAACGCGCAAAGGGCTCCGAGCAACTCATCGAAGTGGTTCACGCCTATTTAAGGTGAATGATCCTGGCCTGGCCTTTTTACGCCCGCCGCGATGTATGCAAGTTGGCGAAGCGCGGGTGCATGTGGGACCTATCACAAGTGAGGCGGCCATGAGTGAGGCACGTCCTACTGCCGTTCCCGCCGTGCACAGCCATGCCTTCTTGAGCGAAGGGCATGCGAACGCCGAGCGTCGAACCTGGGCCGTTATCGTGCTGTGCGGCAGTATGATGATTCTGGAGATTGTGGGCGGTCTAATCTTCGGCTCAATCGCCTTGGTGGCGGACGGGATGCACATGAGCACGCATGCCGGCGCGCTGTTGCTGGCGGCCTTGGCCTATAGCTATTCCCGCAAGCACGCCAATGACGACCGCTTTACCTTCGGAACCGGCAAATTGGGCGATCTTGCCGGCTTCACCTCGGCCATCGTACTGGCGATGATTGCTTTGCTGATCGGCTTTGAATCGGTGAGCCGACTGTTTGCCCCAGTGCCAATCGCTTTCCGGGAGGCCATCCCCATCGCGTGCCTGGGGCTTCTCGTCAACATTGGGTCCGTTTTCCTGCTCAGCGGCGGCCATCACCACAGCCATAGCCATGGCTTTGATGACCATCATGCGCATGACGAAGAGCATAAGGTAACAACCGGTATCGGTGAGTTGACGTTGACCATCTTTGAAAGTGGAGTTTCACCCGTTTTTCGCATTCGGCCAGTCAATGGTGTTCTTCCAAGCGCTGAGGTCGTCAGGATCGAAACGATCCGGCCGAATGGCGCGCGTCAACTGTTCGAGTTGGCGAGATGCGATGACTATCTAGAATCGATGGAAAGCGTTCCCGAACCGCACGCATTCGCGGCAAATATCCTTGTGAACGAAAATGTTTACCCGCTGCAGTTCGAGGAACACGAACATGGCGATGAGAAGGCGCATAGAGACAACAATATGCGCGCCGCAGTCATACATGTCCTAGCTGATGCCTCGGTCTCGGTGTTTGTTATTGTTGGCCTCATTCTGGCGCGGCTATTCGGCTGGCTCTGGATGGACCCCTTGGCAGGCATTGTCGGCGCCGGCGTAATAGCGAGCTGGGCATTCGCATTGGTGCGCGATACCGGCGCAATTCTGCTCGACACGAACCCCGATCTTCAGCTCGCCGAGAGGATTCGGAGTGTCATTGAAACCAACGGGGACCAGGTGACGGACTTGCACCTTTGGCGCCTCGGCCCGGGACACCTTGGCGCAATCCTATCGGTGACGACGTCGCACCCCCACCAACCGGATCATTATCGTGCCCGGCTTCGTCGCTTCTCAGTTTTATCGCACATAACAATTGAAGTCAGCCATGTGTGACGCTCTTGGAAATCCGGGTTCAGCCGTTTTCCTTTATCAAATCGATCGCTCATAATGTTGGCGCGGTACGCGTGACTACGTCGTCCCAAAGATCACAAAGAACCACAGAAAGGTATGGGCGACGGCTACCGTTGTCGGCCGGGCCTGGTGATCATTCATTTGCAAACTTCGCCACCTAGCCATCATGTGTGAGCTCCGCAACGAGTGCGTTGTCGCCATAAACCTTGCGCAAAGCTTCGGTAATCGCCGCCGTTGATATGCCGACTGCCCGATTAGAGCGCGGATCAAAACCGAACGCTCCGCCCAGGAGGGTCCACATACCTTCATCTGCGTACGCAAATGGCGCGAAGACGGCCCC
>DATKEP010000066.1:0-32184 GCA_035512055.1 Rhizomicrobium sp.
GCTTCCACTGCGGGTGATAGGGAGGCCACTCAGCGAGCGTCTCTTCTCCGCTCGAATCTCTCCTACGTTGCCAATCAATAGCGCGCACAAGACCGAGGCCACGGTAAGTGGAAATAAGGATCGCGCCACAAGTCAAGGTCCGGTTCTTCGCCATCAGCGCTTCGCCCGCCGAACCGGCGTTGATCCCGCAGCCAACTATCGGCCGAAGCGATCGCAGACGTTACCCGACTTCCCAATCGACATCGCCGCGCAGTTCAGTGGCGACTGTGCACAGCTCCGCCTCTAGTCGCTCACGCGTGCTACGGCGTGGCAGCCGAAAGACAAACTCGATCCGCTCCTTCTCGACGGACCGATGCTCAGAAATGATGCTGCACCCATGGGCCTTCAATGTCTTGCGATAAGCCCCCGCGCAGTCCACGGTGCGCCCCTTCGGCAAGCCTTCTATCTTGATCCGGAAGGGCGGGCTGGTATCGAAAAAATAAATGAGAACGAATGCGAATAACGTGATCATTACGGCAAAATGCAACAACCCAAGCCCGGCAATGAGTCCCGCCAAGGTCACAATGATCAGCCGCACCGTGTCCCGCGTTGAATCGGTACTTGACCGAAAGCGGATAAGGCCGCCAATGCCGAACACGACGACGCCGACCACCGTGCCGAATTCCCGCACAGCCACCCCGATTACGGCGCCAATGACGGCATACATGACATAGACATGGGGCATGTCCGCCTCATGCAATTTGTCGATTGTGCGCCTTGTCGCCGGATGGTAACCGATCAGGGCGCCAAGCAAGGTGGCGAGCAAAAGAATACCGAGCGAATTTAGGATAAACCGCACATCCAAAAAACCGGACCAGCCGAGCACTGCCGAGGGGGTCTGCACCCCGTCAAACAGGCCCTGGCCGGCCGATGCCTTATCCGCCTGAAAATGCACCATGGCAGGAACAGCCCCCGAACCAGCGCCCTTACCTGCCGCTCACGTTAGCGGCGCCCGGCAGCCAAGGCAATGTCGCTCTAACCCGCCGATCGGCCCAAACACGTTTTCAACATCTCGGTGACCTTTGCCGGCGAACTGATTTCTTCAAAAAAATCGCCAAGATAACGCGCTGCTTTTTCACGAGAAGCATCGTTCAGCTGGGGCGTTTGGTCGACAATGCCAAGCAGTTCCGCGCGACGCTCCAGCAGGCTCGCGGCAAACGCCCGCGCCTGTTCGTTATGCTCACAGAAGCCACGATATCGCCTGACCCGCACATTCGGGACGCTCACACTCTCAGGCGGCAGTGCGTAGGGCGCATCGACAAGACCCGAATAGTCAAAATCATAGGGAATGGTGGTCAGCCCTGTGGTCGCCCCCTTGGCGCCGACAAGCCGTGAATTGTGACAGCAGTCCAAGCCGGGTGCGTTCGCGGTCATTGCCCAATCGAGATTACTGATCATATATTGGAAGATCGCGAAACGCGCCGCAGCGGCCGGATCGAGCTGAGAAATCGAGATTTGTTTGGCGCCCCGCAGCCGCTTTTGTCCGTTGCGTCGTGCAACATCATCGATTTCTTCGATAAAGAAGCCGGGCCGTGTGATGATGGAACGCCCGTCTTCGTCGACATAGTCGATTTTGGCGAGACGAACATTGAAGCTTTCGGGCGTCAAGGCGCGGTACAGCCGGTATGCGGCATATTCCAGCAGAACATACTGCTCATTTCTCTCAGACGACTGACAATGAGTTACCAGTTTCAGTCGCTTCTGTTTTCGGAAAATTGAAGTCTTGGCCGGTTTTTCGGTGAATTCCACGCTCAGTGGCGGAAAGGAACAGGTCTGCTTCAAGCGTCGCACCATGCCACGAGTCGACAATTCAATCGGCAGCGCCTCGGGGGAGACGCCCGTTACTCTTAGCTGGCCGGGGACCGGCTTCGCATCGCGATTTCTGGATATGCCGGATAGAGGTCCGCTAAGTGTCATGCTGATTATTTCATCGCTCGCGAAGAGCGGCTTTGGCGTATCTGCAGCGAAGCCGGGATTAGCAAATGTAAGTACTGAAAATGCCGAAGCGGCGAAGGCCGCGGTCAAAATCGCGCGCATCACTATGCTCCCTATTTGATTGGTGGCTGGGACCTTTCGACAATGTGGGGGATAGGAATCCCGTCAAGGATGTCCAAATAGGAAAGTTTGCCCCCGTACACGCTCGTTATGCCAGTATCAATGCGGATCAGGCGTTCACCGTAGAGCATCTCAATTCCCGATAACACCGGTGTATGACCGATCACGATCCGTTTTGCGCCATAAGCGGAAAGAACGACCTGCAGTTGCTCTTCAACAGCGGGCTCCGCCGGAAGAGGTGGCGAGGTCTCCTCCGGCGTACCTGCTGACCGACTGTCTGCAGAATTCTCAATCGGGTTTGCCAAACCCCGATACCAGAGCGGCCCCAGCGGATCGTTGATAATCGCTTGGGGGTCCGCAGCCTTTGTCTTGAGCGCGTCGGAAACTTGGGAGTTAATCTCCGCGATCGGCAAGCGGGCGTAGGCAGGACTAATACCGCCATGCACGAAGAGATTGCCGTCGAGCAAAACGATAGCGGGATTGCTGACAATCCACCGTCCAATTGTGCCATGGGGATTCCAGGCGATCCGGCGCTCGATGCTTCCAAGCGGTGTAGCCTGAAACCAGGCTTGCTTGATTGAGTCACCGCTCATACTGGGATCGCGCTGGCGATAGGTGCTCTCGATAAGCTTCTTATTCGATTCATAGACGTTTTGGCGGCGTCGAACAGATGCGCTGTCGACAAATGCTGCATAATCCCCGGCGGAAACATAACGCAGATCGCCGGCCACATTCATGGCCTCGTGGTTGCCAACAAGCGCGACAACCTGTCCACTCGCATGTGAGGCTTCGAGCTGCAACCGCATGAGGTCCTGAATGACCTTTAGAGAATCAGGACCGCGATCCACAGCGTCGCCGATCTGGACGAGGACAGCCGCTCCCCCGATCCAACGACCTTCGGTGTCAACCAGTTGCGCGGCGCGCACTATGTCGCGCCAAGCAGCGAAGTCGCCATGGAGATCCCCGATGGCGACAATTCGATGGATGGGAGCCGGCGCCCCCAGAGCAGGCGCGGCAACCGCCAAGGCCGCCACCAGGCAAACTCGGCGCGTCCAAATCCACCGCAAATGCGAACTCCTTCGCGCTTGAGCTCAGATTATGTTGTCCGACAGCGGCCTAGTGTGCAAGCATCTCCCCAGGTTGGCTTCGGCGCGGGGCCGGACCCTATTACGATTTTTGACCGATTGCGCGCCAAAATTGGGGCTTACCACCGATCATGCAGAAGATCATGATCATCCGGCACGCAGAAAAGCACCAACATGGCAACCAAGGGCGGGGGATAACCGAAGATGGCCTGCCCGCCCGCCATGAGTTGACGGTCCGAGGCTGGCAGAGGGCCGCCGCGCTCATCCATTTCTTCGCGCCAATCGGTGCAGTGCCCAACGGCGCCCCGATCCAGCCGCCCCGATCCATCTTTGCTTCCAATGCCACCAAGCAAAGTCCCAGCCTTCGGGCGATGCACACGGTGGGACCATTGGCGGCCACACTAGGTATCCCGGTGAACCACGACTATGCGGAAGACCAAGAGGCCGCGCTGGCGGCTGCCGTGTCCGTTGCTGCCTCGCCCGTCCTAATTGCCTGGCATCACGGCCATATCGCCAGGCTTGCCAAGGAAATAGCAGGACCGCATCTACCCTGCCCCGGCCGTTGGCCGGAGGAGCGGTTCGATGTCGTCTGGATTCTCGATCGACACGGCGGCAACTGGTCCTTCTCCCAGATACCGCAATGCCTGCTTCCCGACGACTGCCCTGACGTGTTTTAGTCTGGTATGGCCTTCAACTCGGGGGAAGGTAGCCAGCATTCGAGCATGAGCGAGCAAAGGGATGCATTCGCCACATGATCAGACGCACGTCGTGGCCAATCGCGACGTCAATCCATCAGCTCAGCTGGTCGCCACCTATCCAGACCTGGCGTGCCTGTTGCGCAACGAGGCCATTTCGGCGGCCTTCTCTGACTTCGAGGAAAAGGCGCTGCGATGGAAGCGCTTCTACACCTTTTTCGGGCGTCTCTCGTTGATCGC
Organism: Rhizomicrobium sp.; assembly: GCA_035512055.1. Lineage (GTDB taxonomy): Bacteria > Pseudomonadota > Alphaproteobacteria > Micropepsales > Micropepsaceae > Rhizomicrobium. The sequence goes on from DATKEP010000066.1 coordinate 4,115, forward strand.
GGTGATGCTCGCAATGGTCAGTTTCGACTACCAGATCACCCTGAAACACGTTTATGGCGCGCCGCCATTTCTGGCCGGCCTTGCCGCGGCATTTGCCGCCACAGGCCTCATCTCGCAGGCGTTGCTGGGCCTGACGCATGCAAAAGATTGCTGGCTGGCGACGCGTTTTGCGGCGGAAAGATTGCGCTGCCTGAAATTTCAGCTTTTCTTGATTCTGGAAGAGACATCCGACGCCGAAAGCCTGGTGGCCAAAGTCAAACACCGAACCAGTGAAGGCATGGCCGCATTGGATCAGGAACTGATGGGCGGGCGGTCCGCAATCATGGAATTCTCGCCCTTCGATGTTCTGTCGCCACCGAGGTATAGGGCCACCCATACCAGCAAAAAACTCTTGGATGAGGCGGCTTCGGTTTATGACATTCTGCGGTTTACGGTCGAATCCCAGCATTTTGAAGACCGCTTTCGCGCACATGATCGCGAAACCAGATTTCCCTCTCTTCTGGCGGAATTCAGCTTCATGTCGGGTGCAGTGCTGGCTTCGATCGGCATCCTGACCGCCCTGTTACCCTCAGCGTGGCGCCTGTCCCAAATTCTGACCGCCCCGCCGGTTATGGGGTGGGTCGATTTCCTTACCTGGCTGTTGTTCGTACTCAGCGCGGTGGTCGCGATTCATGAAAGGGGGAGTGCCCACCAGCAAAATGCCGAACGATACGTAACCTATAGTCGCGAAGTCCGACGCATCCGGAACAATGCTATGGCCCACATGCCAAGCAGCCTATTCGACGCGATGCGCGAGATGGAACATCTGATGTTGCGGGAGATTCAAGATTTCTGCCGGGACGTGAGACACTCCAATTATGTCTTTTGAATGCCATGAGGCCAAACAAAGTGTGCGTCATATTTCGAACCCGTTGAGATCGTGCGTTTTCTAAAAGCGCTGCCGACGCGCATGGAGAAAGAACAATTATGATCAATCATCGCAAGGTCAGCGAGATTGCCCAGGCGTGCACAGCCTCATGGAGCGCCGAATCTGCTCTCCAGCCTCGTCACGTCTTCAGGTAGGCATCAAACCAAGCCACGAAGCGATTTCGCAAATCCTCGAGATCAGAGAGCTTGTGGAAATGGTGACCTTCGCCTGCATAGATCACCAATGTCGTCGGCACGTGCAACGCTTCCAGCGCGTGCCAATATTCGAGCGACTGAGGCGCGGGGCACTCCACATCACGCTCTCCGACATAGATCAAGGTTGGGGTCTTGGCATTCTTGATGAAGGTGATAGGCGAAGCGGCACTATAGATTTTGGGGTCGTTATAGACCGAGGCACCAAAGAATGGAATCATCCATTGGTCGATGCCGTTTTGGCCATAATAACTTTCCCAATCAGCTATGCCCGCACCCGCTACGATGGCCTTGAAGCGATGAGTCTGAGTATTGGCCCACATACTCATCCAGCCGCCATAGGAATGGCCGTATAGGCCAAGCCGTCTTTCGTCGACCGGCGCAATCTTCTCCACCGCATCGATCCCGGCCAAATCGTCCTTAAGGTCGCCGCGTCCAAAGTCGCGGATGTTGGCGCGGGTAAAGGCCTCGCCTTGGCCGTAGGAGCCGCGGGGATTGGGATAGAAGATAAAATAACCGCGCTTGATCATCGGCATGATGAAGTCGAACGACATACCATGTTGACCGCCGTCGGCAACATAGCGTGGCGTTGCGGCTGACGATGGCCCGCCATGGATAATCGTCAGCATGGGGTGTTTGCCGGGGGTAAGCTGTTTGGGCTCAAGAAGCCAGCCCTGGACGGAAAGGCCATCGTTCTTCCAGTGCACACTTTGGACCGAGACATTGGCCGGCAAGGTGGCATTGGCACGGGTGACAGGAGCAAGCGTCGAAAGCGGGCCGTGGGCGATTTCTGTTCCGTGAATAAAATCCTCCTGCAGCGTTGCCGCGCGGTTTCCAACCGCGCTCAAAGCAATCGGGTTGTCGAAATCCTGGCTCCCGACCGACACTGGTGCCATCCAGAGCTGTCGCGAGGTTTTGGTCTTGGGATCCACCGCTATTATCGCAGCATGGTCATCCACCAGGGCAGTCGTCAGTAAGGTCTTTCCCCGCCAGTCCAGGCCCTTGAAGGTGCCCTGAAAGCCGGGGGTGATATCGACCGGCAGCCCACCAGAGATCGGCACGACGTAGACGTCGCCACCGACCGGACCCCAGTCACTCATGAGTCCACCGATAAAGGCAACGGTGCCATCCGCCGACGCGCGTGGCATATCCATTTGCATGTCAGACTTAGCGATAACGCGCAGTGCGCCTGTGGCAGCATCCACGTAGTCCAGGCTCGCGACCCACCAATTGTTGTCGCCATTGCCTTTCGCCGCCGTCGCGACAAAACCCTTGCCATCAAGCGTCCAGGAGAATTCGTAAATATAGGTGTCGGCGGGCGACACTAGTTTCAATTGGCCACCGCCGGCAGGCAGCACGGCGATACGCTGCTCGTCGTTTGCTTTACCGATTTCGCCCACCTGGGCTGCGCCCGCCTGTGTTGCCCCCGTCCTTTTCCTGGCCCCCAATGTCACCAGAAGGGCAATTTGTCTTCCGTCGGGAGAAAAGCGGACGGTGTTGGCAAGGCCCGCAATCACTGTCAAAGAACGCGGCAGACCGTTCGGCACATGGAACAGTGTGGTCTGGCCTTTCCTCTCGTCGGTAGCCAGGAAAACCAGTTCACCCCGGAAAGAGAAGGCGGGGTTGGCGTAACGGCAAGTGTGGCAGGGATCGAAAATCGAAAGGACCGTTCCGTCGGGTCCCCGCACGACGATCCTGGCGTGCGGCTCGTCCGGCAAATTGCCCGGATCTTCGCTCTCCACAGTCGCCGTGCGATCGCCTTGAGGTGCCAGGGCCAAGTCTGAGAACTGGTGAATTGTGGCGCTCGCGGCGGGGGTTGGGATGGTGGCGAGCAAGACGAATGAAATTAGGGTCCAACGCATCAATCCCCCCACTGTCTCATTTAAAGCGCGTGCCCTCTCTTGTCATTCTAGCCCATAGAAGGCTGCCCTTGAAATGTCCGCTACGCGCCGATAGCGGTCAGTCCGACAGCGCTGGGAGCATGGTGGTCGCCGCACTTGACCGCGCGGAAACATCTAACTTCTTTCCGCTATCAATGCCGCCTGCAGCATCGCCTTTCCGTAGGCGATATCGTAGACGTTGCCAGCATAACCACCACCGCCGGGATATCCGCGAATTGCACCGCGAGCGCGGTCATAGTCGATTGCGCGCGGATGTTCGGGATAGAACTCATGCGTGTATTTATTTCTGATCAACTCGCGCATAACGGCGAACAGGTTGACGTCGCCTTCATCCAGGAAACCTTCATCGTATCGCACATACGGCGTGTGGATATGGGGCCCCCGGAAATGCATGTGATTGATGCGGTCCCTGCTGGCGAAGTAGCGGCAAACTGCAACCGGGTCTTCACCCATCTCCCGTGTAACGCCGCAATCAAAGGTAATTCCATTCGACGGGCTGTTGACGATTTCAATTAGGTGCTTCCATCCCGCAACGGTTGCCATGATCTGTTGCGAGCCGCGGCTCAACGGCACCGGTGGATCGTTGGGATGCAGTGCCATCCGCACATTCGCCTTATCCGCAGTTGGAACGACGGCTTTCAGATAGTAGGTGATATTCGCCCACATTTCCGTGAGGTTATGCGCACCTTGTTCAGGTAACGGCGGAAGATTCTTCATACGGTCGTAATCCACGCCCGTAATTCCGGCTCCGCCTCTACCGATCTCTTCGTAATAGGCTTCCATCGCGCGGTGCGCGTAGAAATTGTATTCGACAACGGGGACGCCGACCTTCCCTGCGGCCTGCAGCGACTGCTTGATTTTTTCAATGTCCTCGTCCCGGCCCTGGCGACCATAGATGATCTTGTCACTGACATCGATCATCAGGTTGCCCATGGTCACGCCGGCCGCCTTCAGCTTGTCGTACGCAGGCTTCAGCATCTCGACTGTCCATGGCAGCGTCGGCGGGCCGCCGGCGAGCACATGATACACACCAAGCTGGACGACGCCGCGAATGGCTTCGTCGGTTGGCACGCCTGTGCCGCCTTGACCGTTGCCGACACCTTTCCAGCCATAGTCGATAGCGTCGGCAAGCTTGGGCGTGTCTGGACCCTCCTGGGGCATGCCATTGCCCATCCAATATGGCTTCTTGCCAGTCTGCGCTGCTGCTGCGACAGGCGACAGAGCCGGCATCAAAACCGATGTCGCAAATCCCTTGACCAGACTTCTGCGCGATAAATTGGATCTCATGATGGCAATCTCCTGGATTGACCAACCCAAATGTCGACTTTGCAACTTTATATTGCTGCGACGGCGCGCGCCATAGGTCATCCAACGAACGCCAGCCAGTGCAAAAAGTCGTCGTAATTGGTCTCAGTACGAGCTGGTGAGATCCTTACAGGCGACCAAAGCGCTGAACAGCTTCCTCGAGGGAGCGAAGCTTTTCGATATAGCCGTACATGGAGTGCTCAGTCTGATCCAGGATCTGCGCCTTGACCAGCACGTCGGCGGCAACAGCTTTCGGCACCGCCACGACTCCGTCAGCATCTGCCACGATTACGTCGCCCGGATTGACGCGGGTCCCGCCGCAGGTCACCGGAATACCGCCCGTCGCGCGATAATGCCCAACCGACGTTGATGGCACGATCCCCGTGGCATAGACGGGGAACGCGATCTTCCTGAGGTACGCTACGTCGCGCACTCCACCATCGATCACGGCGCCAGAAAATCCTCGTGCGCTCATCGCTGTGGCCATGAGACCGCCAATGCCGGCAATATCATCTCCATCCGAGACGGACATTACATAGACCGAATCCGCAGGCGCCGTATCGATCGCTGCCTGCATAGGCGTCACCGCGGATGGCGCGCTGCCCTCAGCCTTTTCCATCTGGACCGTCACCGCAAAGCCTGCGACCTTGCCTTCCGAGATGGCGTGGATCCGGTGCGACATATAGGAACGCTTGCCGTAAAGCTGTTCGAGTGCGTCTGAGACAGAAGCAACCTCGACGTGACGATAGGCGTCAATGAGAAGGGTCGGATTTGCGGCATAGGATTTGGCGTCAGGCAACGGCTGGGCAACAACTCCACCTACAAGGCATGTCAACAGCCCACCAAAAACGAATGAGAGGGACTTTCTTATCCACGAAGCAATTGGAGTCCGCAATTTTCCACTCTCCGGCCGACTGACTATTGTCCAAAGACTACCGTCGCAGGCCTAACGGTCAAGGTCCGATCGAAAACTTATGCTGCAGGCGCCAGCTTCACCGGCTAGACGTCCACTTAGTAGAATTGAGGGGCAACGAATTGGGGGCGGCACCGATTGCCAACCGAAACGTCGGATTGGTCTCAGCCGTTCCCATAGCGATGGGGTAGCGACTGACAGTTCCGATGGTCACGCGGATATTGCCGTTCACGAAGGGATTTAGTGCCGCAATGAGTTTTGCATTAGGTCGCCGATTTCGCTCTGCTGGCTAGGTAGGCTCTTATCGGCGTCCATCTTGTAGAGTCCTTGCAGAAAAGCGAGGTCGGTGGCGGTCATACCGTCCAATTTTTGATCGCAACCTGTCGCCATGAGATTCACGATACTTGGCAATTGCTGGCAGCTGTCCAGCGAGTTCGGCTGGGTCAGCGCCAGCATCGCAATATAGTCAGACAGCGGAATCAGTCGCTGCCCCGCCAGCTTGTTGGAATCGATGGCGATGATGACATGATTGAAACCGCTGCGCACGCCATCACTGATGTGGTTTCCAGTGACGTGGGCGTATGTTGCGTCGGGCAGATATAATGGGTCGCGATTTGCCCCGCCAACCGCGCTGAAATTTGACATGGTCATGCCGGTGTCAAAACGCCGGCCACTGTCCATCTTGTGGGTGCCACGCAAGTCTATTGATTCCGTCGTGTACCAAGCCTGCACCGGCCGCGTGACCGTCGCCAACTTTTCTCTCTGTTCGTTGGTTGTGGCATAGCCCAAATAGTTTGGTTCATCTTTGCGGATATGATCCAGCAGATCCTGCGGGGTTGTCGTGAAGATGATCTCGATGTTGGGCGTGCAGGAACCGTTGGTACTGACTGGCACGCCCGCCGCCGCCGCGATTGCCTGCACCCGTTGCGTGATGAACCTGGTAAAAGCAGGTTTTTGCCCTTTGGCGACTGGACAGATGGCGGTCACCCAGCGGGCGATCTTTCCGGTAAGCTTTGTGGGCGTGGTGAATGCCTTGGCAAATGCACCAAGCATCTCGCGCGTTGCTGTCATAGTTTGACTTTCCTGCGGCGATGCCGATGGCGGTTGCGCCGACGCTCTCAAATCCAGAACCATCAGCACGGTGGAAAGGAACAAGATTTGAGACACTTTCATTTGCATTTCCTGAGGGCTCCTTCTCAAGGCCCCGGCAAGCTCGTTATTTCCGGATTCTGACACGGTATCAGTCCAGATGGGACTCTTGAAATCGGTAGGTGGGGCAATTCCGCCAATTTCCTTAGCAAAATCAAAGCTTGAATTTGGACCCGGAATGTCCTTTGGGTCAGACGCGGTCATTCTGAGAACGGCTGGCTCTGTCCAAGCCATGACAACCGGTTCAGGGGATTAGGATACCCTAATAGGTTAGGCGCCCCCGTAAGTCATCAAATGGGACCATAACATGTTCGCGATAGGCTGGCCGCGAACAAAGCCGCTCATACCATGCCTCGATATGCGGCAGCGATGGCCGCTCAATCTCCAAACTGAAATATCTATAAAGCTGCGTGCCAGGCGGGATATCGCTGATAGTCAACGTATCGCCACTCACAAATGGCCTCTCTGCCATGTGGTTGTCGAGAACACGAAGTAGCGCGGCGGTATTCTGAACGCTTTGCCGGATCGCGGGCCAATCCCGCTGCGCCTCCGGCGTGCGGTAGAGGCGCCAAAACACGCCGTTAATAAACGTCGGCTGTAGGCTAGTCTGTGTCCACTCGATCCAGATGTCGCCTACGCTGCGTTGAACAGCGCTCTCAGGCCATAGCCGCCCAGCACCGTATTGTGCGCAAAGATATCGGGTGATCGCGTGCGACTCCCAAATAATTCTTCCGTCATCATCAATTACCGGCACGCGTTTCATCGGATTCATTGAAATGAAGGCCGGATTATTCAAGCCGCCGAATGACCCTCCCGCATCAATTCGTTCATACGGCAAGCCAAGCTCGCCCACCGCCCACATGACTTTCTGGACGTTAATCGAGTTCTTGCGGCCCCATATTTTGAGCATGACCCCTCAATATTTGGACTTCCCGCCATCAAATACCGTGAACGGTCCCACTTTACGGCTTTGCCGCCCCGGCGTCACGCCAGTCAGCAAGCGCAGAACGAGTGCTCCCATCACGGGTCATGGGAATCGTGCGACGCCCACTGAGCTGGGCACCACTACCCGCAGGTTACGCCGGCAATGTCCACATTGAGCCACAGGACGTTCCCTTCGGCCGTGTTTCAGCAAATCTATTTCTCTAAGCGCTCATATCGCAAAGTCCCAGCGCGCCTAACTGCGCCAGCATTATCGCTAGGGTGCCGCACTCCGTCCATGACAGGCACTTCAGCGAAATCGAATGGGCTGACGCCTTCCAGGCATGCAACGTTGATACCGTACTGCTTCGGGTTCGAGCGACGCTGGTGATGTGTGTAGATACCGCACTGGGAGCAAAAGAAGTGCTGGGCTTCACCAGTATTGAATCGGTAGCTAGTTAAGACCTCGTCGCCCCGAACAATACGCAAGCCACCCATTGCAGCGGACACAGCGATGGCTCCGCGCATCCGACAATACGAACACGTGCATCGCCTGACAGTGTTGAAACCATCGCTGAGTTCGACGTCGAATTGGACTGCGCCGCAATGACATTGACCGTGCATAACCAATTGCCCGTTATTAGGTTGTGACGCCATTCCCGTTCGGAATGTCGATCCGCCAGTTCGTTGCGGGCGACAATAGCGCAAAATTGGGCCAACTGTGAACGTTCGCTTTGGGTCAGGAGCAGACCTGTCCGCCCTGAGCCAGTAGCAAAACCCCTATCAAATTATCGCCTGCCAAAGCCATCGAGCGGCGACGCAGCTGTCTTGTGAAAAGGGCTGGTGGTGGCCTGTTGCCATGAATGGAACAGCATGGCTGAATGATGGGGCTTTTACCGGGACACTGCGTGACCGAGCCCGACCAAGTCCTCGCGAAATGTGCCTGGCGGTTAATTCCGTTCATTACGCTGCTGTATGTCGTGGGCTTCATCGACCGCTCGAATGTCGGGTTCGCAGCCCTCACCATGAATCGGGATCTGGGATTTTCTCCCACCATTTACGGCCTGGGCGCAGGCATATTCTTCCTAGGCTTCGTCACATTCCAGATTCCGACTGCGGTCGTTCTCGCGCGCCTGGGTGCGCGCCGCGTGATCTTTTGCGTAATGCTAATTTGGGGTCTGGTCTCTGCGTCGAGCGCATTGATGCAGAGCGCGCAGGGCTTCTATTGGTTGCGCTTTCTGCTGGGTGTGGCCGAAGGCGGTTTCACCCCAAGCATGATATTCTATCTTACTCTGTGGTTTCCCCTGGCCTTACGGGGCCGCTTCATCGCAATATTTTGCAGCGCCATTCCCATCGCGGGGATCATCAGCGGACCGTTGTCAGGCCTGATCCTTGGAATGGAGGGGGTCGCGCGGCTTCACGGCTGGCAATGGCTGTTCCTGATCCAAGGCCTGCCCGCGGTCTTGCTTGCCTTCGTGGTTCTCGCGGTTTTGCCGGATAATCCCGGCCAGGCCCGATGGCTCAATGACGCGGAAAAATCTTCCGTTGCCGCGAGCCTCGCCGCCGGGACGTCTCCGCCCGACCGCGGTGTGCGGCAGGCGCTATGCGATCCGCGTTTGATACTTCTGGGGCTTTCCGGGCTGGGCTCGGGCGTCGCGCTCTATGGGATCAATCTGTGGCTGCCACAGATCATCCAGGCGATGGGTTTCTCCAATCGGGCGACGGGCTTTGTCGCGGCCCTACCCTACATGGCCAGCATAGCGGCCATGATCGTATGGGCGCGTATGAGCGATATCCGAGATGAACGGATATGGCACACCGCCCTCACCATGCTGCTGGCTGCAGCAGCGCTTGCCGTTGCCAGTCTGTCTGCCAATAACGTGCTGGTTCTTGTCGCTCTTACAATCGCAATGGCCGGCGGGTTGAGCGGCATCGGGCCATTCCAAAGCCTGCTGTCTTCCTTCTCCCGCGGCTCCGGCGCGGCCAGTGGGCTCGCACTGGTCAATACCATCGGAACTTTGGGCGGCTTTTTCGGGCCAACCATTGTCGGAATGCTCAAGGCGCGAACGGGGAACTATGGAGCAGCGATGGCGGCCCTTGGCGCCGCCCAACTGCTGTCGGCGCTCATCGTGCTGGGGACCGGACGGGCCATGGCGCCGCGCCGGGAATTCACCAAACCCCGGCCGTGATCGGAAAATTCTTCCAGCGGGTTCTCACTGCATTTCCGAGATCGCCTCGCACGCCATCCCGGTGACGCGGGCCAGCGCATCGGGTTGGTAAAACGCGATGCGAGCCTGATACACATCGCGGCCGAAACTCTCCGGTTTCGGCAGATAGGTCGTCGTGCCGTCCGACAGGTTGAGGACTGCCACGGTGGTACCGGGAAACTGGCGTCTTAGATCCAATTGGAACTGGCTGTAACACTCCGCCGGCGTTGACACCAGAAAGGCTTCCCCCAAGCGCCAAACGGTGAAATGGAAATCGCCATTCGGTCCGTCGCCAACCTGCGCGCGGCGAGCCAGGCTGCGCTCCAGTCGCTCAATCGCATAGCGTTCCGTCGTGGCCGCCAGTTGAGCCTGCAGCTCCTCGCGGGAGGGAAACGGCAGCAGCGGAAATTGTGTTGTTACGAACCGACTCGACAATTGGGCGCTGACATCCGATCGCGATGTCAACCGCCAGATACCAAGTGGCGTACCGGATTCCTCAACGCCCTGATATTGAAGCTGCTGCCCGGCCGGAAACATGCCGCTCAAAACGGAAAGAGCAGCATAGCCGAGCTCCCGGCCATTCTGGTCCGCGACTTCGATCTTCGCTTCATAGCTCCGCCGCGGGGTCAGTTCGCCGGACGCGCCATGCATAAAGACGCATATGGCGCCGCCGGTGTCACGCTCCACGATTTCGCGCATCGCGCCGATATAGTCGGGCGAGAGCAACCGGTTGCCGCCACCCAGCGAGACGGGATGGCAGGCATAATTGACGATCGTGGCCCTGATCCGGCCGGTGGTATCGCTGATCCGCCCAACCAGCAACGTATCGTCGGCCTTTTCGGAAAGATTCAATCCGCAGATGTCGCGACCGCTTGCCGGATCCACGGCGTCGCGATTGAAGGCCAGGCCGCACCGCCCATAGGCCCAGCTCACTGTGCCCTCCGCAAGTGCCGCGCGAGCCTGTTCGATGAGGTCGAAGCAAATGGGCGCAAGTCCGTCCAGGTAGGACGTGAGCAATCCGCCGCCAGCGCGGTCGGCAGTGCGCCGTGTCAGGACCGGCAGACTGTGCGAGTGCGAGGGGTGCAGCATCAGCTGCTCAGGCTTGAGCCCAAAACGATCGAGGATCGCCGCCCGGATCGCTGCGATTTCGCCGTCATCGGCACAACAGGAATCCAAGGCTATGAATACGAGCTCGCTTTGACCGTCAAGTGTCTTAAAAACCAGGCAACTTGCCAGGGCCGGCCTGTGCACGCCCTCCGCAACGTCGTGCCGGGCGCTGCCCCAGGTCCGCGAATAGATACCGACCGGGGGCGTGATCGCGGTGCGGGCCATGCCGATGCAACCATGAAACTCGGCATGTTTCAGCCTGGAAGGTGTTGTGGGTGACATCGACCGATCCTGCCTCCTTGAGAACGCCGCCGCACCGATACCATAGGTATTGCCGAATTGCTCGCACAGTCAGTTGGCTAGGGCAGTTCTCGCTCCCTTCAGCCGTCTCGGAGCACCACCATTGCTCCGCAGATGGCGTATTCGCTTTGCGCTAAAAGCCGACATGGCTTGCAAAAGCGCCGAGTCTATTTGACAATTCCAATCGACTAGGGGACGCATTACCCGGCTCTTGTCGGACCATCATTGTGCCGGTCCGGTATTCTGCATGCTGATGCGCTGATAGGCGCCCATCGCCAGGCGCACCGACGGGCCCGATGGCGTATCAGCGGTGGTTTCATGCCATGTATTGGGCGGGACATACATCACGTCGCCCTCGGTGGCATGATATTCGCCGTAATTTTCGAACCGTCCGGATTCCTGGCCAACCTGGATGATCCACCATTCGACGGTGCCCGAATGAAGATGGCCGAAGGGCACTGTCGTATTAAAGGTTGTGCCAGGCTCGATGGGTCTGCCGCTGCCGGTATTGAGGCTGCCGCCACCGCATTTGTTGTCGGCAGGATTGACATAACCCAAAGCCGGATTTGCAAATAGATGATCGTCCTCCACCGCCACATGTACCTTGCAGGTGGCGATGGCTTCCAGCGTGTTGAAATAAAGCTGGTTGGGTGGGTTGTAAGGCTGCGGTCGGTGGGCGAATGACACTTTCACGATGCTGTTACCTGGACTCGTTTGCGGCTTTGGATCGGCGGCGGGATAGACGGTGGAATAGCCCCGCACATTAACCTCGATCCATAACGCGTTCTGATCGCCGGAGACATCCGCGGAATAGAGTGTGTCCTTCATGATGTGGATGATGCCGCTCTTTGTGGCAGTCACTGGTTGCTGGCCTTCCAGGTTGAAACGAAGCTTGCCGGCGACAATCACGAACACGGTGGGGGTGTCGGGATGCAGGCGGCGTGTGATTTTGGTCCCCGGCGCGCCGGAATTGTAGGTGACGTTATGCTCATCATCGAGAATGATCTGCTGCGACCAATTGTTTTGACCGGCATGCATCTGCTTCAGCTCCGACAACCGCCAGATGGGGCGGTTGGGCTCTTTGTAGGCGTTGGGGCCGCCAGCTATCTTGTCCACCCACCAATATTCCGTTGTGCCGTCACGCCCGCCGCGCGCCAGTGCGTCATCCTGCGCCAAAACCGGAACGACAGAGGAGAGCAGCAGGATGGCGGCAAAGCCCTTTTGTATCACTTTCACGATTCGCTTCCTTGATGAAATCGACGCTCCTGATTGACTACGAGCATGAACGGACAATAGTGCCTGTCTGAAAGTCTTTGAAGTAGAAGATGCCCCTCCGGTCGCTGCAGACGCACCCATGGGCAAATCAAACGACCACGGTGTACGGAAGCTCACGGCACATCATTTGAGTGGCTTTCTTTCCCGTAAACCCTTCCCGTCGATCGGTAATGAACCCAGTGGCAGATAAGATGAATATGCGTACAGCGACGTGCCGATGCTGACCACTTCGCGTGAACCGCTCATAGACGCACCACAAAGAATCACCGTTGCAACTTCGGACCTTTGCCAGCAGCTTTGCGAGATTAAGTGCAAACGACCGACGGCGCACAAAATATCCCCAGCGCCAATATGGGACCAAGAGAATTGGCACTTTTCATGAGCTCTCGACTGATTTCGAGTGGGCCACACTTTAGTGTCCCAATCGCGCGCGCAGTGCAGAAATCCGCTCGGCCCAGATTTGGCTATCGATAACAGATCGATTGACAATCGCTCCGGATGGGGAGCGACCGTCGCAGTACTCGAGCACTGCCTGAATATCCAACGCTCCCATATGGCTGAAGCACTGATCGGTCCAACATAGCGCATGCGGCGTCAAAATGACGTTATCTAACGTGAGAATTGGATCGCTCAGCTCCGGCGGCTCCTGTTCCAGCACGTCGAGACCGGCGCCCGCGATTCGACGCTCTCGCAGCACCTTAGTAAGTGCCTTCTGGTCGACAACCGGACCGCGCGCTGTGTTAATGAGATAGCTGGTGGGTTTCATCAGCGCCAATTTTTCGGCATTGACAATATGCTTGGTCGCGTCCGAAAGAGGGCAACAGATCGAAAGGACGTCGGACCGGCGAAACAGCTCCTCGATACCAACCAGCTCGACGCCGATTTCCGCCATCAAGGCCGCATCCGCAAAAGGATCATGCGCAATAAGTTTCATGTCGAATGGTTTGGCCAGGCGGAGCGTTTCGACGCCAATATTGCCGGCGCCCAATAAGCCGAAAGTCCGCCCGACAAGCCCAACACCCATATGTGCGCCGCGTTGCGAAAATCCCGCTGCCCCTGCCCGCGTCAGTTTTTCCTTGATCGTCAGTTTTCCCGTCAGCGCCAGCATCAGGGTGATAATTGACACGGCAACCGGTCTGCGCACTGACTCTGGCGTGATGACCAGAGCGATGCCGGCATCCGTACAGGCCTTCACATCGACCGTGTCATATCCGACCCCGAAACGGGCGATGACGCCCAGACGCCCGCTTTTCGGTACGCTATCGCAATCGAACCGGTGCGCCAGGAGAATGAGTGCGTCGATATTTTCCAGTTGCCGGGCACTCAGAACGCCCTCGGATTCCAGGAACGCCACTTCGACGCGCGCATCCTGCATCAGCGGCGCGAGATCGAAATCGCGGAATGTCGGCGATCCGTCGGCATTGCGAAAATCCGCCGAAAGTCCGACCCGGAATTTTTCCACCATTGATAGCCCCCTGGATTATTTCAAGGCCATGGCGCAAAATCCCCACGAAGGGTTAAATCGCGCAGTCGGCTTATCTGCTAATCGGTCGCTCTTTTGGAAGCAACATTCGCCCCCGAAAAGACGAGACCGTACCTTCTGACGGACTTTTGAAGGCACCAGCTCTCGCTCGCGCTGTTGAAGACGCGGAAATGTTCGGTTTGGAGATGCGCGTCAAATGCCGCCTTGTCGGAATAGATCTCATGGAGCAGCACGCGGTCGCCCTCCACCTTCGGGCTCCAGAACATCAAATTGCAGGCATCCCGGCTCGTTCCTGACCGACGCATCGGCGTTTGCATCGATAAGGGAACGAAATTGCGATCGCAAACCCCGCTTCAGTTGAAATTCGACCACAACCACAAAAAGCATTGGCCCCAGCCTTTTAGCCCGCGCTCTGCTTTTTTGCCTATGTTCGGCATCATTTCAGTCGCGGATTTCAGGGCCATGTTGCCGAAAATAGTGAATTCGAGCAAGTATTAGGGGCCCGCATCGTTCCTGACAGGGCTCGCAATTATATCCAAATGAGAACGAGCTGCTGCAGGCGCGCCGAGGCAATGGGGAATATCCATGAAACGAAATCCGGTAAAGTCCGACCTTGGTGCCGGCAAGCACGTTTTCGGGACGATGGTCTTCGAGTTCTTCACGCCCGGCATGCCGCAAATCGCCAAGGCTGCCGGCGCGGAATTCATCTTGTTCGACATGGAGCATTCTGGAGTCACCATCGAAACGCTCAAAGGCCAAATCGCCGCTTGCCGGGGTATCGGACTTGTGCCAATGGTCCGGGTTCCGACTCTGCAGTACCACTTCATTTCGCGCTGCCTTGATATGGGCGCCATGGGTATCATGGTGCCGATGGTCGAGTCCGCCGCACAGGCGCGCGAGATCGTTTCTGCGACGCGTTATCCGCCGGCAGGTCGGCGCGGAGCAGCATTCGCCATGGCACATGACGATTATGAGGGAGGCCCTGTGCCGGACAAGATCGCGGTCGCCAATGATCGCACGCTTGTCATTGCTCTTGTCGAGACCACTGCCGGCCTTGGGGCAGTGGACGAAATCGCTGCCGTAGACGGAATTGATGTTGTCTGGATCGGCCACTTCGACCTGACAAATTTCATGGGTATTCCTGGCCAATTCGAAAATCCGGAATATCTGAAAGCTGTCGACACCATTGTTCAGGCCGCCAATCGGCACGGCAAGGTTTCAGGCTTCATGGCGGCGGATGAAGTTTGGGCGCGCAACTATCTGACGAAGGGATTTCGTATCATCGCTTACGGCATCGACCATCTTCTTCTTCAGCGTGCACTTGGCGATGGGCTGTCTCGCGTCCGGGAGATGGTCAAGTAGATTTTGCACTGCCGCCGACACATCGCCATTGAGATACCGGAATCGGGAATGCTTAAATGATCTGCCGCAAAGCGCTAGCGAGAATTGTCGCGATGGCCGGTGCTGCTGCCGCGATTGCACTGCTGATCCCATCAACTGCAGTGGCAAATCCGCCCTTTATTGCGGTGTCCAATGCCTATTTCGGCAACAACTGGCGGCATCAAATGGTGGATGCATTCCGCAAGGCCGCGGATCAGGCCAAGAAGGACAAGCTGATTTCCGGCTATATTGTGCTCAACGGCGATAATTCCGTCAGCGCGCAAATTTCCCAGATGATCGATCTGATCCTCCGGAAACCGGATGTCATTCTGCTCGATTCCGCATCTTTGACGGCCCTGAACGGTGTGGTGCAGAAAGCGTGTGCCGTCGGGATAGTGGTCGTCGCGTTCGATTCCGTCGCCAGCGCGCCTTGCGCCTACAAGATCGACTGGGATTTTGTCAATTGGCAGAGGCCCTTGACGGATGGTATCGCCAAGCTGATGGGCGGCAAGGGCAACCTGATTATTGTGCGCGGGGTCAGAGGGTCCGCTCCGGACAAGCTGATGTACGAGCAGCAAGTCGAGACCTTGAAGAAATATCCTGGCATCAAGGTCGTCGGCACCGTTTACGGCATGGCCACGGCCGCTGTTACGCAGTCGGTCGTCAGCAATGTATTACCCAGCCTTCCGCCAATCGCCGGCGTTATCGGTGATGGATCCTACGGCACGGCGCAGGCGTTTGAACAGTTCGGTGGCGCCTACTCCAGCAAGATGCCCGTGATTTCCGGCGACGGCGATGCGAACTTTATCCACTGGTGGATCCAGCAGAAACAGAGAAACGGCTACACGACGCTTTCCATGAACGCCGCGCCAAGCGTCAGCCAGGCGGCGCTATGGGTCGCGCTGGAAATCCTCAATCACCACAAGGTGCCGAAATACATGAAAATGTCGGCATCCACCGTTACCAGCGACACTGTAAAGCAATATTCGGCGCTCAAGCCGGGCACAGCCGTTGCTGCGAGTTACTCGGCCGACTGGGTGCGCCAAAACCTGCTGACCCAGAATAACTGAGATGCCCATTGAAAGCTCGGCAGCGCCCATATTGCGGCTTTCCGGAATAACAAAGACGTACGGTCCAACCCGCGCGATCAGCGGTTTTTCTTTCCGCGCGGTTGGCGGAGACATTATCGGGCTCATCGGCGCCAATGGCGCGGGCAAGAGCACCCTAATGCGCATCCTGGCCGGCGTCACAATACCGGACGCGGGAACGCTGGAAGTAGGTAGCATTGAGATCGATTTTGGCGCGTTCTCTCCCCAACTGGCGCGCGCGTTGGGCATCCGGATTGTGCATCAGGAACTGTCGCTGTGCGACAGCCTTTCAGTTGCCGAGAATTTTTATGTGGAACAGCGCGGCCGCGCCGAACTTAATCCGCGTTGGCTGCACCGCTATGAACGCATGTCACGGGACAGCATCCAATCCATCTTCCCGGACAATGACATTGACGTGCGCCAGGCCGTTGCGGAACTTAAATTTTCGCAACGCCAAATGGTCGAAATCGCCCGCGCGGCTTGCGATCCGCTTCTGCGGGTTCTTATTCTCGATGAACCCACGTCCTCGCTGGACAGACTGCGCAGCGAGCAGCTGGCACGCTTCATTCATGGTCGCGCCACTGCCGGCGTAGCGGTCATTTTCATCAGTCACAAGCTCAAGGAAGTCGCGGCAATTGCCACGCGCATTCTGGTCCTGCGCAACGGCATTTTGATGTCTGACACCATGAACGGCACGATCAGCATGCCGCAGATGGTTGCGGCGATGGCGGGTGAAGCCGGCCAGGAGCTCGAACAGCTCCACCGGGTGACCGTCAATACGCAAACCAAGACACTGGCCCAGATAGACGCGCCCTGGTCGGTACAACCTGCTGGACTGCGTGCGGGACAGATCGTCGGGCTGGCTGGCCTGGAGGGAAGCGGCCAGCGCGAATTTCTTCGATCCCTGTATGAGGCGGCAAGAGGCGCGCATTCTTTCGGTCTTACTTGCGAATCGGCGGCCTCCTATGTCTCCGGAGACCGCGGAGTGGAGGGCGTGTTTCCGCTTTGGAACGTCCTAAAAAATGCAACCATCGGGATTACCGCTTCGGATCCGATAATCGGCATCATTCGCGCAGAGACGGAAAAGCGCACGGCTGGACCCTGGCTTAGGGCGGTGCAGCTCCCAATGGAGCGGCTGGAGTCACCTATCCTGGAATTGTCGGGGGGAAATCAACAGAAGGTGCTTCTGGCGCGTGCACTCATGACCGGGGCTGACATCATTCTGCTGGACGACCCGACGCGCGGTGTCGATGTCCAAATCAAGCGCGATTTCTACCGGTTGATCCGCCAAGCTGCGGATTCGGGCAAGCTGGTGGTTTGGTACAGCTCCGAGACCATCGAGTTTCAGGAATGCGACTATGTTCTGCTGTTTCACGCCGGCGCGATAAAACGAACTCTGAGCGGCAACGATCTTACGGAAGATGCCATCGTCAATGCCTCTTTTTCGGAAAAGATGAATGCGTCGCCCTCGACCCTGTCGCAAACCGCGATGGCCGGCACGCGCGGTAACGCCTTGTCGATCATGCCATTTCTCACCGCCGCGCTGATGCTGGCGGTTATCGGCCTTCTCAATCGCAATGCGGTATCTCTTTTGGGGCTTGATCTTTTGATGACGGCAGCGGTTCCTCTGGCCCTGATCTCGCTGGCGCAACTTTTCATCGTCGGTGGCAGCGAGATTGACCTGGGGATCGGCGCATTTGCCGGCCTGACCAGCGTGATCAGCGCCACCTTCCTGGTGACCGATCCCGCGCTTGGTTGGCTGTTCCTGGCACTGGCCCTAGCCGGTTACGTGGCATTCGGCCTGCTGGTTCAGCTTCGGTCCATTCCAGCCATCGTGGTGACGCTCGGCGCATCCTTCGTTTGGTTGGGTATCGGCTACACTCTGCAGCAAACACCGGGCGGGAGTGCGCCGGAATGGCTTGCCGCCCTGGCGGCGTTCAACCTGTTCGGGATACCGGCTTCGGCGCTCTGTCTTCTGGCCGCCGCCGCCGCCAGCGCGGCATTCAACGCGTCGCCCCTGGGAGTCATGCTGCGCGGCTTCGGAGCAAATCCGCGATCCATGGTTCAGAGCGGTTGGTCGCCCGTATCGGCCGCGCTCTTGCGATACGGCTTTTCCGGCTTGTTTGGACTGGCAGCGGGCCTCGCCATGACGGCCATCAATACCGCATCGGATATCAACGCCGGGAGCTCCTACACCTTGCTCAGCATCGCGGCTGTGGTGGTCGGCGGTTCCTCTTTGACGGGAGGGAGTATCACGCCGCTGGGGACTTTATTTGGCGCGATCAGCCTGTCGCTGGTCGGCAGCCTGCTGGGGCTTTTGGACGTCAGCACAGACTACAACGCCGTGGTACAGGGCGGCCTTTTGATCAGCATCATTTGCCTGCGCACGATTTTTGCCCGGAGAGCACCATGAATATTCGGTACTGGATGCGAGACAATCGCTGGAGCTTTTCCGTCATGGGCGTACTGGCGCTGTGGGCCCTGCTGTCCGTCATGACCAGTCATTTCAACCTGAACAGCCTGTCAGGCGTGGCCAGTTCGGCTTCGTTTCTGATGATTGTCGCCGTCGGCCAGATGTTCGTGATCGCCGGCGGCAACGGCAATATCGATCTTTCGATACCAAGCGTCATCACCGTATCGGCCTTTGTAACCATCATTTTGTCGCGGGGAACCAATGCCGGACTGATGCTGGCGCTTCCGGCGGTTCTCGCGATTGGATTGGTGACGGGGGCGGCAAACGCCTTTCTTATTCAGAATCTTCGCATTCCCGCGATTATTGCAACGCTTGCTATCGGCTATGTGCTCGACAGCGCCACCTTGATCGCCAATAGGGCCCTGGATATTTTTACCATCAGCACGCTGCTTCACAGTCTCACCAGTGCAAAATTAACAGGCGTACCGGTGATTCTCCTTCTCGCCTCGGCACTGATCATCGTCAGCGGCGGCGTCATCAAATACACATCCTATGGACGTACCCTGATGGCCGTCGGCCAGAACAGGACAGCGGCCCACCTGGCCGGAGCCCGTATCGGCCGGATCATAACGATCACCTTCCTGGTCAGTGGTATGCTTGGCGCTCTCGATGGCGCCCTGTTGTCCGCCCATGCGGGTGGCGCGTTTCTGCAGATGGGAGAACCCTACCTGCTGCAATCGGTCGGCGCCGTCGTCATAGGTGGAACGCTTATTACCGGCGGCAGTGCCACGACCCTGGGAACATTCTTTGGCGCCATTCTTCTGGTCCTGGTTGTCACCACCATGCAGGTCAGCGGCTGGTCTTCCGGAATGCAGGAGGTGATGCAGGGGGCTATCGTCATCGCGATCATGGCAGCTGCCGGAAGCGGCATCCGCAAACGATCGGCATGACTTTGTGGCGACAGGGCCGGTTCACAGCGGCATATCAAGAAATGCAACATTCAAGGGATCCAAAATTACAACGGACCTGTGGTCAACGTTGCTGAGGTCAAGCCATTTGGGGCTTTCAATAGCAGACCCGAAATTGGCAGCGTTCAGGTGGCGGATTTGGGCCTCCAGTGGTAGCCGAATCTGGACGACGCCTGTTCCAAGATTTGCCAGCATCAGGCGGGCACGCGAAATGCGTCTTGCCGCGACGCCCACAATGCCCTCGCCCATGTTCTGAAGCGACAGGCGCGGGGCACCTCCCATTCCCGCCAGGAAACGCACGACATGGAATATGGGATAGACCATGGCGCCTGCGCTTTCCTCGTAGAGCGGCTGCGGCCACCGTTCCGGCCTGTGGATGGCGCCGAATGGCCCGACGAATGCCGACAATACCATGGAAGATACATTGTGACCTTGCGTGGCCGCCATGGCGCCAACGGCCCATGCCGCGGCAAACAGACCGCGCTGCCTTGGGTCAGCGCCGGCCATCGCGACTCGGCCTTGCTGGAGGTTTTCGACGACACCAGATCCATAAGGATTTGAGCGCATTCCGATGGCCGTTAGGCCCAGGCGATAGTCCCGTTGCTGCGCCAGCGCCCGCCCACTTTTAAAGACGTGTGAGAGGCCCTCCAGGCTCTCCACGACCGAGCAATCGTTTGACGCGTGCGTAATGGCCGTTGAGCCGTGCACGACGTAATCGCACAATTCCGGACGGCAGCGATTGAGTTCCGGGAAATATGTCAGTACCCCTCCGCCTATCTGCGCATCGGGGAATGAGGCGCGGACTTGTTTCCTGAGATCCTGCGGCGTTGGACCTGCCGGCCAAGGGCCGGTGGGCTGGTAGCTCTGGAGATATTTTTCCGGAAGCGCCAGTACCCGCGCTACGGCAAGCGAGGCACTTTTGCAGTCAGCCGCGACACGCGTGAGCGCTGCCTGGGGGTCGTCCGTGAAGGGGATTACGATCTCAAGCTCAATCTCGGCCGGGCTGGTGGCAACCAGAGACCTTGCGCATTCGCACACGGCAAGCGCGGTTTGAGGCGTTACCCGCAATTGCAGGATTGCCGGATTCAGCAAGCGGCACAGCCCCTGGGCTCGAACGTCCGGGACCGCGCCGGCTTCTATTGCCACAGCCAGCCGTGGAACGTTCTCGGCACTGGCCTCCAATTCAAGGCTGGCAGAGGGCGGTGTATTTGCAACCGGGGGGTTCCTGATCGACGCGCCACGGACGCTTATCTGTATTTCCTGGCGGTATGTCTCTCCCGCGTTCAGCCTGTAGGGCCTTGGCAGCGACAAGGGTCGGCAATAGGTCTTGAAGGAGGCATCGCTCCAGTTGCGTTGGTCCTCCATCTCGAAAACCTCGCCCCGGAATACAATCTCGGTATCGACTCCGTTTACCGAATGACGAATACCGGATATCTCGCCCGCCACCTGGTCCGGTGAAATCAACAACGGGAACTGGGATGCTGTAAGTGAACCATCCGGATGGATGACGCTCAAAGGTGTCCCAACGACATCGCGCAAGGGGTGAAGCAGTGTAAATCCCGCCCGGTTGGTAATGAATTCGCGGCATGCCGAGATCTCTGCCGTCGCACGAAAAATCCCGCTCGAGGTGCCATTGAAAACCAAGGCGACCCGCAGCGCGCCGTCCGCGACCAGGCGGACTTGCGTGATTTCAAATCCGTCCGGCGTACTGATGACATTTTCGTCCGATAGAACCGAGGAACAGGTCGCCCAGTTTGCATCCCGGATGGGACATGCGATGCCACGAACAACTTCAACACCGTTCCAGCAAAGATCACGAATGGCGCCATCCGAAAATTGCAGCGTCAACAGACCGGCAGAGTATTGTTGGTCGGAAGGCACTGGCTCAATGGTGCCGAAATAAATCAAGCTGTCGAGTTGGTGAGCCATCGTGACCATTCTTACTATTACAGAGGTGACCCTGACCGTGCAAGTTACGACGTCTCCGCCACGACATTGCCGACCTCTTTCGCAAAACGCGGATCGCGAACCAGAACGGCGTAGAAATCCAGTCCCTGCGGCATTCCATGCCATTCGCCGAGACCAACTAGCGGATGGTTTTGGAAAGCCGCGAAAATGCCATCGGCAGCGTTGACAATCCTGGGGGGTGCGCCGAAGGCGGGCGGCACCGGACATAGGCATGTAGACAAGACGGCACGTGACTTCATGGCCCCCCGCATTGAAACCGATCTTGTCAGAACGAAATGCTGCCAGGCAGTTCGGGTGAACGCGTTATCGTTAATATCCTACGGTAAAGCGCTTGCCGACGAACCGCGGATGCTCAGCCTCGTCGACGGCCGCGACCGCGAGATCTGCGACATCAATCGCGCTTTGACCTTGCGCGTCGCTCACAAGTTTGGTGGTCGAGACGCGGTACTTGCCCGTGCGATGCGGTTGTGGCGGCGCCCCCATGGTCCATCCCTGAATATGCGACGGCGGTGTAAGCACCGTCCAGCGGATGTTGCTCGCGCGGTATGTCTCCAAGGCGACCAGATGCCCGAGAATGATGCCATACATGGGACTTCCGGGCGGAAGATGCACATGCTCGATTATTGCCTGCTGAGTTTCATACATCATCGTGGGGGCGGCCCCGATATCGATTATGTGAGGGCTGCGTGACACTCCTGTATAGGCTTCGACGGCGACCTTTGCTGCCTGCGCCGATACTGAATTCTCGGGCGCGTTCTTGCCACTATCGAGCACCGAAATTATAACCGCGTCCGCCCCCTGTGTGATGCTTTTGAAGCTATCAAGGTTGGTGACATCGCCCGCGACGGCCGTGTAGTGAGGATCGCTGATCTTGAGCCTCGTGGGATCGCGAGCGACACCGACGACAGTATCTCCACGCCGTAACGCCTCCTGCGTGATGAGGCTGCCGATAGCGCCCGTCGCGCCGTAAACCACTATCCGCGTGCCGCTCGCCGACGCGGACGGCATTCCTGCCATCAGCAGTAGCAGGAGGACCAGACCAACACGACACAGTTCGTCGCCATTTCTGTTCATTGCCCCACTCCATTAGCGCGCTGTCATGCTCAAAATGACGAAATCGAGGCTGCAATCCAAGCCTGCCAAGATTAATTGCATGGAGCGGCGGTTCGGCAGGCGGCATCGGTTAGAGGCATAAAGGCACAGTTTCCCTTGGAATTTCCGTACCAACTATTATAGCCCAAAGGGGCTCGCGTACCGACGCCGTACCAACAGTTTTGGCGAATACCCCCGGCCATCGGCGAACCTAGCTGAACAAAAATCCATGATATTCGGGATTTTTGCTAGGCCGAACGTCGGCGAATGGCGGCGAAAGTATTACTGGTGCCAGAAGAGACTCACAGAGGGCATATAGGGACTTGATATATCATGGGTATTTCTTGGTGTCTCAAGCAAACACCAACAGGGCTACCAACAGCCAATTTCGATGCAACCGAACCCGCGCCCATTTGCCTGATGACGCCTCAAAAGGTCGCCAATTTTATTTTTTTTATGGCATGAAACTAAGCGGCGGAAAGACGGCCGGTTCAGACGGTAAGTTGGATCAAATTCGGCTAGCCTAGAGATTGGCGGGCTCGACATGGTCCAAGTCGAGGCCCGGATAGACGAATGCCGGCGCAATTCTCTCACAGTCAGCTTCGGAGATCCCCTCCCGCCGGGCGGACGCGTACCAGTCATGGGCGACGTGATCGCGCATAGTTTGCAAGAGGGTTTCGGCCTCGCCTTTTTCGAGCAAGAAACGCGCCGCCTGCGAGAGAAGATTTGTCGTATTCATGATTCGGCCCTGGTCGCCACAGATGAGAGCCAGATCGCGCTTCTCCAGGCTGATAGCAGGTGCCGGAACCAGGTCGTAGGCTGGAGAAAGCCGCCAAGGCTTTCCCATGGCAATCATAGCGTGATTGCGGGGGTGATCGTCGGTGTTGGAAATCAGCGCATTGAAGCACATGCGCCGAAAGAGCTCGTTCGCATCCCGTTTGGCTTCCCCACTGGCGCGGCGAACCTCCTCAGCCAACAATATATAAGACCAGCGCGTACGGTCTTGATGGGAGTCCTCTGAGCGCAGCAAAGTCAGCCCGCTAACCATGCGCGCGCGACGGTATCCCGCGTCGGTATGTTCGCGATCAAACCGCTTGACCAGCAAAACGTCGCGGTCTCCTACCTGCACGACCCGGCTTTCAGAGACGCTTAGTCCGGTCGATCTTGCCAACGTGAGCATTGCGTGTTCGACGCGCGCATAGTTCCACTTGTCGTCTTTGGGGACGTTGAATTTCGCAACCCATAGGGCGCCATCGTCTTCCACGACCACTTTGGGCCGCGCACCGCCCATCGAGGAGCCGGCGTTGAGCAGTCCGTCCACCTGAACCGTTTGGGCGTTGGCTGGAAGTTCTTCTTCGTTTAGGAGGGCATCGGCCAGCTTTTGTAGGTGGTCGAGATCGATGCGTTTGTTGAATTCCCGCTTCGGACCGGGTGACTTTGGTCCCAGGCCAAAACTCAGCGCGCCCGCCCGATCGTCTGAAGAGTGCAGGAGATATTCCAATTCGCTTGGCTCGGCCTTTCCCAAGTGCCTTGCAATGACGCGCCGGCCCCAATGGTCGGGGCTGGAATCGCGCAATGCCCCGAAGACACCTTTGAAGCTTACGGTTTCGTAGATTTTGGATGACAAAGCGAGTTCAACGGGGTCGAAGGGTACCCTGTCTGGATTTTCGAGATAACTACGCCCATAGACGAACCTTCCGAGAGGATCGCCTGCGGGCGTAGTTGTGATCTCAAAGCGCGCTGCCGGTATAAGCTCTACCGCGCCTGGAAGCGTGATGTAGATGAAACATTCTTCTGCCATCGCTAGAAGTCATTGCTTAGAGAACTGCCCCGAGGAGCACCTGCGCGCGCGCGCGTTAGAGACAGCGCAGCGCCTTCCCTGTCTTGTGTCGGCCCTGCGACCTCTGTCAGTTGATCAAGCAGGCCATAGGTCCACAGCAGAGAGGCATAGACAGCAATTCCGGTCGAGGATTTGCCTTTTTCTGCATCAGCCACCACAAAACGGCTGACCCCGATCTTTTGGGCAACCTCTTCAATGGAAAGGTTGCGGCGCAACCGGGCGGCTCGGAGATTTTGGCCGAATTTGCGAATATCCATCTCCACGGAATGCGGAATAGCGGCAAACCGGAGTTTACGGGGTGCCTTGTTGGTAGTAGCCATCGCAGATACCCTTGATGTTGGTTACTACATACATTTCCCTATTGTTTTTGTCAAGTTCCCCGTATGTAATAGGCAACATTATCCCCTATAATGTTTGTTACAATCAACATATTGGGGGCAAAAACTGCGGCAATCGGGCAAATCTCCCACCTTAGCCCGCCGTAAACAGGGCGGAGAACTGCCCTACACCCCCGACGATCTCCTCGCTGGGAAGGACCTGCAATCCGATGGAACATGGCTGGGGTAGCGCTTTAGTCATACGTTTGTACTCCTGGCTCCCGCCTTCGAGCCGCTTTGCAAATCCGGCCGGTAAGGCGGTGCCCGGCGGTTCGACAGCCGAAATGGGATACACCCCGGCCGAAAATTTTTCGCTTTTTGGATTTTGTGCCGATTTCGTCGGGCGCGACGCTGTTTTCATCCCTACTGAGTGTAAATCCTAGAGGTCGATGCTCGGTGGTGAGGTCCAGAGCGAAAGGCATAGTCCGACCAGCCCCGGCACTTGCGTTTACCGGTGGTCGGGACCTGCCTTTGCGATCATGCTCGGCGGAGCCGGCCCGTCGCTTTAGGCCCTGCCGTCGCGTCTCTCCCGCGGCAGATCGCCTGCTACTTGCGACCGCTGAGAGTGCGGCCGGCACACGCGCTTCAGGCTTCCGTCCTGCGCTTGGGCTGTGTGTGCGCCCCCTGGTAACCCAATAGCCCTCCGCGCCAGCGTCGACCGCCCACGGGGGAACCCACCACTCCTGGACAGGACAGTAGGCATGTGCCCAATATACCGGGGTCCAGGGCCATGGCGCCAGCATTTTTGTTTCACTTTCGTTCTACTTTCCTGTGGATGATTCGGGCTATCATTCAGCCTTGAAACCAGCTGTTTTTCGTCCTACATAAAATGCTTGAATTGGAATGGGACGAAGAGAAGCGGCGCGCCAACATCCAGAAGCACGGTCTGGACTTTGCCGATGCCAAATACCTCGACTGGGAAAACGCGACCTATATCGAGGACACCCGCTTCCCCTATCCCGAGCCAAGGTATTGGGCATTCGCCCTTTGGAAGCGCCGGCTTCACCTGGTTGCTTTCTGTAGACGCGGTGCCAAGGTGCGGATCATCAGTTTCCGCAGGGCAAACAGGAAAGAGGTCAAGCGCTATGGCGAGTAAACACAACAAGCGCATCGTTCCCGATGACGATATCCCGGAAATGACGGATGTCGACTTTGCTGCCGCAAAGTCTCTCAAGGCAGATATGCCCGACGTGGTCGAGGCCATGAAGCGTGGCCGTGGCCGGCCCAAGGTTGAGAACCCGAAAGCACGGGTTTCGCTGCGACTCAATCCGAAAGTCGTGGCGGCTTACAAAGCCACAGGAGAAGGCTGGCAATCGCGGATAAATGAAATCCTGACGTTGGCGCTTCCTCGGCACAAATCTAAACGGCGGTCATCGAGGGCGGTATAGATGCGGGCGGCAAGCTTTAGAGAACTGGTGTGAGTTCGCAAGCCAGGCCGGAGTCAGCCGCAAAAAATACGCGTGCGTCTCCGACAGCATTTTTAAGCCGGGACAAGCTTCTGAACGATTATTTCCGCTAACGCGTATGCCCGTGTACGCCGGTACTCAAGCGCGCCTAGCGATCGCAATTATGACGGCTGCGGCGAAATACCTATCCAATCGATTTAACTTGGAATTTCGTGCCCTGCCCGCTCTAGTAGCAGCTTCGACAACTGAGATCTCCTCGAGTGGCGCTTGGGAGTTACGTGGGCAGCGCTAGGAAAAGCGGACAACATCCAATTCGACTCCTAAAATATGTTATTAAAATCAATGGCTTAAGAATGACAATCCTTCTGATCGGCAATTACGACAGCTTCACGCCAAAGAGCGAAGCCTAGAAATGCTAGCTCCGGCTCGCAACTGGTCGAGGTAATCGGCCCACCAACGCATCATTTTTACGCGCTCATCCCAGAAGTCCCCGCGAGCGTAGGCGCCGCGGGTTTGGTTGGCTTCGACATGCGCGAGTTGCCGCTCAATAGCATCCGGATTCCATTTCCCGCTCATGTTAAGCAAGGTCGAGGCTGACGCTCGGAATCCGTGCGATGTCATCTCCTCTTGCGTAAAGCCAAGCCTGCGCAGTGCGCCGTTGAGTGTGTTTTCTGAAATCGGTGTCTCGACCGTTTTCAGTCCGGGAAACACCAGTCGGCCACCACCCGAAATTTTTCGTTGCTCCTTTAGGATCACCAGGGCTTGTGGAGGGAGATAGATACGATGCTCCCGGCGCATTTTTGTCTTGGACGCCGGTATCGTCCAAACATCATTATCAAAATCAAATTCTGTCCACTCTGCAGTACGAAGTTCGCCAGGGCGCGGGAAAAGAATTGCCATGAGCTTGAGGCCTGCCTTAGTACTCTCGTGACCCTCAAATCCGTAAATTGCCCGAAGTAATCCGCCAAACTTTTTCGCATCGGTTATCGCTGATCTTGGCGTAACGGTCGGCGCTGTGAGGGCGCCTCGCAGACTGGCGGTCGGATCGAATTCCGCCCTCGCGGTTGCTATGGCATAGCGAATGACTGCGCCCACCGTCGATCTCAGGCGCCTTGCCGACTCGTGACACCCGCGGGTTTCCAAATCCTGCAAAACTCTTAGGATATCGATGGGCTTGATTTCAGAGCACTTCTTTTGACCGAGGGAGGGATAGGCAAAATCGAGCAACCATTCCTTCTTTACGATTGTGGCTGTTGCCCGGCCCTCACGCTTAATCTTGGCCACAAATTCGAGCGCGACCGACTTAAACGTGTCGTCGGGATTTTCGCGCCGAGCCCGTTCATCCTTTTTCGCTTGGGAGGGGTCTATGCCAGCCGCTAACTGGCGATGGGCTTCATCGCGGACGTTTCTGGCCTGCGCTAGGGAGAAGAGCGGATATACGCCGATCGATAGTAGCTTTTGCTTTCTCATATACCGATATGCGAGGCGCCACAGCCGCGTCCCGCTAGGCTGAACCCAAAGTTGGAGACCTCCGGCGTCGGATAACTTCTTCAGTTTTGTGCCCGGTTTTGCCGCCCGGCATGCGGCGTCGCTGAGGGCCATTTTAGGTGCTCCCGATTGGTTATGGCAGGCGCTTCGGGCCGATACCAACAGGGCGGAGGCTCGGGAGCGCCGATACCAACACCGATACCAACAGCCTGGCCGGATGCCAAGGGGCCGGCCCGAACCGTGACGGCCCAACAAAGCCGCTGTTTTCCTTGATTTTTGGTCAACTACGAACCGATGCGAACCGCCGCGACCAGTCAAATGGTGCCCAGAAGAGGACTCGAACCTCCACGCCTTGCAGCGCTAGTACCTG
>DATKEP010000067.1:0-21316 GCA_035512055.1 Rhizomicrobium sp.
AGAAGTTGGAAGTGGTGATTGCCTATGATGGTCTTGTCGTCGATGTCTGAAGGCTGATATGGGCCGGGTGGCACGCCTTGTCCTTGGTGGATGGGGCCGGCGCGCCGCCTGGACGGTGCTTGCCTTCTTCCTGCTCCTGCAGGTTTTCGTCCCTTCCCTGTTCGATATCGCGCGGCTCGGGCTGTTCGACAATTATCAGCGCCTGATGGGCCGTGACCGCCATACCGATGCAGTTGTGATCGTGGCCATCGACGATGCCAGCCTGGCCAGAATTGGCCAGTGGCCATGGCCGCGCCAGTTAGAAGCCAAACTGATATCGGCCATCACCGCAGCCGGTCCCGCAGCGCTTGGTGTCGATCTCCTGTGGCCTGAGCCCGATCGGGAATCGCCAGAGCAATGGCTGAAGCATGCCGACGATCTGCCTGCTTCCCTGATTGCGGAATTGCGGCAATTGCCAAGCCATGACGCCTCTCTCGCCCAGGCGCTGGCGAATGGCCCGGTCGCCGTCGGTATCGGTATTCCACAAACGGACGGCGCTGCCGACACCGGCAAGCTGGTGCCCTTTCGCCTGACCGGCCAACCGCCGCCACAAAATCTTGGCGCGCTTCTGCCCAACTTTGGAAAAAGCCTGCGCAGCATTGCCGCACTGGATGACGCCGCGTCCGGCCATGGTGTCGCCTCGGTGACCCCCGACCCCGACGACACCTTCCGCCGCATGCCCCTGGTGTCGCTGATCTCCGGGCGATTGGCACCAGGGCTGGGACTGGAAACGCTCAGGATGGCGATCCGCAACCCGCCCGCCGGACATGTGGACCTGCATTTCGCGGACGGCGAGATGACGATGGTTTCCCTCGGCGCTCTCGACATTCCCACCCAAGCCGACGGTAGTGTGTGGGTCAATTTTTCGCCCCATGACGAGAGCCGCTTTATTTCCGCTTACAAAGTGTTGAATGGTGAAGCCCCGGCGACCAAATTCGGTCACGCCATAGTGCTATTGGGCGAAATCGCTCTTGGCAGCATCGATCAGCGCATGACCCCGGCCGGAGTGATGCCGGGCCTGGAGATCCACGCTCAACTTCTGGAAAATGTGCTGGAAGAAAGCTTGGCGTCGCGTCCGGGCTGGACCCGTGCCGTCGAGTTTGGCCTCACGGTCGTCCTTGCGTTGCTGCTGATCATGTTTCTGCCGATCTTGAAGCCGCGCTGGCAGATCGTGCTTGGCGCCGTGGTGATTGCGGGACTGACGGGACTGGGATTTGGCCTCTGGCACCACGCCCACGTCCTGCTGGATGTTGCCACACCGGCCATCGGCCAGGCACTGGTCGCGGTCGCCTATGTGAGCGGCGGCTTCGCCCAGGCCGATATGCAGCGAAGGCGGCTGCGGCAGGAACTGGAGGAGCGAAAACTGGCCACCGCCCGCACCCAAGGCGAGTTGGAGGCAGCGCGCCGCATCCAGATGGGTATCCTGCCCGACCCTGCCGCACTTGGAGGCGATCCCCGCTTCGAGCTGGACGCGCTGATGATCCCGGCGCGGCAAATCGGAGGTGACCTATTCGACTTCTTCAAGATGGATGAGAGCCATCTGTTCTTCTCGGTTGGCGATGTCAGCGGCAAGGGCGTGCCGGCCGCCTTGTTCATGGCGCTGGGAAAGTCGCTTTGCAAAAGCATCGCGCTCGGCGGTGAGCGCGAAATTGGCGCCATCATCGACCGCACCAACAGCGAGATATCGCGCGACAATCCTGAGATGCTGTTCATCAGCATGTTCGCCGGTATTCTCGACCTGAACACGGGCGCTGTTCGCTTCTGCACGGCGGGCCATGATGCGCCATTTTTGTTGCGCGACGGCGAAAAGCCGCAAGATCTGGATGCCCAGGGCGGCCCACCCCTCTCGATGTCGGAGGATTTTTCCTATCCTGCAGAGTCATTCCAGCTGAAGCCGGGTGACGCGCTCTGCGTCATTACAGACGGAATCACCGAAGCCATGACCGCCGAGGGCAAGGTCATGGGCCGGGCACGCGCGACCGAAGCGCTTGCCGCGCTGCCTGCAGGCGCGCCGACAGCTGCCGTGATACGGGCGCTGCATGACGCGGTGGACTCTTACGTGGCGGGGGCGGAACCGTCAGACGATTTGACCATATTGACGCTGCGTTGGCACGGGCCCCGAAAACAGGGCTCTACTGCACAATAACCTCAACGTAGCGCTCGTTGGCATTGGCCGTGTTGGGCGGGTCCTTGTCGTCGCGCTGGCCTCGGCCCGCCGTCGTGATGTTCATATTCGGCGGCAGGTCGCCCTGGCGATTGAGCAAAAGCTTCTTGATCGCCTCAGCCCGGTCGCGCGAAAGACCGTCATTATGGCCCTCTTCGCCCGTGGAATCGGTATGGCCGATAATGACAATTTCTGCCGCCGCGCGGCGGTGAACGTCGGCAAAGACCTTCTTGTCGAACTCCTCCTTGGAATCGTCCGTCAACTCGTCGCTGTCAACCTTGAAGAGCAGCTTGTGATCGCCCGGTGGAATCGGACGTGCCCCAAGCACTTCGGCGAAATTCTGGTTGACCTCATCAGGCTTTGCTTCGCCCGCCTTGTCATCACCCGGATGGGCGGAAGCATAGGCCCTGTCCAGCACGACCGTCTTGCCGCCGCTTTCGAACACGACCCCGCCAACATGACCATCCGCGGCCGGGAGTACAATGACGGTTTCCCTGGCTGCGCAGCCTGCGAGCCACACCGCCGTAATCGGAACAAGAATGGAAAAGAAACGGCGCATCAGCTTTTCTCATCGACGCGCACGACAAATTCCGTTCCGCGCACACCAAGCAGCGCGGCCGGCGTCTTGATATGCATCGCCTCCGGCGTCTGTTGCACGATCTGTCCCGATTTGACCGCCAATGTGCCCTTGGCCAGCGACGTATTGAAAACACCGGCATGGGTCGTAGTATCGAAGCGGAATTGATCGAGCGCGAATTGGCTGACCGGTCCCAATGACATCATGCTGTTGTCGACGAAGGTAATACCGACCGAGGCACCCTTGGCGGTGCTGATCGTGTCGGATTGGAAGACATGGTCGCCCACGGAAAGCGGCTGAGGGACGCCATGACGCAAAATCTTGACGTCGCCAATTTTGGTCTTGACCTGACCAATGGCGTCATCGGCGTACGCGGCAGTCGCGCAGGCGAGCACGAACGCAACACCAAGTCCGAAAAATTGTGATGGCATCGGCATCATGGAAAATCCCCCACTGAAAAAATCTTCAGGGCCCGCTGAATTGAGGTTGGGCTGCGCCGCCAGACTGGATGCCCTGTACGTCGCGCTCGATGCGATCGAACAGGCCTGCAATATGTGGAAAATCGACGACTCCTTGGTATCACGGGTGCGCATAGTGGTCGAGGAACTTTTCACAAACACCATCAAATACGGCTATGCCGGAGAATGCGACAAGCCGGTACGGGTCAGCCTAAAACGGGATCCCGAACTCACGCTCATCTATGAAGACGAGGCGCCTCAGTTCAATCCGCTCGCCTGGAGAGCCGAGCCCGACGCGGCATTTCCGCGAGACGAACGGCCACCAGGCCTGGCCGGCATCGCCATGGTGGTGGGTCTGTCTGCCAAGGCCAGTTACAAGCGCCGCGATGGCGCCAATTGCTTGGCCATTGTCTTCGCCGAAAAATGCTAGAGCAAGTTAGGGCAGGCCAAAAGCCGTGACGTCGTCGGCACCGGCAGGCTCGCTCCAGAATCCGCCGGTCGTCACTGCGGCGACATACTGTTTGCCGTTCTTGCCGCGATATGTCATCGGCGTGCCATAGAGCGAAGCGGCCATTTTGAACGTCCACAATTCCTTGCCCGTCTTGATGTCGAAGGCGCGCAAGCGCTTGTCGTCGGTCGAGCCGATGAATATCAAGCCGCCGCCAGTGACGATGGGACCGCCGACATTGGGCCGGCCGGTATTGGGATCGGCAAGACCGTCGGTCACGCCCAAAACCGTGTGCCAGAGAATTCCGCCCGTGTTCACATTCACGGCATAGAGCTCGCCCCAGGGCGGCACCTGGCAGGGCATGTGCGAGACCTTGTCCCAGAACCATTGATAGCCGTCCCGCATGTCATAGCTGCCGTCGGCCTTTCTCACCATCACCTGCGGCGAGGCCATGTCGGAGATGTTGAGCACATAGGTCCCCGACCTGGGATCAAAGGCGGCATGGCTCCAGTCAATGCCGCCCCACGAGCCCGGAAAGCGCGCCACGCCGCTGTCCACCCGCTGCGGCTGGAGGAATTTCGCACCGCTGATGTTCATGGACTTGATGATCTTGTCGCAACCATCCTTCTGCTGCGGACTCAGATTGGCCAACTCCGACATGTTGAAGGACGTGCGGCCCAGAGGCGGGGTGACCGACATAGGCTGGGTGGGAGACGGCACCTCGCCGATCATGTCGGTATCGGTGGGAACCGGCGTCTCCTTGATCTCATAAATTGGCTTGCCGGTGACCCGGTCCAGCAGGAACAGGAGACTCGCCTTGCTCATTACCGCGATGGCGGGAATGGTACGGCCGTCTTTATTCACATCCACCAGCGTGGTCAGCGGCAGGTCATAATCCCAAAGATCGTGATGGAGCGCCTGGAAGTGCCACAGATACTTGCCGGTGGCGGCATTGACGGCCACCAGCGTGTTGGAGAACAGCGAGGGACCTTTGCGATCATTGCCCGACTGATCAAAGGTTGGCGCGGCAAATGGCAGATAGGCGATGCCACGTTTGGCATCGAGCGTGAGCCCGGCCCAGACATTCACGCCGGACCGGTTGCGCCAGCTGTCGCCTTCCCATGTATCATGGAATTTCTCGCCGGGTTGCGGCACGCCATTGAAATGCCAGACTTCGCGCCCCGTTCGCACGTCAAAGGCGCGGACCTGGCCTGACGCACCCTGCTGCGGCGTCTCCTGCACACGCGATCCGGTGATAATCAGATCCTTGTAGATCTCGGGCGCCGAGGTGATGCCCAATGCCGCCTTTGGAAATCCCTGCATGACCGCGTCGCTGTGCAAGGCCAGCACACCTTCCCGGCCAAAGCCTTTGACAGGCGCGCCGTCATCGGCATGGAGCGCGATCAACAGTCCGGAGCGGGTGCCAAACACGATCTCCGGCCGCTTGCCTGGCCAGTAGGAGACGCCGCGAGTGGCTGGCTGGTCGCCATTTGGCACTTCGTAGGCCCAGCGCTCCCGGCCCGTGTCGGCGTCCAGCGCAACGACCCTCCCATAAGGCGTGGAGACATACATTGTGCCACCCACCACCAGCGGCGTGTTTTCGGAGGAGGCAAAGCCCCGGGCGCTGCGGTCGGGTGGACGCATGTGGTAGGTCCAGACCGGCTTGAGCGCCGCCACATTGGCCGGCGTAATCTGGGCCAGTGGCGAAAAACGGGTATCGCCATAATCGTGGCCGTAGGTCGGCCATTCTGAATCGCCTGCGGCCCCGGCAGGCGATGCCGTAAGCATCGCACCCGTCAGCAAAGCCGCACAAAATCCACCCTTGTCCATGCCCCTGGAGACGCTGCCCTTTGTTTGGAGGCCATACAGCCTCTTTTGGGTCACTCGACAACGCCGGCAGGGGCCCGTCAAGTTTTCCGCCGCCTCCAGTTCCGCTGTTTACCTGGGGGCTTAAGCAAAGCAGACTTCAGAATTCTCTCAACTGATGAGGGATGACTAATCGTCACCTTTCGGTTATCCTAGCCTTGGCGGCAATGTCTCCCCGCACCGCTCGCGGCATAGACCGCCATAGAATGCGGCAAGGGGAAACGGGGGCGGTGCATCAGTCCCCGTGTGGCGTCGGACAGGGAACGGGCCAGGTGGCAACACCCAAAAATCATTCGGTGATGAAGGCTTTTGCCATCTTGAAAGCTTTTCATGATCCCGAGGAATGGGTGACCAGCTGCGAGCTCAGCCGCCGAGCCAAGCTTCCGGAAGCCTCGGGATATCGTCTAATCCAGACACTCGAGGATATCGGCGCAGTGGTGCGCGGTCCGCGCGGCCGCTACCGCACCGGCCTTCTGCTGCTTTCGCTGTCGCGCAATGTCACTATCAGTGAACTGTTGCGCGACGCCAGCAATGCGCTGATGACGGAATGGGCCCAGCGCCTCAATCTCACCATGCATCTGGGCGTGCTGGAGCATGGCATGGTGACCTATGTCGCCAAGGTCGCGCCACCTGGCGCCTTTCCGGTCTATACAAAGGTGGGCGGTCAGCTCGAAGCGTATTGCTCCGGTCTCGGAAAAGTGCTGCTGGCAGGGTTGCCGAGCGAACAGATGGACGCCGTCATAATGGATGGCGCCCTGGTGGCATTGACGCCCTACACCATTACCAGCGCCACGGCGCTGCGTGCCGAACTGAAGCGCGTGCGCGAGCGGGGCTTCGCTCTCGATGACCGTGAAAATCATGCCAACATGCGCTGCATCGCGGTTCCCGTGCTGGACCGCGACGGCCGCGCGGTTGCCGCGCTCTCCGCCTCCGATGACGCACAGCGCATGACGGCTGAACGGCAACTTGAAGTCCGCGACGTCCTATTCGGCATCGCCTCCAACCTGAGACAGAAGCTTTATCCCTCGCCCGCCGCGCCGGCGCAGCACACGCAGGTTGCAGCCGAGTAGAGGCTGCACGCATTTGATAAAGCTGTTGGCATCCTCGTTGCCTGTTAGCAGCTGCGGAATCGTTTTGGCCGCCTAACGTCTTGCGATTACATGCTTTTCATATAGCAGGCACTGCTGGACCCCCCAAACGAACCCTTTTGCGCAACTGGCGCCCCCGCTAATATGCAAGCGAGGAACGCCGGTATCTCCGGACACGCCGCTCAGAACGAAGAATACAGGACCAACACGGGCAATCGCTGAATCCAACGACGTTGGTCTCGCATTTGGGGCAGGTCATTTTGGGGTATCGGTCAGCTTTATGAGTAGTACAGCAATAAGCGAGCCATCACAGGCCGCATCTCCTGCCGGTGGCATGGCGCCCACCGACATCGGCAATCCCGATTACTTCCATAAGGTGGTGGATTGCCAATGGGCGTGCCCCGCCCACACGCCTGTGCCGGAGTATATCCGCATGATCGCGGCCGGGCGTTATTCCGATGCCTATATGGTCAATTGGCATTCCAACGTCTTTCCCGGAATCCTGGGGCGCACCTGCGACCGGCCGTGCGAGCCGGCCTGCCGCCGCGGCCGCGTCGAAGAAGTGACCAAGAAGGCCGAGCCGGTCGCCATCTGCCGCCTCAAGCGCGTCGCCGCCGACAACAAGGGTGACGTGAAAGCGCAGATGCCGCTACCGGCAGACCGCAAGAACGGCAAGCGCATCGCGCTGATCGGTGCCGGGCCCGCTTCGCTGACGGTTGCGCGCGACCTACTGCCGCTTGGGTATGAGGTGGTGCTTTATGACGGTGACGCCGCTGCCGGCGGCATGATGCGCACCCAGATCCCAAAATTCCGCCTGCCCGAAACCGTGCTGGACGAAGAGGTCGATTACATCCTGGATCTGAAGCCCGAACTCAGGTTCGGCCAGAAAATCAATTCGCTCAAAAGTCTGCTGGCCGATGATTATGACGCCATCTTTGTCGGCTGCGGCGCACCGCGTGGCCGCGAGCTCGATATCCCGGGACGCAAAGAAGCGGCCGCCAATATTCATATCGGCATCGATTGGCTGTCATCGGTGTCCTTCGGCCACACCACCAGCATCGGCACGAGGGTCATCGTGCTGGGTGGCGGCAACACCGCCATGGATTGCTGCCGCACCTCGCGCAGACTGGGTGGCGACCAGGTCCAGGTCGTCGTGCGCTCCGGCTTTGCGGAAATGAAAGCCAGCCCTTGGGAAAAAGAGGACGCGATGCATGAAGGCATCCCGATCCACAATTTCCTGGTGCCCAAGGAGTTTCTGCACACCAGCGGCAAGCTGACCGGCGTCCGTTTCGAGAAAGTCAAGGCGGATATCGATGCCAAGGGGCGCCGCAATCTTGTGCCTTCGGGCGAACCGGATGTGGTGATGGCGTGTGACGACGTTCTGGTAGCCGTGGGCCAGGAAAATGCCTTCCCCTGGATCGAGCGCGACATCGGCCTGTCTTTCGACAAATGGGACATGCCCAAGGTCGATCCCGTCACCATGCAGTCCACGCATCCCAAGGTGTTCTTCGGTGGCGATGCGGCCTTCGGACCCAAGAACATCATCTGGGCGGTGGCCCATGGCCATGACGCGGCCATTTCCATCGATCTTCTCTGCCAGGGAAAGGACGTCACCAGGCGCCCGCCGCCCACAGTCAATCTGTCCAGCCAGAAGATGGGCATTCATGAATGGAGCTATGACAACGATATTTCCAACGACCACCGCTATCGCGTGCCGCACGCCCCCATCGAAAAGACGCTCAAGGACGTGCGCATGGAGGTCGAGTTGGGATTCGACCTCGAGCAGGCGTTTCTGGAAGCCGGACGCTGCCTGAACTGCGATGTCCAGACGGTGTTCGACACGCCCAAATGCATCGAATGCGACGCCTGCGTCGATATCTGCCCGATGGACTGCATCACCTTTACCGCCAATGGCGTGGAAAACGACCTGCGCGCGCGGCTGACGGCACCATCGCTGCACCATGACCAGGATCTTTATGTCTCCTCTGGGCTCAAGACCAACCGCGTCATGGTCAAGGATGAAGACCTGTGCCTGCATTGCGGGCTTTGCGCCGAGCGCTGCCCCACCGGCGCCTGGGACATGCAGAAATTCCTGCTGGAAGCGCCGAGGACGGAGTTCGCATGCCGGCGATAAAATCCGTCAATGACTTCGTAGTGAAGTTCGCCAACGTCAACGGCTCGGGTTCGGCTTCGGCCAATGAGATGTTCGCCCGCTCAATCCTGCGCATGGGCGTGCCGGTGACCTCGCGCAATATCTTCCCGTCGAACATCCAGGGCCTTCCCACCTGGTACGAAGTGCGCGTGTCGGGCCATGGCTGGCTAGGTCGGCGCGGCGGCGTGGACCTGATGGTGGCGATGAATCCCCAGACCTGGGACAAAGATGTCGCCTCCCTCGATCCCGGTGGCTATCTGTTCTACGATTCGTCTCGCCCGATCCCACCGTCGAAATTCCGCGAGGACATCAATGTCCTGCGCATGCCGCTGACGGAAATCTGCAATGCGGCCTACCACGACCCGCGCCAGCGGCAACTGTTCAAAAACATCATCTATATCGGCGCGCTTGGTCAGCTTCTGGGCATCGAGATCGAGGTGTTGGAAAAGCTGATCGGCGAGCAATACAAGGGCAAGGATTCGCTGATCGCCCCCAATCACCAGGCACTGCGCATGGGTTACGATCATGCGCGCGACAATCTTTCCGGCGTTTGCGGCCTCAAGATCGAACGCGCCAATGAGGTGGGCAGCCGTATTTTCGTCAGCGGCAATGACGCAGCCGGCCTGGGCTGTGTCTATGGCGGCGCCACCGTGGCGGCCTGGTATCCCATCACGCCCTCGACCTCGGTTGCCGAGGCATTCGGCAAGCATTGCCGCAAATACCGGGTGGATGCTGCGACGGGCAAGAACAAGTTCGCCATCGTGCAGTCGGAAGACGAAATCTCCGCCATCGGAACGGTGATCGGAGCAAGCTGGAATGGTGCGCGCGCTTTCACCGCGACTTCAGGGCCGGGCATTTCCCTGATGCAGGAATTTCTCGGCCTGGCCTATTTCGCCGAGATACCGGCCGTGATCATCGATGTGCAGCGCGGGGGACCTTCCACCGGCATGCCGACCCGCACCCAGCAGGCGGATATCCTGACATGCGCCTATGCCTCCCATGGCGACACCAAGCATGTGCTGCTGTTGCCGGAGGATCCCAGGGAGCTGTTTGAATTCTGCGCCCTGTCCTTCGACTTGGCCGAAAGGTTGCAGACCCCGGTTTTCGTGCTGGAGGACCTGGACATCGGCATGAATGACTGGCTGTGCGAGCCCTTCAGTTGGGACGATTCCCGTATATACGACCGCGGCAAGGTGATGACCGCTGAGGAACTGGAGGCCGGCAAGACCTTCGGCCGCTATCTGGATGTGGACGGCGATGCCATCCCCTACCGCACACTACCCGGCACCCATCCCACCAAGGGTGCATATTTCACCCGCGGCTCAAGCCGCGACCGTTTCGCCAAATACAGCGAAGAAGGCCCGGTCTATCAGGATAATATGCAGCGGCTGCTGCGCAAATTTGACACCGCCCGCTCATTGGTGCCGGCGCCGGTGATCGAGCACGCCAAAGCCGAGGGAAAGACGAAGGCTGCGGTGATCTTCTTCGGATCGACCGCGCCGGCGATGCGCGAGGCGCTGGCTACTCTTTCGGCGGAAGGTGTCCAGCTCGACACCATGCGGCTGCGCGCTTTCCCCTTCCCCGAATCGGTCACCGACTTCATTAATGCCTATGACCAAATATTCCTGGTGGAGCAGAATCGCGATGCCCAGATGAGAAGCCTTCTGGTCAATGAATGCGGCATCGATCCTGCTCGCTTCGTTTCCGTCCTGCACTTCGACGGCACGCCCATCACCGCCCGTTACATCATTGCGGCTGTTGCCGAACGCTTGTCGCTCTCATCCAAGGAAGCCGCGGAATGACCTATATCGCCAAGCCCAAGCTGCGCCATCCCGCAATCGCGGTGAACCGGCTGGGCTTCACCCACCGCGATTACGAGGGCTCGGTTTCCACGCTTTGCGCCGGTTGCGGCCATGATTCGATTTCCTTCGCCATCATCCAGGCCTGTTTCGAGCTCAATATCGAGCCGCACCGGGTCGCCAAACTGTCGGGCATCGGCTGTTCTTCCAAGACGCCGGACTATCTTCTTGGCCAAAGTCACGGGTTCAATTCGGTGCATGGCCGCATGCCGTCTGTGCTGACAGGCGCCAATCTGGCCAACTGCGACCTGCTCTATCTGGGCATATCGGGCGACGGCGATTCCGCCTCCATCGGCCTGGGCCAGTTCGTCCATTGCGTGCGCCGCGGCGTCAACATGGTCTACATCACCGAAAATAATGGCGTGTATGGCCTGACCAAGGGCCAGTTCTCCGCCACCGCCGACAAGGGCTCCAAGAGCAAGTCGGGCGGGTTCAATGCCGACTCTCCGCTCGATCTGGTGAGCATGGCGCTGATGGTGGGAGCGACATTCGTTGGCCGCAGCTTTTCCGGCGACAAGGCGCAGATGGTACCCCTGATCATGGCGGCAATGAGCCATCCCGGTCCTGCCTTCATCGACATTGTCAGCCCTTGCGTCGCATTCAACAACCATGCCGGCTCGACCAAAGCCTATGACTTTGTACGTGCGCATAACGAAGCGGTGAACCGGTTGGACATCATGGAGCCCCGCGAGGCGATCACGGTGGAATATGCGCCCGGCACGACGGAGGAGGTGGCGCTGCATGACGGCTCAACCTTGCGACTGGCCAAGCTTGCCGCCGATTACGATCCCTTCGACCGGGTGGGCGCGATGAATTACCTGCATGCCCGCGCCGCGGTGGGCGAGCTGGTGACCGGCCTGATCTATATGGACTCGGCGCCCAAGGACATGCACGCCAATCTCAATACCGTGACCGTGCCCATGAACCGGCTTTCGGAAAAAGAGCTTTGCCCCGGCTCCAAGGGCCTTGACGCCTTCAACGCCTCGCACCGCTGAATTTCAAAGATGGGCCGCCATCAGGCTCGCGACATGCACGGCTTTGCGGTTGGCGCCGCCTTCGATCTGGTGGCGGCAGGACGTGCCATCGGCCACCAGCACCGTATCGGCGGAGGCTTGGCGCACTGCCGGAAGCAGCGATAGTTCTCCCATCGCGCGTGACACGTCCGCGGTTTCGGCCTGGTAGCCAAATGCGCCCGCCATGCCGCAGCAGCTGGATTCGATCGTTTCCAGCTTGAGATCCGGAATCAGGCTCAATGCCGCTTCCACCGCGCCCATGGCGCCGAAGGCTTTCTGGTGGCAATGGCCGTGGAGCAGCGCCTTTTGGGTAGCGCGCCTGAAGCTGGGTTTGAAGCGGCCGGCCTTGGCTTCACGGACAATGAATTCTTCGAACAATAGGGCATGGGCGGCAGCGCGCTTGCTGTCAAGTCCCGGCAACATGGCTTGCGCCTCATCGCGGAAAGTGAAGAGGCAACTTGGCTCCAACCCTGCCAGCGGCACGCCTCGGGCGAAGAAAGGTTCCAGCGCGGCCAGACTGCGCGTCATCTCGGCCCTGGCGGAGTCAACATCACCCACTGCCAGGTGCGTGCGCCCGCAGCAGAGCGGCCGTGACGAGCCGTCCGCCGGCCTGGCGATATGGACACGATAGCCTGCCATGGTCAGCGTCTTGAGTGCGTCGTCCAATATTTCCCGCTCGAAGGCGGCGTTGAAACTGTCGGCCCACAGCACGACTTCATGCCCATTTTCGGGGCCAAAGCATTCACCGGCATGATCGAAGCGATCGTGCCGCCACAGCGGCAGGTCGCGCTCGGCACTGAATCCCACCACCGTCTTCGACAGCCGGCGCAGCAGTCGCGACTTGTTGCGCAGATTCAAGAGAGGCGCAAACTTCGCCGCCAATGGTGCGTAGCGCGGCAGGCCCGCGATCAGTCGGTCGCGTAGCGACAGTCCACGCTCCTTCATCCGTGCGGCAAGCACCTCGATCTTCATGCGCGCCATGTCCACGCCGGTCGGACATTCGCGCTTGCAGGCCTTGCAGGAGACGCAAAGCTTCAAACTCTCCAGCATCTCATTGCTGGTGAAGGCACCCTCGCCCAACTGTCCGGATAGAGCCAGCCGCAGGCTGTTGGCGCGGCCGCGGGTGACATGCTGCTCGTCGCGGGTGGCGCGATAGGACGGGCACATGGCGCCGCCTTCCAGCTTGCGGCAGGCGCCGTTGTTGTTGCACTGCTCCGCCGCGCCCTGGAAGCCTCCGATGACGCCAGGAAAGTCCGACCAGTCCAGCGCGGGCCTGAAATCGCGCACTTCGTAGCCGGGGGCATAGCGGAACAGCTTTCGCTCGTCGAATTTGGGGGCGCGCACGATCTTGCCAGGATTCATGATCCCTTGCGGATCAAAGACATCCTTCACATCCTCGAAGGCCTCGACCAGCCGATGACCGAACATCTCCTCGTGGAATTCGCTGCGCACCAGCCCGTCGCCATGTTCGCCGGAATGCGAACCCTTGTACTGGCGCACCATCTCGAAGGCCTCCTCGGCGATGGCGCGCATCGCCTCGACATCTTTCTCGAGCCTCAGATTCAAGACGGGCCGCACATGCAGGCAGCCTTCGCTGGCATGGGCATACCAGGTGCCGCGCGTGCCGTGGCGGGCGAAGCAGTCGGTGAGGCGCGCAGTATATTCTGCCAGATGCTCAAGTGGCACCGCGCAGTCCTCGACAAAAGAGATCGGCTTTCGCTGATCCTTCATCGACATCATGATGTTGAGACCGGCCTTGCGCAGTTCGGTGATGGCGTTCTGAAGGCCCGCGTCATAAACCTCGACCACGCCGCCCCATTTGGCGCCTTCATGACTGAAGTCGACGCCCAGATCGCCAATCATCTGGTTTAGCTGCTTCATGCGGCGCGCATTTTCTTCCTCGCCGCTGTCGAATTCGACCAGCAGGATGGCTTCGGGCTTGCCGCGTAGCATGGCTTCGAGCGTGGCGTGGAACATGGGAATTTCCGCCGCCAGCCCCAGCATGGTGTCGTCCACCAGTTCGACCGCGATAGGCTTCAAGGTCACCAGATATTGGGCGGCATCCATTGCGGCGTGGAAGGAGCCGAAATGGCAGACGCCCAGCGCCCGCTTACCCAGCACCGGCGACAATTGCAGGGTGATGGCGCTCGAATAGGCGAGCGTGCCCTCGGATCCGACCAGCACATGCGCCAGATTGATGCGGTTGTTGCGGGGATTGAGCGCATCGAGATTGTAACCGCCCACCCGGCGGTGCACCTTGGGGAAGCGCGTCTCCACCTCGGCCGCCTCGCGTGCGCCGATTGCTAGCAGCTTTTCGGCCAGCGGCCGTTCGGCGGCACCCACGTCCGACAGGTCGGGTGACACTTCACCCAGATGCACATGCGCGCCATCGGCCATCACCGCATCAATTGCCAGCACATTGGCCCGCATGGTGCCATAGCGGATGGAGCGGCCGCCGCAGCTGTTGTTGGCGGTCATGCCCCCGATCGTGGCGCGGGAGGCAGTCGAGACATCGACAGGAAACCACAGGCCATGTTTTTTCAGCTGCCGGTTGAGTTCGTCCAACACGATGCCCGGCTCGACGGTGACCTTGCGCGCCTCCACATCCAGCGACAGGACACCATTGAGATATTTGGAGCCGTCGATGATCAACCCCGAATTGACGGTCTGGCCGCACTGGCTGGTGCCACCGCCACGGGCGGTTACAGCCACGCCCTCGTCCCGCGCGATCTGAATGGCCGCGGCCGCGCCGTCCATGCTGCGGGGCACAACGACGCCTGCCGGCATCATCTGGTAATGGGATGCGTCGGTGGCATAGCGCCCCCGCGAAAAACGATCGAACAGCACATCGCCGGCCACATGGGCCTTAAGACGGCGTTCCAGACCGGGTTGCATGACTTGGACCATGGATGTTGGCGGTCTGCTTTGGGTGATTCTTTCGGACTTTTTGCCTGTTCCGGGCTAAAAGCAATGCCCGTATAGCACTCGTCTCGCGGAGGGATAGCCATGGCCACAGGCCAGCATTTTCTGCAAATTCCCGGTCCCAGTCCCGTGCCGGAGCGCATCCAGCGCGCCATCGACCGGCAGGTGATCGACCATCGCGGGCCGGAGTTCCAGAAGCTCGGCCAGCAGGTCCTTGCCGGCATCCGCCCCATCTTCGGCACGACCCAGCCGGTGATCATCTATCCCTCCTCCGGCACCGGCGCCTGGGAGGCAGCCATCGTCAATACCTTGTCGCCTGGCGACAAGGTGCTGATGGCCGAAACCGGGCAGTTCGCCACCCTGTGGCGGGCGCTTGCGGGGCGTTTTGGCATCGACGTCGACTTCTTGCCCGGCGACTGGCGTCATGGCGTGGATGCCGCGGCCATCGAGGCCAAGCTCGCGGAAGACAAATCCCACACCATCCGCGCCGTGATGGTGGTGCATAACGAGACATCCACCGGTTGCCTCTCCGACATAGCGGCGGTGCGCAAGGCGATGGACGCCGCCAAACATCCCGCGCTGCTGATGGTGGACACGATTTCGTCGCTGGGTTCGGCCCCGGTTCGCCATGATGGCTGGGGCGCGGACGTCACCGTGTCGGGCTCGCAAAAGGGTCTGATGCTGCCCCCTGGCCTGTCCTTCACCGCGGTTTCACAAAAGGCCCTGGCCGCAGCCAAGACCAACAAGCTGCCGCGTTCCTATTGGGACTGGCAGGAGATGCTTTCCTTCAATGCCAAGGGATTCTTCCCCTACACGCCCGCCAGCACGCTTCTGTTCGGCCTGCGTGAGGCGCTTACCATGCTGAATGAAGAAGGCCTGGACAATGTATTTGCGCGCCATCTGCGCCTGGGAGCCGCCTGCCGCGCGGCGGTTCGCGGCTGGGGCCTGGAAATCCTCTGCCAGGATCCAAACGTCTATTCGCCCATCCTGACCGGGGTGGTGATGCCAGCGGGCCACGACGCCGACCAGTTCCGCAAGGTGGCGCTGGAGCATTTCAACATCTCGTATGGCGCGGGCTTGGGAAAGGTCGCGGGCAAAGTGTTCCGTATCGGCCATCTCGGTGACTGCAACGAGCTGACACTGATGGCAGCCCTGTGCGCCACCGAAATGGGGCTGAAGCTTTCTGGCGTGCCGCACAAGACCGGTGGCGTTGTCGCCGCCATGGCAAGCTTCACCGAAGACGAAGGCAAAATGCGTCTGTCAGCCTGAGGGCAGTTCGCCCGGGTCCGGCGCGACATTGGCGGCGCGGTCGAGGGTCAAGGGCCGGAAGGATGCTGCCGCTTTGGTGGCCGCAGCCTTGTCGGCATCGCTCAAGTGGGATTGCAACAGACCCATGCGGGTCGCGGATTCCGCATCCCCCGCGCCGGCGGCAATTGCATACCATTTGAAGGCGTCGGCCAGGCTTTGCGGCACGCCATCGCCCTTTTCATAGAGTATCGCCAGATTGAACTGGGAATCCGGCAGGCCAAGCGCTGCCGCTTTCGCGAACCAGCGCGCGGCATCCACCATGTCCTTCTTCGAGGCATAGGCGACCGCGAGATTGTGCATCGCCTTGCGGTTGCCCTGGTTTGCCGACAACTCGTACCAATGCGCCGCCTTGACGGGATCGATGGCCACGCCCTGGCCATGTTCATAGAGTGCACCCAGGCGATACTGGGCCAGCGCCTGGCCCTTTTCCGCAGCCTGGCTGAGATATTTCACGGCATCGGCAAAATTGACGGCCACGCCATCGGAGCCATCCGCCGCCCGAAGGCCTAAAATGGTCAGGGCATTCGCATTGCCCTGGTTGCCAAGCCGCTGCACGCGATCAACGACCGGTATGCTTTTATTTGCGGCCCGTGTCGCGGGCTTGGCCGCATCGGTTACGGCTTTGGAGGGAGCGCTGCGACCAGGGTGAAACCGGACCGGAGCAGGTTCCCGGGACGCGCTCGCCTGGCTGTCCGTCGCCGAGCCCGCTGCCGCAGAATTGGTCTGATCGTTTCCGGGCTGCGGCGCGACCACGAATTGGGTGTCGTCGCTATTGGGCGGGTCCGGCACCGTGAAGGTTGGAGATGCAGGCGCGGGCTTTGCGGCAGGCGCGCTTTGCACGCGCCAATCCTGCACGAACACCGCCGCCAGCGCCAACACGGCAACCA
This sequence comes from Rhizomicrobium sp., assembly GCA_035512055.1. Lineage (GTDB taxonomy): Bacteria > Pseudomonadota > Alphaproteobacteria > Micropepsales > Micropepsaceae > Rhizomicrobium. The sequence continues at coordinate 16,782 of DATKEP010000067.1, forward strand.
GGCCTGCGGCTGCGGGAAACAGATAGCGCGGCTTGGATTCTTCCTGTGAGACGGGGGCAGACATGCGGGCACGGGCCAGGAAATTTTCCCCTTCTGGCGGGGCTTGCGCGAAGATGTCTTCGAAGTCAGGCGCCTGCGCGCTCTCAAATTCCGGGGCCTGCGGGGCGGATGGCTCGCTCGCGGGCGGCTCCTCTTCTGTCGGTTGCCCGCACGCGCCCGCGCGCAGTTCTGCGAGAAGCGACGCACGATCCTTTTCCAGCGCTTCCAGCCTCTGCGACAGGGCTTCAAGTGCCGATACCAAGGAACCTGCGGAGTCATTGGTCTTTTTTTCTTCCGTCAGTACCGCAATAGCCTGCTCTACCGTTTCCAGGCGTTCGCCGATATTCGGTTCCGGCAAACTTTGTTCCAGCCGCAGGATGGCATCGCTCAAACGCTCCAGCAGTTGTTCATGGCGGCTGGCCTGGCGCTGGTTTTCCGCCTGGTCCATGTCCCGCTGACGGGCAAAAGCCTCGATCTTGTCCAGTGCATGGTCCAGTGCACTGCTGTTGTACTGGGTGGTCTTTTCGGATGCGGCCAGGCGGGCATCCAGCACGCGGCGGGACGTGTCGAGATCCAGGCGCATATCGCTCAACCGGCGCGCCATTTCTTCCCAGTTGCTGGTGAGCTGGCCAGCGACACGGGCGGAATGACTGTCGGTGGCGCTGATCTGGCCAGCCAAGCAGGACAGGCCCTGGTGCAGCACCCTGATGGCTTCCTTCACGCCGGCATCGGCGTCACGTTCCAGCCTTTGGGCGTATGCCATGACACACCACGCTTTCCGCGAACCGAGACCCGATCAGGCACGGGCGCCTTTGAACCCTTTCTGGGCGGCAGTGCCGGTGTTTGCGGGCGTCCGGCAGCCAACCAGCCCCGGAAAGCCCGCGAAAACAGCTGGCAGGCATACTTGATCAATATGGTTAACGAATTGCTTCAGGCCTGAGCGCATCGGCGACCAGCTCCAGCATTTGCTGGTCGTCAAAGGGCTTGGAAAGCAGCGCCGAAGCCCCGGCCGCCCAGACTTCCGCATCTTGGAGGGGATCGCGCCGGCCGCTGACCACGATCACCGGCCGCCTCATCCCGCGCGACCTGAGCAAGCGCAAGAGTTCCAGGCCCGAAATGCCCGGCATGTGCAGGTCCAACAACAGACAGCCCATGTCGGCCGTGTCCGCCTGGAGGAAAAGGTCGGCACTGGGAAACTCGCGCGCGGGAAAGCCGCTGCTTTCCAGGAGCATGCGTATGGAGTCGCGCACGGCCTCATCATCATCCACGATATAGACGGGCAGCAGCGGTCCGGGCATTTCAGGTTTCGCTGTTCAGCGCAGGGGCAAATGGATCACGAATGTGGCGCCGGGCCCGCCCTGCCTGGCGACGATCGTTCCGCCATGCCCCTCGATAATGGATTGGCAAATCTTCAGGCCAATGCCCATGCCATCGGTCTTGGTGGTGACAAAGGGCTGGAACAGGCGGGACGCGACTTGTGGAGCAAGGCCTGGGCCTGTGTCCTGTACCGTGATGCAAAGGCCTTCGTTTGCAATGTCACAGGATATCGTCAATTCCCGCTTCTCGACCTCGGCCATCGCCTCGATGGCGTTGCGCACCAGATTCAGCAACACCTGCTGGATCTGCACTCTGTCGACAGGCACGCGGGCCAGGCCCGGCGTGAGCGCCAAGGTCAGCCTCACATTGCTGTGGCTGTGTCCGACCATGCCCAGCGACACCGCTTCCCGGATTACCTCATTCATGTCCTCAGGGCACTTGCGGCTTTCGCGCTTCTCCACGAAATCGCGCAGATAGCGGATGATGGTGCCGGCGCGCAGGGTCTGCGTCACCGCCTTTTCCATGGCCTCCCGCGCGCTTTGCAGCTGGCGCGGCTCGGGATTTTCGTTCTGTAGCAGGCGATGGGCGGCCTTGGCATAATTGGCGATGGCCGTGAGTGGCTGGTTCAGTTCGTGGGCGATCGCTGCGCTCATCTGGCCCATGGCGCTAAGGCGGCCGACATGGGCGAGCTCATTCTGCATGCCCATCACCCGTTCCTCGGAGCGTTTTCTTTCCGTGACATCGCGCGCCGTCTTGGACGCACCGATCATGGTGCCCGATGCGTCGAAGATCGGTGCCACCGACAGGGAGACCAGCACATCGTGTCCGTCCTTGTGGCGCCGCACCGTGTCGTAATGCTCCATGTTCCGGCCCGAGCGGATGTGCTTTATGATCTCGTCGTCTTCGCCCATGCGATCCGGCGGCAGGACGATGGAAATGTGCCGGCCGATGGCATCGGCCGCACTGAAGCCGTAGATTCTCTCGGCGGCGGCATTCCAGCTGGTGATCGTGCCGTCCAGCGCCACGCTGGTGATGGCATCCTCGGAAGATTGGACGATCTGGGCCAACAGGCGGTCGGCACCCTCGCGCTGCTCGGTCTCCCACCTGAGTGCCGACAAGTCGTGGATGATGCCCACGAAAAAGCGCTGACCGGTCAGGCCGCCTTCGCCGATCCGAAGATACATCGGAAAGGTGGTGCCATCCTTGCGCCGTCCCAACACCTCACGGCCTATGCCAATGATGCGCCGTTCCCCGGTCCGGTTGAAGTTAGCGATGTAATCGTCATGCTCCTGCCGATAGGGATCCGGCATCAGCATCCGGACGTTCTGACCCACGACTTCGCTGGCGCGATATCCGAACAGTCTTTCGCAGGCTTGATTGTAGAGAAGAATATGGCCCTTGGGATCGATGGCGATGATGCCATCCACCGCCGTGGTCAGCAGCGCGGCGAGAAGTCCGGCCTGGCCGCGCGAGCCGAAATCGGACGCATTCCCTGACGCATTCTCTGGGACGTCAACGTCTCCGCTTTGCACCTGCAGCCTGAAGCTCCGCAATTGATCCCTGGCGGACCGGATATGGCTCGATGTCGCAGGCCATGATGCTTGGGCCCAACAGCAAATGCAATTTGGGAGTCCGGCCTGCCACAAGGCCAAACCCCGCCCATTTTGGGACACATGCGAGCCGGCTAAGGACAAATACGTATTTCGGTGGGAACTCCCGCCACCTAGCGTCGAGGGCGGCGCATGGTTGCGCGGAGGAATGCGTGAACGACGCCGAAAAGCGTCTTGTTTTTGTGGTCGAGGACGATCAAGAGGTCCGCATCTCGACCCGGACGCTGCTGGAGGCCTCAGGCTATTCGGTGCGTGAATTCGCCAGCGGCGAGGATGTGATTGCTGCCGGCGATGCTGCGGCTGCCGGCTGCATCGTGCTAGACCAGGACCTCTCCGGAATATCGGGACTGGAATTGATCCGCCAGCTCAGGGCCGATGGTGTTCAGACACCGGCCATCATGGTTTCGGGCAATGGCAGGAAGCTCGTGGCGGCCGCAACCAATGCTGGCATCGACGCAGTGCTTCACAAGCCGATCTCTGCCGCAGCCCTGGAGCAGTGGCTGGAGCAAATTTTCTCTTCTAAGCCGCACGCGGCATCAGATAGCCCTGGTCGCGCACCGTCTGTATGAAGTGCTCGCCGCCAGAAGCAGCCGCCAGCTTCTTGCGCAAACGGAATACGAACAGCCCGATGGTCGGGCTGTCAGGGCCTTCGCCATCACTATAGATATGGTTGATCATGGTTTCCTTGCTCACGGCACTGCCGCGGCGCAACGAGAGGAGCTCCAGGATCTGGTACTCCTTGCCGCTAAGCGGCACGCGGCGCCCGCCGGTCTCCACGGTCTTGGCGACGATATCCAAAGTCATCTGGCCGAATGTGATACGGGAATCGGAATAGCCCTTGGACCGGCGAACCAGCGCGCGCAACCGCCCCACCAGCTCCTCGTTGCAGAAGGGCTTGGTCATGTAGTCATCGGCACCATTGTTGAGCGCCTTGACTTTGGTGTCGACGGCCACCGAGCCCGACAAGATGATCACCGGCGTATCGACATGGGCACGACGCAGCGTCCTCAAGACCTCGAATCCGCTCATGTCGGGGAGACCGAGATCGAGGATGATTGCGTCATACTCAAAATGGCGGGCGATATCGACGCCTTCCTCCCCATACGCGGCCATGTCCACGTAAATATCCGCGCCCCGCAGGATCAGCGCGATGCTGCGACTGACGGCATATTCATCTTCGATCAATAGCACCTTCATGACGTCCTCCTATTGCAGCGAGCCGCGAATATGGGCGACGGTCTGCGTCGCCGGTTCGCGATAGAAAATATGATTCCCGATCTCGGCCACGCGCAGTTTCTTCGGTGCCCAACCCGGATGCGCCGACGCAGCATGGTAATAGGTTGCGCCATCGGTCGCGTCGCCAGGCACTTCGCCGGCCAGCAGGCGGGCCGCCAGCACTTGTGCTGCCCGCCAGGGCTCGGCAAGCCTCGGTTGTTCCGTTGATCCGTCGCAGGCGAACGTGAACTGGCAGAAGGTCCGATCCGCGCCCTCATAGGCAACATCGCAGATCGTGTGACCGTGACTGCCTTCCGCCTGCCGGTGAAGGATCACTTCGGCTACGGCGCGCTG
>DATKEP010000068.1:0-15028 GCA_035512055.1 Rhizomicrobium sp.
AAATTCGGCAGCATAGACATTGGCGGCGGTCTGTTTTAACGCAAGCTCGCCGCGCGGATAACGCACGCTCAGCCTTCCGTCCGCTGACGCTGCGCTCCGGGAGACATCGCCGGCAAAATTATCTCGGAGGAATTTCGCGTAAAATATCAAGGCTGGACTGCGATGAATCATATCGACCAAGCAGTCCATCAGGCCTACACTGATTTAGGTGCGCCTTGACACTGACGACGCCAGATCAGGGATTTTGATTTAAGCCAATTCTTGCCCGTATCAAGCCGCCCGGATGAGGAGGCGAACATGGCAGCAAATAATTTCAGGCTATTACGCGCTGTCGCGCTGGCATTCGCCGGTTGCATGAGTCTGTCGAGCGCGATCGGCCAACCCGCGGATCGTCCCGCCGCCGCCCCGCCAGACAGTTACGAAGGCCATCTTGCCGCCGCAAAGCAGGCTGCAGGCTTTGAATTCACCGGCACGTTGGCCCGTCTCTGCGTGGTGCCCTCGACGTCGTTCCGCGATGGCGTTACGGCACAAGACCGTGCCGGCTGGTACGCAGAACCGGTCAAGGTCTTCGACAATCTCTATTGGCTGGGTACCAAGATTCACTCCTCTTGGGCTCTCACCGACAAGGAGGGCATTATCATCATCGACACGCTATTCAATTATGCCGCCGGCCCCGAGATTGTCGAAGGTCTCAAAAAAATGCATCTCGATCCCCGGGCCATAAAATACGTAATCCTGAGCCACGGCCATTCCGATCACGATGAGGGAGTGAAGTTGCTCCAAGACGACTATGGCGCGCGCGTTGTGGCAGGCGGCCCCGACTGGGATATGATGGAGAACGGTCCCGAGATGCCCGGCGGGAAGCCCAAGCGCGATATTATCGCGACCGACGGACAGAAGATCACAGTTGGCGGGAATACCGTCTCTATTGTCACCACCCCAGGTCACACGCCGGGCACGCTGTCGATGATCTTTACGGTCAAGGATCACGGCAAGCCAATGGTCGTGGCTTATTCGGGGGGGACGTCGAACATTCCGCTGGTGCGCAATCCTGCCGGTCTGACCCAGTTCATCGACTCCCAGCGGAAGATGGGTAAGGCGGCCATGGATGCCGGTGCCAGCATCATCATGGCAAACCATTCTGAGTTCGACGGCGCCTATACCAAGGTAAGGCTGTTGGCGGCACGCAAAGCCGGCGATCCGCATCCCTACGATGTCGGTGTGGATGGCGTGCAGCGGTACTTCAAAATGACTGAGGAGTGCGCCCTGGCCACACGGATGAAGGCTCTTGGCCAGGCATCCTTATCACCGTAATTACCGCTATTGCTGCAAAGCGGCCTGTCCGCTTCTGACCGAGGCTGTGTAAAAACGATAGACCGTATCGCCAACTAGCATTTTCGTTACTCTGTAGAGCGCAACTTTGAATCATTCGTTCTTCTGCAGGTTCTGTACCCGTCGCGGCCGATCTACGTTCTATTTGGGGGTAGATTTTGGGGTACAGATCAACCACATCAATCGTATGTCCGCGCCAATTGCGGACGTTTAGTCGCCGTCTCTACATTAAGGAGAATTTAGAGTTTCTCGGCGTTTATTGTGCCCTGCAACCATTGTCTCGGGGCGAGCGATGCGAACTTGGCGTCGGGGCGGCCTTGTCATTGCACTCTTGGCGCTGGTCGGATGCTCCGAGGGGGCGGATGAACTCTATTACGACGTGGCGCCGGACGACGCCTTCGTCCGCCTTATCAAGGCCGACATCACCGGCTTTCGCGATGCACGGCAATGCGGGATGCTGATCTACTTTGAGCCGAAAGAGTACCCTGCCACTCGTACTATCATCTGGGAAGTCACGAGCGGAGATAGGACGGTCGCCCGCTTCGGCCTTCATGTTGTTCCCAAAGGCAGCGGAAGCGTCATCGAGATGCAGATTCCCAAGGCTCCGGACGGCAAGGAGATTTACGACGGGACGCAGAAATACAGTCACCCGGCGTTCCTCCAGCCGCTCCGACCGACACTGCGCGAGCTTGTAGATGCAGCAATGGAACAGCGATCCTACGATTGGCATCGCCTACCCGATATGCCTGTTGATTACACCATCTGCGCGAGTACGCGGCAAAACTTCATCGCGAGCGGCCAGCCCTACAGGATCGATGATCCGTCCGGCATGACGCACGAGCAAGCGGAAGCTGCGCGCAGCAAATACGGCTCCCTGCCGGTCGAACGCGACGATGTCTTCGGACCTGTGGGCCCATGAAGAACCATCGGGCACAATGGCCCCGGTTTTTTGTCGCGCTGGCGCTCTTGACGATGCTCGCGGCTTGCGATGACACGAAGCATTATCCCGCCTCGACTGACACCGCCCGCGCGATGCTCGTCGGAACGACCATTCCTGACATCGCATTTGGCAATTCCGCGCATAGCGGACCCGGTGAAGCGACCGCTGAAGGCGTGCAATGGGCGGTCGAAGTCGGTCCTGCTGACGGATCGGCGGGCGATCCGGAGCATGGTATTGGCGATAAAGTGATGATGCTCAAGGCCAAGTTGGTGGCCGCCGGTGACGGCACTGATCTAACCGTCGATCTGACGCCACCGCCCCATGTCGATCCGGCGAAGTTCAAAGCCCTGTTCGATCAGCATCCGGGAATGGACCGGATGTTCAGAAACATCGTGCAGGAGCAAGCGGATTCCGTGCTGACCAATCGCCCGTTTAGCTATGCCAACATCAGCGGGAGTATGGCGCTGGCGGTATTGGGCGAATTACCCAACATTCGGCAGCAACTGGACGAAGACGGAAAGGTATACGAACAACACGAGCGCGATACCATAGACCACGCCTACGACTCGGCCAAATAGGCAACTCCCCTCCGCCACCGGATCCGGCGACGGACGGTATGGGGCCGGGATATTCGCACAACGGGCGAGTGCGTCCGATGGTGGCAGCGTTGGTGTCGGTGATGACTTGCGCACCTGGCGCCTTAGCCTTGGTTACACAGGCATCTAGCACGCCCAGCGCATCCCACCGACGCGAAAATCTCTGTTACCACGGCCAAAATCCGGCGCCATGTAAAAACGCGATGCGCTAGATCCCGCGACGGTTCACCGAGCTGGGAGCCTTTGGGGAGCTGAAGGGAAAATACCGATTTAACCGACTGCCGCATTGCCTGCCATAGCGCTTCTGGTGGCGCCAACCATGCTAGAAGTGAGCGGCGATGTGGTTAGGCCTCTCATTCATTAGAGGTCATTTCCGCCATATACTAACAAGTCCCGATATTGAGCCAGCCCAAACGGGCAGCCTCATCCGTAGTTTCGCGGTCCATAAGCGAATTTTCATCTTTTCAAAAGATCCCATTTATTTTTGTCTCCTAGCATTGATTTGTGAGATTCAGACCACAAACAAGCACTTCCGAACGACAACTGATGCTGGCGCTGGCCGCGAGTGGCCGTCGCGTTTCACTCGACGACCTAGGAACCTGGCGCAAGGATGGCTTGCTTCCCCCCTTGGCAAGCCATGGCGTGAGAACCGCAGGTCGCTGCTATTATTGGCGCGAGCCAGACATTCAAGCGCATGCGGAAGCAGTTCATGATGTCGTGCGACGCCATGGTCGAAACGACTTCGCAGTAATCAATCTTTGGCTACGTGGGTTCGAAGTTCCGTTGCCTCGACTGCGGCGCGCATGGCTTCACCGCAATAAGCGGGTCGAATCTGCCCGAATCAGGCAGGCACCCGATAATAATCGCTCAATCCAGATCTCGGGGAATGGGCTCTCGGTCCTGCTGCTTTCCGCGACATACACCGCTGCGATTTCCATCGAAAACTCTACGGAATCCATGAAAGCGGCGCTTGCCGTTCTCGAGCGAGCCACTAGGACGTTTGGACGGCCATCCCACGATCGGGTCGAGACGGAGGCCCATTGGCGCATCGCAATGGCTATGTTGCAGATACTCGGCTCCGGCGACGTGATTTCGGCCACATCCGACGAGGAACTCCGAGAAGCACAGCGGTACCTTCGACGGGCCTTGGAATTCCTCTTGGAATTTCGAGAAAGGGAAAGCGCAGATGATATCGTCGATTTCCTGGGCCCACCCATTTGCCTGTTTATGGTGATCTTGTTGCGCTCGGGCCAGCGCGGCCTGCTCGAAGCGATTATGAATTGCATCGCTGTTGCTCGCAGAAATCCAGAAATCGCGGCTACCGATAGGCCTCTTCAATCACGCCCGCCTGTGGGCCCCGAAGCGGCCCACTGGCTTCAAAAGCACGCTTAGGGCGTGACCGAATTTAGAAAGACCAATCCTACATGCCAGAACCTTGGATGCCCTTCCAGCTCGCCTCGATCGCACTTACTGCATTTTCTGGAAGTGGCACGTAGTCGAGACTGAGCGCTTGCTGGTCGCCATTTTCGAAGCTCCACTTGAAGAATTTGAGCGTATCGGCGGTCGCTGCCTTGTCTGCAGGATTCTTATAAACCAGCACAAAGGTCGTCGCTGCGATTGGCCATGCATTTTGGCCAGGTGAGTCCAAGAATAAAACGTAGAAGTCGTTATTTGCGGCTCCCGCCCAATCGGCACTCGCGGCTGCAGCCCGGAAAGTGTTCGCGTCGGGTTCGACCGTCTTTCCCGCATGGTTCAACATCCGTGCGTAAGCAAGATGATTTTGCTTGGCATATGCATACTCGACATAGCCAATCGCGCCGGCAAGCTGCGACACATTGCCGGCCACGCCCTCATTACCCTTTGCACCAATTCCGGTCGGCCAGTCCACGGCTGTGTCGGCGCCCACGCTATTCTTCCACTCGGGACTAATGCGTGCGAGATATGTGGCGAAATTGAAAGTCGTGCCCGAACCATCAGAACGATGCACGACGGCGATGGCCGTGGCGGGCAGATTGGCACTTGGGTTCAGTTTTTTTATCGACGCATCATTCCAGCGAGTAATCTTGCCCATATAGATGTTTGCGAGTGTGGGGCCATCAAGCACCAGCTGGCCGGGTCTGATGCCTGGCAGGTTAACCACTGGCACAATTCCGCCGATTACCACTGGAAATTGAACAAGTCCCGAGGCGTTCAAGTCATTCGCCATGAGCGGCTTGTCGGTAGCTCCGAAAGTGACGGTCTTGGCTTTAACCTGCGCGATACCGCCGCCTGAGCCGATAGACTGATAATTGATTCCAGTGCCTGACATACCTTTGTAATCCGCCGACCACTTTGCAAGTATGGGGAACACAAATGTGGATCCCGCGCCGGTAATGTCCGCTGCGATGGCGCGTGTCGCGAACAGAGCGAGTCCCACCACCGCGCCTAACAAGATTTTCGTTTTCATGCAGGTCCCTTTCTCGTGCGCAATCAGCTGCGCTTGAGAGCCGATAAGACTGCAATGTTTCGCTTTGATGACACTCGCGTCTTTATGTGGTGATGTTGCGCCAATACCGTAAGCACAAATAAATGCTGAATAAAAGCCGCATTAAGATCCACTCATAAAAGCGTCTTGTTGCAAAACTGTCGTACCGCGCGACTACGCAGCTGCGGTGGCTGCTATTGGCCACGAGCGGAGCGGGACTCATCAAATGGAAATCAGTTTTTCGGCGCGTATCGGCGCAAGCATCGGCGCGATTATGGCAGCCATCGCTACAACGCCAGCATGGGCAGACACGACACTTGCGTCGGGACCGGTAACGGTACAGCTGGGTGGTTTCCTGGCATCGGAAGGCGTTTATCGTTCGCGTAGTGAAACCGCCGATATCGGTTCGAGTTACAGCGGCGTGCCATTTGCGAATCAGTCTACCGGTCACATGTCGGAAACCCGCTTCACTGCACGCCAGAGCCGCTTGACGATCATGGCGACGGCAGATGTGAATTCCGACACTCACCTCACATTTTGGAACGAGATGGACTTTCTGGGTGCTGCGCAAACGGCCAATTCCAATGAAAGCAATTCCTACAATCTGCGCATCCGAAACATGTACACGACGGTCGACTGGGACTCGCTCGGCCTTCAGCTCCTTGCCGGTCAGAACTGGTCGCTAGCGACAGCCAATACGCACGGGATCACACCCCGCAACGAACTGGTTCCCACTACAATCGACGCGCAGTATGTCGTGGGCTTCAATTGGGCGCGCCAACCACAGCTGCGCATCACCAAGAACTGGAACAAGGAAATCTGGGCGGCAGTTTCGATCGAAAATCCCCAGACTACCTTCGCAGCCAATGCCGCAGCCGCTCCGGGCATTACCGTCGTCAACAACCACGCCGGCGGATCGCTACTTGCCAATGTCAACAATTTTTCGCTGAATCATATTCCCGATGTAATCGGCAAGATCGCTTGGGAACCCCTTATTGGCGATTCCCAACCACTGCACCTGGAAGTTTATGGAATCTATCGCGACTTCTATGACCGCACGTTGGTGGCAGCGAGTAATACCATTGGCTTGCCGGTCGGCAATCAGAACAACGACACCTCTGGTGGCGGCGTTGGTGGCACCATCACTTGGTCCGCCATCCCCAAGATGCTGGACCTGCAGGCGACCGTGCTCAGCGGCTCCGGCACTGGCCGTTACGGTTCCGGTCAACTTCCCGATGTCACCTTCCGTCCCGACGGCACCTTGGCGCCCATCCAGGAAACAAGCTGGATGGCGGGTGCCACTTGGCACGTCACGCCGCTACTGGACCTTTACGCTTACGACGGCCAAGAAGCCCAACAACGCAAGACTTTTACGGTCGCCGCTTCAACCTTGGGCCTTGGTAGCCCGACATTAAATCTTTCCGGCTGCCTTGTGGAGGGCGGTTCCTGCCCGGCCAATGTCGAGACAGAAAACCAGATTAATGCGGGCTTGTGGTGGCGCATCTATCAAGGCAAATTCGGCAGCTTCCGCTTCGGCGCTCAATATTCCTATATCCATCTGACCGCCTTTGGTGGCGCCGGCGGCATTAAGCCGACCACAGACGATAGTATGGTCTTCACCAGCGTCCGCTTTTATCCGTTTTGAGCCTTCGCGCCTGTAACGGCCGTCGCCACGTTCGCGGCGGCCGCTTCGCTTTTCGCCACGCGGAGCGGTATTTCCATTGTGAAGCAGCTGCCAAACCCCGGCACGCTGCGCAGGCTGATTGTGCCGCCATGGGCATGACAGATGGATTTGACGATGGCCAGCCCTAAACCGGCGCCGTGCTCGCCCCTGTCGGGTGTAACCCGATAGAAGCGTTCGAAAACCTTGTCATGATGCTGCGGATCAATACCGATGCCGCTATCTTCGACCGAAACAAAGCCGTTCTCGTCTCGCGTTCCCACTTGGACCGAGACGCGGCCCCGCTTTTGTGTGTACTTGATGGCGTTGTCAATGAGATTGACCAGGACCTGCTTTAGGCGCTCTCGGTCGCCCACCACAACGACGGGAGCACCGCTGGGGCGTGTTAGGACAATGTCCTTTTCCTCCGCCATGAGGCTCATCTGGTCAATGGTCTCGACTGCCAATTCCATCAAGTCCACTGGCGAATGAGTACGCTTGCCCCACAGGCTCTCCATTCGAGAAAGCGTTATCAGGCTATCGACGATACTGGATAGGCGGGTCATTTCTTCCAGGGCGTTGGCAATGGCCTGGTCAACCTCGGAAGGTTTGCGCGCGTTGGATGCGACCAACTCAAGCTCACCGCGAATGATGGTCATCGGCGTGCGCAGTTCGTGTGCCGCATCGGCAGAAAAGCGGCTGACATGGGAATAGGCGCTGTCCAACCGATCCAGCATGCGATTCAAAGCCAACCCCAAAGCCTCGATGCGCGGTTCCGCCCCGACCAGGGGAAGGCGGTTGTGAGGATCATTGAAGGTATAATTTTCAGCAGCGTTGATCATCACTTCCACTGGTGTCAGCGCCTGGCGCATGAGCAAATAGCCTGCCAACGCGGCGGCCAAAAGCAGGACGGGAAGACCAATGAAGAGTGACGTAGCTAGGCGGGCCTGGACCGTTCTGGCGAATTGGTCCGACTGTCCAACATCAACGATGACAGCGATCCCACTCGTATCCCGGAAGGCCTGGGTGAAAACCAGGATATTTTCCACACGCCGCGTGGTGGGTGCCGGTGTGGTTGGTGGAATCTTGCCGGGATCAAATTCGCCACTCTCTGGCAAACCGCTTTGATAGATCGAGCGAGCGCCAACCCGCACGCGTATGAAGCGGTCGAGCGGTTCAGGCGAAAAGCGCCGGCTGATCGCGTCTGCCAGCCGAGTCGGTTGATCCAGCAGCGGCTGCGAAATGTTCCAAACCTCTCCTGCACGATTGGCCAGCGCCGAAGCCGTTGTTTCGCGCGCGAAATAACTAAAGCTCAGAACAGTAAAGCCAAGGAACGCGCCTCCCAGGATGACCAGCAGGAGACAGTAGAGAAATACCAGCCGGGATGTGACCGATCGGAACATCACTGCTCAACGTCAAGCATGTAACCCAGGCCGCGCACGGTGCGGATCAGCTTGTGGCTGTGTCCTTCGTCCACCTTGTGGCGCAAATGGCCGATATAGACATCGACAATATTGGTCAGACCTTCGAATGACTGATCCCAGATCTTCTCAACGATCATGCTGCGTGACAGAACCCGGCCGGGATGCAGGAAAAGGTATTCCAGCAGGGAATATTCCTTGGGGCTGAGTTCGATACGCTTGCCATTGCGCCTGACTTGGCGGGTCAGGCGATTGATTTCCAGATCGGCAACTTTGAGCACATTTTCCTGCAACGCAGGGCCGCGCCGGAGCAGAGCCTGTACGCGGATCGCCAGCTCCGCCATAGCCACCGGCTTGACCACATAGTCATCTGCGCCAGACTGAAAATTCTCTACCTTGCTTTCCAGCTCGCTCTGTGCGGTCAGGACCAAAACTGGCATCGTGTGTCCGGTCTCACGCATGCGTCGCAGCAGGCTGTTGCCGGTCCCGTCAGGAAGCTGCAGGTCCAGGATGACCAGGTCGTAGTGATACGTTTTTAGGTATTCGACGGCGTCCGACGCTGTGCCCACGCCGTCTGCGGTAAAGCCTTCGCCTTTTAGGCTCCTGAGAAGGATATCGAGATATTTCTTCTCATCTTCGACGATCAGGATACGCATGGATAATCTCTTTCCGCAGCATCCGTCCGCGCCAGGTAACTTTCTAGCAGCAGACTGTCACAAAACTGTCTCATACCTTAAAGCAATGGAACAATTCTGGCCTCTGACGAGAGAAATTGGCCCTCTATCAAATGTTTAACTCCCATGGGCAAGCACATTGACCCGGTCACCATTCGACAAGGAATCGGGTGGATTGTTCACCACTCGATCTCCGACGGTGAGCCCTGAGGCCACGAGCACAGTTGTCCCCAAATCCACGCCGACGGTAATCGGCTTCATGGTCACGTGGCCCTTTGGATCGACCGTCGCAACTTGGAGTCCCGCGGCGCGAAAAATCAGCACGCTCGCCGGTAGCTGTAACATAGTAACCATTCCAGGAATCGTCAGGTTCACTTGCGCGAAGCTTCCCGGCTTCAGAAGTCCCTCCCGGTTTTCCACCTCGAATTGCACCAGCATGGTGGATGTCTGAGAACTTATCGCGCCCGAAGTGGAAACCAGTTTTGCTGCAAAGCTCTTCCCGGAATACTCCGGCACGGTCAGTGATACGGCCATGCCGGATGCAAGTTGAGACGTGTAGGATTGGGGCACGTCGACATACAGCCGTAGGGCGTGAATGTCGGAAACTGTGAACAGCGGATTACCGCTCGTGGAATTACCTACGAGCGCACCAACATCGACCGCCCGCCCTGTTACAATGCCATCGAAGGGCGCAACGATGCGGGAAAACTGCTTGGTTGCCAGGAGACGATCAAGATTCGCCTTTGCCGACTTAAGGGCATCGGTCTTGGCGGCAAGATCGGCTTCCTTTACATCCACGTCTTGCCGCGCGACCGCATCCTGCCGCAACAAATCCTCCCAGCGGCTCGCCGTGACCGCGGACAATTTCAGCGCAGAAGTCGCCGAGCTGAGGTCGGCACGGGCCTGCGTGACCTGTTGGTCAAGTTCCGGCGTATCTACGACCGCGAGTACGTCACCCTTTCTAACGTGTGTGCCAATGTCTTTGTAAAAGGCATGCACATAGCCTGGGACTTGCGCGTATATCTTGGCATCGTAATAGGCCTGTAGTGTGCCAGGCAGCGCTAGCACCTGATTCTTGTAATCTGCGCTCGCGAACACCAGAGCCACAGTGGGCAGCTGAGTCTGGCGAGTCCAAGTCTTCAAATTGCTGGCTTCACTTAGCCGGACATAGACACCTATCCCAAGGATGCCAGCGACAATGCAGGCGGCCGCGAGCGCAGCGCGTTTCAAATCGCGACGAGTTTGGTCACTCTCCGGGAACAAAAAAACCTCCCTCGATGACTCGACCCGCAGCCGATGACCGCTCGCGCGTCAATGCGAAAACCACTGGAACGAAGAACAATGTCGCGAAAGTCGCGAACATCAATCCGCCAATTACCGCCCGACCCAACGGCGCGTTCTGCTCTCCGCCTTCTCCTATGCCTAATGCCATCGGGGCCATGCCGATGATCATGGCAAGCGCGGTCATCACGACAGGCCGGAAGCGCGTGACGCCCGCATCGATCGCCGCCACCACCGCGTCGCCACAGGCCTCGAGCCGCTCGCGCGCAAAGCTGACCACTAGGATGGAATTGGCCGTGGCTACGCCCATGCACATGATGGCGCCGGTCAGCGCCGGCACTGACAGCGACGTGTGAGTGGCAAAGAGGGTCCATGCGATCCCGGCCAGCGCGCCCGGTAGGGCCATGATGATGACAAAGGGATCCGCCCAGGAATGGAAATTGACCACAATCAGCAGGTAAATGAGCACTATTGCTTCGGCCAGCCCAAAATACAGGCCCGAGAATGCGGCATTCATAGTCTCGACTTGTCCACGCACCGCCACCGTCGCCCCGGCGGGCAGGTCGCGCTGAGTTCCATCCAGCACACGCTGGATGGAGTTCGCCACGCTCCCAAGATCACGGTCCTGGGTTGTGGCATATATGTCAAAGGTTGGTTGGATAGCATAA
Organism: Rhizomicrobium sp.; assembly: GCA_035512055.1. GTDB lineage: Bacteria > Pseudomonadota > Alphaproteobacteria > Micropepsales > Micropepsaceae > Rhizomicrobium. Next base: position 11,037 of record DATKEP010000068.1, read on the forward strand.
TGCGAGACGACTGCATCGCTGGCCTGACGGCGAAAATCGCTGATTCCTCCCAACAGTTGCGATGTTCCGGGCGAGGCCCCCGTAATCGGTAGGTTTTTGAGGTCACCCAACGTGTCCAGCCGATATTGGGGAGTTTGAAGTACAATGGGGTAGGAGACACCATTCTTCGGATTGAGCCAGAAAGTCGGCGCCACCTGGAAGCTTGAGGCCAGGCTCACCACCAGGCTGTTGGTGACATCGCGCTCCGTGAGTCCGGTTAGCCCGGCCCGGGTCCGGTCAACATCAATGCCGAACTCCGGATAATGCGACGATTGCTGCAGCCGTACATCCGCCGCGCCTGGAATGGCCCGGAGCTGCTTGGCAAGTTTCACTGCATAGGCTTCGTCCTTGACTGAATCCGGTCCGCTAACTTGGACATCGATCGGTGCCGGCGAGCCGAAGTTGAGGATTTGACTGACGATATCGGCAGGTAGAAACGAAAAGGTCGAACCGGGAAAACTTTGAGGAAGTGCAAGGCGCAACCTTCTTACATAACCCGCTGTCGGTGCATGATCTTCCTTCAGGGAGATGAGGATATCTCCGTCTTCCGGCCCTACGCCCCCGGTATTGAGATACGCACGATTGGTGCCGGACACCGGCAGGCCGATATTGTCCACCATGGATCCCAAATCGGCGGGCGGGATGATTTGGCGGATCCGCGCCTCGATGTGATCAAAGAGGGCCGCTGTTTCCTCAATGCGGGTGCCGATGGGAGCGCGGACATGCAGGTTCATTTCGCCTGCATCGACTTCGGGAAAGAAGTTGCGACCCAAAAATGGCACAAGCAACAGCGACAGCAGGACGAATGCCAGGAAGCCGCCGGCAAAGAGACCTCGGCGTTCGATCGCTAGAGCGAGATAGACGTGATAGCCGGCGCGAACTTTTTCAACCCGCTCTTCGAAACGGTGCTGAAATTTTGCCAGCAGGTTTTGGGGATAATGCCCGCGGGCGGTGTCATGGCTTCGTGCAACATCTTGATCCCACTTGTCGCCGTGGGTCACCAGCAGGTAGTTGGCCATGGTCGGAACGAGCGTTCGCGATAAGATGAAGGAGCCGACCAGCGCAAACAGCACCGCTTCGGCCATGGGCGCGAACAGATAACCAGAGATGCCCGGCATGAAGAACATCGGCACGAAAGCGATGCAGATACATAGCAATGATACGAAGGCCGGAACGACGATCTGCTGTGCGCCATCCAGTATTGCTTGTGTAACTGGCTTTCGCTTTTCTAAATGCCAGTTGATGTTCTCGATCGTTACCGTGGCATCGTCCACCAGAATGCCAACCGCCAATGCCAGCCCGCCCAAGGTCATTATATTCAGTGTCTGCCCCAGAGCCGACAACATTGCCACCGAGAACAGCACCGCCAACGGTATCGACATAACGATTACCAGCGTCGAGCGCCAGCTTCCCAGGAAAAGCAGAATCATCAGGCTTGTCAGAGCGGCGGCGATAACACCCTCCTTGACGACACCTGAAACCGCCGCCCGCACAAAGACCGATTGGTCAGCCAGGGGGGCGACATTCAGCGACGCGGGCAGCGTCCGTTTCAGCCGCGGCAACAGGGCCTTGACGCTATCGACGATGTCCAAGGTAGAGGCGGTACCGCTCTTCAAAATAGTCATCAACACGCCGCGGCGTCCATCCATACGCACGATATTTCGTTGCGGCGGCGCGCCGTCTCGGACATGAGCCACATCCCGCATATAGATCGTGGCGTTTCCAACCTGCTTGATCGGCAGGTCGTTAAGTTCCTCTATCAGATTGGGGCTGTTGTTGAGCTTGACGTTATACTCATACTGTCCAACCTTAATCGTTCCAGCCGGTATGATCTGATTCTGGGCGGCAAGCGCCGTCTCCAAATCTTGGGCAGACAGCCCATCGGCCTGAAGTGCCTGAGGATCGAGATCGATTTGGATCTGGCGCTCCTTGCCACCATAGGGTGAAGGCACCGCGGCGCCTTGCACCTCCGCCAGCGACGGGCGGATGAAATTCTGGCCAAGGTCGAAAACATCTTTCTCTGCGAGCGAAGAACTGGACAAGCCAAGTTGCAGGATCGGAACGGTGGAAGCGTTGTAGTTCAGGATCAATGGCGGAGTAATGCCCGGCGGCATCTGTTTCAATACCGTCTGGGACAGCGAGGTCACTTGCGCGGTCGCGGTGCGGATATCCACGCTGGGGCTGAAGAATATCTTGACGATACCCACGCCCGACAACGACTGACTCTCGATATGTTCGATATCGTTGACCGCAGTCGAAAGTTGCCGCTCGTAATAATAGATGACACGCCCGGCCATGTCGTCCGGCGACATGCCACGATAGGTCCACACCGCCGCAATCACCGGGATGCGGATATCGGGAAATATGTCCGTTGGCGTGCGTATCGCAGCTAGGGTCCCGAAGATGACGATCAGGATCGCCATCACCACAAAGGTGTAAGGCCGCCTCAGCGCGAGACGTACAATCGCAACCATGGTCAACCGGCCCCTGGCGAGTGGCGGCGGTGACGAATTAACGGACAATGTGACACAGGCAAACTCTCGTCAGTCCGGATTCGCAGTCATTGCACCATTCAGGCTGGCGAAACACTCTCCGAATGCGCCGCTGCCCGGCAGCAATCCCAGTTGCGCGCAGGAATAGCGTTCGTGTTGGATCCGTACTCGCGGCGGCATGTGAAAAAAGCTCTGGCCGGTATCGCTGCCCAACGCCATCGTATCGGTAACGGCCGTGGACTGAGGCATGGGAGCTCTCGCCGGGGAGCCCAGCATGCAGGTTGACAAGGCAGCGGTGCCTTCGGCAAGACCCCGTTGGCGGCAATTCCTATACGCAGCGGCCATGTCCTGGCCTTCCAGCTTGGCTGCAAGAGCATGGGCCAGGCTCTCACGGCATAGCGCAAAATAATAATCGCCCCTCCTGAGCCCCATGATCCGCGTGCACGTGGAGTCGACCAGGGAGACCTGTGCAGGTGCCATCGACCCCATATCGGCTTGTGCGAATGGCGCACATGCCAAGATCACCGGCATCAAGGTGGCGCAAGCGAGTATCGTGCGGAGCATGGATGTATCCTCGATTTGTCTCCATGCTGTAGGCCCTCGGCACTGAAAAAGTCCTCGACGCCGAATGAAAATCCATTCAGATGAGCGCCCTCTTTCGACAGCATTTATGGCGTTGCACAGCTCATGCGCGAAACGTTAAGGCTCCCACCTGCCCTAGCCGCACAGCAGCGCCTGATGCCGCTCCCCAATCCGGCTATTGCGCGAATCAGGTTGCCAAGCGCTGCATTGGCGCCAACCAACTTGCAACGAGCCGGCGGCCTGCCGGGCAAGTTCAATGCCGCCAGACTACTTATGGCTGCCTACGGTTTCGACAATCGCGGACTGTCACGGTCACGCTTGGCGACCGTACCGAATGGCGCCAGGATTCCACCGACACGAACTTCGCGCGTTTTTTGGGAAATCTGCATGATTACGACGTGACATTAATGCTGGGCAATTACAGCGAGAGCCGCATGAACGTACGATGCGAGCCGGGAGCCTATCGGGTGCAACGAACCCGCTGAAGCCGCAAGTACAGCCTCCGGCCCCAACAGGGTCAGCCAAAGCGGTCATTCGGCTGTATCAACTCGGCGCCGACATTAGCGCGTCGTCGATTTCGCGTGCACGCACCGCCGCGGGGCGCGCCGTCAGGCGCGCTGTGTATTCTGCAAACCCCGGTCGGTCTGGCAGGGTGCCGAGCCTCCTTCCCCAGAGAATTTGCGAGCCCACATAGACATCAGCGGCGCTGAACGCCTCTCCGGTGACATAGTCCCGCCCGTCCGACAGCATCGCGGCAAGCGCGTCGGCGACCAGTTCCAGCGAGCCGTACCCGGACCGCCCCCGCGCCTGCGGGTTGTCGGGCAGATTGAAACCGAAGTAGGCATTGGTGATCGCCGCCTCGCCCGGCCCGGCGGCGAA
>DATKEP010000069.1:0-13521 GCA_035512055.1 Rhizomicrobium sp.
CGGGACCGAAAGCGTCTCACGCCGCGGGTTGCTTGCCGCTGCGCCGATGTTCGCAGCCGGTGGCCTGGCGCTGATGCAGGCTCCGGCGCGTGCCGCCATCGTGCGGGCAGGCACTGCAAATCTTCCGCCATACGGCAATGGCACGATTCCCGCCGGTATTCGCTCGCGCGTCATCGACAATGTCAATGGCCTCAGCATGCATGTTCTGGAGGCGGGGTTCGAGACGCCGGGCAGGCCGCTGGTGCTGCTGCTGCACGGTTTTCCGGAGCTTGCTTACAGCTGGCGTAAAGTGATGATGCCTCTGGCGGCTGCCGGATATCAAGTCATCGCGCCCGATCAGCGCGGCTTCGGCCGCACAACCGGCTGGGACGATTCGTACGATGCCGATCCCGACCCTTTCCGCATGCTCAACATGGTCAGGGATGTGATGGCGCTGGTCTATGCTCTCGGCCATCGCTCCGTGGCCCTGGTGGCGGGACATGATGCCGGTTCGCCGGTCGCCTCCTGGGCCGCGCTGATCCGCCCGGATGTGTTCCGCAGCGTGACGATCATGTCTTCGCCCTTCGATGGGCCGCCTTCGCTGCCCTTCGACACGGTCAACGGCGCCGCCGCGCCAACGCCCGCCATCACCGACGACCGGCTTGACATCGAGCTGGCCAAGCTCGATCCGCCGCGAAAATATTACCAGAATTACTACCGCACGCGCGACGCCAATGACGACATGCTGCACGCGCCGCAGGGTCTGCACGATTTTTTCCGCGCCTATTATTTCTACAAGAGCGCCGACTATGACGGAAACAAGCCGCATCCCTTGAAGGCGCGAACCGCCGAAGAGATGGCGCAAATCCCGCACTACTATGTGATGCTGAAGGACCGGGGCATGGCGGAGAATGTCGCGCCCATGATGCCGCCGGCCGATTACATTGCGAAATGCAAATGGCTGACTGAGGCCGAGGTCGAGGTCTATGCCGGCGAATATGGCAGGACCGGTTTCACCGGCGCATTGCAGGGATATCGCGTGCGGCGGGGTTCCGATCCCAAGAGCCTTGCGGAATTGATCACTTTTTCAGGCCGCACCATCGACGTGCCTTCGATGTATATCGCCGGCAAAAGCGACTGGGGCGTCTATCAGACGCCTGGCGCGGTGGAGAAGATGCAGTCGACAGCCTGCACGCGCATGGCCGGATTTCACCTTCTGGACGGCGCCGGGCACTGGGTGCAGCAAGAACAGCCGAAACAGGTGAGCGCGTTGCTCGTCGGGTTCCTGGAGAGCCAGGCGGCTGGTCACAAGAATCTGTAATAAGGCGCCAAACGCGAATTGTTCCAGCCGGAGCAGCTCAATCAGGGAGAATGATTATGAAGTACATGCTCACTTGGACGGAACGTCCGCAGGGTTCACCCATGGAGTACGAGAATGCGCAGAAGCGAATCCTTGAAGTCTTTACGCAATGGAAGGAGCCCGCCAATTTCAAGATCGAGTTGTTCGTAATTCGCGTGGGTGACTGGGGTGGCTATATGATGCTGGACTGCGACGATCCGACAGAAGTTCACAAGTTCTGCTCGATGCTTCCCGCCTTCGTGTTCGAGGCGCGGCCAGTCATTCCAATCGCTGACGCCGTGCGCGTCGAACTTGAAGCGATTGCCTTCCGCGATGGGCTCTGGCCTGGGGGATCGACCGCTTGACCGTACCGCGTTGACAGAACTGCCGCCTCAAATCATCGTGACCCGCCGGCTTGGACGCGGTTGACCAAATGATGGGGAAAATCATGAAAAAGCGTTTCGGAGCAGCACTCTTGATGGCGGCGAGCGTCGGCCTTGCAAGCGCGGGCGCGGCCCCGGCGCCGGAAAGCGTTGACGCGCATGTGCTTGCCGCCCAGAAAGCGGCCGGCTTGGATTTTCCGGGCACTCTGGAGGTTCTTTGCATTCAGCCGGCTGACGGAACCGATCCCGCGGCCGCCGTCCGCGCAGGCGCTGCGCCAAGGCCAAGAACAATTCCTGCGCGCGAGACCTGGTATGCCGAGCCCGCCAAGGTATTCGACAATGTCTATTGGGTCGGCACCAAAATCAATTCGTCCTGGGCGATCAAGACCAGCGCCGGGATCATCCTGATCGACACGATGTACAACTATGCCGCTGAGACTGAGATCGTGGAGGGCCTGAAAAAGCTCGGTCTCGATCCCGCCACGATCAAATATGTGATTGTCAGCCACGGTCATGGCGATCATGACGAAGGCGCCAAGATGCTGCAGGACAAATACGGCGCGCATATCATCATGGGCGCCCCCGATTGGGATTCGATCATCAAGGCGAACAACATGCCAGGCGGCGTGCCGAAGCGCGACATGGTGGCGACGGACGGTGAAAAGGTGACGCTGGGCAACGAAACGGTCACGATCGTCCTGACGCCGGGCCACACGCTGGGCACGCTGTCCATGCTGTTTCCGGTCAAGGACAATGGCAAGACGCTGCAGGTGGCATATTCCGGCGGGATGGGGTTCAACTTCCCCCGCGATCCGGCGCGCTTCGATACCTATATCAATTCGGCGGAGAAATTTTCCGATGCCGCGCAGGCGGCGGGCGCTACGATCGTCCTGTCCAACCATTCCATGTACGATCAGGCCTGGATCAGGAGCCGCATGGCGAGGAAGCCCGGCGAGGTCAGCCCCTTTGTGGTTGGGGCGGATGGCGTGCGGCGCTATTTCACCGTCCTCGGTGAATGTGCCAAGGCGGAAAAACTGCGGCTGAAGGGATCCTGATGCCGTTCCAGGCATGCCGTTGAACGCCAGCCGATCCGTATTGTCGAAAAATGTCCGCGATCGAGCCAAGCGGACAATGATCGTGATTGGCTCCGATTGCGGCCCTCTACCTGCTATAAGCCATCTGCGCGCCTGGATGCACCAATTCCGCCGCCACGAAGGAGCTACCCATGACGAAGGATGAAATCACCGCTTGGGCGCTGGCCAATGGCTGGCAGATGATCGACGGCTTTCCGAGCCTCACCAAGCCATCCGCGCCGCACCCCGCCATTGTGCGGCTGGTACTGAAAGCCACCGTTGCCGGCGTCGAGATCAAGAAGCCCGCCGGAAAGTGGGAAAAAGTGTCGGGCGAAAGCTATGCGAAGATCCAGGCTGATCCGGAAACCGGCATGCCAGGCGGTCTCGGCCTGGGTACGATTTCCGGATTGACAATGCTGATGCAGGACAACAAGGACCGCCAGATGTTCGCCCGCATGAAGGCCGCCAAGATCTGAACGGGCATGACCGCGAACGCGAACTTACACGTCATGAATGACAATCGAGCGTAATTCCGTGGGTTCCAGGACTACCTCTTGCTCCTCCCGCTCGTTCTCCACGAAATAGATGGCCGTCTTGTGAATTTCGGCGCTCGCCAATACCGGGTTTGATACGGCAATGCCGCGATGGCCCCGTGCAAACTCCTCCGCCACGGTTCTGTCCAATGTCCAAGCGACGCTCAGAACCCGATCCCTGGAACATCCGCGCCAAACCTTGACGAATTTCGGCCAGTCATCCGGAGGCTGTTTCTCGGTTGGGACATATCGCTGCCGTGTTCGCGCATGGAGAACCATCGCAAAGTGAAGCTGTTCCTGGTGATTCCAAGTGTTGTCGCTCGAACACCAAAGCTCACAAAGCACCGTCCAGAAGACCGCCCCGGATGTCTCACGGCCGAGCAGGTCCAGCGCGAGTCCCAGCCTCCCTGTGCTGTCAGCTTCCTGGTAGCATTGATCTATGATCGCTCTTGCGCGGATTGAGTGCTCGGATTGTGCATCAGTCACCGTTTCCGCCTTTGCCTTGTCCTGCATTCCACGGTCAACATAACGAAGTCCCCGCTTGGTTGTTACTCTCCCTGGCCGGGTCAAACGGCGAGCAATGTCATTTGCTGGCCAGCATTATCCGCCCGTCGATACTGTTTCGGACCGTGTGCCGGCCTTGCGGCGCATCGCAGATCGCCGCGGCCGATCCTGTGACGTATGCTTCATCAGCGTCGCCGCCCATGCTGATCGTGCATGGCACGGTCGATGGAGGCGGATCCATCACCCAATCGCAATATATGGCCCGGCAATTGGCGGCGCTGAATGTACCGGTCGAAACCTATTACGTACCCGATATCGATCACGGAATTGTTGGCACGACGGCCGCCGATGATTTCGGGCAGCATTTGCGTGGCGCATCGTTGCCTGGGCGTGGGGCCAGCTCTGGCAGCCGCATAAATTTTTGACCGGACGAGGATTATTTGGCGCCTTTAGTCCGTCCAGACATCAGGAAACATAAAAAATCATTTACCGCTCCGGCATCGCCGGAACAGGCGTTGAGCCATGCGCGTGGAGACAAGCACGACGCGCGCGGGGAGGGAGGTTTTACGACGTCCATGAATAAATCCCGATATTCAATTGGGCTGTTCGCGGCCGCAATCTTTGCCTGTCTTGCGCCTGGCACGGCAAACGGCCAAAGCGCGCTCGGCCCCTATCTCGCTCTTGGTCTTGGTTACGATCAATTGCCCGACCGTAACCTGCTCATCAACGGCCATGCCGTAAGTTCGCAATGGAAGCCGGGCTGGGGGGCGCTCGCCGCGGTGGGCTACAAATGGTATTTCGGGCTCAGGACCGAGGCGGAGTATAGCGGGCGCGTCGGCTGGGTGAGGGCCTTCAATCAGACGAGCCCGTGGGCGGGAACCGAATGGGACAATTCGGTGATGGTCAATGCCCTCTATGATTTCGAATTCGGATCCCCGATCACCCCCTTCATCGGCGGTGGACTTGGCCTGACGCAGGAGCAGTGGGGCAATAATTTCCGTGTCCCCACGCAGGCGACCCCAACCATTTATGACGGGGAAGGCATCCGCGGGGGCTGGCAAGGTATCGCAGGCCTGTCGCTGGCCGTGACACCGGACATTGCCTTGGTGGTGGATGGCAGGGTCAAGGGCGGATTTGGCCATTTCAGCTTTCCGGGAAGTGTGGCCGGCCGGTCAATCACCCAGTTCAATTATGAAACGCGCAGCGTCTTTGTGAGCATGCGCTATGCCTTTGGCGGCTGAGCCGTCGCCAGTTCGACCGGGAGAATTCATGACGGACAAACTCCATAAGGCGCGGGACGCCGATGGCGCGGGCAACCCCTCCAGGCGCCTAGCGCTGGTACGATCGACGGCAGGCGTTGCCGCGCTTGCATGCGCGCTCGGGGGCTGCGCGACGAGCACAAAGGTTCAAGGCAATGCGCCGCAGGCGGGAGCCGGATATCAGAACCATCCGAACGGGCTTGAGCGCTGCGGTGTCTGCAAGCATTTCATTCCATTGACCGGCTGCGAGGTCATTGCAGCTCCGGTTCAGGCCAATGGCTGGTGCAAGTATTACACGCTGTTCGGATAATCGCCCCTATTTGCGGCGCTTCTCGTCCATCCAGGCATAGACACGGCGGACACCGCGAGTTTCCGCGCCCGGTCCCAGAATGTCGGGAAAGGCCTTTGCGTGAGAGGTCAGGTCAACCCGCTTGGCTGCCTCATCCGCGGAAATCCCCTGCGCCTTGAGCTTCGCCACCTGCGCAAGCAGATCGGTCAGATAGGATTGGAATGCGGTTATCAGCCCCTTGTCGGTGAAGGGAGCGCCGTGGCCTGGCAGGTCGACGGCAAAGTCCAAACGCTTGAGCGCATCCAGCGTGGTCAGCCATTCATCGAAATAGGCGCTGCCCATGTAAGCAATGCGGCTTTCCATAAGATCGCCGGTGCAGACGATATGTTCCTTGGGCAGGAAGACCACCGTGTCACCCGCCGTATGGCCGCGGCCAAGAAACAGAAGATCGATCTCGCGGCTGCCTCGATGGAGAACAAGCTTGTTTGTGTAGGTCAGTGTCGGCGGCGTCGGCTTGATTTCCGTGACATCGTGCTCGAATTCCTTCAGCGATTCTTCGGCGTCCGCGAGATTCTTTTCCAGCGCGGCTTTCAGGCGAGGGTCATTCTGGACGGCAATCTGTTTCTTGTAATTGTCGATGAGTATCGGCCCGGCGGTGTGTGTCGAGGTGCGGAATGGTTCATTGTGCAGCACATCGAATGTTTCAATGGCCTGCCGGACCGCTTCGGTCGCGATGATCTGAACGTCCGGCCCGTAGATGGAATTTCCGTCGGTGTGATCGTAATGCCAGTGCGTATTGACGACGGTCCGGACCGGCTTGTCGGTCAGCAGCTTGATATCCGCCACGAAGGCACGCGCAGCCCTTGGCGTGGTGCCGGTATCGACCAGGACGACATCATTGTCGTTGACGATCACGACATTGTTGCTGCCGAAGAAGGGATTGCTGCCGAAAGGAAAGCGGGTGCCGTTGAATTCCGCCGTTGCGTAATAGACGCCGTCCGCGATCTTCTCGAACTTGTAGTATTTGCCGTGAACCACGGGGTAGGGCGGCGGCTGTTGGGCCAGGGCGTTGCCGGTGACGCCGGCGCAGAGGATGCCGATGCAGAAACCCAGAATTGTTTTGGCCTTGTCCGTTTTCATTGCCCCTCCCGACCAGCCTGATGTGCCGGCTACATTAGCCGAATCCGAGGCTTTATTTTAAAGGCTTTGTCGACCGGCCCGGTTCCCACCCAATTCGGACATTCGCTGCAGGGCCAGGCCCAGCCTCCATTCCGATATCCGCGATTGACGGCAGGCGAGAGACAGGCTTCCCTATGTTCGGGATTTGGGGTGGCTGGCGCGATGTCACCGGTCAGGATTGCGGTTTTAGTTCTTCTGGCAGGCGTGGCCCTGGCGGGATCTGCATCGGCGGCGCTGCCTGGCAGGGACGCGCTGAACGCGGCCAAGGACACCGCCACCGGCGCCTTGGGGAAATTGAATGCCGAAATCACCATCAGAACCCGCACCTTTGTCGCGGATTACAGCGTCAATGACCGCTATGTGATCGAGGCCGCACCCATCGCCCAGCGGCGCAGCGCTTCCTCGCAGGTGCGGGCCTTCGCCGAGACCCTGGCCGCCGACGCCCGCGATGCGGAAAGCGACCTCCGGCAGGTGCTGCACAGCTATAACGTGGACGCCGACCCGGTCTCCAGCCTGGATTTTCGCCGCCGCGGCATGATCAGCGAGCTGAACGGCACCCCGGCTTTCACCCGACGCTACCTTGCACAGCAGGTGCTGGCCAAGATGGAGCAGCGCATCTTGCTGCGGCGATATTCCGGCAGGGGCAAGATCGTGGCAGTCAGGCAATTCGCCGAACGCCGGCTGCGGCGGATCGACGAACTCCTGTCCGTGCTGCGACGCTTGCAGCACAGCACCTGACGCGCAAAGGTTCGGCCAGGGCCAGATCAACCAAAGGTACGTGAAAAGAACTTCCGTATCTGTGCCAGGATATCGCGCTCGAGCGTTCGTTTTTGGCCCATCGTGCTTGCAATCTCGCTCAGATGTGATTGCCGGGCCGCAAGAACATGACTGAATCGCTCAAGCAGGCCGGGTTCCGCCGCAAGCAGGAGTTCCATGGATTCGTTGGTAACTTCCAGAAACCGCATGGCGGTGAGGCTGGTCACGGAGGTTGTCCGCGGCGCGCCCGTCATCAACGACATTTCCCCGACAATGTCGCCGCTGGCCAGCACCGCAACCTCGCGCTTCTCACCGTCCGGCATGGCGATTGAGACATGCGCCGCGCCGTCCAGCAGGACAAACATGGATTTTCCAGCTTCGCCTTGCCGGATGAAGGTGGAGCCGGCCGGAATTGACCGCACGCTGCAGGACGATACCAATGTTTCAAGCTCGGCTGCGCCGAGAATATTCTCGAAGATCGGTACACGGGCAAGGGCCTCTCGCACCTCATCCGCCGCATCGCGTGAACCGCCGCGCGGCGTAGCGAATTCCATCAACTTGGCAGGCTCCGGCACACCATGGCGCTGCAATGCGCGATGCAGCGCCACCGCCATGATGGACTTGGCGATCTGCGGCTCGGTTTCTTCCAGGTCGGCGTAAAAGCGCACATGCAGGAATGTGGCATTCGGACCAAACCGGTCGATCAGGACCTCCGGGTTGCGTTGAGCGGAAAGCGGTTTCGTCCGCACAGCGCGATATGCCTCGGCAAGCAGAATGCCGATTGCCCGTTCCGCGGGAAAATACCGGGCTATTGGTATTTCCACGAACAGCCTTTTCGCCCCCTGCGGCCGGCTGTGATTGATCACCGGATTTGAAGTCAGGATATGGTTCGGAATCATGAGGCGCCGGCCGTCGGCGAGGCGAAGGAAGGTGGATCTCAACGCGATGCTCTGCACGCGCCCAAAGACAGGGTTGGAGAATTTCGCCGAGTAGATCGTCAGCCAATCGCCAATCCCGACGGAGCCGTTGAGATTGACCGACACCCCGCTGAACACATCGCTGATACCTGCCTGGAGTGCGATGCCCAGAATAAGGGCGGTGGCGCCGGAAGCCGTGAGTAACCCAGCGAATGAAACGCCGGCCTCGAAATACAGCCCCACCGACACGCCCAGCGCCACCAGCGCGATCGTTAACAGGATTTGTATGACCACGGGCGTTTCCCGGCCGCGCCTGCGACGCAGATATCCGTCCCAATAAAAAGCGCGAACCAGCCGGTCGAGCAGCAAGGCTGCTGCCCCCGCCATCAATACGCCCAGCGCATTGATGATCCTGGTGCTATAGGGAGATGAAACGGAGGTCAGGATCAGCGCGGATCCCGCAAAGCGGGCGGTCGCAAGAATCAAGAATACCAGCAGCCACGGAATGATTGCGAATTTTCTCATTATCGTGAATCGCTCCGGGACTATTTTTCGGTCATGACAGCGGCACTATCCCTGGTGAATATGATCGAGATGAAGTCCGACACGGGGATCGTCAGCCCCCTTATTTTCCGGCGCCGCGCAAAGCGATCCGGCATCGTCGGCTGGCTCTGCATTCGGGCAAGGGTGTCGCAGGAAGGAGAAAAAACTTTTCACGCGGTATTTCTCCCGCGAAGGTTGCCACACCTCACGCGGCTATCATAGACCCTCGGCGATTACATCGTCATGGTGGCCCTGAACCAGCTTGATTCTCTGGATACATGCTGGCAGCGAAAGGCCATTGGATCTGGCTGTCGTTCCGGCACCCGTTGAACACTCCCGCTTCAGGGATTCCCTGGCGGCCGGAAACGGTCCATGCTCGCGGCATGAGGAGTGGACAAAGGCTTTCTGCCGGCTGGCGCGTCTACGGCCTTGGCGTGATGGCGTTGGGCATGGTCAGCCTGGCGTGGAGGGACTTCGACCTGGGACAGCCCGTACCCAAGAGCTTTCCCGACCGTGCCCTCCTGGCCCATGCCGCCGCCGCGTTCATGCTGGTCGCGGGTGCGGGCGTTGAGTGGCGCCGGATAACGGCGTGGAGCGCCGCCGTGCTCGCCATCTATTACACCTTCATTGTCGTGGTCCTGATGTACGGCCGCCTGGTGCTTGCCCACTACGCCGAATACCTTACCTATAGCGGTGCCGCCGAGCAGTTGGCGATCGCGGCGGGCGGGCTGATCGTTTACGCCACCAGCGCCGGGATTGATGCGGCCCTGGCCGCGCGCCTCACGCGCCTGGGCCAACTGGTATTCGCAGTATGTGCGCTGCTTTTCGGTGGAGCGCATTTTGTCTATCTGAACCTGACCGCTCCGCTGGTCCCCAGATGGCTGCCGCCTGGCCAGGATTTCTGGGCGTACGCGACCGGGATTGGCCACATCGCGGCCGGCATTGCGATCCTTACCGGCGTGCACGCCCGTCTCGCGGCGATCCTGCTGACTGCAATGTTTGCCTCCTTCACGCCACTGGTGCACCTGCCCATGCTCCTGGCCGATCCATCGAGCCACGCGAACTGGAGCGAGAACGCCCTTAATCTCGCCTTGGCCGGCACGGCCTGGGTCGTGGCGGATTCCCTGCCGATGCGCCGGGGAAAAATGCCACCCGGCAGGATATGTCCGAGCCGGAAAAACTGATACGATGGCGCGTTGGCTGTCTGTATCCAGTTGCGTAGACACCCCCATTTTCAGCGATCTCATTTTAAACCCCGAATTTCTGCTGCCCGATTCCGGCAGCAAAAGAGGAGATTTCCACGATGGGCAAATTGCGTTGCGTGCTGCACTGCACACAGGAAAGGCCGGCATAGATGCTTGCCACCAAATTCGCGGCATTCTCGCGCTACGCGGTGTTTCCCGTCCTGCTGATCGCTTTTGGGGCACTGACTTTCTTGATGAGAGACACCGCCGTGGCGCGTGTCTTCCCATACTATTATCTGTTTTCCCTGTTTTTCGCGATGATCACGATCGAGCGCGTCTACGCCTATAAGGGCGCGGTCTCCCAAAGGCACATGATCTGGCGCGACCTGATGTCAACTGCAGTCCAGACGTTCATCGTGGGCGCCGTGATGGGCGCCATTGTGCTGCCGGTTCTGCATTTCTTTCCGAATGCGTTTTTGGGGCGCAGGTTCCTTTTTGCGCTTTCCGATAAGTTGGCTCCGCTATGGCTCCAGGTTCTCTACGTTTTCCTGCTGTCGTCCCTTTATTCATACTGGATGCATCGTTATCAGCATTACAACGAGTTCCTGTGGAAACTGCACGGCTATCACCATGGCGTGACGAGCCTGCAGACTACGAACATCCTGGTTTCCAACCCGCTCGATTTCGCGCTCCGCAATGTCCTGGGCGGTCTATTGCTCAGTGTCGTGGGTTTCAATCCGATTGCGGTCGTGATCGCGAGCAGCCTGAACATCTATGGATATTTCTCACACAGCGGCGGCGATATGCGGGGCGGATGGTTGAGCTATTTCTTCAACACGCCGGAAGTGCATCGCTGGCATCATTCCGTCGCGTTTCCCGACGAGGAAAAGTTCAGATATGGCTGCAATTACGGCGTGGGCGTCAGCTTCTGGGATGTGATTTTCGGGACATTCTATTTGCCCAAGGATGAGACCGGGCTTGTGGTCCAGCCTGCTCGGCTCGGGCACCCGGGAGGTTATCCCGATGAGCCCAATTATCTGAAGATGCTGCTGGCTGTCCGGGCGTTTCCCGCAATCGAGCGCCTGTTCGACAGAAGAAGGGATGCCTCGTCGACTGTGGCTGCGGAGTGATCTGTGAGTTCGTTTCTGCGCGCGAAGTACCCGTATATTCTCGGCCTGTGTGTCGTCGAGGCCGGGCTGTATTACTTCAGCGGACCGGTCGGCAATTTCAGTACGGGGCTTCTGGGTCTGTTGGCGATCTGGATGTATTACAGCTGGATCAGCAAGTGAGGAGCGGTTTGCCGAAGGCGAACGAAATGGTCCGGTGGACCATTTCGAGCGACGAACGCCGCGAGCTTGGGCGAGCGGCCAGGCAGGAATGTAAATAAAAGGGGGCGATACCAGTCAGCCCAGCACGATGTGCAGATTTCATAAAACCCGTTACCCAGGAAAGGACAATCAGCCATGATTTCTTTCAAACACATTTCCCGCGGCGCAATTCTTTCCGTGTCTCTCGCATTGATCACGTTTTCGCCGGCTGGCGCCCAGCCCAAGCAGGGTATGAACAAGACGGTTTTCGAAAATGACAAGGTCGCCGTTGAAGACACTATTCTCAAGCCCGGCGAAACGTTGCCCAGCCGCGACCGGGGCGGAATGATCTACTACTACATCTCGGGTGGTAAGGTTGAGCGGACATTTGCGGACGGAACCAAGGAGACCGTCACGCGCAAGGCTGGGCAGGCAATGGTGAATACTGAAAAGCGGCCCTATGCGGTGGCGAACGTCGGTACTACGACAGCGCATGTCATCGCCATCAAGCTGAAATAGCGGGTCTTCATTCTGCTCTCATTCTCACTGAGCATCGCGCGAGCGATGCGAAGGGAGTTCGTGGCGGCAGCGTACGAACGACCCAGGTGTTCGATACCGTCACGGTACCAATCAGCTGGATCCCCTTGCCTCGGCGCTGGTCGCGCCTCGCCGGAGGTGACACGCCGCTTGGCGGCGTGTCACCCGGTATGACGCATCGTCTGCAGCGCGGGCCGCAAGACGCGGTTCGCGGGCAGGGTGAGGATCATGCGCGTGCCGCGGCCGGGCGCGCTGGTGGCGATCAGGTCGCCGCCATGCAGGCGCGCCAGCGACTGGGAGATGGGCAGGCCGAGACCCGTGCCCTGCTGGGCGCGCGCGATCTTGGAGTCGACCTGGCCGTAATGGGAGAATGCCTTCTGGAGTTGCGCCTCGTCCATGCCGATGCCTGTGTCGGCGACATGGATTTCGAGCCCGCCGCCCGGCGAATCGCCCGTGCCGACCGTTATGGCGCCGTCCTCGGTCGTGAACTTGATGGCATTGGATAGCAGATTGAGCAGAATCTGCTTGATCAGCCGTTTGTCGGCCTGCACTTCGCGGTCCTTGTCGATCAGAAGGCGGATATCGACCCGGCCACCGGCCTTGTCGCGCACCAGAAGCACGCTGTCGTCCACCAGATCGCGGAGGGAGAACACGCTTTCGCGCAGCTCCATCTTGCCGGCGTCGATCTTGGACAGGTCGAGCACATCATTGATCAGGTCGAGCAGATGGGCGCCGGACTTGTGAACATATTCGGCATATTCGACATATTTTTCGTGGCCGAGGGGACCATAGAGCCCGGTCTTAAGAATCTCCGAAAAGCCCAGGATGGCGTTGAGCGGCGTGCGCAGCTCGTGGCTCATGCTGGCCAGGAATTCAGACTTGGCCTTGTTGGCGGCCTGGGCCTGTTCGGCCATGTCGCGGGCATGCTGCTCGCTGACTCGCAGCGCGAGATTGACGCGGGCTTCGCGCTCCAGCGCCTTTTCCATATTGTCGCGCAGGTTGATGCGCTCGGCGATGGCCGCGGCCACTGGCAGCATCACGCTGATCAGGACCGCCATGAAGACCTGGATGAAGTAGAGCTGGGAGCCAAGCGACATGTAACCGATGGCCGAGGGGCCGAGGCCGGCTGCCGCCGCGGCCGTCAGCACGAATTCGGTCAGCACCAGGCCCAGCGCCGCGCCTTCAAGGCCCGAGATCAGTGTGACGATCAGAAGCGCCATGGGAATGGCGAAAAGCAGCGACAGGCGCACGGGCAGGAAATTGAGCGCCAGCACCACGCCCATCAGCAGCAGGGAGACCGAAATGCGCCCCCGGTTGTTGGTGAGCACGCTGCGATTGGCGGTGGCCAGCAGCATCATGACGGGCGTGAAGATCACATAGGACAAAGCGGTTGGAATGAACCAGGCCTGCCAGTCGATCCAGACATGCGCCAGCTCCACATCGGCCACCACCAGCGTGAAAAAGGAAGCAGAGGCGGCGCTGATCAGCATGGCGATGGCGATGAAGCCCGCGAGTTGTCCCCAGGCGCGGAAGTCGGGGCGTTTTCCGATCAGCTGGCGCGTCACCAGATGGACGGCAAGCATGGTGACCGATGTCACCAGGGGCGTGAGGAACGCGTCGTAAAGCGGGGCGGACGTGGCGAATTTGGCGAGGATGCCGCCCAGCGTGCCGGCCGCCAGCACCAGCCAGAGCCGGCGCTCGCCCAGAATCAGCACCAGCGCCAGCGCCACGCCGCCATA
>DATKEP010000070.1:0-22025 GCA_035512055.1 Rhizomicrobium sp.
CGACGGCAACGACTATCTCGCCGTCCACGCCGTGGCGAAATGGGCGATCGAGCGCGCACGCCGCAACCTCGGGCCGACGCTCATCGAGCATGTCACCTACCGCGTCGGCGCTCATTCCACCTCCGACGATCCCTCCGCCTATCGGCCCAAGACGGAGTCCGACGCCTGGCCGCTCGGTGATCCCGTGATCCGGCTGAAGAATCATCTGATCGCCAAGGGCGCCTGGTCGGAGGAGCGCCACAAGCAGGCGGAAGCCGAGGTCCTGGATGCGGTCATGACCGCGCAGAAGGAGGCCGAGAGCCACGGCACGCTGCATGCCGGCGGCAAGCCCTCGGTGCGCGACATGTTCGAGGATGTCTACGCGGAGATGCCGCCCCATTTGCGCCGGCAGCGCCAGCAGGCAGGAGTCTGAGAGATGCCCCGCAAGACCATGATCGAAGCCATCCGCGACGCCATGGACGTGATGATGGGCCGCGACGACAACGTCGTCGTGTTCGGCGAGGACGTGGGTTTTTTCGGCGGCGTCTTTCGCGGAACGCAAGGGCTGCAGGCGAAATACGGCAAGAGCCGCTGCTTCGATGCACCCATCAATGAGTCCGGGATCGTCGGCGCGGCCGTCGGCATGGCGGCCTATGGGCTCCGCCCCTGCGTCGAGATCCAGTTCGCCGACTATATGTATCCGGCCTATGACCAGATCGTCTCGGAGGCGGCGCGATTGCGCTATCGCTCCAATGGAGACTTCACCTGTCCGATCGTCGTGAGGATGCCGACTGGTGGCGGCATCTCCGGCGGGCAGACCCACAGCCAGAGCCCGGAGGCCTTGTTCGCCCATGTGACCGGACTATGCACCGTCATTCCTTCCAATCCCTACGATGCGAAGGGCCTTCTGATCGCCAGCATCGAGAGCAACGATCCGGTGATCTTTTTGGAGCCCAAACGCGTCTATAACGGCCCCTTTGACGGCCATCACGAGCGCCAGGCCAAAAGCTGGGCCGGCCATCCCTTGGCCGAGGTGCCAGACGGCTACTACACCGTGCCGTTGGGAAAGGCCCAGATCTTGCGGCCCGGACGCGATGTCACAGTTCTGGCCTATGGCACGATGGTACATGTGGCATTGGCCGGGATCGAGGAATGCGGACTCGATGCTGAGTTGCTCGATCTGCGCTCGATCGTGCCTTTGGACATCGAGGCCATCACGGCCTCGGTCACCAAGACCGGACGCTGCGTGCTCGTCCATGAAGCCTCCCGGTTTGCGGGATTCGGCGCCGAGCTCGCGGCGCTGATTCAAGAGCGTTGTTTCTTCCATTTGAAGAGTCCGGTTGCCCGCGTCACCGGCTGGGACACGCCATACCCTCATGCATTCGAATGGGATTATTTCCCGGGGCCGGCCCGCGTCTCCGCCGCCCTCAAAAAGGCAATGGAGAATTAGATGGAGCATTTCCAGTTTCGGTTGCCCGACATTGGTGAAGGCGTGGTCGAAGCGGAAATCACGGCTTGGCATGTCAAGCCTGGCGACAAGGTGAAAGAGGACCAGCCTTTATTGGACGTGATGACGGACAAGGCCACTGTGGATATGAGTTCGCCGGTGGAAGGTGTGGTCACCGCCATCCATGGCACGGTTGGCACCAAGGCGGCCGTGGGCTCTGTCTTGGTCGAGCTGGAGGTCGCGGGTCATCTCGCCACGGACACGCCCGCCCCAAAAGCTGCGGCACAAAAGACGGGGGCGGAGGGTGAAGAGGACTTCGCCACGGTCAAGACCGGCACACAGCAAGACGTGCGCAATCCCGATCCTGCTGCCTCGCCCTCGACCCGGCGCCGGGCGCGGGAATGGGGGATTGAGCTCGGTGATGTTGTGGGCACCGGCCCAGGCGGCCGCATCCTGAGTGAAGACCTGGAACGCTATCGCGCGGCGCTTGACCGGCCGTCCCTCGTGTCTCCCCGCCATCTGGTAGAAGAGATTCCCATCATGGGCTTGCGCAAGCGCGTGGCCGAGCGGATGGCGCAATCCAAACGGACCATTCCGCACTTTTCGTATGTCGAGGAGTTCGATCTCACCGAGCTGGAATCCTTGCGCACCGAACTCAATGCTACCCGGCAGGACAACCGCCCCAAGCTGACGCTGCTGCCTTTCTTTATGCGGGCGCTGGTCAGGCTGGTGCCGGATTTCCCCAATCTCAACGCCCACTTCGACCCGGACAATGGTGTCCTGAAGCGGTTCTCGGCCGTTCATATCGGTATCGCCACCCAGACCCCGCAAGGTTTGCTCGTGCCGGTTGTCCGTCATGCGGAAACTTTGAGCCTATGGGACTTGGCCCACGAACTGGTACGCGTGACGACATTGGCACGCGAAGGAAGCGCCAGCCGCGACCAGTTGAGTGGCTCGACCATTACCTTGACCAGCCTGGGAGCCCTTGGCGGCATTGCCGCCACACCCATCATCAATCCGCCCGAAGTCGCGATTTTAGGCCCCAACAAGCTTGCGGAGCGGGCAATGGTGGTGGGAGCATTTCTCGCTTGCCGGAAGGTGATGAACCTGTCTGCTTCTTTTGATCACCGTATCGTCGATGGTTACGAGGCCGCCCGATTTATCCGGGCGCTCAAACACTTGATGGAGCATCCCGCTCTGATTTTCTTGGACTGAAGATGGCCACAACTCCGCTCCAGCAATCCCCGTGACGGCCATGCTGGACTTCTGCCTCGGCGAGACCGTTGACATGCTGCGGGAGACAGTGCGCCGTTTCGCCAGCGAGCAGATCGCGCCATTCGCCGCCGACCTTGACGCCACAAACAAGTTTCCTCGACATCTCTGGCCGGAAATGGGTGCCCTTGGCCTGCACGGCATCACGGTGGAAGAGGAGTATGGCGGGCTGGGTCTGGGCTATCTCGAACATGTGGTGGCGATGGAGGAGATCAGCCGCGCCTCGGCTTCGGTTGGTCTGTCCTACGGTGCCCATTCCAATCTTTGCGTCAATCAGGTTCGCCGCTGGGGCAAGGACGAGCAGAAACGCCGTTATCTGCCCAAACTAATCTCGGGAGAACATGTGGGCTCGCTTGCCATGTCGGAAGCCGGTTCCGGCTCGGACGTGGTGTCGATGCGGCTGAAGGCGGAGCGCAAGGGCGACCGCTATGTACTCTCCGGTACAAAATTCTGGATCACCAATGCGCCGGAGGCCGATGTCCTGGTGGTCTATGCCAAGACCGACGCGGCGGCGGGGCCTGGCGGCATCAGCGCCTTTCTGGTTGAACGCGGGTTCAAGGGCTTTTCGGTGTCCCAGAAGCTCGACAAGATGGGGATGCGGGGCAGTGACACCGCCGAACTGGTATTTGAGGATTGCGAGGTGCCTGCAGAGAATTTGCTAGGCAAGGAAGGCGAGGGTGCCCGTATCCTGATGTCGGGCTTGGACTATGAGCGAGCAGTGTTGGCGGGCGGCCCCTTGGGCATCATGCAGGCTTGTTTGGATGTGGTGTTGCCCTATGTGCGGGAGCGAAAACAGTTCGGTCAGCCGATCGGGGCCTTCCAGCTGATGCAGGCCAAGATCGCCGACATGTATGTGGCACTCAATTCGGCCCGCGCCTATGTCTATGCCGTGGCGCGCGCTTGCGATGCCGGCAAAACCACCCGTTTTGACGCCGCCGGCGCCATTCTTCTGGCCTCGGAGAATGCGGTCAAGACGGCGTTGGAGGCGATCCAGGCCTTGGGCGGTGCCGGCTATACGAAGGACTGGCCGGTAGAGCGGTTCCTGCGCGACGCCAAATTGTACGACATCGGTGCCGGCACCAATGAGATTCGCCGTTTCCTAATCGGAAGGGAGCTGATCGGCCTATGACACTTTCCTCCCTGGTCGAAAAGGAGAGCGAAGCATTCAAGGCCAATGCCACACACAACCGCGCCTTGGCGAGCGAGCTGCGCAGCCGGATCGCCCAGGCCGCGCTGGGAGGCTCGGAATCGGCGCGCCACAAGCACGCCGCGCGCGGCAAGCTGTTGCCGCGTGACCGGGTGATGCGGCTCTTAGATCCCGGCTCACCTTTCCTGGAGATCGGGGCGCTCGCGGCATGCGGCCTTTATGTCGGCGAGGCACCCGGCGCCGGCATGGTGTCGGGCATTGGGCGCGTGACGGGGCGGGACGTGATGATCGTCGCCAACGACGCAACCGTAAAGGGCGGTGCCTATTTCCCCATGACCGTGAAGAAGCATTTGCGGGCCCAGGAGATTGCCCAAGCAAACCGCCTTCCTTGTCTCTATCTGGTGGATTCCGGTGGCGCCAATCTGCCGCATCAGGCCGAGGTTTTCCCCGACCGCGATCATTTCGGGCGGATTTTTTTCAACCAGGCCAACATGTCGGCGCAAGGCATCTCCCAGATCGCTTGCGTGATGGGGAGCTGCACGGCGGGCGGCGCCTATGTGCCCGCCATGAGCGATGAAACCATTATCGTTCGCGGCCAGGGCACCATCTTCCTGGCCGGCCCCCCTTTGGTCAAAGCCGCCACCGGTGAGGTGATCTCTGCGGAAGAACTGGGTGGTGCCGATACGCATGGCCGCAGATCCGGCGTGGTCGACCATGTGGCGGAAAATGACGAGCATGCCATCGATATTCTGCGCCGGATCGTGGCCAGTCTGGCACCGGCTCACAAGCCGGACTTGAAACTCGCCACGCCACGCCCGCCCAAATATCCGGCCGACGAGCTCTATGGCATTATCCCGACGGATGTGCGGGCGCCTTATGACGTGCATGAGGTGATTGCCCGCCTCGTAGACGGCTCGGAATTTCACGAATTCCGGCCACTCTATGGTTCGACGCTGGTATGCGGCTTTGCCCATATCTGGGGCATTCCGGTGGCGGTCCTGGCCAACAACGGCGTCCTGTTTTCCGAAAGCGCCCTTAAGGGGACGCATTTCATCGAACTTGCCTGCCAGCGGCGCACACCACTGCTGTTCCTGCAGAATGTGTCCGGCTTCATGGTGGGCGGCAAATATGAGGCGGGCGGCATCGCCAAGGATGGCGCCAAACTGGTGACCGCTGTCTCCACCGCCAGCGTGCCCAAAGTTACCGTTTTGATCGGCGGGAGTTTTGGTGCAGGCAACTATGGCATGTGTGGGCGTGCCTTCTCACCCCGTTTCCTATTTACCTGGCCCAACAGCCGCATCAGCGTGATGGGTGGTGAACAGGCGGCCGCCGTGCTGGCCACCGTCAATCGCGATGCCGAAAGCTGGTCCAAAGAGCAGATGGAAGCCTTCAAGGCCCCCATCCGCCGGAAATATGAGGACGAAGGCAATCCCTATTATGCCACGGCGAGGCTGTGGGATGACGGCATCATCGATCCAGTTCAAACCCGGGACGTGCTGGGCCTCGCACTCGCCGCGACATTGAACACGCCCATCCCGGACCGTCCGCGCTTCGGTCTGTTCCGGATGTGACCGTGATCAAGAACCTGCTGATCGCCAATCGGGGGGAGATCGCACGGCGCATCATTCGCACGGCTCGGCGTTTGGGAGTTCGCACCGTCGCGGTCTATTCCGAGGCCGATGCGGGCATGCCGTTTGTGCGCGAAGCCGACAGTGCTGTTCCCATCGGCCCCGCGCCGGCACGCGACAGTTATCTCGACGGCGGGAAGATCCTCGCGGCGGCCGCGAAATCGGGCGTCGAAGCCATCCACCCCGGTTACGGATTTCTGTCGGAGAACGCGGATTTCGCGCAAGCCGTGATGACTGTCGGCTTGATCTGGGTGGGCGCGCCGCCGTCCGCCATTCTAGCCATGGGGCGCAAGGATGCCGCCAAAAGATTGATGCAAGAGGCTGGCGTCCCCGTGACGCCCGGATACTGGGGCAGCGACCAGACACTGGCAGCTTTGAAGCGGGAAGCCGAACGGATCGGCTATCCCGTCCTCATCAAAGCCGTGGCGGGTGGGGGCGGCAAGGGCATGCGGGTGGCCGAAAATCCCTCCCGCCTGGAAGAAGCCATGGCGTCCTGCCGCCGGGAAGCAGCCGCCGCCTTCGGCGACGATCAAGTTCTGTTGGAAAAATATATCGCCAATCCCCGTCATATCGAGGTGCAAGTGTTCGGCGATCGACATGGCAACATCGTGCACCTCTTTGAACGGGATTGCTCTGTGCAGCGCCGGCATCAGAAGGTGATTGAAGAGGCGCCGGCTCCTGGAATGAGCGAATCCGTGCGCCAGGCGCTTTGCGCCATGGCAGTGAGGGCCGCCAAAACGGTGGACTATGTGGGAGCGGGAACTGTCGAGTTCATTGCCGATGGCTCCCAGGGGCTCACCACAGATCGCATCTGGTTCATGGAAATGAATACACGGCTTCAGGTCGAGCATGCGGTGACGGAGGCCATCACCGGCCAGGACCTGGTCGAATGGCAATTGCGGATAGCCTCTGGCGAGCCGCTTCCTTGCCGGCAGGAACAGCTTTCCTTTCAAGGCTGGGCCATGGAAGCCCGGCTTTATGCGGAAAACCCTGCCAGCGGCTTCCTGCCTTCCACCGGCGATCTTTCCCGCCTGAAACTGCCTGACTCCGTGCGCGTCGATAGCGGTGTCGAGGAAGCCGGGACTGTCACGGCTTATTATGATCCGATGCTCGCCAAGCTCATCGCGTCGGAGGCGAGCCGCGAGATGGCGGCAGCGCGGCTGGCGGACGCCTGCCGAAGTATCGAGATCTGGCCGGTCAAGACCAATGCCGCCTTTCTGGCACGGGCTTTAAGCCACCCCGATTTTGTCCAGGGCCTGGTCGATACCGGTTTTATCGCGCGTCACCCCGATCTCATTCCTTCGGAGATCCCGGATCCTTTTCTGGTTGCCCAAGCCGCCCATGCCCTTCTGCCTCAGGGGGAGGGTCCCTGGGAAACGCTTCAGGGACTGCGGGTCGGCATGTCGTCTGAGTCTCAAGTGGCCGTGTGGATGGCGGGAAAGACCTACCGGTCTCTCGCGCAGGCCGGTCCAGCAGTCGTTTGGCAAGATGGCAATGTAAGCGTGTTGTTTGCCGACGGCCAGGCTTGGGAATTCGGATTGCCGCGCTTTGAAAGCGGCGGGGAAGGGGTTTCTGCCGACGGGGTCCTTGCCGCTCCCATGCCAGGCGTGGTGACCGTGGTAAAGGTTGTTGAAGGTCAAGTGGTGAAACGGGGGGATGTCCTGCTCGTTCTGGAAGCCATGAAGATGGAAAATGCGCTGGTGGCGCCCTTTGATGGCGTAGTTGCGGGTCTGAAGGCGCGATTGGGCGACCAGGTGCCTGAAGGGACGGTGCTCGCCCGCATCGAGAGGATAGGCCCATGACGGGGCGAACATTCGAGCAGTGGACGGTGGGAGATCACATTGTCCACGCCTTGCACCATAGGGTGACGGAAGAGGAGAACCGTCTGATCACGACCATGACCCATAACCCCCAACCTTTGCATCTCGATGCGGCATACGCCGCCACAACCGAATTCGGCCGAATCGTCGTCAATGGGCTTTTCACTTTTGCCTTGATGGTGGGGATATCGGTGGAAGAGACAACCTTGGGCACTTTGATCGCCAATCTGGGCTATGACAGGATCACAATGCCAAAGCCGGTATTCCTGGGCGACACGCTGCGGGTTGAGACCGAAGTGTTGGGATTGCGGCCCTCCCAATCCCGGCCTGCGGCCGGTATCGTCACCTTCCGCCATCGCGCCTTCAATCAAGATAACGAGATGGTATGTGAGGCGCTCAGGACCGCACTGATCAAGAAGGGACAGGGATGAGGCTGCGCTCTCTATTGTTCGTGCCTGGGGATCGGCCGGAGCGGATGGCCAAAGCCCTCACTGCCGGCGCCGACGCCCTGATTCTCGATCTGGAAGACGCCGTGGCACCAGAAAAAAAGCCCGACGCGCGCAAGTTCGTCGCACATTTCCTTGTCCACTCTCACACCATGCCTCTGTTTGTGCGAATTAATCCCTTGCGCGGCCAATTCGTTGACGATGATCTTACGGCCATCGTGTCCGTACGGCCAGACGGCATTGTGCTGCCCAAAGCTGAAAGCGGTGCAGCGCTTGGCGATCTGGATCGCCGTTTGGCGGAGTTGGGCGATAATGGAATTCGTATCCTGCCAATTGCCACAGAGACGCCGCAGGCCGTCTTCGCGCTTGGCAGCTATGGTGGGGTGACGCCACGGCTGTGCGGCCTGACCTGGGGCGCGGAAGACCTGCCGGCCGCAATTGGTGCGGTGGCAGCCAGGGATGACAATGGGCTGTTCACCGCCCCCTATGAAGTCGTGCGCGCTCTTGCCTTGTTTGGTGCCCATGCCGCCAAGGTGCCGGCATTCGAGACGGTTTTTCCATTTATCAAGGATGACGCCGGTTTGGCGGCTTATGCCAGGCGGGGGCGGCGCGACGGGTTTGCCGGAATGCTGGCGATTCACCCTGCACAGATTCCCATCATCAACGCGGCATTCACGCCTGCGCCAGGCGAAATCGCGTGGGCGACGCGGGTGGTTGCGGCCTTCGCGGCCCAACCTGAAGCAGGTGTGCTTCAGATCGACGGCACGATGGTCGATACGCCGCATCTTAAACAGGCACAGGCGCTGCTGGCGCAGGCCGAGCCGGAAAAATCCCGATGAGCCAGAATGGATATGTAGAATGAGTGCCCGATTGCCGGCTGTTCGCCCTGCAGCTGACAGAGTCCTTGCGGACATCGCGGACTATGTGAAGTCGAATGCGGCGCCCAGTGCCCTGGCTCTTGACACGGCTCGGGCTTGCCTCGTCGACACGCTGGGATGCGGCCTGGAGGCGCTGGAATATCCGGCATGTACAAAGCTGCTCGGTCCGATCGTGCCGGGCACGATTGTTCCGAATGGGGCGCATGTGCCGGGAACGGATTTCGTGCTCGACCCTGTCCAGGCGGCCTTCACTCTGGGCGCGATGATCCGCTGGCTGGATTTCAATGACACCTGGCTCGCAGCGGAGTGGGGCCATCCTTCCGACAATCTTGGCGGTATCCTGATGGTCGCCGATTGGCTGGGACGCAATGCCAAGGCAACTGGAAAGCCTGGCCCCACGATGGGCGAAGTGTTGCGCGCGATGGTGCAGGCCCATGAAATCCAGGGTTGCCTGGCCCTGGAAAACAGCTTCAACAAGGTCGGGCTGGATCATGTTGTGCTGGTCAAGGTTGCGACCACGGCGGTTGTCGCCAAAATGCTGGGACTTTCGCGCGAGCAGATTATTGACGCCCTTTCACTCGCCTGGGTCGATGGCCAGTCACTGCGAACCTATCGTCACGCGCCCAATACCGGCTCGCGGAAAAGTTGGGCCGCCGGCGATGCCACCAGCCGCGCCGTTCGCCTTTCCCTGATGGTAAAGGCGGGAGAGATGGGATATCCGACTGCCCTCACGGCCAAGACCTGGGGTTTCTATGACGCTTCTTTCGGTGGCCAGCCGTTCAAATTTCAACGACCCTATGGCAGCTATGTCATGGAGAACGTGCTGTTCAAAATCTCGTTTCCCGCCGAGTTCCATTCCCAGACGGCGGTCGAAGCGGCTCTCATGCTTCACGCAAGGTTGAAGGCGATGGGTAAGACCGACGCGGATATCGTCCGCATAAGTATCCGCACCCAAGAAGCTGCCATGCGGATCATCGACAAACAGGGGGCGCTGGCAAATCCCGCCGACCGTGACCACTGCATTCAGTACTTGGTTGCGGTCCCTCTCATCTTCGGCCGGTTGACGGCAGCGGACTATGAGGACGCCGTCGCGGCCGATCCGCGCATCGATGTGCTGCGGGCGAAGATCGTGTGTGCGGAAGACGTCAATTTCACCAAGGATTATCTGGATCCCGGCAAGCGCTCGATCGCCAACGCCCTAACTGTCAAACTGACAGACGGCACTATCCTGGACGAGCTCGTCGTGGAATATCCCGTTGGACACATGCGGCGTCGCGCCGAGGGCCTGCCCCTTCTCGAAGAGAAATTCCGGCGCAATCTGGCGCTACGCTTTGACCGTGACCGGCAGCAGAAAATCCTGGATGCTTCGGCCGACCGTGTGCGGCTCGAAGCCATGCAAGTCACTGACTATGTGGACCTCTATACTGTGGGATCGACCGCATGATCTACCTCACCAGTACAGACGCGCTCGCGCCCGGCGAGCGGCTTCGGCAGCTGCTCTCCCGGCCTGGAATTCTTCCGATGCCGGGTGCCCATAATGGTTTGGCCGCGCGGCAGGCGGCAGAGGCGGGATTTGAGGCGCTTTATCTGTCGGGTGCCGCCATGAGTGCGAGCATGGGATTGCCGGACCTCGGCCTCATCACCTTGGATGAGGCCTGTTTCTTCCTGCGTCAGGTGGTGCGGGCCTCCGGTCTGCCGGTGCTCGTCGATGGCGATACCGGATACGGCGAAGCGCTCAATGTCATGCGCATGGTGCACAGCTTTGAAGAAGCGGGAGCCGCGGCCGTTCACATCGAAGACCAACCCCTGCCCAAGAAGTGCGGTCACTTGAACGACAAAAGGCTCGTCAGTCCCCAGGAGATGGCGGCCAAAGTCCAAGCCGCCCACCGGGCGAGGCGTCATCTGGTCGTCATAGCCCGCACGGACGCGGCCGCCAGCGAAGGCATTGATGGTGCGGTGGCGCGCGCCAAGATCTATCTCGAGGCAGGTGCCGACGCCATTTTTCCGGAGGCCTTGACCGACGCAGAGATGTTTCGTGCCTTTGCCGACAGGTTGCAGGGCGTGCCCCTGCTTGCCAACATGACCGAGTTTGGTAGAACGCCTTTCTTCACTGCCGAAGAATTCACCCGGATGGGCTACAAGATGATCATCTGGCCTGTCAGCGCATTGCGTGTCGCCGCGAAGGCCCAGAAAGAACTTTATGATTCCATCCGCACCCATGGCGGCGCCCACAAGATGGTGGAGCGGATGCAGACGCGTGCGGAGCTGTACGCCACGATCGGCTATTCCGAGTACGAAAGTTTGGACTCCACCATCGCCAAGACGGTGCTCTCGCCTTCACCCCAGTCGAATAAGTAAAGGAAATGACGACCGACGATCCTCCAGCGAAACCCGTGAAAAGATCGGTTGCCCTGTCCGGCGTCATTGCCGGCAACACCGCTCTCTGCACCGTTGGCCGCACGGGCAACGACCTGGCCTATCGTGGCTATGACATTCTCGACATTGCCGACGCGTGCGAGTTCGAGGAGATTGCCCACCTTCTGATCCATGAAAAACTGCCCAACCGCGCGGAGCTTGCTTCCTACAAGAGAAAGCTCGCAGGTTTGCGGGGGCTTCCCGCACGCGTTCGGACGGTCCTCGAGCAGATCCCAGGGGACACGCATCCCATGGACGTGATGCGCACGGGTGCCTCCATGATGGGATGCGTCGTGCCGGAGGCGCCCGATCACAATATCGAGGGCGCGCGGGATGTTGCCGACCGGCTCATGGCGTCGTTCGGTTCCATGCTGTTGTACTGGCACCACTTCGTGACCGGCGGCAGGCGGATTGATGTGGAAACCGACGACGACAGCATCGGCGCGCACTTCCTGCATATCCTGCATGGCAGGCATCCATCCCCTTCCCATGCGCGCGCGATGCACACTTCGCTGATCCTTTATGCTGAGCACGAATTCAATGCTTCGACATTTGCGGCGCGGGTCATAGCCGGCACGGGATCGGATATGTATTCGGCCATTACAGGCGCAATCGGCGCGCTTCGTGGCCCCAAGCACGGGGGCGCCAACGAAGCGGCCTATGCAATAATGTCACGTTACGCCAATCCGGCGGAAGCCGAATTGGATATAAGGCGTCGCGTGGCGGCCAAGGAAGTGATCATGGGTTTCGGCCATCCTGTCTACACAGTCGAGGATCCGCGCAACAAAATCATCAAGAAGGTCGCGCTGGAATTGAGTGCCGAGAGTGGTTCGATCGCCCTTTTCGACATTGCCGATCGGATCGAGACGGTCATGGCCGATACCAAGAAAATGTTTGCCAATCTCGATTGGTTCAGCGCCGTCTCCTACTCCAGGCTTGGTGTGCCTCAGGCCATGTTCACACCGCTATTCGTGATCTCGCGCACATCGGGTTGGAGTGCGCATGCGATCGAGCAGCGCATCGACAACAAGATTATCAGACCTTCGGCGAACTACACCGGACCGGAACATCAAACTTTCGTGCCAATTTCGGATAGGCCCTGACGCAGATGGTTTGCCGCCAAGCGTTGCGCCAGTGATCGCCGGCGGCAGCCACTAGCCGGGCTTGCGGAATTTCAGGAGAAACTGGTCGGTATGGCCCTGGATCTTCTTGTCGAAAATCGACAGCCGGCGATTATCGTTTGGGTTGCGCAGAATTGCGCTTTCGCCATCGAACGTGAACCCCGCAGCCTCTATCTGCGATTTGACCAATGCTTCGTCGATGCGGTGCGTGGCGGTTGTGAGGCTGGAGCCTGAGCCGTCAGGCGCACTGTGGTCGAGCACAATATAGACTCCGCCTGGCTTGAGTGAAGCAAAGACATGACGATTGAATGACGCCATGTCGACCTTGCCATACTCGGCGATAAGCAGGTCGTGGTAATTTCGTGAGATCCAGAACACATCTACCGGCGCGATGAGGTGAAATTGCCCGAAGGGCGAGCCTTCCAGGCTGACATTTTTGTATCCCTGGTCGATAACTTTTTGATCGAGGGGCACATCAGGTTTCCAGCGTGTGGTCTCGAGCATGAAAACACGGCCGGCTGGTCCGACCACATCGCTCAACAGCCGGGTGAAATAGCCGCCGCCGGGCAGAAAATCTGCCACCTGCTGGCCGGACTTGATCCCTGCAAAGGCAAGCGTCTGCTCAGGTTTGCGAAGCACGTCTTGCGCCGTCTGGTCGGCGGGGCGTCTGGAATCTCGGATGGCCGCCTGAATGCTGTTAGCCCAGCAATGCGTGCTCGCTACAAGAGACGATACCACAAGCAGCAGCGCGAAAATCCTGGCGATCATGCAGCCCTCATTTCGTGCCTATCCAGCCTTGCAACAGTTCAAATTGCAAGCGACGGCAATGCTGTCCGTCGGCTTAAGCCTGCCGTTCATCGATCACAAGTTGGTAAGCCCAGGCCTCTCCACCAGACCTAAGAGGTACCTTTACTCGCCCATATTCCTTTGGCTCATATTCGTCTGTGTGCACAAGTTCATCTGGCGTCAACAGCAACACCGACCCCTCAATATCGCCGGGGCCCTTTTCGATGGTCCATTGAAGATCGCCGCCGCTGATTTGGGCATATTTCCAGTCCGTGAGCTGCACAACCCGGATGCAATAGCCCATAATGGCGTCCGGTTTGGTCTCAACTACGCGGCCGTACAGTGCGCGTTGGATTTTAGCCTGTCGCAACGTTCCGTAGCTGAACAGCTTTTCCATCTGATGCGAAATGGGCGTTTTTTGCTTTATGCCCATTTTAATTCGGCTTACTTGCGTGCCGCAGTGGCGGGCACTGGGCCGAGCCGTTGCTTGCCGACGGCGAAATCGTCGATCCAGACTGTGAAACCTTCGCCGGTGGCGGGCTGATAATTTGTGAAACCGATCGACAGCGTCTGAAATGCCGCGGGAATTTCGATGCCTTCATAGTTGCCCGCGCCTTTGTGCTGGCCGATGTCAGCGACTTCCGTTCCGTTGACGAAAAATACATATGTCTGTGTCGCGGCATCGACGTGCCATTCGAGCAGCGTCCAGTCATCGGTGAATTTTTGCATGGTCGCGGACTGCGGGCCGAATTCCTTCCGCCCGTTTGGCGGCTGGACGTTATAGAAATATTTGAAATCACCGGAAGGATAAAACAGCAGCGTGGCCAGACGCACATCGATCAGATCATTCGCAAGCGGGCTGATGCCTTTGCCGTCGACGAAGGTGGCATGAATGAGTCTGCCGGTGGGCATGGGAGTCGGCGTTTTGACCTTGTAATAAAGCCGGCCCCAATGCTCGCCACCGAGCGCCGCGACCTTGCCGGGGGCAAGGCTGATGTAGCGTCCGCCTCTCACGGCGGGCTCAATCCTCAATGCATGCGTGCCGCTATGGGCCACGCCTTCTTCGACACCGATGTCACCGGTTTTGGTGAAGCCAGCAGGAATGGCGCCGGCAGCCGTCGATTCAAAATCTTCCGATACAATGACGCCAGGCGGCTGGTTCATGGTGGCGCAACCGGACACAACAATGCTCAGCACCACAGCCGCAGCGAATGAAATCTTCATGGAAATCCCCCGGTTACAGATGATTGTACCCAGTCAATGGACTGGGTGGCTGGCCACGCAGTGCCATGCGAACGGGTCTCAGCGCGGTTTTGCCCCCATAACAGGGAAAAATACAAGGAAAAGTCGGAAATGATGGCTGTAAAGGTCCCTTTGGAGCCGAATAGTGGAATGTTATTGGGCATTTTGTCGCTTTTCCTCTTTTCGGATAACAGGGAAGTAAAACCGCATTAACAGGGAAACGGCACAAAACAACAGGGAAAAAACAGAACGCAGTGGGCGCGCGCGTTCTGACCCTATGACTTGAGTGGTGGTCGTGGTTTTTATCGTTGGCCCGCTTGGGAAATCACCTCGTCGCACACGACTTTGAAGTGAACCAGTTCGGCAGTACCGAATGCTGTGGATATCGCTGCATCGGTGGCGTCACGGCCATGCGCCATAACGATCCGCCCAATGCGCGGGACGTTGTGGCGCGCATCGATCGCATGCCATTTGCCATCCAGGAACACGTCCGCCCATGCACTGAAGTCCATTGGAGCTGGATTCGCGGGCACGCCAATATCGCCCAAGTAGCCGGTGCAGTAGCGGGCGGGCACATTCATGCAGCGGCAAAGCGTTATCACCAGATGCGCGAAGTCGCGGCAGACGCCTATCTTGTCCCGATGACATTGTGACGCTGTGCGTTCTGCGTTCGCGTACTGGTAGCCAAAAGTAATGCGGTCATGGACGTAATCCAGGATGGCGTGGACACGCGGCCAGCCCGCTTCGATCTTGCCGAACAGCTTCCACGCCAGTGTGGCAAGGCGGTCGGTGTCGCAATAGCGGCTGCCGAGCAGGAAAACCAGTGTGGCGTCCGGCAGGTCGTTCACCAGCGCCTGGCGGCCGCCCCAGGGCAGCGTTTCTTGAACGCCGCTGTCCCGAATCCGGAACAAATTCGACAATTTGAGGGTACCCGTCGGCGCCACCAGTCGGGTGCAACGGTTGCCGAAGGAATCGACATAGGTGCAGTAGGGCGTATGTGGCGTAGTATAGAGACGCTCCGGCCTTTCCAGATCATGTTCCCGCTCGGGGCGGACGTGTACCTGCAACAGCATCGGTGCCGGGGCCGGACATGTGAAGGCGATCTCAAATCCTGCCTGGATCAGCATGGCAAGTCCGCCAACTTGCACTTGGTCATGGTTCACCAATCCATCGCATCGGGTCTACCAAGAGAACCCCGATTCGAGCTTGGCTTAATCAAATTAGATCGACTGCTCTTAGGGCTTAGCTGCTGCGGTGCTATCGGCAAGACTTTCCTAACTTTTCGGTAGGTGCTGTTACGGCGCGGACCTCAGCGTGATCGAGCCGATCCCTGCGGCAACGTTCAGGCCCTCGCTGCCTTCCACGCTGAGCGGCTGCAGGTCGATGGATTTGTTGAAGCCGCCGACCAGCACATTGGCGCCGGCGCCGACCGCGACGGTGGCCTGGGCCGAAGCCCCGACATAGTCACCCGACAGCGCGCCCTTGCGCAAGTCGGAGGTGGGTGCGAACACGCCCCACACCAACACACCGCCTTCGGTGTAGCCCACGTCCACGCCGAACTTGGAGATCGATCCGGTGTAATGCTCGTGATGGCCGTTGCCGCGATAGGTGCAGTGCAGATCCTTCGAGGAGCCAAACACAAAGCCCCAGCCGCTGGCGACATTGCAGGTCAGGTCGCCGACGCGCACGCCATGGGGGGCGCCATTGGCGGTGGTGGCGATGGCAAGGCTGGAAACGGCGATGGCCGTGCTAAGCATCAAACGAAATGTCTTCATTGTCTTACTCCTGGGGACAAATCGGGGGGCGCGGCCTAATTGCCGGGCACCGCGCTAAAACGCGACGCTCGCGTGATGGTTCCCGGCAAAAGAGCTGAAGACCTTTCGCTGAAGGCAACCTAATCCGAGCCCATAGGCGCCGCACGGCAACAAACGACGGCTAGGCTCGCCATCGGTTCAAGTATTTGCCAGCGGCGAGCTGGGCAAATTGATCTTTGACGAACTGCGGAATTCCGGGGGCAGGCCGGTACAGGTTCTCCCGATGGTGGAAGTCGTCATGGACGCCACGGGGCTGAACAAGACCCACAATGATGCGCTGCGGGAGATATCGGCCCGCGTCCTGTCCCAGCTTCACCAGCTTGCCAAGCGCGGCAGGATTCAGGGGATAGGCAGGCGCGTTGGGGTCAGCCGGGCCATACCGCCGCAATAGTCGCCATCTGGGGATCGGTGGTATTGTGCATCTGCTTTCGAGGGGGGAGAGCATGATGGACGGTAAAAAAGCGCTCGTTTGGATGCTGGTCATCAGTTGCATAGCCCTCTTGCTGTTACTGGCTCTAGCCATCATCCACAACCCAAAGATATCACCTAGAAGGTTTTCCCGCTGCCTTGATATGCCATTGCTAATGCCCGGCGAAATCCACGGACGGACCACGGTGCAGGGCTAGTTCGGTTATTCTCTCGTCAGATTGGCGAGTGTAGCGTGTCTCGACATGACCCTTCATGTAAGGTCGCCGAACAGTGTTGAATACGTAGGCGCTAGTCGATTTAGAATAAGACAACATCATGGATCGGCCCAAACGAACGTTTGGCATTGTGCGAACCAGTGCGTCGCCAAATTATCTCATTCTGAAAGTTGCCGCCTGCGGCACAAAAGATCGCGTCCAGAATAAGTTTCAGATAGTGGCTCGTGGTCGGATCACAATGTAAATAAAACCTGCCGCTCGGCTTAAGCACGTGGCGGATTGAGTATCAGTTCGGAAAAAAGTGCTTGAGAATATCGTTTCGGACGGAATGCCCCGCGATATGAAGTCAGCGGAAGCGCTCGCCCACAAGAGAGACGACCGTCTCAGGAAGGAATTTGAAAAGTGGGCGGTACTTACTTACACGACTAACCGAGCGATTGTTAATGAAAAAAAGGGCATCGGCGCTGGAATGGATGTAATCGCATTTTTCATGACCGGCAAAAATGACAACGCAAAGATAATCTTTCAGGTGAAGTCTGGCAGTGTCAAACGGAGTGATATCGCCACTCTCAGAGGTGATATGACGCGAGAAAAAGCGGTCTTAGCAGTGCTTATAACGCTCGAAGAACCAAGCAAGCCAATAATCTCTGAAGCCAAATCCGCAGGCCAGTTTGGACGTGAGACGGTCGGCCGAACCTACGACAGGATCAGGATAGTTACTGTTAAGGAGATTGTTGAGAGCGGTGCGCGGCTCGAAATTCCGATGAGCATGGGGTTCTCGCTGCGGCGAAACGCAAGTATGACGCCCAACAAAAAAGCCTGCTCTGACAAAGTGGGCTAATGATGCGGTAGGTGACCCCCGCAGCATAACCGCGCAAGCCGGCCAGAATTTTCCGCTTCCTATCGGTCAATTTCCTGCCCTCGCTTGCGCCACTGTAGCCACCCTACAGGTAGTGGCGCAGTTTGAATTTCTCTGTGCACAGCGCCTGAGCCCACAAACCAAAATGATTTGAGAGGGCAAAAGACTCTTCCTCCGTTCCGGGATGTTCAAAGAAGGTCGTTTTCGTGCGGAGCCGGTATATGTCTATTCGCTCAATGGGGGCGTCAACGACGGAATTCTCGTCCCCTTCGAAGTGAAGCGGATTTCAGCGACGCTCTTGTGCGCCGAATCCTCGTCGCGCTATGGGGCGCGTTCGCGATCCCCTTCGCGATAAGTCAGGCTTCTCAACGGACGATTATGGGGGGCGGTGGCGAAGACACTGTCCATTCCAGCGTCGTCGCGCCCACGCCCCATGGATTGTCTCCGGCGACGCGCTTGCCCATGAAGGCTTCTGCCATCGTCGCCAGGAACACCAGTGCGCCGAATCCGGCGATGTAGGCGCCAATCGAGGAGATGGTGTTCCAGCCTGCGAACGCATCGGGATAGTCGGCGTAGCGCCGCAGCATGCCGGCGAGACCGATGAATTGTTGCGGGAAAAAGGTAGTGCTGACGCCAATAAACGTGATCCAGAAATGCTGCTTGCCCAGCGTCTCGTTGTACATATAGCCGGTGATCTTCGGGAACCAGTAGTACCAGCCGGCGAAGATCGCGAAGACGGCCGCCACCGACAACAAGCACTGAAAATAAGCCATCACGTAATAGGTGTCCTGCGGTGCGACACCCGTGTCGGCATTGGCCAGCACCACGCCGGTGACACCGCCCACCGCGAACAGAAAAATGACGCCGATAGCCCACAGCATCGGCGTGCGGAAGCTGATCCAGCCACCCCGCATCGTGGCAATCCAGGAGAATATATTGATCCCTGTGGAAACCGCGATGACTATTGCCGCGAAAACGAAATAGGCCTTGGTGTCGACAATCAAGCCGACAGTGTACATGTGATGCGCCCAGACAACAAAGCCGATTAAGCCGATCGAGACCATTGCATACACTATTTGGAGGTGGCCGAACACCGGCTTCTTGGAGAAGGTCGAGACCACCTGACTGATTATGCCGAAACCTGGAATGATCAGGATGTAGACTTCCGGATGACCGAAGAGCCAGAACAGGTGGCGGAACAGGATCGGATCACCGCTGTCGGCCGGATTAAGGACTCTGGTGAAGAAATGCCGGTCGGTCAAAAGCATTGTGATCGCGCCCGCCAGGACCGGGAGCGAGAAGAGCAAAAGAAACGTCGTCACCAATATCGACCACACGAACAGCGGCATCTTGTGTAGGGTCATGCCGGGCGCGCGCATGTTGAAGATGGTGGTGATGAAGTTGATGGCGCCAAGAAGCGAAGACGTACCCGCAAGCATCAGCGCGAAGATCGCCAGGCCCATGGCGGAATCCGGCAAGCCATGGGTCGAGAGCAGGGTATGGATCATCCAGGCGCTGCCCATGCCTTGGCCAACGGAATTGCTTTCTATGAATATGGACAGGAACAACACCAGGAACGAAAACGGCAGCAGCCAGAACGAGATGGCGTTCATGTACGGGAAAGCCATCTCGGGCGCGCCGATCATGAGCGGCGTGAACCAGTTGCCGAAGCCCCCAATCATCGCCGGAAGGATCATGAAGAACACCATGATCAGCTCGTGGCCGGTGACGAAGATGTTGAACGTGTGTGGACCGGCAAAGATCTGCAGGCTAGGCTGCATCAGTTCGGCACGCATCATCAATGAGAGGAACATACCGACGAAGCCCCCGACGATCGCGAACACGAGGTACATCGTGCCGATGTCCTTGTGGTTAGTCGCACAGACGAAGCGCCACCAGCTCACGGAATGGTTTTCGTAAGCCGCCTGCGCGCCGGGCACTTGGCGATAGTGGGAATCTGGGTTTCTTTTGTGCAGGTTCGCGATCGTCCTTTTTTCGCCTCCCAATTATCGCTCGTTCGCGACGCGCGTGAACGCCTCAATGGCGGCCTATCTCGATCTCATCTCGGCCACCCACCGATCAAAGCGTTCCGAGCTTACGACCTCGACCTCGATGGGCCTGAACGCGTGCGGCAATCCGCACAGTTCGAAGCAATTGCCGTAGTAGCGGCCTTCCTTCGCGGCCTTGAACCAGCTCTGGTTCGTCTGTCCTGGTAGCCCTCTGATCTTGGCGCCGATGGATGGAATGGCCCAGCTATAAATCAGGTTGGTGCCCCTTGTAAGGATGCGAACGGTCTTGCCCACCGGAACCACAATGTGGTTGCGGGCGCCGGCCGGCCTAAGTTCGTCCGTCTTCCCAGGAGCCGTGTTCGACAGCATCGGCGCCTCAATGCTGAAATTGCCGTAGTCCGGATATTGATAAGTCCAAGACCACATCTTGCCGGTCACTTCGATCGCCAAGTCGGCCGCCGGATTCGCATTTTCGAAATACCAGAGCCGCAGTGCCGGTACCGCGACGGCCGCGACTACGATCAGCAGCGTGACGGTCCAAATAAGCTGGCGAGGCGTTTGACCAGGAGAGGCGCTCGGCGTCGAATGGGAAAACGCGTTGCGGCGCAACGTGAGCCGTGCCAGCAAGACCAGGATGCAAAGGCAGATCGCCGCAAAGATCCCAATGACGGTACCAAGAATGAAATTGCCCACTCCGATCATGTCTCAACATGCAGTCGCTGGACTTCCCCGCTCGCGTCGCCCAAGCATTCAGCGATCTCGCACCCTTGATGAGATTTATCTGTTGGGCACTCGAAATTCCCCACCGGAAAATTCTTACGCCCTGACGGAGGTTGGTAAAGGCGAAGCACGCACACCTTGCACTTTCCGCCATTCCCCCGATAGCCAGTAGAGCCAGCCACCGCGGCGAGAGATTATAGGAACCAGAGACGACTGGGAAGCGCGAAACGCATGTTTCGTCCGTGGTCCATCTCGGCCTACTCCCAATCCACGACTGCGCTGTCGGAAGCTGGTACCTTGGCCCGTTCCGTGGGGCATCGGACACAGTTCTTCCGTTGGTCGACACGGGCGGTGGCGCAATGTGGCTCAACATCGCGCAGTTCGATCTGATGGAAGCCCATCGATCATCTGAAGAATGCGCCGGAGCAGATCGCGCGTCACCACGACGTCCGCCAGCGGGAAGGTCACGTAGCGGCGTGGATGATGATTATTGCGCCGATCTTTATGCGCTTCTCCCGCAGGTTTGTCAGCGACCAACTCTCGATGCCGTCCGGCACCGCCAGCGCCCGCAGGAAGATTGCAAGATTGTACGCGAGCGTGAGGAGTTACTACCGCATGGCATGGTGGCGAACGAACAGCACGACAGCCGCGACCACTTCGTTACCTTCTTACCTTTCTTGATTCACTACTCGGCGGTGCCGTGCCCATCGTAGAATGCGACGACGCGCTCGGGCGGGGCGCGACAAGTCGGTCACGCCAAGGTCAACGCGCGGAAAGCCCGCCGCAGCAAGGTCAGCGTCTCCGGTAAATCTAAATCGAACAGGCTGACATCCGTGGCGGGCCCTATAACAGCCCTCACACCGCTGACACGAGGAATTTTGGGTTCATCGGTCTTGAGCGACGGCGAAAGACGCGTATGGACGCCAGCGGTCAAAAAGACTGCATCAGGCGATCAGCTTGCGGTAGAGGTGCCAAGTGGCATGGCTCAGCACCGGAATGACCACCATAAGGCCTACGAAGACCAACGCTGAACCGGCCAGCAGCCCTGCCGCCACGATCAGGCCCCACAGCGCCATCGGCCCGGGATTGGCAAGTACGGCCCTGAACGACGTGCGAATGGCAGTGTCAAGGCCGGAGTCGTGATCCAGGAGCAGCGGGAAGGACACTACGCTCAACATCATGGCCAGCAGGGCGAACAGGAAGCCCACACCCATCCCAACCACGATCATCTCTTGCCCGGGAGCCGTATAAAGCACCGCCTGGACGAAAACAGCTGGCGAGGGTGCATTGGGCAAGGTAGGCGCGAGCGTGGCCTGGAAGATCACCCAGGCGGCAAACAGCCAGACCAGGAACAGCGCGATCAGCATCACGCCCAGGGCGGCAATCCCCGCGATGGCCGGCGCCTTCAGAACGTCGAAGGCATTGGCCCAGCCGACTTCAGCGCCCTGCTCCCGCCGGAGGCTCATCTCGTAAAGCCCAACCGCGGCCAGGGGTCCGACGATAGCAAAACCGGATGCTAGTGGAAACAAAAGCGGCAGCAGGTTGGAGCCGAGGGCAAACCGAGCCATGACCAGACCGACGATGGGAAAGGTGGCACAGAGGAAGAGCACATCGCTGCGATAGGCCTCGAAATCGGAAAAGCCCTGGCGCACCGATTGCCAAACGTCGGAAGCACCTATGCGCCGTATCGTGGGTGCGGGCGAGTGCGCCGTATCACGCATGTGATCGATGGAGCGGCCGACCGCTTCAGCGGCATGGGCAGCAGAAACTAGCTGCGCCCCGCTCCATTCGATCGGAT
>DATKEP010000071.1:0-4554 GCA_035512055.1 Rhizomicrobium sp.
GGTGACCCATGACATCGATGATGCCGCCGCACTTGCCACCCATCTGATCGCGCTCAAGGATGGGCGCGTTGCGGCGCAAGGGCGATTTATTGACGCCAGCCGTGCTCCGG
The DNA here is from genome assembly GCA_035512055.1 of Rhizomicrobium sp. Classification (GTDB taxonomy): domain Bacteria; phylum Pseudomonadota; class Alphaproteobacteria; order Micropepsales; family Micropepsaceae; genus Rhizomicrobium. The sequence continues at coordinate 111 of DATKEP010000071.1, forward strand.
AATTCCAGTCTCTTCTTGACCCAGCCGATATGGGCACGGCCTTGCCGGCGTCGACCTTGCGCAGTTCTCACGGGGGCCGGTCGCTGTGGCTCAGGGCTGATCAGGTGCTGCTGGCAGCGGAGGAACCGCGCGCGGTGTCGGCCCGCAATGTGCTGGCTGGAGAAGTATCCGCAGTGGTTTGCGAGAGCGAGCAGAGCCGCCTGGTCGAGCTCGCCACCCGAAACGGCGTCGTGCTTTCCCGCGTAACACCGGAGGCGGTCCGCGATCTTGGTCTTGCGCCCGGCAAAAAGGCCTGGGCCCTGGTAAAGGCCCATGCCGTTTGAATATCACATAATTCATTGAAAATAAACAATAAAATCTGGAACCTTCTGGGTCTGGCGGCGCCTATGCCCGCTGGTTTATTCTTTGCTCCTATGGTTTTGATCATTTGGGAGTTTTGAGAATGAAGATCACTGTTGCTGCCGTTTTGCTAATTGGCGCCGCCATGGTTCCCACCATGGCATCGGCAGCCTGCTCGACCTGCACCATCCAGTCGAAGAAGCCCACTAAGGATGGCAAGTTCGAATATCAAATGAGCTGCATCCAGGACACGAGCGGCGACGAGATCATGTCCAAGGTGACGGCCGCCAAAGACGATGAAGCCAAGAAGGTCGCAAAGGGCAAGTGCCCTTAACCGGCACCAACCAGTGCAGCCATGACGACGCGTGAAAAGTCGGCATTAAAACCGTGTCGGCTCATCACGCGCCGTCGGCTTATTGCTCTGTCAGTGCTGGCGGCGGGTGGCGCCCACGCCCAGCAGAAGCCTGGCATCGTGAAAGCGAGCAAGAAGGTCGCCGGCTATCTCGAAAAGTCCGATGACAGCACGCAGAATTGTTCGCAGTGCCATTTCTACATAAACCCCTTCAATTGCATGATCGTTGAGGGTCCGGTCAGCCCCTGGGGTTATTGCAATTATTACGCCGACTGATCTGGTTGTTCGCCGTTCTCTTTCGGCGCTTCCGCCGTCAGCGTTTCCAGCCATTTGATGATCGCGCTGTGATCGGTGCTGTAGCCCAGGCGGGCTTCGGCTTTCGACCAGGCGTCGCTGGTTGATTGCAGCAAGGGCAGGACGAGACCTGCTTGCTCGGCAAGCCGCGCCGCCAATTCCACATTTCCGCGCAAGACGCCGAGCTGTAACCCGGTCTTGAAGAGGCGTGTCGCCACATCCGATGCGAGGACCCTGGTGACTTCGGCGCCGCCCAGCATGTCGCAGACGTGGAGCAAGGTGGCCGGTTCGAAACCGAAATGGGCGCCCAGCCTGATGGCCTCGCTGGCCGCGAGCAGCCGTGCCGCGCGCAGGTAATCGGCAATTGCTCCGGCTGCCTGGGCCGAGCCGGTTGCGCCGGTCCGGATGATCCTGGAGCCAAGCTTGTCCAGAACGGGGCGGCAGCGTTCGACAGTTTCATCCTCGCCGCCAACCAGCAAAGTCAGCTTGCCTTCCTTGGCGGCATCCGGCGTGCCGAATGCCGGTGCATCCACCAGCTTGACGCTATGGGTATCCAGTTCTTTTGCCAGCGCGACAGTCTCCAATGGATCGGTGACGCCCAAATCCATCACGATGCCGCCTGTCCTGAAGCCCGTGGCGAGGCCCTCCCAACCAAAGCAAACCTGCCGCAATTCCCGGGCAGAGGGCAGGGCGGTGAGGATGATGTCGCAATTCTGCGCCATCATCTTCGGCGAGCCGACATTCAGGCCGCCATAGTTGTTGGAGAAGAAGCGCGGCGTCAGGTCGTCGGTGTCATAGATCTGAAGGCCGGGAAAATCGGTCCACAGCAGCCTGAGCGCGATCATGGAGCCGAATGCCCCGATGCCAATCACGCCAACCGATAATCCAGGCATCTGTGTTCTCTCGGGCCGAGGACCCTTTCAGGCGGGATTGATCTTGAGCGCCTCGTCCAGCAGGAACAGGTCGGTAAGCAACGCCCGCAAATGTATCGAGGCGTTCAAATTGTCAATCAGTTGCGAACTTATCGCGGGCTGGGCCAGAACCAGCCGGATTGCGGCGCTGGCCTTGGCGGCGTCCTGCCGCACGATATCCAGAAAGGCCTGGCCTTCCTTTCCTGCGACTGTCGCTCCCGCGATCGCGGCCAGCCCGGTATCGGCCCGCTTCAGCGAGGCGCGGATTCCGCCGGTGGAATCATCGTCTTCCTGCCGGCGGCCCTGCGCGGCATAAGCCAGCATGAATTCATAAGTCTCTTCGACGGCATCAATGGCTTCCCCAAGCGTCATGGGCCAATCCCTTTTTCAGTGCAGAAGTATATCGCGGAAGGCAGGGTCCGTCAGACCTCATCCTTGGCCGGCCAGCGCCGGGGGTCATGATGGTCCGCATATTCCTTGCGCGTCATCCAGCCGCGCAGCATGGACCGCGTCAGGTGCCATTCATCGGGGCGGAGCGCGAAATAGACATGGATGATCACCATGGTCACCAAGGCCATGGCGGCAAGTCCATGGATGGCATAGACCACGCCCCAGCTGTCGGTGGAAAGCCAGTAGGGATCGCGTTGCCAGAAGGGCGTGTCCACCTTGCGCCACATCAACAGGCCCGTGGCAATGGTGGACAGGATCAGGACCGAGATCGCCAGGTGGTAGAGCTTTTGCGCAAGGTTGTACTTGCCGGGCTTGGCGAAGGGTGCCTTGAGATCGGTGCCGTCGATCATCATCGACCAGAAGCTTTGCCAGACGGTAGCGCGGATGATGTGGAACAGCACGATGAGGGTGAGAACCAGACCCGTCACCCAATGTATGCCGACCCATTCGAACTTGATCCCCAGGATCGGCAGGAAGGCCGTTACCAGCAGTATCAGCACGGACGCCGCCATCAGCCAGTGATAGGCGCGATCCACGAATTTGTGCCGCTCGATGCGGTCCGCCGACGTCGAACCTGGCGTCATCTTTTACCCCTGACCATGATGCGTGTGACAATCGGCATTCACCGGGGCTTTTCCGCCACCACTACGGCCTTGAAGATGGCATGGGCGATGGCGAAAGCAACGCCCGCCAGCGCGAACCAGGGCAAGAGCTGGTAGTTGGCGCCGATCAGCGTATCACCACCACCGTAAATGGAATTGGCGTAGCGAAACAGGGACATGGCTTATGCTTTGGCGTCCCGGACCGCACGCATAACCAGGTTCTCCATCAGCGGAATCTTGAACCCGTTATAGTTCAAGGGCCGCGCCCCGCGGGAGGCAGACTGCCCGGCCAGCTTGGCGAGACTCTCATTCAATGGCTGACCCTTGATGATATCCTCGACCGAGGTGAGACGGCGCGGCACGGCGCTTACACCGCCGCAAGCAATCCGCGCGTCCTGGACCACGCCATTCTGTACCTTCATGGCGGCGGCGACATTGACCAGCGGGAAGTCCCAAGTGTTCCGGTCGGCGACCTTCTCGAAATAGAAACTGGAGTTGGCCCAGGTCTTGGGAATCCGGATGGTGGTCAGGATTTCTTCGGGCTTGGTAGAGGTCAGGTGGGTGATATCGACTTTGGGCCCGATGAAGAATTCATCGGTTCCGATCACGCGCTGGCCGCTGGAACTCTGCAGCACGAACTTCGCATCCAGCGCCACAAGCGCAGGCGCCCCGTCCGACGGCGAAACCGCCACACAGCGATCGGACTCGAACAAGGCATGCTCGCGGTTGATGCCTTCCGGCGTGTCGGCGAAACAAGTGTTGCCGCCGGCCCGATAACAGGGCAGGCCGTAGCGATAATAAAGGCAGCGCGCATCCTGCGATGCGTTGCCGCCAATGGTGCCCGCATTGCGGATCTGGGGACTTGCGGCCTTCCCCACCGCATCCGCCAGCAGCCGATACTTCGCCTGAATGACCGGATGGCGCTCCACCTCCGTCAGGGTTGTCAGGGCACCGATTTCCACACCGTCGGGCGTTTCCTTGATCCCGTGCATCTCCTGGATGCCGTTGAGATCAACCACGGCCTTGGGGCGTTTGATGCGTTCCTTGAACCAGACAAGGCTGTCATAGCCGCCGGCCATCTTCCACGCGTCCTTGCCGTAATTGTCCAGGATGCCGAGCGCATCCTTGAGCTGGGTCGGTTGGAACAGATCGAACTGGGGCATCATATCTTTGATGATCATGGCTTTTCCCCTTCAGACCGTGTTGACCTGCAAGGGCTTGTGCGCCGGAGGCCGCCCCGCCAGATGATTGATGATCATGTCGGGTGTTACAGGTGTGCGGTTGAACAGATGTCCGCCAAGGGCATCGGCGATGGCCGAAGTGATGGCAGAGGCGCCTGAGCCCAGCACGGGCTCACCCACGCCTTTTACGCCAATCGGATTTTGTGGATCCGGTTTTTCCACCGCGCCCCAGCCCACCTCGACCGGCACGTCGAGATAAGTCGGCAGCTTGCCCTGGTGGAAGCCGACCGAAGCCGGAATTCCCAGCTTGGGATC
>DATKEP010000072.1:0-2483 GCA_035512055.1 Rhizomicrobium sp.
GGAGGCTCTGCGCCGCTTCGCCGATCTGGTGAGTGATGACAGTGTGCGTGCCGTTTTTGTGACCGAAAAGATTGCGCGGGGCGAACTGGGCGCACTCATTATCGCCGCCACCATTCATATTGTCGGCGATCCGCAGATGTCAGCCGACAGCGCCCGCTGGTTCCGCACCGGCCGGCGCGACATCGCCGTCCACAGGGACGGCGTGACCGTCGATACTGCTGGGGCATCGCAATTCCTGACGGCCGTGTCGAAAATGCTTCCCGACCTGGACGGTAAATCGGCGGACCAATATTGGCTCGCCACCACACGCGATACCGAAGTGCCGACTGCGCCGGTGCTTGGCATGCTGCTGGTGCGTGACAGGCTGGACATGCGCGCGGCGATAGGGGCCGGACGCGCATGGCAAAGGCTGCATCTGGCCCTGACGGTGGCAGGCTTGGCCGCGCAACCACTCAATCAACCTGTCGAATGCGTGGACCGGGCTGCGATGAGCGGCGGATCGGACAGCTTCGGTCCGGCAATGGCAAAATTCGCTGGTGTGACGGGTTGGGAGCCTACATTCATGTTCCGCCTGGGCGTGGCCGAACGCTCTGCGGGTCCAAGCCCGAGACGGCCACTGAGCGAGGTCGTGATGACATGACGCGCGGCCCACATTCTCCTTTCGCGCTGTCGCGATTGCCTCAACCGGATGCTATCTGAGTGAGGCAAGCGGGGGCCGGAGGCTGGGTGTCAGATCTTTGGACTTTGATCGCTCTGGACTGAAGTTGCTTGCCCTGCGTCCGCGTTTTCCAAAAAACGGGTTGACCCCGACATATTATTACTTAGCAAAATCAATCAGTTGCTAATTTGCGGAGATTGACGCCTCTATTCTCCGCATAAATTGCCAAGAATGTTCTTGCCATTGCGGAGAATGAAACCCATAATCACCGCACAGGATGCAGAGATTATGGACAGCTACATTCACCAATTACCGGATTGGCCAAACTTCCAATGGCAGAGCGACGAGCTGGCCAAGAAGCTTGCAAACGTGCGCCACCACCAGGGCCGCCTGCTTGGCCGCATCGAAGGCTTCGGTATCGGGCTTCGAGACCAAGCTGCGTTGAGTACGCTGACCGAAGAGGTCGTGAAATCCAGCGAGATTGAAGGTGAGAAACTCAATCCCGAGCAAGTGAGATCATCGCTCGCGCGTCGCCTCGGTATCGACATTGGCGCGCTCACGCCGGCCGACCGCAATGTCGAGGGCATCGTGCAAATGATTCTCGACGCCACACAGAACTACGATAAGCCGATAACAAAAGAACGGCTGTTTGGCTGGCATGCGGCCCTGTTCCCGACGGGATACAGCGGGCTGTTGAAGATTACCGTCGGCCAATGGCGTCCGGCTGAGGCTGGACCGATGCAAGTCGTCTCCGGGCCGCACGGCAAGGAGCGCGTCCATTACGAGGCGCCCGCAGCAGGGCTTATCGAACAAGAAATGCAGGCATTCATCGCCTGGTTCAATCGCGATGTGCCCGGTCTGGATCTCGTTCTCAAGGCTGCCATTGCCCATCTCTGGTTTGAGACCATCCATCCGTTCGAGGACGGCAACGGGCGGATCGGCCGCGCGCTGTCCGACATGCTGCTGGCGCGGTCGGAACAAAGTGCCCAGCGCTATTACAGCATCTCCGGCCAAATCAAGCTGGAACAGGGCAAATACTATGACCACCTTGAAGAGACGCAGAAAGGCGATCTCAACATCACCAAATATCTCGGTTGGTTCCTGGATTGCCTAGACCGCGCCTTCGATGGTGCGGAAACCATCCTGGCTGACGTGATCCGCAAGGCGAAGTTCTGGGAAGTTCATGCTGGCCGCTCCTTCAATGACCGCCAGAAATCCATGATCAATCGCATGCTCGACGGCATCGAAGGCAAGCTGACATCCTCCAAATGGGCAAAGATGGCAAAAACCTCGCAGGATACGGCAGGCCGCGACATTGAAGGGCTGCTACGCGCCAATGTGCTGGTCAAAGTGCCAGGCCGCGGCCGAAGCACCAGCTATGCGATCGTCGTAACGCCGGCCGATGTTCTTCGTGTTTTGGCCGAATATGTCAGGACCTTCAAAGATATATTCGTAACCGAACGACCGGCGATGCTTGCCCCAGACGAGCGGCAAAAGCGCATCGACGCGATAGAAGACTTGGCGGCTCAAATCGATGATTTAGCCAATGCGAAGCCCCAAAGCCGCTATGCAGACTTCGAGCCGATACTGGAGAAACTTCACAAGAAAGGTTTCTATCCGGACGGAGACCTGATCTCCGCCTTCGCATTTACCGCACATGAAGCGGCGGCGTACCATGGCGTCCAATGATTTCGGGAAGAAGTTGCTGGATGGCATAATCTCGTCCGTCAAACAAAAATTGCAGGGCCGCTTCTCTTCTATTCGCCCAAATGGCGGCATAACTATTCTTTTGCTTTGTTGAAGAATTGGTCTGCCAGCCCGCTTT
>DATKEP010000073.1:0-140980 GCA_035512055.1 Rhizomicrobium sp.
AACCGCGTCCGAGCCCCAGGCCGCTGACGCGCCGCCGGTCACGATGTCCACGCGCTGGATCAGCAGCTGCGGCATTCCGCTGACGTCCACGGTTTGATTTTCGTTGGCCGAGACGAAGCGCTGATTGTCCAGAAGAACCAGCGTACGCAGGGGGCTGAGGGCGCGAAGGCCAATGGCCGACAAACCGATCAGGCCGTTCGAGGTCGTGCCCGCTTGCGCGGTCGCACCGGTGGAACCCTGCACGGCAGGCAGGTTGGTCAGCGTATCGAAGACGTTGGGTTTGGCTTGCGATTGCAGGTCCGCGGCGCTCAACACCGTTGTCGGGGTCGGAGCATCAAAGCCCGCAGCCTGCAGTCGGGTCGAGGTGACCGTGACGGTTTCGACGTTCTGCTGCGCCATCGCGGCGCCGGCGCTCAAGGCCAGAATGGCAGCGCCACCCGCAAGACGTGCGCGTGTCTTGGTCAAACCATAATTCATAAGCTAGTCCCCCTGGACGGTTGTTCTAAGCGGCACGATGCCGGACTACGGGCGGTTGGATAGCAACGACTGGACCACCAAGCGAGTAAAACTTCGTCCCGAACAGCGTGTGCGAGTGCGGAAAAGGGCCAGCAGTCACATTATTGCCACGCTTAAAATAACGTTATTTTTGTGCTGTGCAAAATGCGGTTTGTAGGAATTCCAAAAATGTAGGGCGTAAATCCGCAAAAGCTAACAAATGCGAGTCTCTTCGAACTATATTCGTTGCCGTTCAGACAGATTCTATCCATCTACGACATGTATTAAGTGGAATGAGAACACAGCAACCGATTCCTGGGACAAACCCCATCCAGCGTGATTTGGATGTCGAAACAGTCCCTGATTCGTTGGGCCGGAATGCACGACAGGGCAGAGCATTTCTCACCTGCAACAAGGGTTGTTGCCGTTCATGCTGCGAGTGCACCAGATAGCCAACTTTCCGCCTTGCGGATATCTTGACCCACCTCCAGACAAAAACGCCAAACTCCAAATGAAAAGCCCAGGGACCCGAATGAATCCGTCAGCCAAATTGCTCGCCCTTATCGTCCTGCTTGCGCCCTTGGCGGCAGCCGCCCAAAGCGCGAAACCGGCCCTCTATACCGACGCCCAGGCCCAGGCCGGTGCTGCCGTCTATTCCCAGGCCTGCGCCGCCTGCCACGGCCAGCAACTGGAAGGCGTTGCCGCCCCGGCTCTGAAGGGGTCCGCTTTTGGCGAAATGGCCAATGCGCAGAGCCTGACGGCGGACGCCCTGCTGGACGTGATCGCCAACACCATGCCGCAATCCGATCCAGGTTCGCTCAAGCCGGACGACTATAATGCCGTCACCGCCTATATCCTGCAGCAGAACGGATATCCGGCCGGCAACGCTGCCTTGTCCAAGGGCGCGCCAGGCCTGAAAGACGCCAAAGTCGCTCCCTAACAAGCGCCAAGCCGGAGTGACGACGATGAAAGCGCGATTTGCGTGGTTTGCCGCTGCGCTTCTGGTGAGCGGCAGTGCCTTGGGACAGACGGGCCGCCCGCCCGCTGGCAGCGCCGGGGAAGCCGCGCCCGCAATCGGCGTGCGGCCAGGCGCAGAAAACATCGGTGCGGGCTTGGTCGTGGCCAATCCAGGTTCCTTCCAGATGCAGGCCGTGACCCAGAAGGTCGACGTTAGCGACGCGATGATGCTCGATTCCGACCGGTCGAACGACTGGATCCTGCATGGCCGCACCTACGACAACCAGCGCTTCTCGCCCTTCGCCAACATCAACACATCGAACGTACGGCAGCTGCGGCCAACCGCCATCATCCAGACCGGTATCACCAAGACTAGCGAGATGACGCCGATCGAAGTGGATGGCGTGCTCTATCTGGAAACCGGCGACAACAACGTCCAAGCCTATGACGCACTCACCGGCAAGGAGCTTTGGAATTATTCGCCCAAGCTGGGTTATTCCAACTTGTGTTGCGGCCAGCAGTCGCGTGGCGTGGCAGTGGCCTATGGCAAGGTCTATGCAGCTCAACTTGACGGCCATGTGGTGGCGCTGGATGCACGCACGGGCAAGCTGATTTGGAAGAGCGACAATACCAACGCTCTGCCCCAGCCGGCCTATTTCTATTCCTTCACCATCGCGCCGATCGTCTATGACGGCATGATCCTGGTAGGCAACGCCGGCGCTGAGTGGCCCACGCGCGGTTTCCTGGAAGCTCTGGATGCCAATACGGGCAAGCTGGTGTGGCGCTTCAGCACCACGGCGGCTCCAGACGAGCCCGGCGGCAACAGCTGGAGCGGCGACAGCTGGAAATATGGCGGCGGCTCGGTGTGGAACGCGCCAGCCATCGATGTGAAAAACAACCTGATCCTTTTCGCCACTGGCAATCCCAATCCCGACCTGGATGGCTCGAGCCGCAAGGGTGACAACGCCTATACCGACTCCATCGTCGCCATCGATTCACGCACAGGCAAACTGAAATGGTGGTACCAGGAGGTTGCCCATGACATATGGGACTATGACGCCTGCGCGCCTGTCGTTCTGTTCGATACGGTGGATGACCAGGGCAAGGTGGTTCCGGCAGCAGCAGAGGCCGGCAAGGTCGGCAATGTCTTTATCCTCAACCGGCTTACCGGAAAGCTGATCCGCAAATCGCCGCCCATCGTGTTGATCAACGAAAACTTCCTGAAGCCGCTGACCACGACGCCCATGACCATCGTTCCCGGCAATAAGGGCGGCGCGATGTGGTCGCCGCCGGCCTATTCGCCCCAGACCGGATATTTTTACACCATGGGCGTGAACGAGGCGCACGACTTTTGGCTCACCAAGCCGCTGACCGAGGTCTACAAGCCGGGCACGCCGGTCATCGGTCAGTATAGCGGCGGCAACATGGCTGTGAATGTAAAGGCCTTCCCGCCCAGCGGCACCTTCAGCGCCGTGAACACCGCGACAGGCGCAATCGCCTGGCAATACAAGTCCGACCGTCCAATGTACGGCGGGGTGCTGGCGACCGCGGGCGGCCTGGTCTTTGCCGGTGAAATGAACGGTGATTTCGACGCCTTCGACGCCAAGTCGGGTGCGAAGCTCTGGCACTTTCCGCTGGGTGCGGGGGTCTGCACGCCGCCCATAACCTACAAGGTCAAGGGGGTACAATATATCGCTGTCGGGGCCAGCGGCTGTCATGGCGGGGAAGTCCTGATGGATAATGATGGCCGCCCGATTTTTGGCGACACCTTCGCCATTTTCGCCCTGCCGGGGTAAGACGATTCGATACAGATATACCGCGCTGCAAGATTGCGGCGCGCGGGCAATTGCGCCTCTAATTCCCGCAAAATAGAGGGAGTGGCTCATGGACATCAAGAAACGCGATTTTCTGGGTCTGGCCGCGGGCGTGGGCGCTGCCGCGGCGATAACGGCAACCGCGCAGGCCCAGCCGGCGCCGCGCCCGCCAGGAGCGATCCAGGTCGGGCAGCGCAGAATGGTCAACGAGAACAAGCAACCTTCGACGGTGGACCGCAACTACAAGCCGCGCCGGCTCAACAAGGTCATCGAATTGTGGGAGGACGGCCAGCCCATGTATTACGCGGACAGTGGAATGGGACCGGGCGTCGATCCCTATGCCCAGGGCGTGAAGATGGCGCGCACCTATATGGATGCCATCAATGTCGAATATGAGCACGGCGCCATCGACTTCATCCAGCTGCGCGAATTCATGCGCGGCCTGGTGGATGGCGGGCCGACGGCATCGGGCCATCGCACGCCGGCGGTGTTCGTGGAGACCTGCATCATAGGCCTGGACGAGGCTTATGCGCGGGCCAATAGCTGGGTGATCGAACAGCTGCTCGATTGCGGCGTGCATGGCGTCCATGTCTGTCACGCCCGCGACGCCAAGGCGATCCAGGTCTTGTCGCAGATGGGCTGCCGCTATCCGTTCGAGGACCGTCCCGGCGTGGCCAGTCTGCCGATGCGGGGCCTGCGCGGATCTTCGGCCAGCTATGCGGCACAGATCTGGGGCGTGAACAACAACAAATACTGTCACATGGCCGACCTGTGGCCATACAACCCCAAGGGCGAGCTGATCTTCGGCGTCAAGATCGAGGACACCATCGCCGACTTGCAAGTGGAAAAGACCTTGTCGCTGCCGGGCATCGCCTTTGCCGAAGGCGGCGGTGGCGATCATGGCTATTGGGTCTATGGCTTGTCGGTGATGAATGAGGATGGCACGCGCGCCGCGCCGGCGCCCGACAAGAAGGCGCAGTTCGACAAGGCGATGGCGGACGTCATCCGCCTCTGCAAAAAATACAATGTGCGGTATCTGGCGGGCGGCTCGACCGACCCCAATGCTCCCAACTTCGTTCACAAGGTGATCGACAGCGGCCAGATGGTGATCGAATCCGGCGAGGATGTCGCCATCATGGGCAGGGAATATTCCAAACGCAAAATGCCTGTGTAATCGGCATTATCTGGCTATAGTGCGGCGGCTTCTGACGATGGGGCCGCCGTTTTTGCGAGAGGGACCATGGACGCCAAGACCAAAACCGCGCTTGCCGGCATATCCACCGCCACCCTGACCACGGTGCTGCTGAAAAAGGGCCTGCGCAATGTCTGGCTGCGGGGTGCATTCCCGAAGCAGCCGGGCCAGAAGCGCGTTGCGGGCGTCGCCTTCACTCTACGTTTCGTGCCCGCGCGCGAGGATCTGGCGACGCCGGCCAGCTGGGCCTCGCCCATCTCCACCCGCGCCGCAATCGAGGCGATGGAAGAAGGCGTGATCGCCGTGGCCGACGCCATGGGCGTGACCGATGCGGGCATCTTCGGCGACATCCTTTGCGCCCGCATGGCCAAGCGCAAAGTCGCCGCCCTGATCACCGACGGGGTGATGCGTGACATGGAAGGTGTGCTGGCGACTGGCTTGCCGATCTGGTGCGCGGGCGCGGCGGCACCGGCCTCGGTGGCGGGGCTGACTTTCGTGAACTGGCAGGAGCCGATTGCCTGTGGCGGCGTGGCGATCTTTCCCGGCGACACGATCGTCGCTGATGGCGATGGCGCCGTGGTCATCCCTCAGGCCATGCTGACGGAAGTGACCGAAATGTCGGCGGAACAGGAAACCCAGGAATCCTGGATCATGGGTGAGGTGGAAAAAGGTGTACCGTTGCCGGGCCTTTATCCACCCAACGAAGAAACCAAGGTCCGCTATCAGGCCTGGCGCAAGTCCAAGGGTATCAACGGCTGAACCGGGATTTATGCCGCAGCCCACTGACCCATACGCCACACTCATGCGGTTCCCAGGCGCTGTGCGCCGCGACCCTTCGGTAGATGACTGGTTTGCAGCGGGGCGCGACGAAATGCGCCGGTTCGCCCTGCCATGGTTTGAGCGGATGCGCGACTGCGGCACCGACGTTCGCGAGCTTCTCCACGATGGCCATCCCACCGCATGCGTGGAGGACGCAGCCTTCTGCTATGTCGGCGCATTCACCGCGCATGTGAATGTCGGGTTCTTCCAGGGCGCGAGCCTCGAAGACCCGGCCGGCTTGCTGGAAGGAAACGGAAAACGAATGCGGCACGTCAAGCTTCGCTGGGCTGAACCTGTAAACGAAGCCGCGCTGGGCGCGCTAATTGTAGCGGCATATCGCGACATGCGGGAACGCCTCACGTCTTGATGAAATCCCTTAAGCGCCCGTAGGAGCGCACGATATGGCTGCGCATGGCGGCTTCGGCCTTTGCGCCATCGCGCGCCTCTATCGCCGCGATGATGGCACGATGCTCATGCACCGCCTCTTCCGCGATTTCGCTGCGGAAGCAGGAGCGAAAGATGTGGACATGGATATGCAGCCTGGCAAGTGAATCCGCGATCAGGTTGTTGCCTGCCCCTTGCGCGATCAGGCGGTGGAATTCGGTGTCCATGTCGGCAAAGGCGTCATGCGAGGGCGCGCTTTCGCCGCTGGCCAACAGGCCCAGGTCGATGTCCGTCATCATCTCCGCCGCCTTGCGTGCGGCATGGGGTTCGATCAAGAGCCGAAACTCGAACAGTTCGTCCAGCTGGGCCCGGTCCATGCGCGGCGTGGTGGCGTAACCGGCAAAGTGGCGCTTGCTGACCAGGCCATTGGCTTCCAGCATCGACAGCGCCTCGCGGATCGGGGTCTGCGACACGCCCAGCTCCCGCGCCAGGCTATCCACTGAAACCCGGGTTTCAGGCGGCAGCTTAAGGGACATGATGTCGGCGCGGATGCGGCGATAGACCTCTTCCGCCAGGCCGGAAGGCCTGGCGATCTGTCGATCCGGCGCATCGATTGCTGCCGCCACCGCGGGGAACTTGCCCATGGAACTTTGACCCACAGAAACCCTGCCTTTTAGCCTTGACCCTACGCAGCATAACTCATACGGTCCGCCGATCCTATAGGATATTTGATCCGTGCTGGTCCCCGTCGAGGACGTCCGCAAACTGGCCGAGGGCATCCTGCTCGCCAATGGCGTGCCGGGCGACCATGCCAGGATCCAGGCCGGCCTTTTCCTGGAAGCAGAGATGCGCGCCATTCCCAGCCACGGGCTGCTCCGCCTGCGCCGGGTCATCGAGCGCATCCGTGTGGGCCTGTCGGTGGGTGACACCAAGGGCAACCAGCAATGGACGGCACGCAGTTTCCTCAGCGTGAACGGCCAGCGCGGGCTCGGCCCTGTCGTCGCCATGGCGGCGCTGGAAACCATCATTCCCAGAGCCCGGGAAGACGGAATCGCGGTCGCTGCCATCCGCAATACCAACCATCTGGGCGCGCTGGCCTATTATGCCGAGCATGTCGCCAATCTGGGGCTGACCTGCATCGTGCTGACGATTTCCGAGGCGCTGGTCCATCCCTGGGGCGGTCGCAAGGCGATGATCGGTACCAATCCCATCGCCATTGGCGTGCCGGCCGATCCCGCCCCCATGGTGCTGGACATGGCGACCGGGCTTGTCTCCATGGGCAAGATTCACGACCACGCCAATCGCGGTGCGCCGATCCCGCTGGGCTGGGCGCTGGACGAAAATGGCGATCCCACCACAGATGCCGCCGCCGCCAAGAAAGGCGCCATCGCGCCCTTCGGCGGAGCTAAAGGCTATGCGCTGGGCATTGCCTTTGAAGTGCTGGTGGCAAGCCTTGCCGCTTCGGCTATTGGCACCGGCGTCGAGGGCACGCTGGATTCGGTGAATGTCAGCAACAAGGGCGACCTCTTCATCGTCATTGCCCCGCCCCATGCCGACGGGGCCCGGCGGCTTGTCACCGACTACCTCAACAGCATCCGCGCCGCCGCGCCTGCAGATCGCGAGCATCCGGTGTTGGTGCCCGGCGACAGGGCCCATGCCGTGCGGGCGCAGTCGCTGGCCAAGGGCATGTTCATCGATGATGGGCTGTGGGCGGACCTGCAAAAACTGGCGGCGGAATCGCATGCCGAACCTCGGAAGGAAAAAATCTCATGACTGCTCTTTTTGGCGCCTTGCGGCTGCCCGCAACTGTTCTCTTCGGCTCCGGCCAGCGCGCTGCGATAGGCATGATGGCCGCACAGATCGGCAACCGCGCGCTTGTCTGCACCGACGCGCGCATGGGCGCGGACGCCCAATTCAAGGCCATTATCGCCGATATCGAGGCCAATGGCGTGACCGTGAAAGTCTATGACCGCACCGAGGCCGATCTTCCCATCGAAGGCATATCCGGCTGCGTGGCGGAATGCGGCGACTTCAAGCCGGATGTCGTGCTGGGCATCGGCGGCGGCTCCTGCATGGACATGGCCAAATGCGTGGCGGTGCTGCTTCAGCATGGCGGCTCCTTGCGCGACTATTATGGCGAGAACAAGATTCCGGGCCCGGTCGCGCCGGTCTTCGCCGTGCCAACGACGTCAGGCACCGGATCGGAAGTGACCCCCGTTGCGGTGGTCGCCGACACCGAACGGGGCACCAAGGTGGGCATTTCCAGCCCTTACCTGATCCCACGCGCGGCGGTGTGCGATCCGGAACTGACCGTGTCCTGCCCGCCGGGCCTGACCGCTGTGAGCGGCGCCGATGCACTGACCCACGCCATCGAAAGCTACACCGCCGCGGCGCGCACGGTGACGCCGGACCTGACGGTAAAGAACGTGTTCGTGGGCAAGAATGTGCTGAGCGACTCGTTTGGCCTGCTCGCCTTGCAGAACATCTTCAAGGCACTGCGCAGGGCGGTGAAAGACGGCAAGAATATCGAGGCCCGGGAACAGATGATGCTGGCCTCGCTCGCCGCCGGTTGCGCCTTCGGCACGGCAGGAACGGCCGCGGCGCACGCCATCCAGTATCCCGTGGGCAATGAGACCCACACGCCTCACGGCATGGGCGTGGCCCTGCTGATGCCCTATGTGATGGAATTCAACCGTCCCAATTGCGTTACTGCATTTGCCCAGATCGGCCGCGCCATCGGCCTTTCCGGCACCGACGAGGAATTATCCCACAGGCTCATCGACGAGGTGGCGAGCCTGCTCAAGGACATCGGCATTCCTGTGACGCTCAAGGATTTGGGCCTGCCGGCAGACAAGCAGGACTGGACGGCAGAGTCGGCCATCAATGCCGCCCGCCTGGTCAACAACAATCCCCGCAAGCTGGATGTGGACGCCCTCAAGGCCATCACCCGCGCCGCATTTTCGGGCGACCGCGCAACGCTTGCTTCCTGAACCTTAACAGAGAGACCCATGACCCATACGCTCACCATCCCCAATCCCAAATCCGGTCCTGCGCCCTTCCCGATTCCAACCGATCTCTGGATCGGCGGCAAATGGGTGGAAGGCCAGGCCAAGAAGCGCGTCGATGTTTTCGATCCCTCGACGGGCAAGAAGATCACCGATGTCGCGGACTGTGACGCGTCCGACGCCTTAGCCGCAGTCGAGGCCGCCGACAAAGCCGCCGCTGCCTGGGCCGCGACCACGCCGCGCCACCGCGCCGAAATCTTGCGCAAATGCTATGAGAAGATCGTCGAGAATATCGAATGGCTGGCCTATCTGATCAGCCTGGAAAACGGCAAGGCGCTGCCGGATTCGCGCAGCGAAGTGCTTTATGCCGCCGAATTCTATCGTTGGTATGCCGAGGAATGCTGCCATGTGCTAGGCGAGGTCGCCATGGCGCCGGCCAGCGGCGCGCGTATCGTGGTGGAATACCAGCCCATTGGCATCGCGCTCCTGATCACACCCTGGAACTATCCGGCAGCGATGGCCACGCGCAAAATTGCACCGGCGCTCGCCGCCGGTTGCACCATCGTGTTGAAGCCGGCAACCGAGACCCCGCTCACTGCCTTCGCCGTTGCCCAGATCATGCATGACTGCGGCGTGCCGGCCGGCGTGGTGAATGTGGTCACGACCTCAAAGGCCAGCGCCCTCTCCAAGGCCGTGCTGCACGATCCCAGGGTGCGCAAGATCTCCTTCACCGGATCGACCCCCGTGGGCCGCGCCTTGCTGCACGAGGCGGCCGATCAGGTGATTTCCTGCGCCATGGAGCTGGGCGGCAACGCGCCGTTCCTCGTCTGCAAGGATGCCAATATCAACGATGCTCTGGAAGGCGCCATGCTGGCCAAGATGCGCAACAGCGGCGAGGCCTGCACCGCCGCCAACCGATTCTATGTCCATAAGGATGTCTACCAGCCCTTCACCGACGGCATCGTCAAGCGCATGTCGGCAATCAAGTTGGGTGAGGCGACCGATCCGGAATCCACTTTGGGTCCGATGGTGAACGAAAAGTCCGTCGCCAAGATCGCGGAGCTGGTGGACGATGCCGTGGCCAAGGGCGCAATGCTGCTTCTGGGTGGCCAGCGCCTCAACCGGCCCGGCTATTACTATCCGCCGACTGTGCTGGCCGATGTGCCCGATCATGCCGACATGATGAAGGAAGAGATTTTCGGGCCCGTCGTGTCGCTTCAGTCCTTCGAAGACGAGGCAGAGGCGATCCGCAAAGCCAACGACACCGAATATGGCCTGGCGGCCTATGTCTATACCCAGGACCTCAAGCGCGGTTTCAAGATCTGCGAGCAGATCGAGGCCGGCATGATCGCGCTCAATCGCGGCATCATGTCGGACCCGGCAGCGCCTTTCGGCGGCGTCAAGCAGTCGGGCCTGGGCCGCGAAGGCTCGCACCATGGCCTGATCGAATTCTGCGAGGCCAAGTATATTTCGACGATCTGGTAGCTTCTAAGACGAACAGCTCACTTCCAGACCGCACATGGCTGACGGCGGCGGGGCGGCAAAGCCTTCGTCGCCGTCATGTTTTTGAAACGGCGCCCGCACGATGTTGAAGATCCGGACCAGGGTTGCAATGTCGCCATGGTCTTCCACCGCGCGGATCGCGGTCTCGGCCACCCAGTTGCGCAGCACGTATGCCGGGTTGACGAGATCCAGCCCGCTCAAGTCTTCGCCTTCCATGCGCAACCGGTAGCGCGACAGCCATTCCTGCGCCTTGTTGTCCATGGCATGAAACAAAGCGAGCCAGTTCCCGTCTGCCCTTGGAAGGTCGCGGAAAACCAGCGTGTAGTCGGCCCGGCCCATCGCCATCAGCGCCAGCAACTCGCCGATCAGGCGGTCGTCATCCTCCTCTTCTCGGGTAAGCCCCAGCTTGGCGCGCATCAGGGCGCGATATTTCGCGCCGAAATGTTCTTCATACGCATTCAGCTTTTTTACCAGCGCGTCAGTCGTTATCAGCTCCGACAGTGTCAGCGCCAGCGCGCGCAAGTTCCAATGCGCGATCATTGGCTGGTTGACGAAGCTGTAGCGGCCCTGTTCGTCGCTGTGGTTGCAGATGAATTCCGGATCATAGGCGTCCATGAAACCGTAGGGCCCGTAATCGATTGTCAGGCCCAGGATCGACATATTGTCGGTGTTCATCACGCCGTGCGCGAAGCCCACCGCCTGCCATTGGGCGATCATCTCGGCGGTGCGCTTTACCACTGCGCCGAACCAGCCGGCATAGTCTCCCGAATGTTCGGGAAAATATTCCCCGATTACATAATCAGCCAATTGGAGTACCTGGTCCTTCAGGCCGCGATGGAAAAAATGCTCGAAATGACCGAAGCGGATGTGGCTACGGGCAAGTCGCGTCAGCACAGCGCCGGGCTCTTGCCGCTCCCGCATCACTCCCTCTCCGGTCGCCACGATGGCAAGCGCGCGCGAAGTGGGAATGCCAAGCGCCGCCAGCGCCTCGCCGGCCAGATATTCGCGGATGGTGGAACGCATCACCGCACGCCCGTCACCGAAGCGGGAGTAAGGCGTTTTCCCCGCACCTTTGAGTTGGATATCCCACAACTCGCCCTTGCGGTTCCTGACTTGGCCAATAAGGAGCGCGCGGCCGTCACCCAGCTGCCCGGCCCAGACACCGAACTGGTGACCGGAATAGACCATCGCCAGCGGCGAGAAGCCTTCCAACGAGCGATGGCCCGCCACCGCCTCTACAAAGCGGGGATCGGTGAACACAGCCGGATCGAGATCGAGCAACTCGGCCGCCGCCGGATTGGCATGTATCAGGCGTGGTGTTTCACCGACTTTTTCCGCCGGCATTGCCGTGAAGAACCCTTCGCCAAGACGGGCGAAGTGGTTCTCCAGGGTTCCGGATGTAGGCAGGCGGAACGGTTCGCTCATGCCTGATTATAACGCAAGATTTCAGGCCGCGTTCGTCGCTTTCGCAGGTCCGTGAGGAACGTCGGAGCGAAGGTCCGCGAAACCGTCCGACGGACTGTTTGGCGTGACGAAAACCTGCTCACGCGCTAAGCGCGCCGCGCCTCACCCCGTCTTTTTATCGCGTCCACGCTGCCAGTGAGGCCGCGAACCGTTGCGCTTCTTGGGCGCATGAGGGTTGTGGCCTTCCTCGGCCCGCTGACCACCATGCTGGTGCTGGCCGCCACGCTGCTGATTCCCGCCATGCTTGTGGCTGTCGCCTTTGTGGCCATGCGGCTTGCCATGGCGATGACCATGGGGATGCCGCGGCGCTTCCATCTGGCGGCGCTGTTCCTCGGTCAATTCCGGCAAGTCATGCGCCACCACCTCGATTTTCATGCGGATCAGGCGCTCGATATCGCGCAGGAAGCCGCGCTCCGAACCATCACAGAACGAGATGGCGATACCTTCGCCGCCGGCGCGCGCAGTGCGGCCGATCCGGTGCACATAGCTTTCAGGCTCGTTGGGCAGTTCGAAATTCACCACATGGCTGATGTCGTCAATGTCGATGCCGCGGGCGGCGATGTCGGTGGCTACCAGCACTCGCGCCTTGCCGGAACGGAACATTTCCAGCGCGCGCTGGCGGGCATTCTGCGACTTGTTGCCGTGGATGGTTTCGGCCACCTCGCCAATGCGACCAAGATACTCGGCCACCTTGTTGGCGCCGTGCTTGGTGCGGGTGAAGACGATCACCCGGTTCATGCTGACATCCTTCAGGAGCTCGCCGAGCAGCTGGCGTTTCTGCTGCGCAGGAACGATATAAAGTTTCTGCGTGATGCGGTCGGCCGTCTTGCACTGGGGTGCAACTTCGATGCGCTCCGGATTGTGCATTATCTCATGTACCAGGCGCGCGATGTCGTCAGGCATGGTGGCGGAGAACAGCATGGACTGGCGCTGTTTCGGCAGGAAGGCCACCAGTTTTCGCACATCGCGGATGAAGCCCATATCCAGCATGCGGTCGGCTTCGTCCACAATGAGGCTCGTCACCCCATCCAGCCGCACATGCTTCTGTTGGACCAGATCGAGCAGCCGGCCGGGTGTCGCCACCAGAATATCGACCCCGCGCGCCATGGCACGCACCTGGCCGCTCTGGTTCACGCCGCCCAGGATTACCGCCATGCGGAGATTCAAGAAGCGGCCATAGGTGCGGAGCGATTGTTCGATCTGCACCGCCAGTTCGCGAGTGGGCGCCAGGATCAGCGCGCGCGCCTGCTTGGCTTGGGGCGGCACATGGCCGACCGACAGCCGTTGCAGCAGCGGAATGCCGAAGGCGGCCGTCTTGCCGGTGCCCGTCTGGGCGATACCCAAAAGATCGCGGCCCGCCAGCAGGACCGGGACGGCCTTGGCCTGGATTGGGGTGGGGTTGGTGTAATTTTCGCCCGAAAGGGCACGCAGGATCGGCTCGGCGATGCCAAGCGATGCGAAAGTCATGTCAGTCACAAAATTCCTTAATTCCGCAGGAAGGCACGCGCCAAAAAGGCACGGAGTTACGGCGGGTTGCCGTCTTCCACGCACTCTGGAGGTAACGGAGGTCTAAGCTTTGGATCCGGCGATGGCAGCGCCCCCCGATTGTCGGGGCACCCTGTGCGGTCGCGACGGATGGGGGCTTATCCAGTAGTCCGGTCCCAAAGTCAAACTGTTTTTGCTGCGACGCAACAATCACGGACCGTAACATTTGTGCCGGCGGCCCCGTTGCGGGACGGCTTTTTCTGTAGTCATCTTGTCGCAGTCGCCTTCGCGGGGCCGGAGCTGCGGGGCGGCTTTGGGGTGTCTAGCCGGCACAGGGGCAAGTAGCGTCGGTTCAAAATGGCATATGGGAATGACAAGCCTATTTCGCAGGCGTCGGCGAAGGGCAAAGTGAAATGGTTCAACGCCACCAAAGGTTACGGCTTCATCACTCTGGAATCAGGCGGCGATGCCTTCTGTCATGCCAGCGCGTTGCAGGCGACGGGACACAGCGATGTACAGCCGGGCACAACCATCATCTGCGATCTCGCTGACAGCCAGCGCGGCCTTCAGGTCGTGACGGTGCACAGCGTGGATACGTCCACCGCAGAAGCGCCAAGCCGCGGTCCGCGCCGCGATTTCGGCGGCGGCAGCGGTGGTTACGGGGGTGGTTACCATCACCGCGACAATGGACCGTCAGGTCCCATGGTCGAGGGCAAGATCAAGTTCTTCAACGATCAGAAGGGCTTTGGTTTTGTAATGCCCGACAATGGCACCGGCGACATCTACCTGCATGCCAGCGCGCTCAGGCGTTCCGGCGTTCAGGCAGTAGAGCCCGACCAGCGCATCCGGTACTCCACGCGTCAAGGTAACAAAGGCGTGGAAGTAGATCGCGTCGAGATCATCTAGGCTTGCTGGAGCTTCGCCCTAACTGCGAATGCTGTGACAAGAATCTGCCGCCGGACGCGGCGGACGCGATGATCTGCAGCTTTGAATGCACTTTCTGCCGCGACTGCGTGGAAACACGGCTTGACGGAGCGTGTCCGAATTGCGGCGGCAATCTGGCGCCAAGGCCGATCCGACCTGCCAGCAAGCTTGCAAAAAACCCGCCGTCGGAGCGGCGGGTATTCAATCCGGACTGCGCAAGGAAATCCGCCTAAACTGGTGACGCTTTCGCCACGCCTGGCGCGACGTCTGGATCGTTCTCGACCTCTTTCAGCTTCTCGCGAGCGGCGGCAGCTTCGCGTTGCTTGTTCCACATCGCGGCATAATGGCCGCCCAGCGCCAACAACTCGGAATGACGACCGCGCTCGATGATCAGGCCATGGTCCAGGACCAATATCTCGTCGGCATCGACCACGGTCGAGAGCCGGTGCGCGATCACCAGCGACGTGCGGTTGCGCGACACCTCGTTCAGCGCACTCTGGATCTCCCGCTCTGTGCCGGTATCCAGCGCACTGGTGGCTTCGTCCAGCAGCAGGATGGGCGGGTTCTTGAGGATGGTGCGGGCAATGGCGACGCGCTGCTTCTCGCCGCCAGACAATTTTAACCCGCGCTCGCCCACCATGGCATCATAGCCCATCGGCAGTTCGACGATGAACTTGTCGATCTGCGCCAGGCGTGCGGCTTCCTTGATGTCGGCCTCGTTGGCACCGATGCGGCCATAGGCGATGTTGTATTTGACGGTGTCGTTGAACAGCACCGTGTCCTGCGGCACGATCCCGATCACGGCACGCAAGCTCTCCTGCGTCACATCGCGAATGTCCTGTCCATCGATCGTCACTCGACCGCTTTTGATGTCATAAAAACGGTAGAGGATACGGCTGATGGTGGATTTGCCCGCGCCAGACGGGCCCACGACCGCCACCGTCTTGCCGGCGGGCACTGTGAAGCTGATGCCCTTGAGCACGATGCGCTCGGGGTCATAGGCGAAAATCACATCCTCGAAACGGATTTCGCCGCCTGACACAATAAGTGGCTTCGCGCCCGGCTTGTCCTGCACTTCCTGGGGCCGGTTGAGCAGGCGGAACATGGCTTCCATGTCCACCAGTCCTTGCGTGATCTCGCGATAGACGGTGCCCAGCAGGTTCAGCGGCTGATAGAGCTGGATCAGGATGGCATTGCCGGCGACAAACAGGCCGATGGAGAACTGGCTGTGGGCGATGCCCCAGGCGGTCAGTGCCATGACCGCGCCCAGACCTAGCGCCATGATCGTGGCCTGGCCGGTATTCAGGATGGACAGGGAAATCTGCGACTGAATGGAGGCACGGGCATATTTCTCCATCGAGGCATCGAAACGCCGCGTCTCGTGCTTTTCGTTATTGAAGTATTTGACCGTCTCGAAATTCAGCAGGCTGTCCACCGCCTTGGTGTTGGCATCGGTGTCGGACTGGTTCATCTCCCGGCGGAAGGCGATGCGCCAGCGGGTGATGGCGAAGGTGAACCAGGTATAGGCGATCACCATGATGATGGTCGAAAGCGCCACCCAGACATTCAGCTCCACCAGCAGGATCACGCTGTAGAACACCAGCAGCAGGATGGTGGGGAATATGCTGAAAAGGGCAAAGGAAAGCAGCGTGTCAATACCCTTGGTGCCGCGCTCGATCACCCGGGACAGCCCGCCCGTCTTGCGTTCCAAATGAAAGCGCATCGACAGGGTATGGACATGAGCGAAGGTTTCCACCGCCACTTCGCGCATGGCGTGGTATTGCACCTTGGCGAAGACACCGTCGCGCAGCTGGGCAAATGCCTGAAACAGGATGCGCGACACCATATAGGCGGCGATCAGCGACATCACGGTTCCCAGGACGACCGCACCGGATTTGGGATCGAGACGGTTCACCGTCCAGCCAAAGAACAGAGGCGAGATACTGGTAAGGCCGGTAGCCAGGATCAGGAACAGGATGGACGCGATCACCCGGAACCTGAGATCGGGCCGGCCCTTGGGCCAGAGATAGGGCATCAGCCGCCACAAGGGCCGGAATGACGGTGCGCCGCTTCCTTCTTCAACCGGATGCGGCATTAGCGCCCCATATTCCCGCCGCCAAATGTCATAAATCCCGCAATCATGGCGATCAGGGCAACCGCCCCCAAAATCCAAAGCCAGCGCGGCATTTTTTCTCCATTGGCGCGAGGGACGAACCCGTTTAGGAACCCGTCTAGGAAGTCCCCGGTTTAAGAAGATGTGCGCCCTCGCGCAACCCTGTTGGCAATATGGACAAGGCTGATATCAAATTGACCGGCGCAGCGGTCTGCGTCTTCTGCGGCTCCTCCTTCGGGACCGATCCGGAATTCCGCGACGCCGCACGCGCCATCGGGTCCGGCATCGCCAAGATGGGTTATACGCTGATTTTCGGCGGCGGCGGGCTGGGGCTGATGGGCGATGTCGCCAACGCGGCACTCGACGGCGGCAGCACGATCCAGGGAATCATGCCCGCCTTCCTGCAGGCGCTGGAACCGGAAGTGTCGTCCCAGGAAAAACTGATTGTCACCCCGCACATGCAGGAGCGCAAAAACCTGATGCTGCAGATGTCGGACGCCTTCCTCGTGCTGCCAGGTGGGCTGGGAACTTTCGACGAATTCTTCGAGGTCGTGACCGAAGCGCAGCTGGGGGTGCATGCCAAGCCCATCATCGTGGTCAATGTGAGCGGCTATTTCGATGTGCTCGATGCCATGCTGCACGCCATTATCAAGGCGGGATTCGCCAAGGAGATGGTGCTCAAGCTTTATTACCTGGCCGACGGCGCGGAAGCCGCACTGGAAATCCTGGAAGGGGCGCTCGACGCGCCGGCCCGGAGCTAGACCGGCGCCTTGTCCCGGTAGAGCTTGTATATGATGGAGTCGGTGAGCGCCTCGAAGGAGGCGTCCACGATGTTCTCGGACACGCCAACTGTGGACCAGCGATTGCCCATGCCGTCGGCTGACTCCACCGTGACGCGGGTCACCGCTTCGGTACCCGTAGTGAGGATACGCACTTTGTAATCCACCAGGCGCAGGTCGGCGAGATAGGACGAGTATTTCCCCAGATCCATGCGCAATGCCGCGTCCAGGGCGTTGACCGGGCCATTGCCGCTGCCCGTGTTGCGAATTTTCGCGCCCGCCACCAGCAATTCCACGGCCGCATGAGCCCGGGAAACAAGCTGGTCGTCGCGGTCCCGCACGCTTTCCACCGTTACGCTGAAACGGTCGACGCTGAAATAGCGCGGCAGCTTCCTCTGCTGGCGCAACGCCAGCAGCTCGAACGAGGCTGCGGCATCGTCATAGCTATAGCCCTGGAATTCGCGATGCTTGACGTCCCGCAACAGCCCCGCGATATCGGGCTTGTCGCCTTCGATGTTGAGATTGGCCGCGACATTGGCGCGGCCCGATTGCGCCGACACCGGCATGGAACGCTTGTTGCCGACTTTTTCCGGCGGCACATGCTCATAAGTTTCCGGACTTTTTGCCACCGCCGATACATGCAGGCCACCCTTGTGAGTGAAGGCCGACGAACCGACATAGGCCGCGTAGCGGTTGGGCGCACGGTTCAAGATCTCGTCCAGAAGCCGCGAGACATGGGTGAGCTGCTTGAGATTGTCGAAGCTCACGCCGGTTTCGAACTGGGATGCAAAGGGCTCCTTGAGCATCAGGTTGGGCAAGAGCGAGCAGAGATTGGCATTGCCGCAGCGTTCGCCCAGCCCGTTCAGCGTGCCCTGCACCTGGCGGACGCCGGCGCGGATAGCCGCCAATGACACAGCCACGGCCTGTTCGGTGTCGTTATGGGCATGGATGCCAAGCCGCGCATCCGGCAATTTGGCCTTCACCTCGCTGACGATGCGATAAACATATTCCGGCATTGTGCCGCCATTGGTGTCGCACAAGACCAGCCATTTTGCGCCCGCCTCATGGGCGGTCTTCAGGCAGGCGAAGGCGTAATCGGGATCGGCCTTGTAGCCGTCGAAGAAATGCTCGGCATCGAACAGGGGCTCGCGCCCCTTGGCGATGACCGCTTCCATGGAGCGGGCGATATTGTCCAGATTGTCTTCGGGCGAGATTTCCAGCGCCACCCGCACCTGATAGGTGCTGGTCTTGCCCACCAGGCAGACGGAATCGGCATCTGCATCCAGAACCGGCGCCAGCGAC
Source organism: Rhizomicrobium sp. (assembly GCA_035512055.1). Lineage (GTDB taxonomy): Bacteria > Pseudomonadota > Alphaproteobacteria > Micropepsales > Micropepsaceae > Rhizomicrobium. The sequence goes on from DATKEP010000073.1 coordinate 18,237, forward strand.
GGATCGTTGGCCGCGCTGCGTCCCGCCCGCTTGGTCATGCCAAAAGCAGTGAAGCGAGCGTGTTTCAGCGCCGGCCTTTCACTGAAGAACACGGTGTCGGTCGGGTTCGCGCCGGGCCAGCCACCCTCGATGTAATCGAGGCCGAGATCGTCGAGGGCGAGCGCGATCTGGCGCTTGTCCTCAACCGAGAAATCCACGCCCTGCGTCTGCGCGCCATCGCGCAGGGTGGTGTCGAAAATAAAAAGGCGTTCTTTTTTTCCTGCAGAGGAGATCATCTCTTTACCTCCCAGGTCGTTCCGGCAGGCCCGTCCTTCAGCACGATGCCCTTGGCCAGAAGCTCGTCACGAATGCGGTCGCTCTCGCCAAAGTCCCTTGCTTTCCGCGCGGCGTTGCGGGCGGCAATGGCATCGGCAATCGCAACCGTATCCACCGCGACCTTGGCCGTGATCCTGAGCTGGACGTTGGAAAAGCCCAGAAACCCGAGCCCGCCGGCTAGCGCCAACTCATCGGCCTGGTGCAGGGACGTGATCGCCGCGGGCGTGTTGAGGTCATCGCACAGCGCTTCGAAGAATTCGGCATTGGGCGCAGGGTTTGCCAGCGGCTCGGTCACCGCGTACCAGCGCTCCAGTGTCTTCCAACTTTCCTTGAGACCCGCAAAAGTAAAATCGATCGGCTGGCGATAGTGGGTGCGCAGCATGTTGAAGCGCAGCACCTCGCCGGGCCAGTCGGCCAGAAGCTCGCGGATGGTGAAGAAGTTGCCCGCGCTCTTGGCCATCTTCTCGCCTTCCACCTCCAGGAAGCCGTTGTGCATCCAGACTTTCGCCAGCGGATGGCCGTGATGGGCGCTTTCGCTCTGGGCGATTTCGTTTTCGTGATGGGGAAATACCAGGTCGATACCGCCGCCATGAATGTCGAAGGTCTCGCCCAGATACTTTCCCGCCATCGCACTGCATTCGATATGCCAGCCCGGCCGCCCACGGCCCCAAGGCGAGTCCCACCCCGGCAGATTTGCTTCCGATGGCTTCCACAGCACAAAATCCATGGCGTTCCTTTTGTAAGGAGCGACCTCCACCCGCGCGCCGGCCAGCATCTCGTCCAGCGAGCGCCGCGCCAGCTTGCCATAATCAGACTTAGAAGAGACATCGAACAGCACATGGCCATCAGCCGCATAGGCATGGCCCGCCGCGATCAATTCTTCGATCATGGCGATCATCTCGCGCACATGCTCGGTGGCGCGCGGGGTCACCGACGGCGGCAGGTTGCCCAGGGCCGCCACGTCTTCGTCATAGATGCGCGCCGTCTCTTCGGTCAGTTCGCGAATGGAGATGCCGCGTTCGGCGGCGCGCGCATTGATCTTGTCGTCCACGTCGGTGATGTTGCGGACATAGGAGACATGGGCGTCGCCATAGACATGGCGCAGCATGCGGAACAGCACATCGAACACGAGGACAGGGCGCGCATTGCCGATATGGGCAAAATCATAGACCGTGGGCCCGCAGACATACATGCGCACGTTGTTCGGGTCTAACGGCGCGAATTCCTCTTTGGTCTTGGTCAGGCTGTTGAACAGGCGCAGAATCATGGCGGGTCCGGTGGAAGCGGTAGAGAAACTATCAAATTCGGGGCGGGCAGAAGGGTTTTTGCAGCGTTAGCTGCAAATCGAAATCCGGAAAACGAGGCCAACAGCCGTCACGCGGTTTTTCCTTCCAGGCGCGCCCGAGCACGGTCGCGCCCGATCAGTGGTAACAATTTTTTGAGTTCGGGTCCATGGTCCATCCCGGTTAACGCCAGCCTCAAGGGATGAAACAGCCCCCTGCCCTTGGCGCCCGTCTCGGCAGCGATTGCCTTGGTCCAGGCACCCCAAGTGTCCTCGCTCCAAGGCTCGGGCGGCAGCAGAGCGGCGGCTTTGGCAGTGAGTTCGGCGTCTTCGATCAGCGGCGTCACCGGCCCTAAAATCAGCCGGGCCATGCCGGCCGCTTCGCTGAGCTTGACCAGGTTTGGCCTGATCGTATTCCAGAAGGCTTCTCCTTCCGGAACGCGTGCCGCCACGGCGCTATAGGGCGTAATGTGCAGGAGCCTTCCATTCAGCGCCGCCAGTTCTTCGGGCACGAAATGCGCCGGCGCCCTGCCGATCCTGGTGAAGTCGAATTCCAGCGCCAACTCGCCCAAGGTCAAACGCGGCTCGACCGGATCGGATGTGCCCAACTTGGCCAGATAGGAGGCGATCGCCATCGGCTCCATGCCGTCCTCGCGCAGGCTTTCCAGCGACAGCGAGCCCAGACGCTTGGACAAGGCTTCGCCGCCCGCGCCCACCAGCAGCGGAAAATGCGCGAATTTTGGTGCCGCCGCGCCCAGCGCGTGGAAGATCTCGATCTGGGCCGCGGTGTTGGTCACATGATCCTCGCCGCGCACAACATGGGTGATGGCCATGTCGATATCGTCGGCGACCGACGGAAGGGTGTAGAGAAAGGCGCCATCCTCGCGCACCAGCACCGGATCGGACATGGTGGCAGTGTCGATCTCCACCGGCCCCCGCACCAGATCGGTCCAACTCACGGGCTCGCGCGACAACAGAAACCGCCAATGGGCATTTCGGCCTTCGGCTTCCCATTTCTTGCGGTTCGCCGGATCGAGTGAGGCGCGGTTATAGATCGGCGGCTGCTTGCGCGCGGCCAGCAAGGAACGCTGGCGGTCCAGTTCGGCTTCCGTCTCGTAACAGGGATAGGCGCGGCCTGCGGCCTGAAGCTTGTAAAAAGCCGTGCTGTAGACGCCCAAGCGGTTGATCTGGCGGTCGGTGGCGTCGTGGGTGAGACCAAGCCAGCCCAGGTCGCGGTAGATCGCCTCCTCAAATGCCTTCGTGGAACGCGCCGCGTCCGTGTCGTCGATGCGCAGCAGAAAGCGGCCGCCCATCTTCCTGGCGAACAGCCAGTTGAGCAGCGCCGTGCGGGCATTGCCGACATGGAGAAGGCCGGTGGGTGACGGCGCGAATCGGACGGTGACTGACATCAGTGAGAATCCCGGAACGCATTGGTGATGGGATAGCGCCGGTCGCGGCCGAAATTGCGGCTGCTGATTTTCACGCCGGGCGGCGCCTGGCGGCGCTTGTATTCGGATACATAGAGCAGATGCTCGATCCGCTTGACCGTGGCGGGGTCATAGCCGCGTGCCACCGTGTCCTCGAAGCTGCATTCGCGCTCGACCAGGCATTCCAGAATTCCGTCCAGTATGTCGTAAGGCGGCAGTGAATCCTGGTCGGTCTGGTTGGCGCGCAATTCCGCCGTCGGCGGCTTGGTGATGATCCGGTCTGGAATGACCAAGCCGCGCGGACCCAGTGCGCCCAGCGGCGAATTCCGGTTGCGCCAATGCGACAAGGCAAACACTTCGGTCTTGTAGATATCCTTGAGCACGTTATAGCCGCCGCACATGTCGCCATAGAGGGTGGCATAACCCACGCTCATCTCGCTTTTGTTGCCGGTGGTCAGCACCATGGGGCCAAACTTGTTGGAGAGCGCCATCAGGATAAGCCCGCGCAGGCGCGACTGGATATTCTCCTCCGTGATGCCGGTCTGCGTGCCTGCAAAGGGTGCGGCCAGCGTCTCTCCCATGGCCTTGACAGCGTGCTCGATCTCGATGGTTTCATAGGCCACGCCAAGCAGCCGCGCGCAGGCATCGGCGTCTTCAAGGCTGTCGAGACTGGTGTAGCGCGAGGGCAACATCACGCAGCGCACCCGGCGGGCGCCCAGCGCATCCACCGCTACTGCCGCCGACAGAGCGGAATCGATGCCGCCGGAAAGCCCAAGCACCACACCCGGAAAGCGGTTCTTGTTCACATAGTCGCGCAGCGCCAGCATCATGGCGTGATAGACCTGGGAGGAACGGTCCTCCGCCGCGAATTTTTCGCCCGGCGAGCACGTCCAATTGCCGTCCACGTTGCGCCGCCACTCGGTGATGGCGATATGCTCGTTCCAGGAGGGCAGTGCCACCGCGATCGTCTGGTCGGCATTCAGAACGAAGCTCGCCCCATCATAGACGACCTCGTCCTGCCCACCCAGCTGATTGAGATAGATCAGCGGAATGCCGGTTTCGTGGATGCGGGCCGCGGCAAGCTTCAGCCGCACATCCTCCTTGCCGGCCTCGAAGGGCGAACCGTTTGGTACCAAGAAGATCTCCGCGCCTGCATCCGCCAGCCAGATGGTGACGTCCTGCTTCCAGATATCCTCGCAGATGGGAATGCCCAGCTTTATGCCTCGCACCGTGACGGGCTCGGGCGTGGGCCCCTGTCTGAAGACGCGCTTCTCGTCGAACACGCCATAATTTGGCAGTTCGTATTTGTAGGTCAGGCGCTCGACTTTGCCGCCGTCCAGCAGCGCCACCGCATTGTAGAGTTCTCCATGTTCGACCCAGGGGGTGCCGATCAGGACGGCAGGGCCACCATCGGCGGTGTCTTTCGCCAGTTCCTCCACCGCTGCGCGGGCCTCTTCCTGCAGGGCCGGTTTGAGCACCAGGTCCTCGGGCGAATAGCCGACGATGAATAGTTCGGAGAACAGGATGACGTCGGCGCTCCCGGCGCGCACACGCGCATCGCGGGCACGCTTCAGATTGCCCGCAATGTCGCCCATCACCGGGTTGAGCTGGGCCAATGCAATGTGAAAACAGTCAGCCATGACTGCTATTTAAGGCCTGTCGGGAAATACGCCTAGCGGTTGGCCGCGATACGGGCCTGCATGGCCTGCAGGGGTACCGCCACGCCCGAGGCTTCCTCGATCCACAGCGCCGTTTCCAGCGCCTGGGCCGCTTGTTCCGGCGTCACCAGCGCATCAACCCCCGTCCTGGCTGCGGAGACAAAGCCGGTCACCGACTCGCCAAGCGGGTCACCCAGTTCCAGGGCGCCCAGGGGCCGCGGCGTCGTGTTGATCACCGTGCGGGACAGGAAATCGATCTCCACGACGCCATCGGCATAAACCGCACGAAGCCCGCGCTTGCGCTCGTTGGCGACGCGGCTGGTCTCGAGCTTGGCGATGGTGCCGCAGGCAAAGCGCAGCAGGGCAAAGACTTCATCGGCATGGGGGCCGTATTCGATCAAGCCCTCGGCGCGCACATCTTCAACCGCGCCGGGAACCAGGGTGTGCACCAGGTCAAGGTCATGGATCATCAGATCCAGCACTACCGAAACGTCGTCGCCGCGGCCGGTCCAGGGACCTTGACGCCAGCACGTGATTTCCAGCGGGGTTTCCGCCAGGTCCAGAAGGCCGGTGCGGGCGAAGACGAACCGTTCCTGATGGCCGACAGAGAGGATCTTGCCGGTCTCGCGCGACAGCGCCACCAGTTCGGCCGCCTCTTCCTGGGTCGTGGCGATAGGCTTTTCGACCAGCACATGGGTTCCGGCCTTGAGGAAATCACGCACGATCTCGGCATGGGTGATGGCCGGCGAGCAGACACTGACCAGATCAACCTTGCCCAGCAATTCGCGCCAGTCCGCGACCGCGGTGCAGCTATGATGCGCCTTGGCCTTGGAGCGCATTTCGGCATTGGGATCGGCGATGCCAAACAGGACGACGTCTTTGCTGCTCTGCCCGAGCGTCTTGTATTTGGTGGCGTGGTGATGACCGAAGACGCCTGCGCCGACAACAGCGGCTTTCAGCGGTCCAGTTTCCGGCACGCGGCGACGAAGAAACAAGATGTGGAATTCCCCGGTGACTAGAGCCCTATAAGGGACCCAAGGGGTCAGATGCCGCCACCAAACAAATATTGCGGCTTGTTACCATACTAAGATATTGGAATAACTATGTTTTCTCTGACGAGGAGGCAAGCAGTGAAGCCAGTGCAGCGACAATCAGATAAGACAGCATCAGGGGGGCAAGTCCGATCAGAAGCGCCCCCGTCACGTCGGCAAAGGCGCTGCATTTGAGCCAGGGATAGGCCGAGCCCACGAACAGGAACTGAATGCCCACTACAGCAACGATGCCAAAGAGGAAGGCGCGCAGGGTGGGACCCAGGGCCTGCGGCCGGTCGCCGGCCTCCAGCCGGATCAGCCCCGCCTGCAATTTTAGCCGCGACGCAGCGCTCGCCAAGTAGATCACCGCAAGAAGCCAGGCGAAGGCCGCCGCGAATGTCCGGCCTCCATCCATGGTGCAGGCTTCCAGGGAACCGACCAGGGCGCGCTGCCCCGGCACCACGAAATAGATCGCATCGTCCAGCGCGCCCACTGCGCCCTTGTCCATATTGGCCGGCGCGATGAAGGCCTGATTCAGAAAACTCAAAACAACGAAAATCATGAATACCGCCTCGTTGAAGCCGGGGATCAGATGGTGCGGCTTGAACTGGGACAGCAATGGCTTGCCGTTGAAATGGCCGGCCGACACGCCGAAGCCTCCCACGAACAGAAGCCCCATCGCCATGAAGAGGAAGGCGCAAATGCCGATGGCGGCAAGCGAATTGTCCAGCGGCAGGCCGCTCAACAGAGCAAAACGCAGGGCATGGGCGCCCGCGAACAGGCAGAAAATGATCCAGCCCTTGGCCAGGAGACGAGCGATGCCCATGAATGCCTAAGCCCGTCCTCCAAAAAACTGCCGCTCGTCCAAGCTCGCGGCGCTCATCGCTTTCGCAAGTTCACCGGACTTGCTCACGCGGCTCACGCGCGCCACTCTTCGCCCCCGACAGCTTCATGCGCTCATCGCGGATACCCTCCGCGATCAGGAAGGCCAGTTCCAGGGCCTGGCTGGCATTGAGCCTGGGATCGCAGGCAGTCTGGTAGCGATCCCGGAGGTCGATCTCCTTCAAGCCCTGCGCGCCGCCAAGGCATTCGGTGACGTCCTGGCCGGTCATCTCGAAATGGACGCCGCCGGCATGCGTGCCTTCGGCCCGGTGGATGGCGAAGAAACTGCGCACTTCCTCCAGCACCCTCTCCACCGGCCTGGTCTTGTAGCCCGACTTGAGCTTGATCGTATTGCCATGCATGGGGTCTGACGACCACACGACCTTGGCGCCTTCGCGTTTCACCGCGCGGATGAGGGGCGGCAGTTTTTCCGCCACCTTGTCGGCGCCGAAGCGCGCAATCAGGGTCAGGCGGCCGGGAATATTCAGTGGATTGAGCGTCGCGATCAGGCGCAGCAGATCATCCGGCTCAAGCGACGGACCGCATTTCAGACCGATGGGATTCTTGATCCCGCGCATGAACTCGACATGGGCCCCGTCGGGCTGGCGGGTACGATCGCCGATCCACAGCAGGTGGGCGGAGGTGTCGTACCAGTCGCCGCTGGTGGAATCGACACGCGTCATCGCCTGTTCGTAAGGCAAAAGCAGGGCTTCATGGGAGGTGTAGAAATCGGTGCCACGCAACTGCGGCACCGAGGCCGAGGTGATGCCGCAGGCGTCCATGAATTCGAGCGTTTCGGAGATACGCTGTGCGAGACCTTTATATTGTTCGCCGGCCGGCGAGTCCGCGATGAAGCCCAGCATCCAACGATGGACATTGTGCAAATCGGCATAGCCGCCTTGCGCAAAGGCCCGCAGCAGGTTGAGCGTCGCCGCCGACTGGGCGATAGCCATCATCAGGCGTTGCGGATCGGGCGTGCGCGCTTCGGCGGTGAACTCACCGGAATTGATATTGTCGCCCCGATAGGATGGCAGCGTCACCCCGTCCCGTGTCTCGAAATCGTCAGACCGCGGTTTGGCGAACTGGCCGGCGATGCGGCCCACTTTCACCACCGGCACACCGGCGGCGAAGGTCAGCACCACCGCCATTTGCAGCAGAACCCGGAAGGTGTCGCGGATATTGTCGGGATGAAATTCCGCAAAGCTTTCCGCGCAGTCTCCGCCCTGCAGCAGGAAGGCCTTGCCTTCGGCCACCTGGCCGAGACTGGTCATCAGATTGCGCGCCTCGCCCGCAAACACCAACGGCGGGTGCGTCTTGAGTTGGGTCAGAACGCGCTCCAGCGCCGCCTTGTCCGGATAATCCGGCATCTGACGGGCGGGCTTTTCGTGCCAGCTCTGCGGGGTCCAGTTTTGGGCCACGCTTGTCACTCCTTAGAAACAGGGCCGTGGATATAGGCGCTTGTGGCGGAATTTACCAGCATCACGCCACGCCCAGGTGAATCGGCCAAAATGGGCAAAAAACCCTGCGATGGCAAGGGGTTAAATTTCCTGATCGGCGGGACTTTTGTGGTAGCTCCTGGTCCGCATGGTGACCAGTTCTTCCGCCGCCGTGGGATGCAGCGCAATCGTCGTGTCGAAATCGCTTTTGGTTGCGCCCATCTTCAGGGCGACAGCAACGACCTGGATGATTTCGGACGCATGGTCGCCAAAGATATGACAGCCCAGCACCTTGTCGCTGCCTGCATCCACGATCAGCTTCATGTGGGTGCGGACGGGCCGTCCGCCCAATGTGTGAAGCAGCGGCCTGAAAACGGATTTGTAAACGTCGATACTATGGCCGTTGGACAGTGCCTTGCCTTCGGTGAGGCCCACGCCAGCCAGTTCGGGCGTGGAAAACACCGCGCTGGGCACATGGATATGATCAGGCCTGGTCGGATTGTTCTTGAAGGCGGTCTCGACAAAGCACATCGCTTCATGGATGGCGACGGGGGTCAGCTGGATGCGGTCCGTGACATCACCCACGGCATAAATATGCTCGGCACTGGTGCGGGAATAGTCGTCGACCTTCACCTCGCTGCGCTTGCCGAGTTCCACGCCTGCCCTCTCGATATTGAGCGAGGCGGTGTTGGGCTTGCGGCCTATCGCCAGCATGATCTGCTCGCATTCAATGACCCCGCCCTTGCTGGTTTCCGCATGCAGGCAATCGTGCCGCTTTTCGACCATGGTGAACTGGCTGCGGGGCAGGACCTTGATGCCGCGCTCCTGCATGGAGTGGAACAGGGCCTCGCGCATGTCCTCGTCGAACCCGAACAGCGGCATGTCGCGGCGGCACAGCAGCGTGACCTCGCTGCCCAGGCCGTGGAAGATATGGGCGAATTCCACCGCAATATATCCGCCACCCGCGATCGCGATGCGCCGCGGAAGCGCCTTGAGATGGAAAGCCTCATCCGAAGTGATGCAAAGATCGTCGCCGCCGATCTCATGATCGGTGCCCATGTCCCGCGTCGGCCGGTTGCCGGTGGCGATCAGGATTTTTTCCGCCGTGACGCGCTTGCCGGATTTGACCAGCAACAGCGTGTGGGGATCCTCGAACACCGCCCGGTCATGAACGATCGTGACGCCCGCCTTATCGACATTGCTGGTATAGACGCTCTCGAGCCGGGCGATCTCCCTGTCCTTGTTGGCGATCAGGGTCGGCCAGTCGAAACTGCAATCGCCGAAGGACCAGCCATAGCCGGCCGAGTCCATGATGTTTTCCTTGAACTGGCTGGCATAGACCAGAAGCTTTTTGGGTATGCAGCCGCGGATCACACAGGTACCGCCCATCCGCCACTCCTCGGCCAGGGCCACGCGCGCACCGGCCAGCGCCGCCATCCGGCTGGCGCGAACGCCGCCGGAACCGCCGCCGATCACGAAGAGGTCGTAGTCATACTGGGTCATGGCGGTCAGTCGCGCTTGGTGGCCCGCACGCGCATCGGCATGCGGGCCATGACAGGTTTCAGGGTCGGGTGATGACTTCGATCTCGCCTGGGCCTGCAATCAGCAGTGTGGTTGCGAGGCCGATGAACAGGCCGTGTCCGACTACGCCGGGCACGGCCGAGATCGCGGCCCCCAGCTTCGCAGCATTCTGGATCACGCCAAAGGCGCAGTCATAAATCACATTGCCGCTGTCGGTCCGAAACGGCGCGCCATCCTTAAGGCGCAGCGTCATGGGAATATTGGCATAGCCTGCCGCGGCCAGTGCCGCGCCAAGCCTTGCCGCGCTGGATTTGTGGCCGAACTCCACGACTTCTACGGCCAAGGGAAATTTGCCCAGCCGCGGCACCAGTTTGGATTCGTCGGCAATCACCAGCATCTGTCTGGACGCCGCCGCCACGATCTTTTCCCTGAGCAACATGCCGCCGCCGCCCTTGATCAGGTCGAGATTGCGGTCGGCTTCATCGGCGCCGTCGACCGTCAGGTCAAGCGGCGCCAGATCGTCGAGGCTGGCAAGCGTGACGCCCAGCTTGCGCGCAAACGCCGCGGTCCTTTCGCTGGTCGACACGCAGAGCAGCCTTTCCCCGCCCCGCACCCGGGGCGCCAGCATCTCGACGAACAACTCGGCGGTCGAGCCTGAGCCCAGACCGAGCTTCATGCCATCCTTGACATATTCAAGGGCCTTGGCGGCCACGGCGCGCTTGAGGACGGTCTGGTCGGTCATGATCGGAAATCCTGTGCTGACTTATGGCGGAAACGACGCGAAAAGTATATTGGTCACGGCGGGGATGAAAGGGGCGGTCATGATCGCCCAATTGCGCTTGCTGACCTGCACTGCTGTACTTGCCGCATCGACCCTGCCGGCCTTTGCACTGGATGTGGCCGTGGTGAAGCCCGGTCTGGTCGCTGAGATCGATGCCGACTATCCGCATCTGGAAGCGCTCTACAAAGACATCCACGCCCATCCCGAACTGGGTTTTCAAGAGACGCGCACGGCAGCGAAGCTGGCGGCGGAGATGCGCGCGCTGGGCTTCACGGTGACCGATGGCGTCGGCAAGACCGGTATCGTGGCGGTCTACAAGAACGGCCCCGGCCCCACCGTGCTCGTGCGCACCGAACTCGACGGGCTGCCGATGCAGGAGAAGACCGGTCTGCCCTATGCCAGCCAGGCCAGGCAGCAATGGAACGGTCGCGAGACTTTCGTCGACCATAGCTGCGGCCATGACATCCATATGGCGCTGTGGGTAGGTGCGGCCAAGGCCTTGTTGGGGATGAGAGACAAATGGGGCGGCACCCTGATGTTCGTCGGCCAGCCGGCCGAGGAACTGGTAAGTGGCGCGCGCGCCATGCTGGCCGACGGTCTCTTTACCCGCTTCGGCAAGCCGGACTACGCGCTGGCGATCCATGACGGTCCCGAGCCCACGGGTGATGTCTATTATCGCTATGGCGCCGGCTCCACCAATTCCGACCGCCTGTCCATTACCTTCACGGGGCGCGGCGGGCATGGCGCTCATCCCGAAACCACCATCGATCCGGTGGTAATGGCCTCACGCTTTGTCGAGGATGTGCAGACCGTGATCAGCCGCGAGAAAGATCCGGCCGCGTTCGGCGTCGTCACCGTGGGCGGCATCAGCAGCGGCAGCGCAGGCAACATCATTCCCGATACCGCGCAACTGGAAGGCACCATCCGCACCACCGACGATTCGGCGCGCGCCAAGATCCATGACGGCATTCGCCGCACCGCCAACGGCGTGGCTGCCATCGCCGGCGCGCCGCCGCCACAGGTTACCATCACGCCCGGCGGTCCAGCGTTGATGAATGACAAAGCGGTGGTGGACAGGATGGTTCCAGTGCTGAACCAGGCCTTCGGCTCGCATAGCCATGAGGCGCCGACCTTCATCTATGCCAGTGAGGATTTTTCGGAATTCCTGCGCGCCGGGGTTCCCGGCACCATGGTGACGATAGGCGCAACAGACGCCGCGATGCTGGCGACGGCAAAGGCCAAAGGCGAGGACCCGCCAGGAAATCACTCGCCCTATTTCGCGCCAGATCCCGAACCGACCATCAAGACCGGCGTGACAGCCATGACCCTCATGGTGATGAACCTGATGCCGAAGGGCTGAGGCGGCTTATTCCACGGTCACGCTCTTGGCTAGATTGCGGGGCTGATCCACATCGGTACCCTTGGCCAGCGCCGCGTAATAGGCGAGCAGCTGCACCGGGACGGCATAGATCAGGGGCGTGATGAAACTGTTGGTGGTGGGCACTTCGATCGAGGCCCAGACCTTGCCGGCCTCGGCGATGCCTTGCTTGTCGGAGATCAGCAGCACCTTGCCGCCGCGCGCCATCACTTCTTGCATGTTGGAGATGGTCTTCTCGAAATGGGCATCATGGGGCGCGATCACGATGATCGGCACTGCCTCATCGATCAGCGCGATGGGACCATGCTTCATCTCGCCCGCGGCATAGCCCTCGGCATGGATGTAGGAAATTTCCTTGAGCTTGAGCGCGCCTTCCAGAGCCAGGGGATAGCTCGCGCCCCGTCCGATATAAAGGACGTCGCGCGCCTTGGCGATTTCCTCGGCCACTGCCTTGATCGAGGGTTCCTGGTTCAGGAATTCCGCGATATGGCGCGGCGTCTCCAGCAGCGAGGCGCAAAGCCTCTGCTCGTCGCCCTTGCTGAGGGTGCGGCGCGCATCGCCCGCCGCAATGGCGAAGGCGGCAAGCGCGGCGAGCTGGCAGGTGAAGGCCTTGGTCGAGGCGACCCCGATCTCCGGCCCCGCATAGGTCGGCAGCACGATGTCGGCTTCGCGCGCGATGCTGGATTCGGGCACATTCACCACCGCGATCGTAGTCTGGCGCTGGCGCTTGGCCTCCCTGAGCGCAGCCAGCGTGTCGGCCGTCTCACCCGACTGGGTGACGAACAGCGCCGCGCCATTCTCGGGGTAAACCGGATCGCGATAGCGCAATTCCGACGCCACGTCGATTTCCACCGCCATGCGCGCCAGCTTCTCGAACCAGTATTTTCCCACCATGCCGGCATAAAAGGCGGTGCCGCAGGCCGAGATCGTCAGGCGCTGTGCCTTCACCAACACATCGCGCAAGCCTTTGCCCTGGCGGCGCACGATCGGTCCCGCCGGATCGAGATAATGGGCCAGCGTGTGACCGACGACTTCGGGCTGCTCGTGGATTTCCTTGGCCATGAAGTGGTTGTGGCCGGCCTTGTCCACCAGCGCCGCCGAGGCGCTGGTGATCTTGATTTCGCGATTGGCGGGGCGGCCCTGCGTGTCAAAGATCCTGACATCGGCGCCCTTGATGACGACGACATCGCCTTCTTCCAGATACGCGACGCGGTTGGTGAAAGGCGCAAGGGCAAACGCGTCGGAACCGATATAGGCCTCGTGCTCGGCATAGCCCACCGCCAGCGGCGCGCCACGCCTGGCGCCAACGAGCAGTCCGTCATGATCCCGGAAGATCATCGCGATGGAGTAGGCACCCGTCAGGCGGGCCACCGCGCGCTTGCCGGCTTCGTCGGGTGCCAAACCCTCGCGCATCAGCTGGGTAACAAGATGGGCCGCGGTCTCGCTGTCGGTTTCGGATTCGAACTTGTGGCCCTTGGCGATCAGCTCGGCCTTCAGCTCGCGGAAGTTCTCGATAATGCCGTTATGGACAATGGCGACATGGTCAGTCGCGTGGGGATGTGCATTGGCTTCTGTGGGCGCGCCATGGGTGGCCCAGCGTGTATGGCCGATCCCGGTCTTGCCGTGGAGCGGACGCTCGTGCAACACCGCATCCAGCCGGGTCAACTTGCCGGGCGAGCGGCGACGCTCGATCACGCCATGATCCAGGGTGGCAATGCCTGCGGAATCATATCCGCGATATTCCAGCCGCTTGAGCGCTTCCAGAATGATGGGGGCCACATCACGCGTGCCCGCAATACCGACTATTCCGCACATTATTTTTGCTCCGTCCGTTTCCGTTCGCGGAAGGCTTTCGCCCAGCCGGGCTTTTCCGTCAGCACGCCACGGGCAATCGCCAGCGCATCGGGCGCGATATCCTTGGTGATCACCGAACCTGCGGCGGTAATGGCGCCGTCGCCGATCTTGACCGGCGCAACCAGCGCCGTGTCGGAACCGATAAAGGCGCCCGCGCCGATTTCGGTGACCGCCTTGGTAAAGCCGTCATAATTGCAGGTAACCGTGCCCGCGCCGATATTGGCGCCCGCGCCCACCCGCGCGTCGCCCAGATAGGTGAGATGATTGGCCTTGGCGCCCTTTTCGATGACGGTATTCTTCACTTCCACGAAGTTGCCGATATGGACATCCTCGCCGATGCGCGCGCCGGGCCTCAATCGCGCGTAAGGCCCTATGATGGCGCCGGATGCGACGGTTGCGCCCTCGAGATGGGAATGGCTCCTCAGGCGCGCGCCGCTTTTGACCGCCACGCCGGGACCGAACATGACAAAGGGCTCGATCTCCACGTCATTCTCCACCACCGTGTCATGGGCAAAGAACACGGTTTCGGGCGCGGTCATCGTGACACCGTCCGCCAGCATGCGGCCACGGACACGGTCCTGAAATTTCCTCTCCGCTTCCGCCAGTTCGGCCCGGCTGTTGACGCCCGTGACCGAGATTTCGTCCGTCAGCGCGACGGCGCATTTGACGCCCTCGGCGCGGGCAAGCAAGGGCACATCGGTTAGATAATATTCCTTTTGGGCATTGTCGTTGTTCAGGCTTGACGCCCAGCGGAAGAATTTTTCGGCATCCCCGGCATAGCAGCCGGCGTTGCACAGGGTGGCGGCGCGCTCGGACGCGGACGCGTCCTTATATTCCACGATTCGGTTCAGGTAACCGTCCGGCGTCATGAGCACGCGGCCATAGGCACCCGGATCCTTTGGCTCGAAGGCCAGTAGCGCCAATCCGGTGCGCGCCCGGGCTTGCAGGCATTCGGCGATCGTCTCGCCGGTAACCAGCGGCATGTCCCCATTGATCACCAGGACAGTGCCGCTGAAATCCGCCAGCGCCTCCTTTGCTGAAGCCGCGGCATGGCCTGTGCCCAGCTGTTGGTGCTGGACGGAGCTCCCGCAACCAAGCGCCCTAGCATAGTCGCGTACCGCCTCGCCGGCGGGCGAAGTCACCACCACGATCCGCTCCACGCCGGCGGCCCGCAACGCGGCAACCACATGGCCCAGCAACGGCAGTGCCGCCACCTTGTGCAGCACCTTGGGCAGCGCCGATTTCATCCGGGTGCCGGCTCCGGCTGCGAGGATAATGGCGGCTTTCGACATGAGGTTTGGGTAGGCTCCCGTGCAAGAAAGATGAAGTGACGATTTGCGACGCTATATTGCCGCGATTCTAGCTTTGATTTACTCAGGTTTATGTCCCCTTTCCAAAACCCCGCTGCAACCCTGATTTTTGACCTGGATGGTACGCTGGCCGACACGGCGCCGGACCTGCTGGGTGCCACCAATGCCGTCCTGGCCGCCCGGGGGCGCCCCCTGCTGGACCTTGCCCATCTGCGTCATATGGTGGGGTTCGGGGCGCGCGCCCTGATCGATCAGGCCATGGCGGCAAGCGGGGCGCCGGTGACGGACCAGGATATGCCCACGCTGGTGGAGATATTTGTCGCCCATTACCGCGACCATATTGCCGACGGCACAAGACTGTTTCCGGGCGTGGCCGAGACGCTCGAACGGCTTAAAATGCGCGGCGACCGACTCGGCGTACTGACCAACAAGCCCCAGCAACTGACCGATGCCCTGCTGCCGCGGCTGGGGCTGGACGGCGTCTTCGCCGCCGTCTATGGCGCCGGCCGTAAGCCCTATACCAAGCCCGATCCGCGAATCTTTCACGACATCGTCGCCGAGAGCGGCGGCGGACCCGCCGTGATGATCGGAGATTCCATCACCGACCTGAACACCGCCCGCGCTGCCGGTGCGCCCTGCATCCTGATGTCATACGGTTTCACGCCCATCCCGGCATCGGAACTGGGCGCGGACCTGGTGCTGGATGATTTTGCCGATTTGCCGGATGCGATCGCGCGCCTAGGCCGGGGTTAGAGCAACCTTCCGGCTTTTTCCGCCAAACTGCCGGCCAAGCCCGCGGCCGGACCGGAGGCCGCTTGACGGGCCGGGGGGGGCCATCTTATAGCCCTGCCCCTCCGCCCCGGATCGTTTGCCAGAAGGCAAGCAGGATCGGAAATCAGGCGGGCGCGTAGCTCAGCGGGAGAGCACTCCCTTCACACGGGAGGGGTCCCAGGTTCAATCCCTGGCGCGCCCACCATTCCAGGAGGCTGTTCTTACAAGGAGAATAGCTCGGGGCCTTCCTTCCAAAACTCCACATAAGGACCGCGTGTCACACTCTTGGCACAGGGAGCCTTTTTGTGGCGCCGTTCAGACACGAAAAGAAAATTGGCAAGTCCAGATCAGGCGGCAGGCAAGCCCAATCTGGCACACTTCCAGCAGAGATGGGCCCGTAGGACTGTTTATATCGTTACGTGATATTGTCGTTATGTCAGCAGGCATTTCTGATAGGCTTTGGACGCTTGAGGAATTGGTGGAGAAAACGTCAAAATGAGCAAGAGATTTGGCACTTCAACTGCGCGTTGCCTTGACGGCTCTTGGCGATGGGAACTGCATGTCCCCAAAGGAAAGCAGCAAGATTATATGAAAGGATTCGCTAAGACAGAAGCTGATGCCGATGCAGCGGTGGACAAGGCTCGTGCACGATTCGAGCGCGGAATTTCAAACTAGACGCTGTCAAGTCCCGCCTTTGGGACATTGGCGACATCGTGAATCTGATGGAGGAACGGGAAGCCACGGAATGATGCGAGAGCGTTCGCCTGTTTCACTTTGGGCGCGTTGTGCTTTCTTTCTCGTCGGTTCGATTCTCTGGGCCTACACCGCATTAAGAGCCCACGAACGAAATATGGGATGGCTGCCAGTAACACCGTGGTCGGGTTGGCGTACAGGGGGCAGGCTCACGTTGGGTCAAGACCGCGATTGTCCGCTTCGGGGCAAATGCGGTCATTCCTCCCCGGGATCAATCGCGCCGCTCAATCGCGATTGCACGTCAGCGGCAGTTAATCGCGAGTGCCGACACAAGCCGATTTTCCAGAGTCAGCATGTCGAGGGTGCCCAGGTGGGCAGGCTTGATCCCTTGACCCGAAAGCAGAAAGACACTGCGATAGTCGTCTCGCAGGGGCCAAAAGCCGTGATTGCCCTTTACCATGGACGCTTCGTGCAGCGCGGATCCAGTGCCGAACATCACATGCGGTGCTGGCTCGAAACCAGTGCCTGATAACTGCGCGGAATAGCGCGCCAGTTCGGCCGGCGGCACCTGACGGCCCACATCGCCCTTCCCTGCTTGCGTGCGCAACCAGGCAATGACCGCCGGATCACTGCTAGTGACAAGACCGCCCACCACCGTCATCGGGCCCACGACCCCATCGGCGGCGGCCATCGCCGGCAGATTGGCGATGCGGTCCACCCGCTCGAAGCCATGGTCCGAGACGACTGCCAGGGCATAGTCCCGGGGCAAGACTTTCAGGATGTCGCCAATCAGCTCGTCAGAACGCTCAACCACCGCCTTGGCGTGCGCAGTGAATGGGCCTTCCTCATGCTGTTCGGAGTCCAGTTCAGCCAAGTGCAGCAGCATCAGGTCCGGATGCCTGGTCTTGAGGACGTAGAGCGTGGCCAGGGTGCGCGAGCGGTCGTCTAGCCAGGCATGATTGAACGACGGATAGGCTCGGCCGATCTCCGCCACCAGGCCCGGCGTGCCGAAGCGGTCGACCGTATCCATGTCAGAGGAATCACCGTCGCGTCTGGCATAGACTTCGGGCAGGTTCCAGTTGATACGGGCGTCCACCGTCACCGGCCAGTTGACCGCGCCGATGGTGTGGCCCCGCGCCGCCACGCACTGGATGAGGGTGGGAACCTTGATCTTGGCTGCCGACCAATAGCTCAACGCCGGATTGGGTGGGCCGCTGGCGTTGCCCAGGATACCGTGCTGGTCGGGGCGCACACCCGTCAGCATCGTGGTGTGGGATGGCCAGGTGATTGTGGGCCAGACCCCAGTCACTCCGTCGGCCACCTGCGACCGGGCCAGCAGCGCGCGTAAATGCGGAATCGTCAGGCCTAGTGCATTGCGATCGCGCAGGTAGCGCCAGTCCAGCCCGTCCACAGAGATGACCAGCAGCCGGCGTGGGGGTACGGCGTACGCGCCCCTGCCCGCCCCCAGCAGAAGCGCGGCGCACAGGGCCAGCGTCGTTAGCCTGCCCGTCATGAAACGCCCCTCCATGCATTTTGGCCAGCACTCCATCATAGCCGCGCCCAGCCTGCCAAGGCTTGAGACGCTGATGGAGAGCTGGGCACCTTCCTTATTTGGGCCGTAGGCATCCAGCAGCTTGAGCGTCGCCCTGTCATGGCCGCCAGCCATGCAACTTCGGGCGGGCCCCGCCCGCCCATGCAGCTCGTGCGCGAGCAATGGCCCATAGCTCCGACGATCTATGGCGTCAGGGCCCTTGTCGCCGGCTGCCAGCCGGATCCATCCATCGATCCTGCTTCCCCAGCGGCAAACAGGCTTTTGAGGTGCGCTTCATCGAAATCCAGGGAATTATCCTTGACGGTGGCAGGCAACGAGGAGACCGAGAGTTCGCAGCCTGTGCGTTCGCAGAATTGAGCTGTTGTGAGGAGGACCGAACGGACCGCCGCCTTGCCGCCCGCGTCGATAGTGCGCTCGAGAATCGGAATGGCGCTTCGTGGCGTAACAACGAATTGCCTATCAACTCGGCCGTTAATGATGATGAACAGATGTGCATGGAATGGAGGAGGTGTGACGGATTTGGACAAGAAAAGCGATTGCGGAATTGCAAAAAAAGCGCCCTCTGTCTGCCCGTCAACATGCATTTCACTGAAGGCATGGCCGGCGCTCTCAACATCGATCATGGTAGGTGCATAGGCACCCGGTACACTTGCCGAAGCAATAAGCACCGTTGCGAACAAATCCCGAGCCCTGGCCCCGCCCTTCGAGGCAATTGCGCCCATGTCCCATACAACCAATTGCTGCGTATCGAGATTGGTGGTTCCAACCAAAAGGCGTCGGCCTCTCGCGTGTTCTGCAGCAACCGCGTTGATGAGTTTGTCGGACACTTGGCTTCGCACGAGCTCTTCCAGGGGCGCCTTACCGTAAAGGCCAGGTGTCAAAAAACTGAATAGTCGAGGTTGCGTAAGATGGGCGACCAGGGGTTTGAAGTAGGCCTGGCGCAGCTCGTCATCCCATTCGGGACCCAGAAAGGCGAACGGCGCGAGCAAGGCGCCCGAACTTATGCCCGTGACAAGCTGAAATTGGGGCCGCCGGCCACTCTCGCTCCAACCGTAAAGCAAACCCGCGCCATATGCGCCGTTGGCGCCTCCTCCCGAAATCGCCAAAGCGTCGACCTCGCCTTTGGAGTCCGGCTTCAGGGATTGCCTGAGCATCAGCGCAAGCTTTTCGTCCTCGGCCGCATAGCGAACTTGCCCAAAGCCCGGTGGAGAGGCCGAAGCTTGCTCGTCCCAGGTAAAGGGAGACCGGGGCAATGTCACGCAGCCTGCAAGCATGACGCAGAGGATGACCCCAATCACCAGAGAAAATAAGCCACCGCGAATGTTCATAACGCCCCTGTTGATGCATTATGGGCACAGATCCGCGGACTTGCTACCCGCGCCTCCCAGCCCACGCGATCGGGGAGCCCCCTACTTTAGGCCAAGCGCCTTGCGCATGTCGCTGGCCAACATGGCTTTGGGATAGACCGGTGCGCCCTGGTCAAATCTCTTAGCGGTAGAAAGACCGCCCACTACCACCGGCTCATAGCCTGCATCAGTGACTAGCCGCTTGACCACCGTCAGCGCCTCTGGATCGTCAGCTGCCAATTCGATGCCGTAAAGCTCGCCCGGATGATGGCCGTCCTGCGCCAATGCGGTGTAAGTGATGGAATTGAAGGCGCGCACAAGCCTTGTGCCGGGCAGATAGCTCGGATCCATCACCCCAGTACCTTTTGCAATTGCATCCTTGGCCATATGGCCATCGCGCCCCAAATAGGGATTGCAGGTATCGATTACGATCTTGCCCTTCAACTGGGTGGCATAGTCGTGCCCTATCTGTGGGAGTGCGGCATAGGGCACAGTGACCACGACCACGTCGCCCCAATCCGCCGCCTGTTGAGGGGTGCCTACATGGGCATTCGGACCAAGCTGTGCCGCCAATTCCTTGACCGGCCCCAGGTCACGGGCCGAAAGCATTAGTTGGTAGCCAGCTTCAGTCCATATTTTTGCCAATGTGCCCCCGATGTGGCCGGCACCAATGAAACCGATTTTGGGCTTGCTACTCTGGGCTAAAGACGCGCTGGGCATGCCCAGGTTCGCGATCATCGCCCCGATCAACAGACGGCGCGACAATGTCGCTTTGATTTCATAAATCACTGCATTCTCCCGAAGGAAAGCCCGGGCAAAATTACCAGTGCCACCGCCAAATGTTCAATTGGTGGCCAAATTAAAAGTGGCCGCTGACCGGCATCAATTTCACCTCATATCGGAGCACGTCTGGAATGGTTCAAATCCTCGTGGCTTTCATGCGGGCGAACATCTCCAGTCATGCGACGATCTCGAAGTCGTCCGATCCGACCGGACGCGCAAAGTCGCCCCAACGCCCACTTGTACGCCAGTATTTGGAAAAACCCAGTTCGATGGCGAGCCGTTTGAATTCTTCCCTCTTCCGCACCTTTGAAAAGAGCGGGTGCCATATGGATGCGGCCCGCACACTGGGAAGCTCGACAAAGGCCCGCCGCAGACACGCAAGCGCCAGGTCTTCGCCGCCAAAATAGGCCGCAAGGAATGCTATGCCGACCATGCGGTGAAAGTCCTGGTAAAATTCCTCCTGAAAAGCTTGCATTAGAAGGCCGAGCGCCATTTCGCGATCTGCAAAGCAGCGCGCGACCGCCTTATAGACCGGCATATAGTCGTCCTTGAGAGCGAGATACCGCTCAAGATGAGTCTTTGCGAGCGCGGGATCGTCAGTTACCGCACTTCGCAAGAAGCGGAGGAGCATCCAGGTCACAGGCCGCGCGACAAGCTTGGCGACCCGGTCCGCCTCGGCATTTGCTTCCTCAAAGCGTCGCGCGCAATCGAATGCAATACTCGCCATTTCAATGCTGGCCAGGGGATCCCGGCGAATGACGTCGTGATAAAGTATTGTTGCCTCGCGCGAGCGGCCGACGCTTGTATAGAAATAGGCCACGCTCGAAGCCTGTTCGGCAGTCGCCTTGTTGAGCGGAATGGCTTCGAACGCCTCGCCTGCGCCAACCCAATCCCAGTCGAACATGGCCTTTAGCCCGGTGGCGTGACTCACCACCAAGGGATCGGTCGCGACCACCGCTGCGCGCTCATAGGCTTCCAGAATCCTGGGACGATAAATTTCTGCACGCTTGGGATCGCGAACCCATTTGATCACATGGCAAATACCGATCTGCAACCAGGCATGACCAAAATTCGGGTCCAGCGCGACCGCTGCCTGGAACAGTGCGATCGCGCGATTTCGCGCTTGGGCCTCTTGCAGCCGATACTGTGCCTGGCCCTTCATGTACAGATCATAGGCCTGGACGTTATCGGTGCCGCGATTTTCGATGGCGGCCTTATCCTGGGGTGACAATTTGATCCGAAGCGCCCCGACGATGGCATGCGACAGCTCATCCTGGAGGGCAAAAATGTCGTCCAGGTTGCGGTCGTACCGCTCGGACCACAATTGCCGTCCCGTCGAACCGTCAATCAGCTGGGCAGTCACTCTTACGCGATTGCCGGCCTTGCGCACGCTTCCTTCGAGGACAAGACCGACGTCGACTTGGCGCGCCACGGCCACGACGTCGACGTTGGTGTGGCGGAACGTGAACGCGGTGTTTCGCGCAATAACGACCAACGACGAAACCTTGCCCAAGTCGGTAATAATGTCGTCCGTGATCCCGTCCGAGAAATAGTCTTGTTCCGGATCGCCGGACATATTCGTGAATGGCAATACGATGATGGAAATTTCGTTTTTGCCCGGTGAAATTGCGGTCTCTCGCGCGGTCCCCGCGGGCGATATGGGCCGTCCTACGAGATGGCGCACATCGCCAATGAAATTTCGCCATGCCGGGTCCAGTTCATCGCCGCGCCAGTGCGAAAGCTCGGCGGTCTGCACCAGTTCAAACATGATCGGCCGCTCGCAGGGCTCGATCATTGCTGGCATCAAGGTCTTTTTCCGCTCGGCCAAAGCGGCTTCGGCGCGAACCCACCGCGATGTGACCGATCGTTTGGACCAAAGCACCACGACAACCTTGGCTTCGCGCAAGGCGTTCTCGGTGACTTCGTCATAGGCCTCCCCCGAACGAAGCGCGACGTCCCACCAGACTTGCAAACCTTCCCGGGCGAAGGCTTCGGCGAAGCAACGTGCGGCCGCGAGATCGCCGCGATTGTAGGAGAGAAAAATATCCGGTCCAGTCATTCAGGCTTCGGCCGCCACTCGCGCGTCGTGGGCCGCGGAGTCGAACGCCAGGGAAAGCGCCGCCGCCAGCCGCTTGAGGAAAGACCACCGGACAGCGGGGCCGCCGTGAAGGTGTGAGATGGAAGACATGGAGTCCTTTGCGTATTCAAGTGTGGATGAAACGGACATGCCCTAGCGGGCGAAAGATAACGCAATTCGATCTTATTGAGAATTCGGGCGGGGCACCATCTCGCGTGTGCTGCCGAGTTCTACTCAGCCAGGAAGCGTGTCACCACGTTTCGCAGCAGAACCGAAATCTGATTGTCGAAATTATTCCAGGGTAGGCTGCCGCAAAAAGTGATCGAGCCAACCGAAAATACTGCGCCACCTTTTGCGGTCTCGAAATACACCATGTCGCTGCGGATCAGCGGATCCGGCCTGTTGGAGGGTAATGCATAGGCTGTCGGAACCAGGAGGTCCTCAAGTGTGACACCGAAATGGGCCTGGTGATCTTCGGAACGGGCAAGCAGGCGAACATTGGGTGGGGTTCCGAGCAAAGGGTCGGCACGATCAAGCTCATAGCCCGCGGCTCCGCCGCCGGAGAATCCAAAACCGCCGATGATCTCGCCATCCACACCGGCGAAGATCCAGGCAAGGTCCGCCGCGTAAGATTCCTCGGTGCGGCGGTAGTGGGAACCTTCAAAGCGTCCCTGGGCGGAAAATCCGACACCGACCAGGCGCTGCGGCGCGCGATCCTGGCGCCGCCAGAGGCCACCATAGGCTCCGTCGAACGCGTGGTAATATTCACCGGGATCGGCAGCCCAGGCGCGGGTCCCCCCTTCGGATCGGCGAACCTCCAGAGTGTCGGGCACTATCGCAGAGGTGGCGATACGCCAATAGAATCCATTGCCACCGAGATAGGCGAGCCGGCCACCCGCGGCCAGCCAGTCGCGCAGGGCGTCCAGAGTGGCGGGGCTCTGATATTCGGGATGCGACCCTGTCAAAACACAACGATACCGCGATAGCAGGCTCATGCCCTCGCGCTCGAGGTCATGGTCGGTAATCGCATCCCAGGCGATACCCATGGCATCTAGCCAAATGGCGAGGTGCATGTCGGCGGGGAAGTGGCGTAACCCCGATCCTTTGAGATCGACATAGGCCATCTGGCCGGGCCTGAAAGTGAGCACTGGCCGGCGCAGCGACGAGAAGGCAACCCCGGAGCCGTCACAGTGACAATTGTAGGTGGAAAGGCCGAATTCCTTGTGCTCACCGGGGTGGTGCGGATAGACGCCCCATTCCGCGCGGCGGGCACGATAGCGATCGTCGAAGTTATCGCGCTCGAAATTTGCGTAAACTTGATAGGTGTAGGTTGGAAACAGCACAGCGACTTTCGCGGTAGCCGTATCCGGCTGCGGAAGGATAAACACCGGGACAACGTCTTGTTCCACGTCCGTTTTTAAACGGATGCCGTAGACGCCGCTTGGCAAGTCGGCAGGTACATCGAAGACAAAGTCGGTGTCCCAGGCGCAATCATAGAGGTCGTCTTCATGAAAATGCACCGCGCCATATTGATCGGGCGCTTCGGACCAACGCAGAACGTCGCCACGCCAGAACGCGCCGCGCACCGCTCGGGTCGGCATGTTCACGAGTTCGCCGTGCAGAAGGTGTTGGCCGCGATCGGAAATTGCCTGCGTGGGGATGTCCAGACTAAAATCCCACCATGCGATGAAGGCGGCGGGCGGTAATGCGGCGGGCTCGACGGGCATTGCCGCGTCGACCACGCCATGCAGCAACAACGGGTGCTCGAGCCGCCCATTCAGATGGTCGCGGCAGACAGGCCCTGAACCCACGGGCGCGGCGGCGAGAAGCATGACTGTTGGGGGATCAACAGTCGCCGGAAGCTGCGCTTCACCGCGCCCGTCTACGCCCCAGTCCTGCGTCAGCGGGATTTGCAGCAGGCGGAGCGACCCGCCAGCACAAATCACGCGCAGCTCATACCAGCGTCGCTCCAGCATCGGCGCGGCCACACAGCAGACAGCCTGACCTACCCGTAGCTCGGCGCCGGCAGCGGTCACGTGCAGCGAAAGCCCTGATCCGCCGATCCATGCCAAAACCGCATGAGGCCGGCCGTCAAGCAACCAGGGCTGCACGCGCACAGAGAGCGTCCATTCTTGTGGCAACACGAGCCGGCTGAGCGACAGCTTCCCATACGACCCGTTATGTATCTCTTGCGATCGTCCGGGATAGCTTCCTTCAAAGCCCGCCGGCACACGGTCGAATAACAGGCCGGGCCCGGCTGGATTGGGATCGGCACTGCGAATGCGCACCAGGTCCGCACGGTAACTGGCGCTGGGACAGGAAACCTTGACCTCAATGCGACCGCTGGCACGGGATGACCAGCGGTCGGTATATGCGATCAGGGGCGAGACGCTCATGCGGCTGCCTCGGCGCGCTCGACGGCGCCCAGCGCGCGGGAGAAGCGGGCGAACATTTCGTCAACCTCAGCCTGCGTGATGATCAAGGGTGGGGCGAAATTGATGGTATCCTGCACCACGCGGAGCAATAGCCCTTCGGCCATCATCGCCTCCTGCATCGCCTGGCCACGCGACCCGCGAGCATTTGCCAGGCTGTGCAACTGCACGGCGCCGCCAAGGCCGATACCGCGCGTGTTGAACACCATCGGATGCCCGGCCAGCGAAGCGAGATGCTGTTGCAATCGGGGGCCGACACGACGGACATGGCTGAGCAGCTCCCGTTCCTCAATAATCTCAATCATGCGAAGGGCCACGGCGGCAGCAACCGGGTGGCCGCCATAGGTTGCAGCATGGGAGAAGGTGCCCTCATCGTCTGAACCGCGCTCCAGTGCACCATAGAAATCGCCGTCCATGACGATGGCCGAAATGGGCACATAGGCGGCAGAAAGCGCCTTGGCGAGGGTCAAGCAGTCGGGACGCATCGCGAAGGTTTCGGCAGCGAACATGCTGCCAGTGCGACAGAATCCGGTAATCACTTCATCGTCGAACAGCAGAATCAAGTACCGATCAAGAAGGTCGCGCAAACCAGCGAGATATCCGGCGGGCGGCAGCACGCAGCCGGCGCTGAACGAAACCGGGTCGAGGATCATCGCGCCAACCGTCTCGGGACCAGCCTGCTCGATGGCCTGCTCAATCTCATCGAGCATGCGCGCGGTGAACTCCGCCTCATCCTCGCCCGCCAAAGCGACATTGACATAATCCGGCTGGCTGACCGTGATCACATCATCCACCGGTAGGTTGAAGGCCCGCGCGGTTCCGGGGAAGCCGCCGAGCGGCGCAGTGGCCACCGTTGCGCCGTGGTAGCTGCCGATGCGGGCAATGACCTTGACGCGCCGCGATTCGCCACGGTGGGCATTGCGAAAGCGCATGAACTTGATCAGAAAATCGTTGGCTTCAGAACCTGTGGACGCGAATGCGACCCGAGCATTGGCCAGCGGTACCATTGACGCAAGCTTCTCGCCAAGAGCAAGCGTCACAGGAACGGTACGATATAGGCCAGACGCATAAGCGGGCAGTTGGCGCATTTGGCGAATTGCAGCCTCGACCAGATCCGGATCGGAAAAGCCCAGCGCGGCGCTATAAAAAGAGGACGTGCCCTCTATGTACTCGCGCCCGTTCTCATCGATGAGAAAGATGCCCCTCCCCTTTTCAATCACCAACGGACGGGTTGTGCGCGCAAGGCGCAGATTTGTAAAACCGATCAGAGTTGCGTTGTCAGGTGCGTTGCCGCGGTGCGAGATAAGCATGGGAATCCTCGTCGGGGAGCTGCGCCTGAACAATCCTGCAACGGAAGAGACAGTCGTTGCTCCTGATCCTAAGCGGGGCCAATCAGAAGGAAAAGGTTGCCAGGCGCTGCATCCAGGAATAACGCCATATTGACCAACCTGTCGGCCAACCTGAAATATCGGCCCTGTCATCTGCAGCACCGTCCCGTTACTATCCTCATGCAAAACGGGGCGGGACATGGCGCAGAAGCTGCTGGTCTATCAATCGCTTTGGGCCATGGAGCGGCGCCGTCCCGACGGCCAGGAATGGTCGTGGTCTGAAAGACTCTCCATGATCCGGAGTGCCGGCTTCGACGGCTGCGGCGTTCGCTTCATCGATCCTCCTTTCGCGCGTGAGGTCACAAGCTTTCTGCGCGCCTGTGGCATGAGCTGGCAGGCGCAATGCTATCCGCAGACCGTGGACGACCTAAAGCCGGTGTTGGCGCTTGTGCAAGAACTGGGCGCCGATCACTTGAACCTGCAGGCGGACGTGCGCCCCTACCGACTCGAGGAATGCATTCCCTACATCGATGGCTGGCGCAAGCTGGCGGCGGATGCAGGGGTGGAGCTGCATATCGAGACCCATCGCGATCGCATGACCACCGACCTTTTCTTCACCCTGCAGCTGCTTGACCGGATTCCCGACCTGCGCTTCACCGCAGACTTGTCGCACTATCTGGTGGGGCGCGAATTCGCCTGGCCCATCGCGCCCGACAACCACGCCATGATCCACCGCATTCTGGACAATAGTTGGGGCCTGCATGGCCGCGTCGCCAGCCGTGAGCAGATCCAGGTGCAGTTCAACTTTTCGCAGCACAAGGACTGGCTGGACCTGTTCA
Organism: Rhizomicrobium sp.; assembly: GCA_035512055.1. Taxonomy (GTDB): domain Bacteria; phylum Pseudomonadota; class Alphaproteobacteria; order Micropepsales; family Micropepsaceae; genus Rhizomicrobium. The sequence continues at coordinate 44,933 of DATKEP010000073.1, forward strand.
TGGGCTGGTGGGAATACGGCATCCGCTCCTGGAAGAAGCGCGCCGGGCCGGACGAGACCTTCACTTTCCTTTGCGAGTTGGGGCCGCCGCCATACGCCATCACCGGCGCGGACGGCTATGAACTGTCGGACCGCTGGCAGGAAGCGGTGCAGATGATGGACATGATACGCGATCTGTGGAGGCGGATCGAACAGGACGGCTAACGGTCTTGCACGTCATCCTGACGAATGTCGCTGCGATAGGTTTCGGGCCCGCACCAGACCGCAAAGGCCGTGATAAGCGATAGCGCGATCACATATAGGCACACGCCCCAGGGCGCGCCCGATGCCCACACCACCAGCAATCCGGCGATCAGCGGCGCGGGGCCACCGGCAATGATGGAGCCCAGCTCGCGCGCGAAGGCAAAGCCGGAATAGCGCAGGCGCGGCCCGAACAGTTCGGCGAAATAGACCGCTTGCGGCCCGAACATGGCGGCACTGCCGATGCCCATCTCGATGACGAAACCCAGCACGATAAGCACCGGGTTGCCGGTCTGCGCCAACAGGAAAAAGGGAAAGGCGCAAGCCGCCGAGAACAGGGCGCCGAAAATATAGACTGGCCGCCGCCCGATCCGATCCGACAGGCAAGCAAAACCCAGCGCCCCGACCACCAGCCCAACGCTCCCGGCGATGACGCCCATCACCGCGACAGTGCGCGGCTCATGCAGGTTGTTGATCAAATAGCTGACACCGAATACCGGATAAAGATAACCTAGCCCGTTTTCCGCCAACCGCGCCCCCACCACTACGAAGAAATTGCGCGGATTGCGGCGCAGCGCCTCCAGCGCCGGCAGCTTCAGCGGCGGATGGCGCGCGCGCGCCTCCTGGAACACTGGTGTCTCGCTCACGCGGCTGCGGATATAGACGCCCAGACCCAGGAGCACGATCGACACCAGGAAGGGAATACGCCAGCCCCAGGTCAGCATCGGGTCCTTGCCCATGTTGCCGACGAGCCAGAAGGCACCGCCAGCCAGCGCGCTGCCGACCTGGGTCCCCATGGGCGCAAAGGCTCCGTATAGTCCGCGCTTGCCCGGCGGCGCGAACTCCACCGCCATCACCACCGCGCCGCCATATTCGGCGCCCGCACCGAAGCCCTGGGCCAAGCGCAGGATCAGCAGCAGGACCGGTGCCCACACCCCCACCTGCGCATAGGTCGGCAGCAGCCCGATGGCGAAGGTGCTGCCACCTACCAACATTAGGGTCGCAACTAACATGGGCTTGCGGCCCCAGCGGTCGCCAAAATGGCCAAAGAACAGGCCGCCGAAGGGACGCGCCAAAAAGCCTACTGCAAAGGTTGCGAAGGAAGCCAGCGTCCCGGCCGTGGTGTCATATTTGGGAAAGAACAGTGGCCCGAATATCAGCGCCGAGGCCAGGCCATAGATGTAGAAGTCGTACCATTCCAACGCCGAGCCAATGCCGGCAGAGAGCAAGACATGGCGAAGCCGGGCCGGCGAAGTCGTGTCTGTCACACTTTCCCCCAGCACAGCGTCTAGCGCGCCGCCAATTCAGACCTCGGAGGGCCCTCGCTGTTCAAAATACTTGTTCTGCGCCGTGGTCTGATTTTCGTAGATCGATCCCTGGAACGGCGCAGGCGGCAGCGGTATGCGCACGGGCGCGGGCACAATTCGCGGCGTATTGATCGGCGTGCCCGACACAAGGTTGCGGTTATATTGCTCCCAGTCCTTGATGCCCATCAGGGGAAAGGCGTCGCCAGCGGAGAACTCATAGAGCAGCAGACGGCGCGGCTTGTCGGAGACATTCTGCGCCGAGCCATGCACCAGCCGCACGTGATGGAAGCTCAGCGAGCCGGCACTGCCGGTCAGCGGCACGGCGGAATCGAAATCCACTTCCTTGCGGGTTGGGTCCATGGCGCCACAGAAATAGCCGGTGGAATGATGATCCCAAGTAGGGCCTTTGTGCGAGCCAGGCACTACCAGCAGTGGGCCGTTTTCCAGCAAGGCGTCGTCCAGCATCACGCCCACGGCCAGCATGTCGTCATTGGTGTGGGGATAGAAGGCCCAGTCCTGGTGCCATTCCACTGGTGAGCCGTAATGCGGCGCCTTCAAGTTGATCTTGGAGCTTTGCAGCCGCACGCCGGACGGGCCCAGCAGCCGCTCCAGAATCGCGACCATCGGCTGATAGTTGGCCAGTTCCCAGAACACCGGGGTATGGGTATGGGGCAGCTTGATGCGGCGGACCTTGGGCGCGGCTGGCGTATGGCCGGGTTCCAGGTCATAAACATCGGTGTGGCTGCTCACCGACGAGGCATTTGCCACTAAGGCGTCGAGCGCCCCGCGCAGCCGCGCCAGCAGATCCGCGTCCAGCACATCCGGAACAACCAGATAGCCGGTTTGGCGGTAATGCTCGACGTCCTTGTCCGAAATCATGCGGTCCTCGGTCCGATGCTAGGTATGTGAGCCTGCAGGTGTCAAATGCCCTAGTAGCCCGAGGGGCCGCCGGAAATTCATTCAGCTGGCAAGTAATCGACAGCAAGCCATTCGGGCGATCCTTTGAACGTCTGCTTTCTCTGCTCAGGGAAATTGTCGTGGAATGAGTTTGTGCTGATAAGCGTCGCGTTCAAGCCCCTCGCGAAAATCGGGATGTGCAATTGAAATCAGCGCTTTGGCGCGGTCCGCTACCGATTTGCCTTTGAGATTGACCATGCCGTACTCGGTGACGACATACATTATGTCGGATCGAGGTGTCGTCACTATGTTGCCTGGCGTCAAATCGAGAACGATCCTGCTCTTGCGCAATCTCTTCTTCTCGTAAGTCGAGGATAGGCACATAAATGACTTGCCGCCTTGTGAGGCATATGAACCGCGCGCGAACTGCAACTGGCCGCCAGTACCGGTCAGGTGTCGATGACCATCGGATTCCGACGCAGCCTGTCCCTGCAAATCTATCTGCGTCGTATTGTTGATCGACACCATTCTTGCATTCTGCATGATGATGTGAGGCATGTTTGTGTACTCGACTGGAACACACATCATGTCTGGATTGCGATCAATTGCCTTATAGGTACTCGCCGATCCATACGCGAAAGTGAACACGATCTTGCCAGGATTGAGCGTCTTGCGGGCTCCGGTAATTCGGCCCGCCCTGTAAAGGTCGATGAGACCATCGACAAGCATCTCGGTATGCACGCCCAGATCGCGGATGCCACTGTCCATCAAAACCGAACAAACCGCGTTGGGCATGGCGCCAATGCCGACCTGAATGCAGGACCCATCTTCGATCTCACCGACGATCTGCCGGGCCACAGCACGGTCGATTTCGCTGGCCGGCGGATTGCGACACTCACTCAGAGGCGCGTCGTCGCCATCGACGATGTAGTCGACTTCGCTGACATGGACGCCGTTGTCGCGCCCGAAAACATGAGGCACGGCCGCTGAAACCTCCACGATGAGCAACTTCGCGCGCTCCACGAGTGTACGGTGCCACAGGTTCGTCGGGCCGAAATTGAAATAGCCACTCTCATCCATGGGACCGGTTTTGAGAGTGACGATATCGATCGGATCAATGAAACGGCGATAATAGTCTGGCACCTCTCCCAGATTGAGCGGAATGTAGGTGCAGAGCCTCGCGTCATGTTTGGCGCGGTCGTGTGCGGAGAAATGCCAGCTAAAGGATTGAAAATGCCTGCCCTCCGGGTCGGCCTCAATGAAGGCGCGAGGCTTGGGAGATAAACAGGATCGAATTTTCACATCGACGAGACTTTCGGCGCGAGCCGCAAGAGCAATGTCGAATTCATCTGGCTGACCTAGCGCGGCACCGTAGTCAAGCCACATGCCCGACCGAACCAGGTCTGCCGCTTGGCCTGCGGAAATCCGCGTTGCCGCGCTCGTTGCGGTCTTGCGATCCATATGCTTCCCGGTCGTCATATCGGCATTTGCAATCCTCAGGGCGCTTGCGATGCCATATAGGCGGCGACATTGAGGATGTCGGCATCCGACAGCTTGCCGACGACATCCTTCATCTTGCCCAGCGCCGCACCCTTGCGTACGCCGCTGCGCATGTCCGCCAGCTGGCGGATCAGGTAATAGGCGCTGCGTCCCGCTATGCGCGGTGCATCGTCATGACCCCGAAAGTCATCGCCATGGCATGAGCCGCAGGTGCGGAACTGGCCGCGATTTCCCATCGCCACGATGTGCCCCTTGGCCAGCGAGCCCATCGGCACATAATCGACAAAGCCGACATGGTCATTGCGCAATTCAACTTCTTCGCTTTCGGCCACCTCGTAGATCATGTCAGGCGCCACCGCGACAGTTTGCGCGCCCTTGTCGAAGAAACGCGCGCCGCCGGCGCCGACATGGCTGGCGGGAGCGCGGTTGGTTTCCACCACCCGTATCCATTGCTGCTGCGCCCTGGGAATGCGGGCGAAGTAGTCGGCGGCCTCGCGCAATTCCCGGTCGCTGATATCCAGCGCCATCTCGATCATGTTGGGCGCGCGGATATTGGTGCGCTCGCCGTCGCGGAAGGCGTGCATCTGCTCGATGATGTAGGGCACCGTCAAACCGGAAATACTGGCGGACTCCGGATGACCGTTGCCGTTGGGCAGGTGACAGAGGGTGCAGGCCAATACATGTGGCTTGCGGCCATGGCCGACGATCGGGGGCAGCGGCGCATGTTCCTTGGGGAACCAGTCCGGCGGACCAAACGCGTCAACGACCTGGCGCATGGTCAATTTGATCGACGGATCGGCGCCCTTTGCCGTGACGATGGCGTTAAGGTCGGGGGGCGGCAGGTTGGCGGGCCCCACCGGATAGGCCCATTCAAATGGCGCGACCGGCTTGGCCATCAGGGGGATGAGGTCGCGCCAATTTGTGCCTGGCGCAAAGGCAGGCTTGACGGATCTCTGCGCCTGCGCCCCCAAGGCGAGCAGCGGCGCGAAGGCCAGCATGGCGAGTGGAATTTTCCTCATGGCGTCCCCCGACCCGTTCTTGTTGGAACGAAACATAGACAGTGAATCGGGGAAATGGGAAGCGGCTAAAGCAGATGGATGCTGCGGGGCCGTTTAGCATGGATTGGTCGCAGCAGCCGGCAACGGTCCCGTTTTGGCCGTTCGACGTGCTAGACGAAATGGGCCTTGACCGTCGTCTTGTCGATGTCCGACAGCTTACCGCATCCGGCGGCGGCGGCAACCTGGACGAGTTCCTGCTGCAGAATCTCGATCAGGCGCTGCGCGCCGGCGGTGCCGAAAGCCGCAAGACCCCAGCGCGTGGTCCGTCCGATCATGACGCCGTTAGCCCCCAGTGCGAGCGCCTTGAAGATGTCGGTGCCGCGGCGAACGCCACTGTCGAACAGGACGGGAATCCGGCCGTTCACGGCAGCCACGATCTCTGGCAGGACCTCCAGCGACGCCGGACCGTAGTCCATCGAGCGCCCTCCGTGATTCGACACGATGATCGCGTCCGCGCCGTGCTCGATCGCCAGTTTGGCGTCTTCCGGACCCAGAATCCCTTTGAGCAGTAGCGGACCTTTGACCATTTTCCGCACATCGTCGATATATTGCCACGTGTACCACAGGCGGAAGCCGTTGATCCGGTACCTTGCCGCACCGCTGGGCGCTGCAGCTCCACCTCCGACACCGGCGCCGCGGCCACCCGTACCGGCAACGCGCCCGCCGAAATTGCGGTCCTGCTGCGTGCGTTCGTAGTAGGACGCTTGCTGATCAATGGTAACGATGACGCCGTTGCAGCCGGCATTCTGGAAGGTGTCCATCGATCGCTGGGTGGCATCTCGATTCTCCAGCGGGTAAAACTGCGCCCACAGCGTGCCGCCGGGCGCGGCAGGTACGACCTTCGCATGCGGCGTGCTGGTATTGACGCTCAGCATCATCAGCGTGTTCGAGGCCGCGGTCGCCGCCTTGAACATCCCGATCTCTCCATCCGGATGCAGGGGCACCATCGCCGCTGTCGGCGCGACGATGATCGGAAATTTCATCTTCACGCCCAGCAAGTCGGACGAGAGGTCGACTTGCGAAGCCGGGATGGGCGCGCGTGACGGCACGATGTCGACCCAATCGAACGCCTGGCGATTGCGCCGAAGCGTGAACTCCGACCCATCGCCATGCGCCGTGTAATCATATACCTGCAAGAGCACATTGCCGAAGAATACGGGCTCGAAATCGAAGGACGTCTGCATCTCGGCCAGGCTCAATGCGCGGCGATGCTCGCTGAGGGGCTTCGGGTCAGTCTGCGCCACAGAAGCGGCAATGGGCGAGCCCGCCATAAACCCCGCAAAGCGGGTCAACGCAGTTCGCCGGGAAGAACTTGTGAGCCAGGACTGCTCAATATCAGCCATGGGTGTTCCTCGCCGCGGAAAGAGGCCCGTGAACACGAATCAGGCTTGGGTCGACCGCCGCGAGCGATGGCCTGCCACACATGCACATATATCGCGCCAGTTCGGTCTGCAGCATTTCGACCACGCCCTGCACGCCCTCGGCGCCGTAAGCCGCCAGGCCCCATATCACGGGCCGGCCGATCAACACGCCCTTCGCGCCAAAGGCGAGGGCCTTGAGAATGTCCGTGCCGCGGCGGAAACTGCCGTCGACGAGCACAGGTATCTGATCGCTAATGGCTTGAACGACCGGCGCGACGTGGAGCAGCGTGCCAGTGAGCGCCGCCGCATTGCCACCACGATAGTTCGACACGACCACGCCCTTGGCGCCGCGGGCAACGGCTTCCTTCGCGTCTTCCGGACGCGTGATGCCCTTCACAATCACGGGCAGAGACGTGCCCTTGACGACGGCGTCGACGCCCGCCCAATCAATGTGCGCCGAGGCTGATGTCGCGGGCCCATTGGCCGACGTGCCAGCGTTTATCGTCACGATCACCGCTTTGGCCTTGGCCGCACTCGCCTCGGCGAGCACGTCCTTCACTTTGGGGCTTTTCGCATAGACCTGCAGCCACATCGGAGTCGTGGCGGCCTGGGCGATCTTCGCCAAGGGCACGCTGGCATCGCTGCTCACCACCATCGCGGCCTTTGCCGCGGAGGCCCCACGCGCCGTGGCGACCTCGCCGTCGGGGTGGAAGCGCTTCTGATCGGCAATCGGGCCGACGATGATCGGCGTAAAGTGTTGGTCGCCAAACAAGGTGCTCGTCAAGTCCAGATCCCGCGTCGGGATATTCATCCGTGGACGCAGCGTGATGCGATCGGTGACGGTTCGGTCGCTGCCCAAGATCGGGGCAACCTTTGCCGGTCCCAACACCAGACGCGCTTGAGTTTCGTATTCGAGCACATCCACAAGGTCAGCCCGCGGCACCAGGGCCGGCAGCGGAACAGGCACGCGAAGTGGCGTCGTGGCCGGGTCTTGCGCCGTCGCGCCCAGCGCCGGCATGGTCGCGCCCACCATGCCGGCGGCGACGGCCGTGCCCACGCCGATGGCTTGGCGACGCGACGTTATTCCCGTAAGTGAGCTGGCCTTTTCGTCCAGGATCGTCTCGTCATCTGGCATTGTCGTCAAAGCCCCTTTTCAATTGCTGGCGCGTCGCGGAGAACTTGGAACATAGTTAGGCGCAAAGGGTCCTGCCTCGACGTGACCTTGAGTATTCCAGAGCGGGCCGAGGGCCTTCTTTTCCGTGGATTCGTAGGCCGCCTGAAGATCGCTCACCGAGGTGGGATCGATCTGGCCGCCAGGGCCCTGGAAGCACTTGAAGTCCGGACGCTCAAGCCATGCATAGGGGCCGCACAGATATTTGTGCGCGCGGAGCGCCGCATCGTGGACAATATTGATCTCACGTTCGTAATCCGGATCCCCCTGCTTGTAACCGGCGAAATTACCCAGATCCGAGGATGCGGCAAACACGCCATCGATGCCCGGCACAGCCGCTATTTTGTCCGCGTCCTTCAGACCATCGAGAGTTTCGATCATGGCTATCAAGACCAGATTCTTGTTGATGGTATTGCGATAGCCGCCCGGCACATCCCGGTAGGCGCGTGTCATGGCGCCGGCGCTTCGCCCACCCCTGGGCGGATAGTAGGCCCACTTCACGGCCTCGCGTGCTTCCTGGACAGAACGCACGGTCGGAATGACAAGCACCAACGCGCCAAGGTCCATCGCATGTTGCTCGTCAAATTCGTTGGCGTTGGCAATGCGCACGCCGGGGACAGCCTTGGCATTGGGGCACCGGCTCCACATCTTTTGCACGGTGTCCCATGTGCCGCCGGAATGCTGCATTTCGGTCCAAATGAAGTCGACGCCGGAATTCGCCGCGGCACAATAGACCGCTGGATCAGCGTTGCCATTGATGGTGACGCTTGTGATTTTCTCGCCGCGCATCATCTTTTCCTTGACGGGATTCCAAATCTGCGAGTTTGGCGGCGCATCGAACGCGTGGCCGTATTTCCATTTGCTCATGTCGAATGCGCCCTGATTGACAGCGCCCGGCGGTGCGGTTTTATCGGCGTGACTGTCGACCCCTGCCTTAGCCGCAAGGGGGAATGAGCCCGCCGTGGCAGCCGCGTCATCCTGCGCCAAGCTCGACGAATACCCTGCGAATGCCGCGACACAAACCGCGGCGAACAATGCCGATGTTTTCATGACTTTTTTTCCTCCCAGCAGTTGAGCGTGCAACCGGCGTTACCGCGGTGGGCATTAGCCCTTAAGCAGCAGCCGGAAAGATACTCTCCCCGATCTGTTGCCGAAAGCGGCAAAATCGATTTGAGCGATTTTGCGAAAGAGATATCGGTGCTCCTGGACCACAGTGGTACGATTGAGGCGCACCTCTTGCTTTCTAGTAGTTCCTCAAGCCGTAATAGGGCTGCGGCACGATCTCCGGCAGGAATTCCGGCTTGACGCCCACAAGGCGGAATACCGCTTCGGCAATGGGCGTGATCTGACTCGGATCGGCCTCGACCAGCACATACTGCAAGCGCCCTTGCTCGCGCGGATAGTCGGCCAGCGCGCCGATGCGTATAAGCAGGGCTCGCCATTGCGCCTCAAAATCCGGCGCGGCCAGGACGGGATTTACCGTCGCGTCGGGCAGGACAATCATGATCAGCAGCCTCATCGGATCACCCGTCGGGCCGGTTGAGGAATGAGCGGATCAGCGCCTCGGCCTCCCCGGGATCGCCCAGCAGCGCGCGCAATTCCGCCAGCAGTTCGGGCAGGCGATTGGCGTCCCGCGCGGCGGGGTCGCCACCCGCGCCGGTCACCATGCCACGCCAGCGCGGCGAAGCGGCCAGCCTGTCCTGCAGCCCCACACGCAGCAAATCCAGCCACATGGACGGGCTATAGGACAGATTGAGCGACCAGCTCGGTTCTCCCGCCCCGGTGTGATGCACCGTGCCGCGCGGCACATAAAGCAGCGTGCCGGGCTTCAGATCGACCGTCCGCTCCGGCGGGCGCCGCGCCTCAGCCAGCAACGGCACGAGCGCGGGCGTGATGACGGACGAACCGAGCGTATAGCCGTCGGGCGCGGCAGGCACCATCGGCGTTTCGCCTACCTGCCAGCGCTTGGCACCGGTAAGCTGGATGGTGAAATTCTCGTTCTTGTCGAAATGCGGCACCGCGCCGCCCCCGGCGGGGGTGAAGAACAGACTGGCGATCACTTTTCGGCGTGGCGCACCGAGAAAATCCGCCAGGCTGTCGGTCAGCGCGGGAAACGGCACATTGACGAAATAGAGTGTGGCGCCGATGTCATGGAATTGTGCCGCGTTCGCGGGATTGACCGGAAAGACACTATGAGCAACGAATTCGTTCGCCAGCCAGGCCTGAGACCCTTCTCGCGCCGCCCCAGCCAGCCGCGCCGGATCGAGCGAGCCAATGGTTTTGCGGATGAACGCAAGGTCGTTCGCCGCCAGCGGCAGCAGCGCCATGCGCGCCTGCCAGTATTTGGCGAAGAACCGCTCCACGCCAATGGGCGACAGCAGGCTGCGCATGTCCAGCCCGTCAGTCATGGCATCTTGGCGTCCGCACGGCGGCCATAAAGCATCGTCACATGGATGCTGCGATACTCAAAGCGTACTGAACAACACTAGAAGTTGAAGCGGATGCCGGCGCGGACTTCCCGGCCCAAAAGATCGTATTGGGTGACCGAGTGGATGGGACCGCCGTTCGACTGGATACTGCCGGAATAGCCCGGCACCAGCCCCGGAGGTATGTTCTGCAGATTGTCCACGGCGCCGTAGATTTGCCAATTGTCGGTCCAATTGTAGGAGGCGCGCAGGTCTATATAGGCGGTCGGATCGACATTGAACACACTGTCCGCGACCGTGTAGCGCGTCGCCGCGGTCGCCTGGTTGCCGGTGTTCCAGGCATTATTGAGAATGGCGCTGCCGAACCAGCGGACCTGGGTCGTGAAGGACCAGGGGCCGGTTTTGTATGTCGCCGCGAGTATGCCTTTCCATTTCGACGCGCCCGCGACCTGGGACGCACCGTCACCCAGCACGCCGGCATAGTCGTCAGGGGGAGAGCCGGGCGAATTGATGGTGAGTTCGTCCGTATAGTTGGCGCTTAACGACAAATCCAGCGTGCCGTCCCACAAGTCCGTGACATAGTTGGCCGATATGTCCATGCCCGAGGTCCGTTGGGAGCTGATATTGACCGGAACGCGATTGATGATGCTCAGCGCCCCGTTCGGCCCGCTGAACACCAACGCCGAGCACAGTGGATCGTTGATGTTCGCCGTGCAGGTGTTGAGGATCAATTGCTGGCTGACGGCAGCGATCCCGCCCGTCAGGTTCAGATTGTACCAGTCTAGCGAGAACGTTAAGCCCGGGACCCAGTGCGGCGTCAGCACCACGCCGCCCGAGATGGTGCGCGCAACCTCGGGGTTGAGCGTGGGATTGCCCAGCACGTTGGAGATGATCGACACGGGCAGGCCGGTCTTCGGGTCCGTGGCGCTGCCGGTATTGACATTGGCCGGCGCGAACAGGTCCTGGACTGTGGGGGCACGGATATCTACCGACCAGACGGAGCGCAGCCTGATGTCCTCGTTGAGCTGGCTGGTGAAGCCCAGCTTCCAGGTCTCGACCAGGCCGGAAGTGGAATAGTCGGTCATGCGCCCGGCGGCGTTGAGGTCCAGCGACTGCACGAACGTGTCCTTCAGGACCGGGACTTCGACTTCCAGGAAGCCTTCCTTCACGTTGATGTCCGAAGAGGGGAAGTTGGAGTAATTGCCCACCGAATAGCCGCCGGCATCGCCGGTCGACGTGGCGACGTTCTTGCCGGCTTCCTTGCGGTAGTGGAAACCGAATGCGACAGCGATGTCGCCCGCGGGCAGCGACCAGGGCAACTTGCCCTGCATGGACGCCTCGAACACGTCCATGGTGAGCGTCATGTTCTCGAAGTCCTGATTGTTGCCGGTCGCATAGGCGATGCCTGCCGGGCTGGCGACACCTTCGCCGAAGACGTCAATGGGAGAACAACCCGGCGCCGCCGTCACCTTGCCTACCACGAAGGGGGGCTGGCCCGGCAGCGAGGAACGGCAGACGACGCTGCCCAGCGCGAAACCAGAATTGCCGCGATTGCCAGGGGTGACGACCACCGCGTCCTGGGCCGCTTGCAGGTTGGCGAGGACGTCCACGCCATTGGTGCGAACCCAAAAGCGCGTCTGGGAATGCGAGTAATAGGTGTTCCAAAGCCAGTCCGAGCCCAGCGAGCCGTCGAGCGTGAAGACGCCACGTATCAACTGGCGGTGGTTGTAGGTTGTCGCCGGTGCCAGCGCGCCCGCGGCCTGCCGGGTATAGTTCTCGCCGGTGGCGGTGTTGTTGTTGAAATTGTTGCCGTTCAGCGTGCCCATGGTGAAGGACGGGATGCCGCCGGCGATCATGGCTTGCTGGACCGAGGGCGGGAGGTATGCATTGTCCGGCAGGATTTTTAGGCTGAGCTGCTGAAACGACTGGGCGTCGCCCTTGCCGGTGAAATAGCCGTAATTCATCTGCAGGGAGGCCTTGATCGTATCGGTAATCTTGTACCAGCCATCGGCAAACAGGCTGTAGGTAGTGTTGGGATTGCCAATGGTCTGCCAGGGCGCCTCGCTTTCCCGGTCGGTCAGCGACCCGCCATTGGAAAGCGCGCCGCCGGTGATGTTGCCGAAATTCGCCTGTGTCACCTGCCCGGCGCCGACAAACTGGATGCCCCGCAGGGCATTGGCCGGAGCCAGCGCCGTGACGCCATTGACACCGACCGTCCCTGTCCCGGCGGGGCTGGCCGTGATCAACCCGCCCATGGTCGCAGCCGCCAGGCCGACATGGTTGGCGACGACAAATTGGGGATTGGCGGCGCTACCGGGCGCGACATAATTCGGGTTCGAGACCAGATAGGCGCCGCGATACCATTTTTCATCGATCAGCAGGGCGGTATCGGGACGCAGATTGTATTGGGCCGCGATCTCGAGATGCCCGCGGTCGCCAAAGAAATTCTCGCCCCAGACTGTCTGCGCGGAAACGGAGCGCACGTCGCCATTTGTGGTGTCGCCGCCCTGGATATTTCCCTTCAAGCCGACAAAATTATGGTCGATGATGAAATTGACCACACCGGCAACCGCGTCGGAGCCATAGGCCGCCGATGCGCCGCCGGTCACCACATCGACGCGGGAGATGATGGCGCTGGGCAAGGTGGTCACGTCCACGCCACCAGTCAGGTTGGCGTTCACGATGCGCTGGCCGTCGAACAGGACCAGGGTGCGGGTGACGCCGAGATCGCGCAGGTTGAGCAGGTTTGCGCCCGCCGTGCCCGGAGAGGCCGCACCTTGGGAGACGCCGTAGGAGGCAGGCGGGGCATTGACCTGGGGGAGTTGGCGCACGTCATCGGTGATATTGGCGTAGGCGTTGCTGTCCAGCTTTTCCAGATTCACGGTCGTCACCGGCGTGGGCGCCGTGTAACCGCCGATCGAAATGCGCGAACCGCTGACCGTGACCTGCTCGACATTTTCGGCTGGCTGTGCCTGCGCTGTCTGCTGCGCCTGCTGCGCCTGCGCGCTCTGGACCAACAGGCTAATCATGGCTGTTGCCGAGCAGCCAAGCATGAGCTTCTGCACCAGGTTATTCATGGATTCCCCCAATATTTTTTTAGTTCTGTTTTTACCCCCGAAGAACGATGTACACGCTTGCTAAATATGAAAATATTCTTGTCGCCTGACTAAACAAAGTCAATAGATGCAAGTCGGCCTGCGCCGCGCAATGGTTCCATCACGCTGACGTTCGCCAACATCGCGCGGCGGCTGTGCTGCGGTGCAGAGCAAGTTCGAAGTGGCAGGCCAGGAAAGGAACAACCTTGGCGGGTTTCGATATTCGAAGCGTGCTCACCGAGGCCGTGCGCTTGCACCAGGACGGACAACTGGACCAGGCCTCCCTGCTCTACCGCAAAGTCTTGTCCGCCGATCCGAATAGCGCGGACGCCTTGCATCTGTTGGGCATGGTTGCCCTGCAACAAGGCCAGGCCAAACCCGCCGCGGAGATGATCGCCAAGGCCATCACCCTTAACGATCGCGAGGCGGCCTATCATTTCCATCTCGCCCTCGCCCTGCAGACCTTGAACGACATGCAGGGCGCGGTGGCCGGTTATCGCCGGGCTCTGGCCTTGAAGCCGGACGATCCCGACATCTACAACAATATGGGCAATGCGCTGGCGGCACAGGCCAAGCCCGAAGACGCGGTGGCGGCGTTCCACCGCGCGCTCGCCCTCGAGCCCGGCAACGCGGTAGCGCACAACAATCTGGGCATTGTGCAAAGAAGCATGGGGCGGTGGGACGACGCCGAGGCAAGTTTTCGCAAAGCCATTGCGATCCAGCCCCGTTATGCCGGCGCATTCATCAATCTGGGCAATCTCCACCGCGACAAGGATGATTTGCGCGCGGCGCAAAGCTGCTATCGCCGCGCCCTCGTTTGTGCGCCGCGCGACACCGCCGCCCTTTGCGGGCTGGGTTTGACGCTCTCGGCACTGGGCCGCCATGACGAAGCCCTTGCCAGTTACCGAGCGGCCTTGGGCGTAAATCCCGATCAAGTCGAAACGCTGGTCAATCTGGGGATTGCGCGGGCAGAGGCCGGCGCGCTGGAAGAGGCCGAAGCCCTTTATGCCCGCGCCGTGGCCCTGCGGCCGCGCGATCCCGAGATTCTCAATCATCTCGCCGCGGTGCGGCTGGCGCGAGGCGATGGCGCAGGCGCAATAGAGATGATCCGACGTTCGCTGGCCGCCCGCGAAACACCCAGGGCCAGAAAACTGTTTGTCGAGCTTGCGCGGCGCTTCGGCTGGAGCGGCGGCGGCAATGACGAAATTCGCCGCATGATGGTGCGCGCCCTCACCGATCCGTGGGACAGGCCCGCTGCGCTCAGCCATGCCGCCGCTCGGATGATCCGGTCCCATCCCGCCATCGGCCCGCTGGTGATGCGAGCCGACACGGCATGGCCAAACCGGCTTTCCCTCGCGCAATTGTTGGGAGGCGCAGGATTCGCACCGCTGGCGGACGATGCGCTTCTGGTCGCGCTCCTGGTCTCGGCGCCCAACACCGACATTCCGCTGGAACGCTTTCTGACCATGCTGCGCGGCGCCATGGTGCGGGAGCTGGCGCGCAACCCCGAGGCGAGCGCGCAGGCGGAGCTTTTCGCCGCCGCGCTGGCGCAACAATGCTTCATCAATGACTACGTCTTTCTGCCGGAGCGGGACGAACTTTCGGCGGCGCACACGGCAGTTGAAATGGCGGACATCGCGACGCCGATGCAGCTTCTGTTGGCGGCGGCTTACTTCCCGCTACACAGCCTGGCCAAGGCGGAAAAACTGTTGGAGCGGTCATGGCCGGCGCCGGTGGAAGCGGTACTGACCCAACAGGTGCGCGAACCTCTCCGGGAACTGCGATTGCGCGCAGATATTCCGCGCCTGACCGGCATCGAAGATCCGGTTTCGCGGCTGGTGCAAAATCAATATGAGGAAAATCCATATCCGCGCTGGGTGCGGCCGGCGCCGGAAACACCCGACACGATAGGAAATTTTCTCGGCAGCAAGTTTCCGTTCGCCCGGTTCGAACGTTCGGCGGGGGGCGCCCTCAAGGATATCCTTATTGCAGGCTGCGGCACGGGTCAGCGTTCCATCGCCATCGCCCAAAAATTCGGCGCCCGGCATATGCTGGCGGTGGATCTCAGCCTTGCCAGCCTTAGCTACGCCAGGCGCAAGTCGGAGGAGTCGGGACTGACGATCGCTTACGCCCAAGGAGACATTCTCGAGCTTGAGGCAGTCGGACGCCAGTTCGACCTCATTGAAAGCCTGGGCGTACTCCATCACCTCGCTGATTGCTGGGCCGGCTGGCGCGCGCTGCTGTCGCTGCTGCGACCGGGCGGTTTCATGCTGCTGGGGCTTTATAGCGAGATGGCACGGCGTCCGGTCCTGGCGGCGCGGGCACGTATCGCGCAGCCAGGGCTTGGCGGCGGCGCAGAAGACATCCGCAGCTTTCGTCAGGAACTGATCGACAGCGCCGATCCGCGCCCCTACGCCTCCATTCTGGAATCGGAGGATTTCTTCAGCCTCAGCGCCTGCCGCGATCTGCTTTTCCATGTTCAAGAGCAGCGCGTGACGTTGGCGGAGATCGCCCGTTTCACCCAAAGCCACAATCTCCGCCTGCTCGGCTTCGAGCTGGACGACGCGGTACTGGCCGCATACCGCAAGCGCTTCCCGCAGGACAGGGCCGCCACCGACCTGGCCTGCTGGGAGGCGTTCGAGACGGATCATCCGGGCCTGTTCGGCGGCATGTATATCTTCTGGGTTCAGAAGCCCTCGCGCGAAACAAGCATTTGATGCTTGTATTAGGATCGGGCGCTTTTACAGTTCGCCACATGCGCCGTGCTAGGGGGAATTGATGATCAATATCATGCCAATCTTCATCAATTTCCTGGCGGTGGATTCCCTGCACCTGGACAATGACAAGATCGAGAAACTCTGCCTGGAAAGAAAGCAAAGCAGCTCCGGACGGGTGATCTCCAACGGCGGCGGCTGGCAGAGCGACAATCTCGACCTGACCACGCCGGAACTGGCGGAGCTATTTGCGGAAGTCCGTAAAAGGCTGGACGACGTGCACCGCGCCTTCGAGTTCAACGCATCCCTGCGCCAGGTGATCACCGAGGCCTGGATCAACATCAATCAAAAGGGGCACTTCAACTATTCACACGACCATCCCGGCAGCCTCTTTTCCGCCGTGTATTATGTGAAAGGCGGCGCGGACAAGGGCGAACTCGAATTGAAGACCCCCATCGCCCCACACACCTACACAATCTCGGGCGAAATGGTCGCCAACTTCAACGCCTTTACCGGCCACGCCATGGTGATCCCGCCAGTCACCGGCGATCTGCTGATTTTCCCGTCATGGCTTCTGCATCGCGTCAACATGAGCCAGTCGATGGAAGATCGCATCAGCATCGCGTTCAACTCGAGGGCCGCCAAATTCACTTGACGTTGACACCTCGCTCAAACTCCCGCGTGACTCCGCGTGCCGCGGGAGCGCGAACTAGGAAAAAACTGCGAGCAAATCGCGCGTATAGCGTTTCAGGACTATCAGTCGCCGGGTCAGGCGCGCCCTGCGCTCCTGTGGCGAATCCTGAAAAAAGGATTGCAGCCGCTCATAGAGCGTCAGGTCGCCAGTCCCGGGGAGAATCACGGTCGCCGAAACCTGGCGCCTAGTCGATGCCATAGGCCAACAGCACATTGCCCGCACGCGCGGCGTGGGATCCATAGCCCGAATTGACGAAAATCATCCCGCCGGCGATGGCTGGCCCCGCGCTGATTATCGAGCCGCCATGCGCCTTAATGCCATTCACGGTCTGAAATTCACCATTGGTGTCTGCCGACCAGACGACGCTGCCGTCGCGTGTGGAATAGGCGCGCAATACTCCATCGGCAGAGCCGGCAAACACCGCGCCGTCAATCACGCTGGGCGCCGACGCCTGGGCGCGCGTGCAACCGGGACCTGGCGCGCAGGCAGGCGCGGGCGGAGGCGCGTACCAGGCTCGTTTTCCGGTTTCGAGCGCAATCGCGTGCAAGC
Source organism: Rhizomicrobium sp. (assembly GCA_035512055.1). GTDB lineage: Bacteria > Pseudomonadota > Alphaproteobacteria > Micropepsales > Micropepsaceae > Rhizomicrobium. The sequence goes on from DATKEP010000073.1 coordinate 61,944, forward strand.
CGCCCGCCCGCGCGGGATCCTGGATGTTGGAGACCGGCACATAGACATTTTTTGCATCCGCGGCCTGGCCCCAGACGATGGCACCAAATTCGCCCGCATCGAAGGATGCGGCTTCGTAGCGCCAGACCACCTCTCCTTGCCGGCCCGGATCGACCGCCCACACGCTTCCGGATTTTTGTCCCGCCACAATCAGGTCGCGGCCCGGCAGATGCACCAGGATCGGCGCGCTGCCGAAATCGGCATCGGGACCGTTCTCGTCCGGACATGCGATCTTGGTGTTACCCGGAGGCGAAATGCAGCCCGGCACGAAAATGTCCTGGGCGACCTGCCGGCTCCAGCGCACTTTGCCGCTGTCCAGATCGAGTGCGACTATGGCATCTGTGTTCGGCTGCGTCGGCCCACTGAAACCATTTCCGGTTGTGACATAGATCGCCTTGCGCCCTGCATCGATGGCCGGCGAGGACCAGATGCTTCCGCCCGAAGGACCGACCGCCTCTTGCCCGGAAGAATCCTGCTTCAGCACGGCAAGCGGCGCATCGATCGTCATGCATTTCCACAGCCGTGCGCCAGTGGCTGCATCAAAGGCCGACAGGCTGCCGCGGAAACTGCAACACCTGTACTTGCTGTTTGCCGACATGCCTTCCTCGAACGAGGCCGCCGGCACGTAAAGCCTGCCGCAATAAGCCACCGGCGAGCCGGTCAGGCGGGTGGAAACATGGTCCTCGACCCGCGCCTTCCAGACCTGAACGCCCGATTCCGCATCCAGCGCATATAGCCAGCCGGGAATTGTCGTGAAATAAACGAGATGGCCTCCTGCCTTGCCGGGCCAATCGCCAATCACGATGGCCGTGCGCGTGGCGCCGCCCGCATCGAACGACCAACGCGTGCAGCCGGTCCTGGCATCGAGCGCATAGACATGTCCGCCCTGGCTTCCGACAAAGACGCGGCCGCCGGCAACTGTGGGCTGCGACCAGGCATGGGAACTGCCCGGAAAACCGAAAGCCCATTTTAATTTGAGGCGCGAAATATCGCCGACGCCTAGGCCCGCCATCCCGCGCGGTTGAAAGCGCGTGTTGGACAGATCGACACCCCAATCCGTCCAGCGCGGCGACGCCATCACATCTGCTATCGGCTTTTGCGTTGGGCAAAGGCCAATGGTTTCGCCGCCGCCCTGAGCGCGGGCCATGGCGACCAACATCACCAGGCAGCCCGCTACGGCACTTGCACGCACCAATTTCATCCCCTGCACCGTCTTGTCGGCCGGCCAGCGTCTCGTTATCGGACAAATTCCTGCTAGATTAGGGCAGGCGGAGGCAAATAAAAAATGTTCAAAATCAAAATGTTGGCGGCATGCTGGATTGCTGCCGGCTTAGGCCTCGCAAGCCCCGCCCAGACCGCGATTTCGATGCAGCCCTGGGGCGCGACCGCGGATGATGGGCGTCCGGCAAATCTCTACACCCTCACCAACGCAAACGGCATGCGCGTGCGCATCACCAACTATGGCGGCATAATCGTTTCCATCGAAGTGCCCGGACGGGATGGCAAGCTTGCCGACATCGTGCAGGGCTTTGCCAGCCTCGCCGACTACACCAGCGCCGACTATATCCGCAGCAACGGCCATTATGGCGCGATCATCGGGCGCTTCGCCAACCGAATTCGCGGCGGCGCCATCACGCTGGATGGAGAAAACTATGCGCTCGATCCCGACAAGAATGGCGATCTCGACCAGGGGGGTACCATGGCCTATTTCCGCCAGGTCTTCACCGCCGTGCCACATGACGGCAATGAGCCCGGCCTTGTGCTGACGCATACCGATCCCGACGGCTTCATGGGGTTCCCAGGGACGGTCAAGGTGACCGTGACCTACACGCTGACACGCGGCAATGCGTTGCGCATCGATATGCGCGCCACGACCGACAAGAAGACCGTGATCAACCTGATCAACCATTCCTATTTCAATATGGCGGGCGAGGCCTCGGGCGCGATCGATCACCAGTTGCTCCAGCTGTTCGCCCATCGCTTCACGCCGATTGACGACAAGAGTATCCCAACGGGAGAGTTCCGCGACGTGGCAGGGACGGATTTCAATTTCACGCGCCCCGCCGAACTGGGGCCGCGGCTTGCTTCAACTGACCCGCAGATTGCCGGCAAGAAGGGGCTGGACCACAATTTCGAGATCGACGGTCCGCCTGGAACCTTGCGGCCTGCGGTGGAGCTCACTGATCCCGTTTCCGGCCGGCGCCTGCAAGTCTGGACGACCCAGCCGGGCGTCCAGGTTTATAGCGGCAATTCGGTCCGGCCCAGGGTGGCCATCGCCAAGGGCTATGTCTCGCACGGCGCGATTTCCTTCCAGACACAGCACTATCCCGACTCTCCACATCACCCGAATTTCCCATCAACCGAACTCGCCCCCGGTCAGACGTTCCACGAGATCACGGAATTCCGCTTTTCGGTCGTGCCATAAGCCCTGGTTTGCCCCGGATTGGGAGCACCGCCCGTTGATTACGGTTTCGGCCTTGTTGATAATCCAAGAGCGGGAACTGGGTATGCGGGTCGCTTGCAGGCGGCTTCGCAAGCGGACAATGGCGGCGCGGGCCGAAGGCAACGATTCTCTGAAGAAGGCGCTCCATGAGGCGCAAATGGAGATTCGCCAGTTGCACGCTACCATCGGTGCCCTGCGTCACGAACTCGAACAACAACGCGCCGACAAGGAAGAGGCTATACAGCAGGCGGTGGCGGGCGCCCAAGGCGAGATAAAGCAACTGCACGGCACGGTGCGCGCGTTGCGCGACGAGCTGGAAAGCCTGCAGGCCAGCAAGCATGACGCCGTGCAGAAGGCCAATGCCGACGCGGCCATCGAGATCACCGATATGCGGCGGACGGCAACGGTCCTGCGGGACCAGATGGAAATGCTCAAGCGCGATTGCGACGACAGGGTGGCCGGGATCGAACGCACGGCCCGGGGCGAGCTCAAGGAATTGCAGGACACAGCGCGCCACTTGCGCCTCGAACTGGAGAAGGCCCATGGACGCTGAGACCAGGCCGCGTCGGACGCGGCAAAAGACCAAGGCTTCGACCAAAAAGAAACCGGTCCCCGCCCGTGCCACCTCCGACGATGCCGGCAAGAAACTCCTGCGCGCCGAGATGCTGCTTTCCATCACGCGCGAACTTGCCGGCACCGACACGCTCAATGACGTGCTGATAAAGATGGTAGACATCACATCCCGCGAGACCGACTGCGAGCGCGCCACGCTTTTCCTGAATGACGAACAGACGGGCGAGCTTTATTCCCGTGTCGCCCAGGGCGAAATCAGCCGCGAAATCCGCCTGCTCAACACCAAGGGCGTTGCCGGCCACGTTTTCACGACCGGACAGGGCGTCATCATCGACGACGCCTATTCCGATCCACGCTTCAACCCCGACATCGACCGGCAGACCGGGTTTGAAACCCATTCCATCCTTTGCGCGCCCGTGCGCACCGTGAAGGGCGAGATCATCGGCGTGGCGCAGGGCCTGAACAAGAAGAGCGGCGCCCGCTTCACACAGGAAGACCTGGCGCTGCTGGAAGCCATGACCACCCAGGCCGCGATGGCCTTGCGCGGCAGCCAATTCATCGAGCGCATGACCAAGCTGCGCCTGACGGAACTGGAATTCCTGGACGTGGTTGCCGACACCACATCCGAGATCGACCTGCGTGTCCTGTTGCAGAAGGTGATGCGCGAGGCGGTGCGGATGCTGAATGCCGACCGTTCCACCCTGTTCCTCAATGACGAAAAGACAAATGAACTGTGGTCGCAAGTGGGCAGCGGGCTCGATGCCATGCAGATTCGCTTCCCCAATCATGTCGGCATAGCGGGCGCGGTTTTCACGTCTGGCAAGACGATCAATATTCCCCACGCCTATGCCGACCTGCGCTTCAATCCCGCCTTTGACAAGAAGAGCGGCTATTTCACCCGCTCGATCCTCTGCGTGCCGGTGGTCAACAAGTCCGGCAAGGTGATCGGCGTGACGCAGGTGCTGAACAAGCGTGGCGGCCCCTTCACCGAAGAAGACGAGTCCCGGCTCAAGGCTTTTACCGGACAGGTCTCGATCGCGCTGCAGAACGCCGCGTTGTTCAACGACGTCCAGAACATGAAAAATTACAATGAGAGCATGCTGGAAAGCATGTCGAACGCGGTCATCACCACCAATGATGACGGCCAGATCGTGACCTGCAACAAGGCCGGCTACCGCATCATGCAGGTGAAGGAGGCGGATATCATCTCCAAGCCCTTCGCGGAATTCTTCACCGGCGCCAATGGCTGGGTTGCCGAAAAGGTGCAGGAAATCGGCGACGGCGTCTTCGACATGATGGATGCGGAGATGGAGTTTGCCGGCCAGAAGGCGTCCGTCAACCTCACGATCCAGCCGCTGATGAGCTCCGAAGGCAAAAAGCTGGGCTCGATGCTGATGCTGGAAGACATCAGCACCGAGAAGCGCATGAAATCCACCATGTCGCGTTACATGGATCCCGGTATCGCGGCACAGCTGCTGGAATCCGGCAGGCAGGACGACATATTGGGGGGCAAGAGCGCGGTCGCCACCATAATGTTCACCGACATACGCGGCTTCACGCCCATCACCGAAAGCCTGGGGGCGCAAGGCACGGTCGGATTCCTCAACGACTATTTCACCCTGATGGTCGAGGAGATCAGCAAACAGGACGGCATGCTGGACAAGTTCATCGGCGACGCGATCATGGCGGCCTTCGGGCTTCCCATCCCGCACAATGATGACGAAGACCGCGCCACCCGCGCCGCCATCAACATGATCAAGGCCCTGTGGAACTGGAATGTCGAGCGCAAGGCGCGCGGCCAGCTTCCCGCCGATATGGGCATCGGCATCAACACCGATGAAGTGGTATCAGGCAATATCGGCTCACCCAAGCGGATGAACTACACCCTGATCGGCGATGGCGTGAATCTCGCGGCGCGGCTGGAAAGCGCCTGCAAGCAGTATGGCGCCCGCATCCTGATCAGCGAGAACACCTTCCGCAAGCTCAGGGGCACCTACCGCATCCGCGATATCGATGACGTAGTGGTCAAAGGCAAGACCCAGCCGGTCGGCGTCTATGAGGTGCTGAATTTCCACACCGAGGAAACCTTCCCCAACATGATGGATGTGGTGAACCACTTCCGGGAAGGCCGCAAGCATTACAAGGCCGGCAACTGGGACAATGCCATCCGCGCCTTCCAGGAATGCCTGAAGGCCAACGAGCATGACAAGCTCTCGATGGTCTATATGGGGCGCTGCGAACTGATGAAGACCACGCCGCCTGCTGACTGGGATGGCGTGTGGCGCATGACTTCCAAATAGGTTCGCGTTCCCTTAGTGCGCCAGCGGATCCGGCCTGAGTTGGATATGCAAAACCTTGCTGGTCGTGCCCTTTCCGCCTTCGATATGGGCGACGGCTCGCGTGGCGTAGGTCGTCCACAATCCCCGGCCCTTCCAACCGGCCCCGGCATCATCGATCCGCCCGTCCATGCCCTTGGCGTAGAAGCCCATGGGATAAGGCACGCGCAGGGTCATGAATTTTCCGTCCACCAATGCGAACAGTGAGTCTGACGCATTGCCGGTGGCAATGGGCGTGTTGGCGCCCAGGCCGAATGTGTTGAACTGATCCACCCAGGCGTAATAGCTGGCCTCCGCGCTGCCGGAATCCTGCACATCCCGGAATTGCGGTCCCGGGAAGGGATAAAGCGTCCAACCTTCCGGACACTGTTTTCCGGTGGCATTGGGTCCGTTGAGCGGGCCCTTGCATTTGCGCCGGTCGAAGCTGGCGAAATGTCCACTGGCCAGCACGGTCCACACGACGCCGTTATGGTCTATGTCCATGCCGCGTGGGGAATAGCCGTGCACTGTCGCCCTGGGATCGTCGATGGGCGGCTGATAGACCTCCGCAAGCGCCGTTTCCGACGGATTTGGTCCGGGTACAAGCCGCACAATCGCGCCGGGGAAACCGACCGACGAACCCCAGATCGAGCCGTCCGCGGGATTGGGCGCTACGCCGTAAAAGCCGGCATTGATCCGCATGTCCTTTTTGGGGTCCTGCGGCTCTCCCGGTTCGGTATAGGCGTCGCGCTTGCCATTGCCATTGGTGTCAACCACCAAAGGTGTCCAACCTTGCGCCTTCTGAACGTCATGGGTGGCGTCCCATATTCTGGTGTCAAACCAGCCCACCACAGGGCCGCCGCCGCTGGTCCAGACGCGATCCTGACTGTCGAACTGCAAATGATGGGTGGCATAGCAAGTATCGAGGGGCGTGAATTTTCCGGTTGCCGGGTCATACATCGCCAGCTGACGGCCGGAGCTTTTCAAGGGAAATGCCTTGGCGGAGGGATGGTTCGATCCCTGCTTGCAGAAGGCCGGCTCGTTGTCGGGTGCCCGCACCCTGGTCGTGAGCCAGACGCGGCCTTTGGAATCGAACATGGGATTGTGGATGGTGGTCTTGCTGTCCCATATCGCCTCGCGGCCCCAATAGGGCGAGGGATTGGGAATGTCATTGTCCTTGCTGGTAGGCGTGTTGGGATCGAGCACGAGCGCCTTAACCTGGCTCCTGCTGTTCGTGACCGGGTCCAGGACCGGAATGAAGTCGCTGCTTTCTTCCGGCGAGCCATAGATCTTGCCATTGGCATTGAGCGTGGGATTGCGCCGGTCGGTGGAATTCTCGTCATGTAGATACGCCTTGGGCGTGTTCCAGTCCCACAGGGTGATGACGAGGTTGCGTTCCTTGCCGGAGGGGCGCTGGGGTTTGGCAAAAGGAATTTCGCCCTTGGCGATTCGATCGCTCCAGTCGCCGAACAGCGCGAAGGCCCGCTGTGTATCCAGCCGGTTGATGGAGCCGATCATATTGTCGCCGGCCTGCCCTACCTGGATGCGATATTCCCAGGCCGCTGCCGGCGAATCGAAATGGCCAAGCTGTTTCTCAATATTGCGGGTCGCGGCATCGCCAAGCTGGTGACAGGTAAAGCAGCCGTCGGTCTTCACCATGTCCAGCCATTGCTGCTGGCTCTGCATCTTGCTGGCCATGCCGTTGCCCGAGGGCTTGGCCCCGGTCCCAGGAAAATCGCTCTTGGGCGGGATATGCAGCATCGCATACCAGTATATCGCTGGGTAATATTGCGCCGCGGCGGCATCATTTGGCGCTGCCACGGCCTTCAGATCAAGCAGACGGCCCGGCCGCGCTTCCGTCTTTGGGGAATCCACCAGGCCATATCCGCGCACCCAGACTGAATATTTCGCTGGCGGCAGATCGGGCAGGACATAACGCCCGGCATCGTCGGTCACGACGATCTTGGCGAATTTGGTGGGCAGGTCCTTGGTTTCTGCGATGACCCAGACACCGGCTTCCGGACCGTGAGGCCCGGTGACAGTACCGCCGATGTCATCGGCATCGATCGCGACCTTGCCGGTCTCCGCCGCACGTCCGCGCCATGAGGAGACAAACAGGATGATTGTTCCGAAAATCAGTACCAGGACACCGATACTCGCCTTGCGCATCATGTCGCTTCCTCCCGCCATGGGTGGCTCAGTCCGCTATGCGAATTCTCCTGAATGCGGCTCAGACCGGATTGGGTGGGGACTCTAATCCCGGCTCGGGATTGCGGAAAGCGCCCAGCGAACCAATTTTTCAAGCCGTGGGCTGGCGCATGCGCGCAGCCAGCGCGTCTTGCATCTCACGGAAAACGCTTCCCCAATCCCCCGGCTCTTTCTGGCGGAACAACCGCATGGACGGATACCAGGGGCTGTCATCGCGGCCAAGATGCCAGCGCCAGTCCGGCACGTGCTTCAGCGCGACCCATACGGCGGCGCCCAGCGCACCGGCCAGGTGCGCCGGGGCGCTGTCGGCGCTGATGACCAGGTCCAGGCTTTCGATGATAGCGGCGCTGTCGATGAAGGCATCGCCGCCCCGGTCCAGGTCGTCAAACTGCTCCAGCGCCAGTCCGTCCGGAACCGGTCCCGGATCCTTCTGCAAACTAAACAGCCGCACGCCGGGCACGTGGCTGAGAGGATTCAAGGCCGCAAGCGGAAATTCCTTTCCTTCCGCCCCGAACACTGACTGATTGCCCCGCCAGGCGACGCCAATGCGAAATCCTTCAGGGCCGATGCGCCTTGCCCAATGCGCCACGCGCTCCGGCTCCGCCGCCAGATAGCGGAGCGTCGCGGGGATGGTGTCGAGGGTGGTATCCAGCGCCAACGGCAGGCTCATCAGCGGAATGTGATAATCAAACTCGCCGGGCACTTCGCCCCAGCCGATCAGCGCGCAGCCGAGATCGGCGCCTTTCAGCAGGCGCATCATCGGGCCGTAGACCGACAGGGTGACGGTCGCGCCGCGCTCGCGCACGGGGCGGATGAAGCGGCAGAACTGGATCGTGTCGCCCAGCCCCTGTTCGATATAGGCAAACAGGTGCTTGCCCTTAAGGTCTTCCTTGCCGGTCCAGAGCGGTTGGCGGTAGATCCGCGCCTCCACTGGCAAGGGCATCTCCTTGCGCAATTCGTAGAGCGGCAATCCCTGCGCCAGATCGCCCGCCAGGAGATGGTTGAGCCCGATATGGAATTTCGCCCCCTTCATTTGCGGATCAAGTGCCGCTGCCCGCTCGAAAGACTGCGACGAAGTCTCCAACTTTCCCAGATTGCGCAGTGACATGCCGCGATTGTTCCACAAGCCGGCATCGCCGGGCGCAAATTCGAGCAGCCGGTCGTAAGCCGCCAGCGCCTCCCGATAGTGCCCCAGACTTTGCAGCAGGTCGGCGCGGCTGCGCATGGCGCCTGGATGGCCGGGCCTGAGCGCCAAGGCCCGTTCAACGCTTTGCAAGGCCTCGTCGAAACGCGTCAGCGATTGCAGGGCCACGCCACGGCTGCTCCAACGCTCGGGATCGCGCGGATCGAGCGCAAGCGCCCTGTCCAGCATCTCAAGTGCCGCATAATGGCGGCCCAATTCACGCAGGACATTGGCGTAGTTGGTCAGCGCCAGCGCATCGCGCGGACTTGCGGATATGACCTGCTCGAATATCCCGCGCGCTTCATCCCGGCGACCCTGCTGCGCGAGCGCCACTGCCAGCATGTGCAGTGCGTCGTGGTCACTCGGCGCAAGCCGCAAGACTTGCCGGTACAACTGTTCGGCGCCTGCCAGGTCGCCATGGCGATGACGCTCGAGCGCCTGGTCCATCACGGCATGGCTGTTCATGCGGGTCGGAAGGGCTTGTTTGCCCTGAGCACGATCTCGATTTCGACCACCACATTGTTCTGCGTCCGGTCCAGCTTCATCAGCTCTTCCACACCCAACTTGCCGTCCCGGTACATCGAGCGGTAGGGCTCCTCCAGTTCCGAGCGGCTGGAGACAAGTTCGAAATCCAGTTCATTGTATAGGGCCAATGGCGTGTTGGAAGCGCCGATTCGCCGCCATTCCAGATTTAACGTGCGGGAAAACATTTCCATGGTCGCTACCATGATCGGCCGCACATGGGTGGGATCCATGAGAAAAGTGTCATGCCTGGGATGCGGCACGCGGATGTGCAACGTCGCGCCGTTGCGGCACACTCGGTAAAGCTCGCGCATGATGGCGATGAAAACTTCAGGCTTTTGGCCCAGATGCTCGAGTACATGGTTCAGCAGTATCTCATCCGCCGAATTGTCGGCCCATGGCCAGGGGAATGTTTCCAGGTCGAGAATCTGGTCCGGCGTGCCGAACTTGTCGACATTCACCCAGCCATCGAGGATTTGGCTTCCGCAGCCCAGATTCAATTTCATGGTCCCCCGGCAGCCGGCAAAACCAGCAAAGCAATATCAGCTAATACGCCATCCTTGCGGTATCCAAAATGACGGGTTCGTCATCATTTCAGCCGATAGGCGATGAAACTGTCGTCGATGCCTGTTCCGAAGGCGGGCTGGCCACCTGCCGCGATCAGAACATATTGTTTGCCGTCGCGGCCCAAATAGGTCATGGGCGTGGCATGGCCACCGGCTGCCAGGGCCACCTGCCACAGGACCTTTCCGGTCGCCTCAGCCACCGCGCGGAAATGCTTGTCCTGCGAGGCGCCGATGAAGATCACGCCGCCGCGCGTAACGATCGAGCCGCCGATGTTGGGCGCGCCCAAAGGCAGTGGCAGACCCAGCGCGACGCCATAGGGACCACTGTTGGAGGCATCGCCGAAAACTTGCTGCCACAGGACCTTTTGCGTCTTCAGATCGACCGCGGTGAGAAAGCCGTAAGGGGGCCGCTGACAGGGAATGCCCAAGGGTGACAAAAAACCGGTCCAGTGCACCGCATAGGGTGTGCCGGCCATGGCCGCGCCCGGCGCGGTTTTTCTGCGGCGCGGATCGCCGACGATATAGAGACCTTCCGCATCGGCCTGGGCGCGCGGGATGAAGCGGTCATAGTCGGCCATCAGGTTGGAATTGACCACCAGGATTGCGCGTCCCTCATCGACCGAAACGCTGCCCCAGTCGATGCCGCCAAGCTCGCCTGGCGAGCGGATCGAGGGACCGAGCCGCGGCGGCGTATAATAGCCGCGGTAATCGGCCTGGCGGAATTTGATCCGGCAGTAAAGCTGGTCGAAGGGCGTGATGCCCCACATGTCGGCTTCCGTCAGGTTCGGTCCGGCGAAATTCGGCATCCCGCTCGAGAAAGGCTCGGTGCGCGACCAACGCTCGCCCGGAATGGTGGAGGCTGGCACCGGCTTTTCCTCAACCCTGGTCAGCGGCTTGCCCGTGCGGCGGTCCAACACAAAAATCTGTCCCGTCTTGGTGGCTTCGATCAGCGCCGGTACCGGGCCACTGGCGGTGGGGAAGTCGGCCAGCACCGGCTGCGCGGCATTGTCATAGTCCCACAGATCGTGGTGGATCATCTGGTAGACCCAGCGCACTTCGCCGGTATCGGCGTCGAGCGCCACCACGGCGCTGGAGAAGCGGTCGGTTTCGGGCGTGCGGTTGATGCCATAGAAGTCCGGGCTGCCCATTCCGGTCGGGAGATAGACCAGGCCCAGTTCCTCATCGCCGCTATAGGCGGGCCAGGCATTGGGTGTGGACGGCGTATAGACCTGGCCCGGCTGCAATGGTGCGTGGTCGTTGGGCCGGCCCGGATCGAACACCCACTTCAGCTTTCCGGTGACCGGGTCATAGCCGCGCACGACGCCGGGCGGCACGAAGGTGGATTGATCGTCGATGATGTACGACCCAATTACCGCCGTGCCATGCACGATGGCCGGTGGAGAGGTCGGATTGATCCAACCGCGCGGAAATTTATCCAGGCCTTCATTTTCCGACAGGTCCACGGATCCGTCCTTGCCGAAACCGTGACAAACTTCACCCGTCTTGGCATTCAGCGCGATCAGGTGATTGTCCACCGTGCCGGCGAGGATACGCGTCGGGCATTCGCCAGTACCCGTCGGCGCGCGAAAGAATGTCACACCCCGGCATAGGCCGCGGCCGCCGGCAGAGATGTCGATTTTTGTGTCATGCCGCCAAACCTGTTTGCCCGTAACGGGATCGAGCGCGAAGACGGCGCTGTGGCCGGTGCAGCCATAGAGCAGGCCATCCACCATCAGCGGCGTGGTCTCATAAAGATGTGCCGAATGCGCATCATTGCTCATCAGGCCCGCGTGATAGACCCAGGCCTGTTCCAGATTGGCAGCATTGGCCGGCGTGATTTGGGCGAGATCGGAATAGCGTGTGGCATGCAGCGAATTTCCGTAATGCGTCCATTCGCCTTCAGTGTCGGGATGCATGGCGGGCGGAATCGCCTCGGCTGCGATGTCCGGCGGCGCGGCCACCGTGAAGAAGGAATAGCCAAGCACCCCCGCCATGGTTGCCAGCAAGACCACCGTGCCGGTCAGGCGCGTGCCGGCGGAAAGACCCGACGGCGCCAGCCATAACAGCCAGAGAGCGGCGACGGACAGGAACACCAGCCGGGGCATCAGGGCCCAGCCATCCATTCCCACTTCGCGCAACGACCAGATCATGGTGCCAAGCAGCACCAGCCAGAACAGCCCGATGCCGGCCGCGGAGCCGCGCCGCACCAGAAAGGCGCAGATCAGGATCAGGACGCCGGCAATGACGTAATAGAGCGAGCCACCGAGCATGGCCAGCCACGCCCCTGGCAGGGCCAACACCAGGCCGGTGATAAGCAGAAGAAGAAAGGATAGTGTCCGCATGTTGCGCCCTGCGGTTGTCTGAACGTTCCCGGGCGCGGAGTTTAAGGCCGCCGGCTCGATCGGCAAGGGCAGAGAAACGGAATTTGAGGGATGAAAGACCGCGTCAGCGTCAAAATCATCAACTTGGCGCACCGGCTGGACCGCAAGTGGTCGGAAAATCGCTTCGGATTTTCCGGATTGTGATTCGGACTTGATCCGCGTCCCGCGCATTTGCGTAATGGTACCAAAAGGTTTTCGAGAATGTCCTTCGCTACTGCCGCCGCCAGTCTTGCCGAACGCGCGCCCCTGCCCGATTTTGTCATCCGGGCCGGAATGCGGCGGGTGATCGCCGCCAACGACGCCTGCGTCCCGCCGCCGGGCACCGACGAGGCCTTTGCCCGCGCCATGGCCGACCACGCCATCGCCGAACATGCCGCTGCGGCCAACCGCCAGCACTATGAATTGCCGCCGGAATTCTTCGCCTTGTTTCTTGGGCCGCATCGCAAATATTCAAGCTGTCTCTATCCGACAGGCAGGGAGACGCTGGGCGAGGCCGAGAGCATTGCGCTGGCCGAAACCGTAGCCCATGCGGACCTTGCCGACGGACAGGAGATTCTGGAGCTTGGCTGCGGCTGGGGCTCGCTGTCGCTTTACATGGCGCAAAAATTTCCCGGCGCGCGGATCACCTCAGTTTCCAATTCCGCACCCCAGCGTCGTTATATCGAAGCGCGCGCCCGCGAACGCGGCCTCACCAATCTCACCGTCATCACCTGCGACATGAACGACTTCGCCACGGCCAATAGCTTCGACCGCGTGGTTTCGGTGGAGATGTTCGAGCATATGGCCAACTGGCAGGCGTTGCTGTCGCGGCTGCGCACCTGGCTGAAGTCCGACGGACGGCTGTTCATTCATATCTTCACCCACACGCACCGCCCCGCCCGCTATGACTGGCGCGATCCCGAAGACTGGATGGGCCAGCATTTCTTCACCGGCGGGATCATGCCGACCGTGGGGTTGATCCGGCAATTCCCCGACCTCTTTAGGGTGGAAGAGGAATGGCGCTGGAGCGGCGGCCACTATAAGCGCACGGCTTTGGACTGGCTGGCGCTGTTCGACGCCAACCGCGCCGGCATCGACCCGATCCTGCGCGAAGTCTATGGCGCCGACGCAGGAGTTTGGCGGCGGCGCTGGCGCATGTTCTTCCTGGCCACGGCGGAAAGCTTCGGCTTCAAGGATGGCTCCTCCTGGGGCGTCAATCACTACCGGCTCAAACCGGCCTGAGCTCTTAGAGCAAGTCAGGGCCGGATGGTGAAGGACGCGCCGTTTTCGCGGCCATTGCTCCACACCGAGAAGGGATTGTCGGCGGCGGCCTGACCGGGCGCCGGCGGTGAGGCCGAAATCAGCGTCAGATCGAACAGCAGTGTCTGGTTGGGCGGCACCGCGCCATTGGTCGCGCCCTTCGAGCCAAGCGCCAGATTGGCGGGCAAGGCAAGTTGCCAGCGGTCGCCCACATGCATCAGCGACAGGGCCTCGGCGAGCCCCGCCATCCCGATGGTGGCCTGCGAGATGGTCTGGGGCAGCGCCGGGTTGGTCGAATCCACCTGCGTACCGTTGATCATCCGCACGATATAGGAAACCCTGAGCAGGTCGTCGCCGCCCGGCCGCTTGCCGGTGCCGCTGCGTAGGACGCGATACTGAAGGCCGCTGGGCCGCGTGATGGTGGCGGGCTTTGCGGCATTGGCCGCGAGCCAGGCGGCATTGGCGGCAGGACTTAAGGAATCGTCGGCCGCCCGCGCCACTGGCGCGGCAAGCAACAGCAAGAGAAAGAGGGTCAAGATGCGCATGGACCCGTTTTTCGCAAAGCCCGACCAAAGCGGTCAATACGTGTTTGCGTTTTTGGCGCAAAACCCGCCATCATGCGGGAAAAGCGGGGGAGAATATGCGCAAATTACTGGCAATGATCGCTGCGGCAATGCTGCTCGGAACCGCCGCGCAGGCCCAGATTGCGCGCGAGAAGGTAATCATCGATACCGATATTGGCGACGACATAGACGATGCCTTTGCCGTGGCGCTGGCGCTTTCCAGCCCCGAACTCGACGTGCTGGGTTTCTCGGCTGCCTTTGGCGACACGCCCACGCGCGCGAAAATGCTGGACCGCATGCTGGGCGAATTGGGCCATGGCGACATTCCAGTGGCCATGGGAACGCCGGTTGACGTCAATCGCAATGCCTTCACACAGCGCCGCTATGCCGAAGGCGGAAGCTTTGCGCGTGCCAGCCACCCCAATTCCGTTGATTTCGTGCTTAGCCAGACGCGCAAATATCCCGGTCAGGTCACGCTCGTCGCCATCGGGCCGCTTCCCAATGTCGGCGCCATGATCGACAAAGACCCGGCGGGATTTCACCTGCTCAAGCGGGTCGTGGTCATGGGCGGCTCCATTCGCACCATGGAAGACCCCTATGGCGTGGCGCCCTCGATTGCGCCGCACCCGGAATGGAACATCAAGAACGACATTGCCTCGGCCAAGAAGCTGTTTCAATCCGGCGTGCCGCTTTATGTCATGCCGCTGGATTCCACTGCCAACCTCAAGCTGCATGAAGTGGCCCGCACCGCCATCTTCGCCCATGGCAGCATGACGACCAACATTTTGGCCGGGCTTTATTATGAATGGAGCGCCTTTACCCGCGCCGCAACGCCGACGCTCTATGATCCGATGACTATTGCCTCGATGCTCGATCCTTCGCTCTGTCCGACCGCACCGCTGCACATCAGCGTCGACGATTCCGGTAATACCAAGGAAACACCGGGCGCGCCCAATGCCAATGTGTGCCTGCATTCCGATGACGATGCGTTTCTGCATTTCTATGTAAGGCGGGTGGCCGGCCATTGATGGACCTGCAGGGTCTTTACAATCAGGCGCTCGCAGCCCAGCAGGCGGGCAATCTGGCCGAGGCCGAGCGGCTCTACCGCCAGATTCTGGCACAGGCCGCGCCGCCTGAAGTGCTGGTCAATCTGGGCAATGTGCTGGCGGCGCAAGCCCGGCGCGACGAAGCGCTGGCCAACTACGACCGGGCGCTGGCGGCCCGGCCCGATTTCTTCGAAGCCCTGTTCAACCGCGCCAACACTTTGCTGGAATTGAAACGGATAGAAGAGGCGCTGGAGGACTATGACCGTGCCCTGGCTTTGCGTCCCGACAATCCCGGCGGCTGGAACAATCGCGGCACGGCCTTGCGCAGTCTGCGGCGGCTGGACGAGGCGCTGGCCAGTTTCTCGCGCGCGGCCATGCTTGCGTCTGCCCATGTCAACGCGCTGACCAATGTCGCAATAGTGTTATGGGAGCAGGGCCGGTTGGAGGAAGCGCTTGCGGCTTGCGGCCATGCGCTCGAACGCGCGCCCCGCGCCGCCGAAGCGCTTTATGTCAAGGCCAATATCCTGCGCGATCTGAAACGGCTGGACGAGGCACTAGCCCATTACGAGCAGGCGCTGGCCGCCAATCCGGCCCATCCGCATGCCCTGAACGGGATGGCGCAGATGGCGCTTGGCCTGTGCGACTGGCAGCGCGTGGCCGCGCTTGGTCCACGGCTGATGGAATATGCCGCGAACGGACCGGCCATGATCCAGCCCTTTGTGCTGCTGGGTTACAGTGATGACGCCGCGCTTCAACGGCGTTGCGCGGAGAATTATGTCCGCCGCACCGTTGCGCCACACGCAAGCCCGGCCGGTCGCGCGCGATACCGCCATGACCGGATCAGGCTGGCCTATCTTTCCGCCGACTTCCATCAGCATCCTACGGCACAGCTCCTGGCGGAATTGTTCGAACGTCATGACCGTGCCCGCTTCGAAGTTACCGGCATCGCCTTCGGGCCGGACGACAAGAGCGAGATGCGCGCCCGAATCCGGCAATCCTTCGACCATTTCGAGGATGTGCGCGGCAAAAGTGACGCGGAGGTGGCCGGGCTTCTGAAAGCGCACGAAATAGACATCGCCGTGGACTTGAACGGCCACACCGCCGGGGCGCGAACCGGCATCTTTGCCTACCGGCCTGCCCCGGTTCAAGTGAACTATCTCGTCTATCCCGGCACCGTCGGGGCGGATTTCATCGACTATGTCCTGGCCGATGCAACCGTACTGCCGGCCGACCAGCAGCTCTTTTTCCGGGAAAAAATCGTCCATCTGCCCGACTGCTATCAGGCCAATGACGCGACCCGCATCGTGCCGCCGCCGCCAAGGCGGGCCGAGGCCGGCCTGCCGGACGATGCCTTTGTCTTTTGCTGCTTCAACAATGGCTGGAAAATCACCGCAGCCGTCTTCGACGTCTGGATGCGACTGCTGGGCAAGATCGGCAATGGCGTGGTGTGGCTGCTGGAGGGTGCCAACGCATCCAATCTGCGCAAGGAAGCGAGTGCCCGCGGCATCGATCCGCAGCGGTTGATATTCGCGCCCAAACTTTGGCCCGACCGGCATTTGGCCCGCCACCAGCTGGCCGACCTGTTTCTCGACACCCTGCCATACAATGCCCATACCACGTGCAGCGATGCGCTGTGGGCTGGACTGCCGGTCCTCACCTGCTACGGAAAGGCGTTTCCCGGCCGCGTTGCCGCAAGCCTGTTGAAGGCGGTAGGCCTGCCGGAATTGATAACGCAACGTCTTGAAGATTATGAGCAGCTTGCGCTGGAACTCGCCGGCAATCCGTCGCTGCTCAAGGCGACGCGAGAGAAGCTGGCACGCAATCGCCTGACAATGCCGCTTTATGACAGCGACCGCTTCCGGCGAAACATCGAAGCGGCCTATGAGGCGATGCTCAGCGCCTAACGATGGCCGCCGCCATGGCCACCGCCGTGGCCGCCGCCATGGCCGCCACCGCCGTGGCCGCCACCGCCATGCCCGCCGCCACCGCGGCCGACGCCGCCATGGTCACCGCCATGGCCGTTGCCATGGCCATCGCCACGGAATCCTGCGCCCTCGCGATAGCCGCCACGATAACCATTGCGAAAGCCGCCGCCCCAGCCATGCCAGCCATATCCACCACCCCAGCCGAAACCTTCGCGGAAGCGAAAACCGCACAAGTACCAGCCGGGACCATGCCAGCCATCGACATACCAGCAGTAATGGCGGCCGCCCCAGTCATAAAACTGCACCGGCTGGAGCATCACTCGCTCGCCGGTGTAAACGCCGGTAGTCAATTGCGCGTCGGCTGCCGCCGCGGATGCACAAGCAAGAAGTGCGGCACTCGCCGCGGCAAGAAGAACATCACGCATTCAAGTCCTGCCTGTTCTCGCGCGCGTTTTTAAAGCGCCAGGCTCGCGCTAATTCGCCTTGGGCCGCCTTGCAGGATCAAAACCATAAAACTTTTCCGGATTTTCCACCAGAATCCGGTGCCGCAATTTCGCGTCCGGCGCCCACTGGGCCAGCAGATTGAGCAGAACCACATCATCGGGCATGGCCACGGGATTGAGCTTCTTGGTGGCATCGGGGTGCGGCCAGTCGCTGCCCCAGACACAACGTTCCGGCGCGGCCTTGAGATAGCCCTTCGCCGCAAGGCTTGCGCCGGCATAGTTGGGCGGCGCGCCTCCACCATAAAGATAAGCGCCCGACAGCTTCACCCAGCCGTGGCCGGAATCCAGCAGCTTGCGCAAGGCCAGATATTGCGGGGCCTTGTCATCGACCGCCCGGCCAAGGTGATCGATGATCACCGGCACGGGCAGGTTGAGCAACATAGGGGTCATTTCGACCAGCTGGTCAGCCGGCATGTTGCACTGGATATGCCAGCCCATGGCGGCGATGCGCTTGGCCAGCGGCATCACCTCGTCGGCCCCCACCGGATTGCCGAGCCCGAACTGCACACGGACGCCGCGCACCCCGGCGGCATTGAGCATCTTCAATTCGTCATCGCTGACCTTGGAATTGACAACGCAGACCGCGCGGCAATTTTCGCCCAGTTGCGCCAGCACATCGAGCACGCAAGCATTGTCGGTACCGTAGGTCGAAGGCTGAACCATCACATTGCGGCTGGTCCCGAGTTTCTTCTGAAGTACGCGGTAATCGCTGACGGTGGCGTATGGCGGTTTCAGAACCGCATTGGGATTGTAGGAGAAGCGCGGATCATAGATGTGATGGTGACAGTCGGTCGCACCGTCAGGCAGCGCGAAAATGACCCGGGCATCCTTGGCCACGGCCGGCCCTGCTGCCAGCGCAAGGCCCGCGCCGATCACGCCACGACGATCCGGACGCTGCATCATTTCTTCCCCGTATAAGTGACTTTCCACACCGTCTGGCCCACGTCATCGGCCACCAGCAGGCTGCCATCCTTTGCGATTGCAAGCCCGACCGGCCGTCCCCAGACTTGCGGCGGATTCCCGCTTTTGCCGTCCCAGAAGCCGGTGAGGAAATTCTGGTAGCCGCCTGCCGCGCGTCCGTTCTTCATCGGGATGCGCACCACCTTGTAGCCGTGCGGCTCTGCCGTGTTCCAGGAGCCGTGCAGCGAGACAAAGCCATCGCCCTTATATTCGGCCGGAAAATTGTCGCCGGTATAGAAAACCAGACCCGTGGGCGCGCTGTGGGCCGGGAACAACACGTCCGGCGTGATCGCCTTGGCAACCATGTCGGGGCGCTTGCTCCCCAGGTCCGGGTCGGGAAACTTGCCGGTATAGCTCCAGGGATAGCCGTAAAAGCCGCCGGGCTTCACATAGGTGAAATAGTCGGGCGGCAGGTTATCGCCCAGACCATCGCGTTCGTTGACGGCCACGAAGAGGTCGCCGGTGCCCGGATAGAAGGCGATGCCGACAGGATTGCGGATGCCGCTGGCATATTCCACCAGGTTGCCCTTGGCATCGACTTTGAACACTTTGGCGCCGGGCTGATATTCCGAGACATTGTCATGACTGCCCATTTCCACGAACACAGTCCCGTCGGGCGCAATGGCGAGATCGCGGGTGGCGTGCATGCCGGAATTCCGCAAATCGGACGCGATGGTGAGGCGCTCCGGCTTTCCCGCCACGGTCTGGCCGGGCTTGTAGGGCACGCGCCATACCGCGATCTGATCGCTGAAATAGATATAACCGTCCTTCAGCGCCATGCCTTGCGGCCTGCTCAGCCCGCTGATGAAGGTGAAGCGCTGGTCGGCCTGGCCGGTGCCCTTGCTGTCGCGCAGCAGGGTGATCTTTCCGGCGGTGCGTTCGGCGAGAAACACATCCCCATTGGGCGCCGTCAGAAGACCGCGCGCATTGGCAAGATGGTCGGCGAAGATCGAAACCTTGAACCCCTTCGGCGCCTGCGGCATCACACCGGCAGGGCGCGGGATGTCGGTATCGTTGTTGGCGACCGCCGGCGTTGCATGGGGCAGCGGCAGATCCGAAGGCTTGAGCAGGAAATTCTGTCCCGGCTGGTCCACCCCCCAGGCCGCTCCAGACAAAAGGCCCGTCAGCAGGATCGCGGTGACGCGTATATATTTGCCCTGCACGATCCCTCCACCCAACGCTGTTTAATCCAGCTTTTTCTGGCGCGATGATGGCCGGGCGCGACTTCAAAGACAATGGCGTGACCGGTGCCAACCGGCTAAAAGCCCGCACCATGACCGATCTCGACAACCGCAAAGCGCAGGCCCGCGCATGGTTCGAATCCTTGCGCGACCGCATCGTGGCGGCCTTCGAGGCGTTGGAGGACGAAGCGTCCGAGCGGCTTTATCCCGGCGCCCCCGGCCGGTTCGAAAAAACGCCCTGGTCGCGCGGCGACGATGAAGGCGGCGGCGTAATGGGCATGATGCGCGGCCGGTTGTTCGAAAAAGTTGGCGTGCACACCTCGACAGTCTTCGGCGCCTTTTCGCCGGAATTCGCCAAGCAGGTAAAGGGCGCTGGTGACAATCCCCGCTTCTGGGCCAGTGGCATCAGCCTGATCGCCCATATGCGCAACCCCCGCGTGCCGGCAGTGCACATGAACACGCGCATGATCGTCACCACCGAAAGCTGGTTCGGCGGCGGCGCGGATCTCAATCCCACGCTCGACTTGGCCCGTAGCCCTCGCCATCCCGACACGGTGGATTTCCACGCACGTCTGAAGCAGGCCTGTGACGGTTTCAACAAAGACTGGTTCCCCAAATACAAGCAATGGGCCGACACCTATTTCTGGTTGCCGCATCGGCGCGAGCCGCGCGGCGTGGGCGGCATCTTCTTCGACCATCACGACAGCGGCGACTGGGAACGCGACTTCGCTTTCACCAAGGCAGTCGGCGAGGCCTTTCTGGACATTCAGCCCAAAATCATCCACCGCCGCATGGGCGAAAGCTGGACACCGGAGGAACGCCACGAACAGGCCAAGTGGCGCGGCCGCTATGTGGAGTTCAATCTGCTTTATGACCGCGGCACCCATTTCGGCCTGCGCACGGGCGGCAATGTGGAGAGCATACTGTCTTCCATGCCGCCAATTGCGGAATGGCCATGAGCCTGAGGCTGGGTTCGCGTGGTTCGCCGCTGGCGCTGGCGCAATCGCGCCAGGTTGCCGCGATGCTCGCGGGACACATGGGCGCGGAGATATCCGAATTTCCCATCGAAACCTTCGTGACCAGCGGCGATCGCATTCAGGGCCGCCTGCAGGACGCCGGCGGCAAGGGCCTGTTCACCAAGGAATTGGATGAGGCGCTGCTGGCCGGCCGCATCGACGCCGCCATCCATTCCATGAAGGACCTGCCCACGCGCATGCCGGCAGGAATCGTGCTCGCCTGTGTTCCGGCGCGCGAGGACCAGCGCGATGCTTTCATTGCGATCCGCGCGAAATCGCTGATGGAACTGCCAATACGCGCAACGGTTGGCACCGCAAGCTTGCGCCGCCAGGCTCAGACCCTTCACCTGAGACCCGACCTGAAAGTGGAAATGCTGCGCGGCCGGGTGGAGACGCGGCTGGCCAAGATCGAAAGCGGCGATTTTGACGCCACCTATCTGGCGCTGGCCGGCCTGAAGCGGCTGGGACTGGAAAGACACGCGGCCTCGCTGGTGGACAGCGAACAGATGCCGCCGGCGCCCGGACAGGGCGCGCTGGCTATCACCGCCCGCGCCGATGACGATAAGACTCTGGCGCTGCTTTTGCCCCTCAACATTGCCCAACATGCCATCACGACCATGGCCGAGCGCGCATTCCTGGAAGCACTGGACGGCTCCTGCCGCACGCCGATTGCGGCTCAAGCCGTTATCAGCGACGGCCAAATGTTCTTCTTGGGTGAAGTGCTGACCCCTGATGGCCGGCGCTGCTGGCGGCGGCGCGAGGCAGTGCCAATTGGCAGTGACGGGATGGCCACCGCCCGTGCGCTGGGCCTTCGGCTGGGCGCTGAGATCAAGGCGGAGGCAGGGCCGCTCTACCAGGCGCATTTCGGCGACAAGGGCTGGTAGCGAGGCGCAACATCCACAAATCTCGCTAACGCAGCACGTTTAGCCCCTTTGCAGTCCCGGTTTTTTGGACCAGCATCCCGCGCCAGAAAACAATGCGCCTAAAAACAGCGCGCCACCGGGAGAAACGACCATGCTCAACAAACGCGCATTCGTAACGGGAACCCTGGCTGCGGCCGCCGCAACGGCTGCCCATGCGCAGGCCATGAAAGCCGAAGCCAAAAAAGCTGCCGCTGCTCCGGCCAAGCCCGACATCCCGCATGGCATGGTCAAGACCACCAAGCTGTTCCAGGCCCCGCCCGGCTTCGCCAATGCACTGGCGATTGCGCCCGAGGGGCTTTGGATCGGCCAGCAGAAAGTCTCCGGCCCGCACGCGATGCAAGATTATCACCTGCCCGAGCCTGCCGATCTGCACGAAGCCGCATGGCTGGTCGATTGGAATGGCAAGCTGCTCAAGACGGTGACGACCAATTCCCGCAACACATCGGGCATGGCCTATGGCGACGGCTGCGTGTGGATGATGGCCAATCAGGCCCCGGAAGGCGTTTTCCAGGTGGACATGAACTCCAAGGAGATCAGCCACCGTCAGATTCCGCTCGGCCTGCCCGGACAGGATGGCGGCGGCAGCCACGGCGCCCAATGGCATAATGGCAAGCTGTGGATCGTGGCCAACCGTCCACGCCTGCTTCTGCGCGTCGATCCCAAGACCTGGACACCCGAAGCGGCGATCCCGATCTACGCGCCGGCCGACAAGCCGCGCTGGCACGACATGACCTTCGATGCCGAGGGCAATATCTGGCAGGTCACCGGCAACGACTCCAAGAGCTACAAGGAAGGCAGGCCCGGGCTGGTCAAATATGACGGCAAGACCGGCGCGGTGATGGCGACCTATGACTTCGTGCCCGGCTCCAGCGATCCGCATGGCCTGGAATTCCACAACGGTACGCTGATCAGCTGCGACGCGGGCATCCATCCCGGTTGGCCCAATTACGACAGCCCGACCCATGGCTGGATCTTCAAGATCGAGATGGCCTGAAAGGGAAGTCCGTAATGAAACGCAGAGACTTTCTTGCCGCCGCGGCCGCCGCGCCGGCTGCGGCCGTGCCGGCATTGGCTCAAGTCGCCCATCCCGCCTGTCTACCCGGCTATGGTTCGATCAAGACGCGCGCCGCCAACAAGATCGAGATCCTGTACAAGACCAAGCATGGCCAGCCCAATGGCCTGGCACTGACCGACGATCCCGGCCAGATGTGGGTGGTGGACCAGGGCGCCGAGCACTGGATCACGCTGTTCAACCTCAAGGACGGTTCAACGGTGAAGGAATTCCAGGCCGATGTGGTAGGACCGAGCGGGCTGGTGCAGGACGGTGACACGATGTGGATCACCTCGACCCACAATTCGCTGATCGTGCATTGCGACCTGCACGGCAAGACCATCGCCAAATATGTGACGCCGGGTGCGGGCCGCATCTATGAACGCGAAGACGATCCCAAGGCGCGGTCGAGCCCGCTCAAGCCAGCCTGGCCCGACAAGCCGCGCGGCATCGGCCCCGCCATGACCGGCAATGTAGGCAACAATACCGGCAAGGGCCTGCCGCCGGGACAATTGCCGCTGAACACCGAGGAAGGCTCAGGCGGCACCGGCGCGCATGCCATCCTGGTGGATGGCGATTACCTGATCTACGCCTGCCCGCCGGCGCGCCAGATTTTCTGGATCAACCAGAAGAGCTGGAAAGTGAAGACCACCTGGCCGGTGCCGGGCAATCGCACCCATGGCATGGGCTGGGGCAAGGACCACAAGACCATCTGGTCATCGGACTCCAACCTCAATGCCTTCTTTCATCATGACGTGGCGACAGGGAATATCTTCGAAAAGATCCAGCTGCCCGACGACTCGCCCGTAATCCACGGCGCCAAGCCAGTGGGCGATACCATGTATTTCTGCGACGATATGGGCTGGATCTGCCGGTTTAAGATCTAGTCGACTCTGAATCCGGGCCGCAAAGCAATATACGACGGCTCGAGCTGCGAAATGCTGGTGCAACCCAGCAATTTGAGCGTGCGCACGATGTCGGCGCGGAAGATTTCGATGGCGCGTTCGATGCCGGCATCACCCGCCGCCGCCATGCCATAGGCATAGCCGCGCCCCAGCAGCACCGCTTTTGCTCCCATGGCGATGGCCTTGACGACATCGGCGCCGCGCCGGATGCCGCCATCGAAAATCACTTCGGTCTTGTCACCCACGGCTTCCAGAATGCCCGGAAGCGTCCGCAACGAACCCGCAACGCCATCGAGCTGGCGGCCGGCATGGGTGGAGACCACGATCCCCTGCGCGCCGTGATCCACCGAACGCCTGGCGTCGTCCGCCGTGATGACGCCCTTCATCACAATGGGGCCGTCCCACAACTCGCGGATCCATTTGAGATCGGACCAGGACACCTGTGCGGATTCCAGCGCCGATGCCACATCGATCGCGGCCAGGGGCCCCGATCCCGGTAGAACGACATTGGGAAAAGGCCGGACCATGCCATCGGCTACGAAGGCCGCCAGCCAGCGCGGATGCGCCAGGATGTCGGGAAGGTATTTGAGCTTCTTGAAGGGATTTGCGCCCATCAGCTCCTTCATGCCATTACGGGCATCGCGCTCGCGATTGCCACTGACCGGCGTGTCGATGGTGACGAACAGGCCCGCATAGCCGGCGGCCGTAGCGCGGGCGATGGCACCTTCCGCGGCACCGCGGCCGCCCGCCAGATAGAGCTGGTAGAAAGTGGGGCCCGCCGACTGAGCCTTCACGTCTTCCATGCGGTGGCCGGACAAGGTCGAGAGAATATAGGCGGTGCCGTGCCGCCCGGCTGCGGCCGACGCCGCCAGTTCGCCGCGCGGATGCATCAGCCGCGAATAGCCGATCGGACCCAGCATGAATGGCACATCCAACTTGTGGCCCAGGACCGTGATGCCGAGATCGCAAGCCGGCGTGGCCACGGCGAAATGCGGCTTGAACACGACTTCCCTGAACGCCTTTTCGCTGTCCCTGAGCGTCACCTCGTCGTCGGCGGCGCCATCCAGATAGTCGAACACGGCATCGGGCAGTCTTGCGCGCGCCAGGCGGCGCAAGTCCTTGATGTTGACGACGCGGGGAGAAGCCAGACCCATTGAAACTGCCTCTTGGCGGGCGATTGGAGACACCGGCGTTTATGCCTGCAACGACCACTTTTTAAAAGGCGGAAATACCTGTCTGCGCCCGCCCCAGGACCAGGGCGTGAATGTCGTGGGTGCCCTCATAGGTATTGACGGCTTCCAGGTTCAGCATATGGCGCATGACATGGTAGTCGTCGGCCACGCCATTGGCGCCAAGCATGTCTCGCGCTTTCCTGGCGATATCCAGCGCCTTGCCGGCATTGTTGCGCTTGAGAAGGCTTATTGCTTCTGCAGCCAGCTTTCCGCCCTCCATCAACCGGCCGGCCTGGAGACACGCGGCAAGGCCCAGGGCGATTTCGGTCTGCATGTCGGCCAGCTTCTTCTGATACAGCTGGTTGGCGGCAAGCGGCCGCCCGAACTGCCGGCGTTCCAGGCCATAGGCCCGCGCCGCATGCCAGCAGAATTCTGCCGCCCCCATCGCGCCCCAGGCGATGCCAAAGCGCGCATGATTGAGGCAGTCGAACGGCGCTTTCAACCCGCGCGCATCCGCTAGCAACCGGCCCTCTGGGATGGCGACATCCTCCATCGCGATCTCGCCGGTCGCACTGGCGCGCAGCGAGAATTTTCCTTCGATCTTGGGCGTAGAAAGACCCTTGTCGCCACGCTCGAGGATGAATCCGTGGATACGTTCTTCCAGCTTCGCCCAGACCACGAACACATGAGCGACCGGCGCATGGGTGATCCAGGTCTTGGTGCCTGACAGGACATAGCCGCCGACGGTCTTTCGCGCCCGCGCCTGCATCGAGCCCGGATCGGATCCAGCGCCCGGCTCCGTCAGACCGAAGGCGCCGATCCATTCGCCTTTTGCCAGTTTGGGAAGATATTTCTCCTTTTGCGCCTTGCTCCCGAATACATGGATCGGGTGCATCACCAGGCTGGATTGCACCGACAGCGACGAGCGAAAGGCGGAGTCCACCTTCTCCAGCTCCCGTGCGATCAGGCCATAGGCCACGGGCGAAATGCCGCCGAATTCGGGGATCATGCTGCCCAAAAGACCCAGAGATCCCATCTCGGCGAGCAGCGCGGGATCGAATTTTTCGTGGCGGTGCATGTCGCGCACCAGCGGCATCAGCCGGTCTTGCGCAAAGCCCCTGGCGCTCGCCTGCACAAGCTTTTCGTCCTCACGCAGCGAGGCATCCAGCAAGAGAGGATCGGCCCAGTCGAATGAAGGCCAGATGTCCGGCATTCTCAAGCCCAGAAAAAGGGAGAGGCGGAATGCCCCCTTTGGCAAGCATATCGCCATCCTTGCACCGCGCGCAAAGCCGGAGTCACTGTTGGCTGGCCTTCAGTTGCGTAAATATCCAATCCGCCACGTCCTGGTCCACGGCATCACCCTCAAGATCGCGCAGCAGCATGTGATAGCCATGTTCATAGCGCTTCACCGTCAATGGAACCGCCCGCTTTGCCTTCAGCGCCGCGGTCACTGCCTCCGTCGGCTTGGCGGGAATGATCTGGTCGTTTGCTCCATACAGGAACAGGAGCGGCGGGGTCGCCGTGACCTTGTCTGGCGCCGTGCGCGCCTCATCCATCAGATTGACCAGGCCGTAAATCGCGCCGATGCGGGTCTGTTTTTGGAACAGAGGGTCGCGGCCCAGCGCCCGCAGCATCGGCACATTATCGGAGGGAACAATGGTGACCACATGACTGGCGGCGCTGTTGGAGAGAATCATGCCCGGCACAAGATGCGCGCCCAGAAACAAGGCCGCGCGATACGACAAAGGCATGTCGAGCCGTGACCACACCGCCGGCGCTACAAGGATCACGCCGTCGACTTTCAGTGTTGGCGCGTCAGAGGCAAGCGCCGTCAGAAGGACTCCCCCGCCCATGCTTTCGCCCAGCGCAAACACCGGCACGCCTGGATAGCGCGCGTGGGCAGCGGCCACAGCATCCTCCAGGTCGGCGCGCATGATATCGGCACCGGCCCAAATGCCGGGATTGTCGCTGCGGCCAAATCCCCGCTGGTCATAGGCCAGCGTCGTAATGCCGAGTTTAGCCCAATACCGGCCCGGCATGTCGAAAGCGGCGGAATAGTCGCTCATGCCATGCAGCGCCACGATCACCGCGCGCAGCTCGCCTTGGGCCTCCCAGCGGCGCAACGGCAGCCTTGTGCCATCACGCGCGACGAAGGAATCCTCGGCAAGCACTGGGATCGCACCGCTGCTTGGCGGCGGACCAAAAGTGGGAGCGCAGCCTGTCAGCAGCAAGAGGGAACACACGGCAAGCCAGCGCACATCACATCCTGAGACTGTCCGCCGCTCCGGGGCGGGAATCGCTGCGCAGCACCAGCATGCTGATCACCAGAATGTGATCCACGCGGGTATCCCTGCCGAAGGGCAATACCGCGCTTTCATAATAGACGAATTTAGCGCCGGGCATATCCTGGCCGGCCCAGCCGCGATAGCAGAGCGGCTCGCCGCTTGCGCGCACCATTTCATACAGCATGCGCAGGCCGATGCCGAAGCGCGGGTTGGTCTGCTCGATTTCACTCAGGCATTGTCCGGAAAAATCCAGTCCGAAGCCTGCCACCAGCGCCTCGCCAACGCGCAAATACTCGTAGTCCTCGCCATCGCCCAGAACCTTGACCAGGATGATGTTGGCGGTCACCGGCGCCATCACTTCGTCGGGTGCCTCGGGAAATGGCCGCGTGCCCTTCAGGCGCTGCCAGCATGCAACCGCGTCGCGCACGGCAGCCGCTTCCAGCTGGGGCACGGCGATGATCTCGCCCGAGGATTCGTCCGGGATCCAGAATTCGGCCATCCCGCCGATTTTATGCCCCGCTCAAACGGGCAGCAACCCGACCATGGCGCCGGAAAGTCCGCTGGCCAAGGTACCGGCCACCAGCGCCTTGAGCGCCAGCGACACAACTTCGTCACGCCGCTCGGGGATCAGCGCGCTCATGCCCGCGATCTGGATGCCCACACTGGCAAAATTGGCAAAACCGCACATGGCGTAAACCATGATTTGGGTGCTGCGGGGATCCAGCGTCCCGCCAGGCATGGCCGCGAGCCTCAGATATGCCACAAGTTCCGTGAGCGTCGCCTTGATGCCCATCAACGAGCCTGCGGCTGGCGCCTCCTGCCATGGCACGCCCAGGAGCCACACAAAGGGGGCAAACAGCCAGCCCAGCATTCGTTCCAGCGTCAGCGGCGCTCCACCCAGCGCCGGCAATTGCGCCAGCAGCACATTGGTCAGCGCCATCAGCGAGGTGGTGACAATCAACATGGCCAGGATCTGGAGATAGATCTTCAGGCCATCCTCGGTCCCCTGCGCCATCGCATCCATGGTCGAGCGGTAATGCACGCCTTCCTGCTGCTCTGCGAGATCGGTTTCTGCCGGCCCGGGCACCATCAACCGCGCCATCAGCACGCCGGCCGGCAGCGACATCAAGGAAGCGACCAGAAGATGACCCAGCGCGCCCGGCAACACCGGCTTGAGGATTGTGGCATAAAGCACGAACACGGTGCCCGCGATCACGGAAAGCCCCACCGTCATCAGCACGAAAAGCTCGGTGCGCGTCAGCCGGACCAGATAGGGGCGGATCACCAGCAGTCCCTCGATATTGCCCAGAAAGACTGTGGCGGCCGCGCTCAGTCCCACCGCACCGCCCAGCCCCAGCGTGCGCTTCAAGACAACCGCCAGGCCGTGCACGACAGCGGGCAGGATGCGCCAGTGCCACAGGATCGCCGAAAGCGCACTGATCACCATCACCAGCGGAAGGATGGAGAAAGCCAGATTGATTATGTTGGCGGGATGGGTGACGGTGAAGGGCGCGGGTCCGCCGCCCATATAGCCGAAGATGAAACTGGTCCCCGCACCCGTGGCCTGGGTGAGCGCGCCCACCACCCCATTGAGACGAAACAAGGCATCGCGAAGCACGGGAAGCTTCAGCAGCGAGAGCGCGACGGCCATTTGCAAGAGCAGCGTTCCCGCCACCATGCGCCAGCTGAAAGCGCGCCGGTCCTCGGACAGTGCCCAGGCGGTGGCAATGATGGCGCAGATGCCAAGCGCCGATTGCAGATGCGGCAACAGTCCCGGCCCCCAGCGAAATGCGCGAGCGCCACGCTACACGATTTCCACCTGCTTTAAAGGCGGGCAGCGACATGACAGAAGGAGAGGCGGAGGATAGAGTCTGCTGGGGGGAGAGTATTGTGACCGGAAAACCGGCCAGCACAGGGACGAAATCGTCAGGCAAGATAGCGGCTCTGGCCGGGGCGCGGGCCTTTCCGCCGCTGATGGTGGTGATGTTCCATTTCAGCGAGGGACATCACTACAGCCATTTTCGTCCGTTGGATCTTCTGGCCACCCGCGGCTATCTGTGGGTGGAGTTCTTCTTCGTCCTGTCGGGCTTCATTCTCACTTACGCCTATTGGACGAAGCTCAAGCAGCTATTCACGCGGACCGGCTATTTCAGCTTCCTGCGCGCCCGGCTGATACGGCTTTATCCCTTGCATCTGTTTATGCTGCTTTTGCTCGTCGCAATCGTAATAGCCTTGCGGGCGCTGGCGGCCCAAGGCGGCTATCTCTCGATTTTCGATGCAAAATTCCACCAGGATGTCAGCATCAAGGGATTCTGGCTCACCCTGTTCCTGGTCCATGCCTGGAACACTATGAACACGCTGACCTGGAACGGCGTGTCCTGGTTTGTCAGCGTGGAATTCGCGCTCTGTCTGGTGTTTCCACTATTTCTTTGGCTGGCGGAGGGCAGGCTCTGGCGCGGCTTTGCCCTGATCGCCGCGGGCCTGGCCGGCCTTCTGGCACTTCTCTTCACGTCCAAACACGGGCTCGACATTACCTATCACAATGGCGTGTTGCGCGGCCTTTCCGATTTCGCCATCGGCGTGGGCATGGCGGTGCTGTTCCGGCGGTTGAAGCCGCGCGACCGTGTGCCGGAATGGGTGCATTCGTGCCTGCAGATCGCGATCCTGTCGCTGCTCGCCTATGTGGTGATGAATACGGGCTGGTCGCACACCCGCATGGACATCTTCACCGTGTTGCCCTTGATGATGCTGGTCTTTGCACTGGCCTTCGACCGTGGCCTGGTCGCGCGGCTGTTTCAGATGCGCCTGCCGCAAGTCCTGGGAGAATGGTCCTATGCCGTCTATCTGGGCCAAACCGCCTGGCTGCTGGCCATCCGCTTTTTCGAGCAGAGGCTTTATCCCGCGCCAGACGCGATCGTGCTGGGCACGCGTTTCTCCAGCCTGATCTGGTGGCTGGAGCCGACCTGCCTTGTCACGATCTGCATCCTGTGGGGCGGCCTGCTGGCGGAATTCATCGAACTGCCTGCCGCCGCAGCCTTGAGAAGCCGGCTCGGCCGCCGCCTTGACCCGCAAAGCGTGCCCACGCCATCCTGACCGCCCAGAACAGGCGGAGGACACGCATGGCCATCAATTTCGCCAACAGAGTCGCAATTGTAACAGGTGCCGGCGGCGGCCTGGGCCGGGCGCATGCGCTTTATCTGGCCAAGCTCGGCGCCAAGGTGGTGGTCAATGACCTGGGCGGATCGCTGGACGGGTCCGGCGGCAATTCTGCGGCTTCCGAGAAAGTGGTGGCCGAAGTCACGGCTGCGGGCGGCGATGCAGTCGCCAATGGCGCATCGGTCAGCGACGATGCCGGCGTGGCACATCTGATCAAGCAGACGATGGACAAATGGGGCCGCATCGACGTGTTGATCGCCAATGCCGGCATCCTGCGCGACAAGAGCTTCGGCAAGATGGAGCTGAAGGATTTCGAGGCTGTGATCAACGTGCACCTGATGGGCTCGGTCAAGCCGGCCAAGGCGGTGTGGGACATCATGAAGAACCAGTCTTATGGCCGCATCGTCGTCACCACCTCGTCCACAGGACTTTATGGCAATTTCGGCCAGACCAATTACGGCGCCGCCAAACTCTCGCTGGTGGGCTTCATGAATTCGCTGAAGCTGGAAGGCGCCAAGGACAACATCAAGGTCAATGCGCTATGTCCGGTCGCAGCCACCCGCATGACCGAAGCCCTGATGCCGCCGGCGGTGCTTGAAATGCTCAAGCCCGAATTCGTCTCTCCCGCCATGGCGTATCTAGCCAGCGAGGAGGCGCCCACCGGCATGATCCTGACCGCCGCGGCCGGCGTGTTCGCCGCCGCCCAGATCGTGGAGACCGACGGCGTCAATCTCGGCCATGGTGCGAGTGCCGACGATATCGCCGCGCATATGTCCCAGATCGCCGACTGGTCGAGCGGAAAGCATTACGGCCAGGGCGGCGAACAGAGCGCGAAGTTCTTCGCGCGCGTCCAGGAAAAGCCGGTGTTGGGCTAAGACTGAAATATCAAGACACAATTTTTTGCGTTTGCGGCGAAATGACTCTTGCGGGGTCGGGCGGATTGCCCCACCCTCGAAGCCATGGACGAACTCGCGCTGAGTGTTCGCACGGCGCGGCCTCAAGATGCCGCGGACCTCGCGCGCATCTATATTGAATCCTGGCAGGACACTTACGCCGGCGTGATTTCCAATGCGCTGCTCGCCGCCATGTCGCACAAGGGGCACACCGCGCGCTGGCTCACCACCATCAAGAATGCGGAGCGCAATTCCGGCGCGGTGCTGGTTGCGGAAGACCCGGGGCACGGGGTCATCGGACTGTGCAGCCTGGGCACGGCGCGCGACGGGGGTGCCGGCTTCGAGGGCGAAGTCTTTACCCTCTATGTCGACCCCGCCTTCTTCGGGCGCGGCACGGGCCGGGCATTGCTGGCCGGCGCTTTCGAGGCCTTGAAGGCGCGGCGCATGCGCTCCTGCCTGATCTGGGCCCATGCCCGCAACAATGCTTGCTTCTTCTATGAGGCGATGGGCGGCCGCCGCGTTGCCACGCGCACCACCAGACTGATGGGCGAGCTGACGCCGGAAATAGGCTTTGGCTGGAAGCGGCTGGTTACCCGCAAGCAGGCCCGCACGACGCAGTCTTGATCCGCCTGTTCAGTTGTAGTCCGGCTGGGCCGTCCCGCAATCGCAGACAATTTCCGGCGGCAGGCTTAGGGGCGTGCGAATCCGCCGATGAAAGCCGTCCGACAGGGCCACGAGGGCGCGATGGCCGTTGTGGTTTTCCTCCCAGGTGGCAACGCCGTGGCGGAAGCACTTGCGGCACCTGAGGACTTTTTCGATCTGGGGGTCCTGATCCATATGGCCGATGCTGACGTACAAAGCCGAATGACTGGTTGGGTGTAGGCTGCCGTTTTAATTCAATGCTTAGGCATCGGCCGACCGGCGCGTCGTTGATCCGCGCATATCCGCGGTTTTATGCGCAATCCCTCTCCAGGATTACAAATCTTTTGGCCGCACGAAATCAACCAGTTTGCCGCCGCCTTGTGCGATATCGCGCCAGCGTCCAACATCGAAATCCAGGATCGCCAGCGCACAGGTAGGGAACTTCTCTTCCAGCGCTTCATGCCGCGCTCGTTCCTTGCGCCGAACCGGCTCGCGCGCCAGCACAGTGGCGACAGCTTCAAGACCCGGATTGTGACCCACCACCATCAGGTTGGAGACCTGCGCGGGAGCACCACGCACCGCTGCGAGGATTTTCGCCGGTTCGGCCAGATAGAGATTGTCGCGATACTCGATCTCGCTGGCGAGTTCCTGCAGCACAAGCTCCGCGGTCTGGCTGGTGCGCGCCGAAGGCGAACAGAAGATCAGTTCGGCCCGGTAGCCGCCCTTGCGCAGGTAACGGGCCATGCCGGCCGCATCCTGCATGCCGCTCAGCATCAGTGTGCGGTCGAAATCCTCACATCCGCCATCGGCCGGCTGGGCTTTGGCATGGCGAAGCAGGAAAAGCCGTTTCATCAGCCCGGTTATCTGCGCTTTGCGAATCCCGTATGAAGCTTATGTTCTTGACCGGAGGCCGGCAACCGCGCGACAAAAACCCCCTTAAAGGACAAGGCGTTAATGGGCACGAACAAAAGACCTGGCAAATGGAGGAAGCGTACCCTGGCGGTCCGGGGTGGCCAGATGCGCTCACCCTTCCAAGAAACGTCGGAGGGGCTTTTTCTCACCTCCGGCTATGCCTATGAGGCGGCCGAAGAAGCGGAAGCCCGCTTCAAGGGTGAAATCGGCGGCTATCAATATTCCCGCTTCGGCAACCCGACGGTCTCGATGTTCGAGGAGCGCATGGCGCTTCTGGAAGGCGCGCCGGTGGGGCGAGCTACCGCCACAGGCATGGCGGCTGTGTCCGCGGTGCTGCTGTCGTCGCTGAAGACCGGCGACCATATCGTGGCGGCCAAGGCCATGTTCGGCTCATGCCTGCACGTGGTGGAACAGATCCTGCCGCGCTTCGGGATCGGCTACAGCCTGGTGGACGGCGAGGACACCGGCGCCTGGGAAAAGGCGATGAACCCTCGAACCAGGCTTTTGTTCCTGGAGACCCCTTCCAACCCGACCCTGTCGCTCGTCGACATCGCGGCGGTTGCCAAAATCGCCGACGCGCATGGAGTGCGCCTGGCGGTGGACAATGCCTTTGCGACGCCGGCGCTCCAGCGGCCGATGGAGTTCGGCGCCCATATCGTGATCCATTCCTCCACCAAATATATCGATGGCCAGGGCCGGGCGCTTGGCGGGATGATCCATTGCAAGGAGGATTTCCTCAACGACCATTTGCAGGTGTTCCTGCGCAATACCGGCCCCAGCATCAGTCCCTTCAATGCCTGGCTGCATCTCAAAAGCCTGGAAACGCTGGACGTGCGCATGAAGCAACATTGCGAGAATGCGCTGAAGGTTGCCGACTTCCTGGCCGGGCACAAGAAGGTGACGCGTGTGCTCTATCCCTTCCGCCCCGATCACCCACAGCACAATCTCGCGCGCGCGCAGATGGATGGCGGCGGCGGCGTGGTGACTTTCGATGTGGCGGGCGGCAAGAAGGCGGCATTCAAGTTCGCCAATGCGCTGAAGTTGATCGACATCTCCAACAATCTGGGCGATTCCAAAACGCTTTTGACCCATCCGGAAACCACCACGCACCAAAAACTGACGCCTGAAGCGCGCGCGGCGTTGGGGATCAATTCCGGAACTTTGCGGATTTCCGTGGGCCTGGAAGACGCCGACGATCTTTGCGATGACCTCGATCAGGCGCTGAAAGTCGCGTGAGGAAAACCCATAATGGCTGAACATCGCATCAAGCTCACATGGGAGAAGGGTGCGGTTGCCTTCACCTACAATGACTATCCACGCAATCACGTCATCACATTCAAGGACGGGCAGGACGAGCTGACCGCATCAGCTTCCCCCGCCTACAAGGGCGATGTCACCAAGGCCGATCCGGAAGACCTGCTGGTGGCATCCCTGTCGTCCTGCCACATGCTGAGCTTCCTCGCCATCGCCAGCAAAAAGAAGGTGACGGTGACATATTACGAAGACGATGCCGTCGGATTTCTGGAAAGTGACTCGCCCGATGGGAAAGGCGGCACGCTCTGGGTCGCGCGCGTGATCCTCAGACCGAAGGTGACATGTGACGCGAATGCCGCAGTTCTGGACGAAATTCACCATATGGCGCATGGAGCCTGCTTCATCGCCAAATCGGTAAAAACCGACGTTCGCGTCGAACCGCGCTAACGTGGTTCGTTCATCATGTTCTCCGTCGGGTCCGTTCATCTTTGTGAACAAACCGCGCCCAATTGCCGCTTGCGTGGAACCAAGCCGCGCCCGATACTGGCGGGATGATGTTCGATATGGACAAGACGCTGCGCGACCTGGGTTACCAGTATGAGCTGGAGACCAAATGCATTCGCGTGGCCGTTCGGCCGGCCTATCTGGACGATCAGTCCGATCCCGACGACGACCGCTATGTCTGGTCCTACACCGTCACCATCGAAAATCGCGGCCGCGAGCCGGTGCAGCTCCTTTCGCGCTATTGGAGCATCGTAGATGGCCAGGGCCGCATCCAGGAAGTGCGTGGCGCAGGGGTGGTCGGTGCCCAGCCGGTGATCGGCCCGGGCGAAAGCTTCCAGTACACCTCGGGCTGCCCGCTGGAGACCGCGTCTGGCACCATGAGCGGCCGTTATCAGATGATGAGCGCCTCTGGCGAAAGCTTTGAGGCCGAAATCCCGGCTTTCCTGCTGGAGAGCCCCTACGAACGGCGCCAAATCCACTAAGACCTTACGGTTGAATCGCCGGCGCTTGCAGGCGAGACTTTCCCATGAGCAAACCGACCCGCAAAGAAGCCGAGAAGGCTGTCCGGACCCTGCTGCGCTGGGCGGGCGACGACCCCGGCCGCGAGGGTCTTGCCGAAACGCCCCATCGCGTGGTCAAGGCATTCGAGGACTGGTTTTCCGGCTATGGCCAGGATCCGGAGGAATATCTCAAGCGCACCTTCGAGGAAATCGAAGGTTATGACGACATGGTGATCCTCAGGGACATTCGCTTCGAGAGCCATTGCGAGCATCACCTGGCGCCGATCATCGGCCGCGCCCATGTCGGCTATCTTCCCACCAAGCGCGTGGTGGGCATCTCCAAGCTGGCCCGGGTGGTGGAAGCCTATGCCCGGCGGCTGCAGGTGCAGGAGAAGATGAACGCCCAGATCGCCAACACCATCCAGAAAGTGTTGCAGCCCAAGGGCGTGGCGGTGGTGATCGAAGCCGCACACCAATGCATGACCACGCGCGGTGTGCACAAGACCGGCGTCACCATGGTCACCTCGACCATGCTGGGTGACTTCCGGCGCAATTCCGACACCCGCCGTGAATTCCTCAACATCATCGGCAATCCTGTCAGCCGCGAAGACCGATGATGCCTGCGCTCGATCTCGTCAAAGACCTGATCGCCTTCGACACCACCAGCCGCGACTCCAACCTAAGCCTGATAGACTATGCGCAGGCCTGGCTCGAGAGGTCGGGCGCACGCTGCCGCCGCTCCCATGATGCGAGCGGAAAAAAGGCGAACCTGTTCGCGACCCTTGGCCCCGATGGCGATGGTGGCTTCGTGCTGTCCGGCCATACCGATGTTGTGCCGGTGGATGGACAGGAGTGGTCGTCCGATCCCTTCAAGCCGGTAGTGCGCGACGGCAGGCTCTATGGCCGCGGTGCTTGCGACATGAAAGGCTTTGTCGGCGTTGCGCTTGCGCTCGCGCCCGAGATGGCGCGCGCCAGGCTCATGCGCCCGATCCATTTCGCCCTGTCCTATGACGAGGAAGTGGGCTGCGTCGGTGTCACGGGGCTTTTGGAGGACCTCAAGCAGCAGAATCTGAAACCGGCGCTTGCCATCATCGGCGAGCCCACGCTGATGAAGATCGTGGGCGCGCACAAGGGTGGTGCCAAGCTGGTGACCAAATGTTGCGGCCAGGAAGCACATTCCAGCGGTCCGGAAAAAGGCGCCAATGCGGTGATGATGGCGGGCGAATTCGTCAGCTTGCTGGACAGCGTGTGGGACGAACTTCGCGCCGATGCGGATCCCCGCTTTGACCCGCCCCATTCCACCGTCCAGGCCACGGTGATTCATGGCGGCACGGCCGTGAATATACTGGCGCGCGAAGCCGAAGTGACCTGGGAATATCGCTGCCTGCCCGACCGCGATCCGCAAAAGATCGTCGACCGGGTAAAGGCGCGGGCAGGGGCCGAAATCCTGCCCAAATACCGGCGGCGCGCGGTGGCGGCCGCCTTCGACACCGTCCTTCACGCGCAATATCCCGGCCTGAAGATGGACGAGGATTCCCCTGCCCTGCATCTGGCGCGGGAGGTGACTGGCGCCAACCAGGTCGAGGCGGTGGCCTATGGCACCGAGGCTGGCCACTTCCAGAATTACGGAATCCCGGCAGTGATCTGCGGCCCCGGCTCCATCGACCAGGCGCACCGGCCTGATGAATTTTGCGCAATCAGTGAGTTGGAAGCGTGCAAGGCGTTTTTGCGGAAAGTGATCGCGAAGGCCTGCAGCTGATCACCCCCTCACCCGGCGCGCTGACGCGCGACCCTCTCCGACAGGGGGCCTGTGGCGTAATCCTGGCGCTATTTTGGGGGGTCAGGACCGGTGCGGTGAGGGTGGATTGATCTGCTCGCCGGGCCGTGGAAGGCGGTGGTGGGCTTGGGTCAGGACGTAATTGTGGCCCAGCGGCGCATGTTGAAGGCGATACTTGCCATCAGAATTTGAGCTTGCGCCTTGGCTAGTGCGACATAGCGGATAAAGGTCAATCGCATTGGGCACTTCAATGTGGCGAAGGTGGTTTCTACCGCGGCGCGTCTTCGCGCGATCAAGCGGTTGTAGCGCTTGAGGCGGGGCGGCAGTTCGGGATGGTGTTTGTTGGGACGCCGCGCCAGGCGTGGTTTCACGCCCCGCGCCTTCAACTGCGCCCATCGCGCATGGGTGTGATACGCCGCATCCGCCCAGACCACGACTTCATCGCCGCGGATCAGATCATCGGCCGGCGTCGTATCATTTACATTGGCTGGCGTGGTGATGACGGATCGGATAAGGCCCGAACCTTCATCCACGCCCATATGCGCCTTCTAGCCGAAGGTCGAGCCGCCTTTGGCCTGGCGCTTGGCAAACCGGGCATCGGGATCGTTGGAAGGCCGGTTGTGCTTGGGAGGCAGAGACACGGCTTCGATCAAGGTTGCATCCAGCATGGTGCCGCGCTTCAGCATCACGCCTGCCTTCTCAAGTTGATGGTCCAGATCCACAAACAGCTTCTCCAAAAGCTTCTCTTCGATCAGTCGATTGCGGAAGCGGTTCAACACCGTGTGGTCCGGCGCGGCATCTTCCAGGCTCAATCCCACGAAGCGCTTAAAGGACAGCCGGTCGTTCAGGGCGTCTTCCAGTTCCCGTTCCCACAGCCCGTACAGCGACTGGAGCAACAAGCCCCGAAACAACACCAAAACCGGATAGCCAGGCCGGCCAGGGCCGCCTTCATCCCGCAGATGACCCAGCAGCTTCTCGAACCGATACCACTTCACCAGGCCTGTAAGACGGTCCAGCTGCACGTTCCCACCGGCCCCCTTCGCCATCAAAGCTTCCACAAAGCTTGGCTGGCCCGTCCGCTTCACCGACATCGCTATCTCCCCAAAAACCTCAGGGAATCACAATCGGCAAATTACCCAACAGGCCCACAGGGGGAGAGGGGTACTCATTCCAGCGCCCCCTATTTCAACGAGTCAGGCCCGATCTCATGCGTCTTGCCGCAGAATTCGCAGCGAGCGCGGATGATGCCGTCGGGATCCGCCAGGCCCGTGCGGTCCTCGGGCGCATAACTCTTCAGCACCTGGACAATGCGGCCGGCGTCGCAATCGCAACGGAAGATCACCGGCTCGGGCGGCTGGACCCGGACCTCGTCCTCATGGAACAGCCGCCATAACAGCGCCTCCGGCGCGAGGCTGGTATCCACCAGTTCGAGATCCTCGACCGTCTTGAGCAAAAGCGACAAGCGTTCCCAGTCGTCAGATGCGCCAACACTCTCCTTCGCGGCGAGTTTGGCCGCATCCGGCGTCATCTGCAACATGATGCCGCCGGCCCGCCAGT
The DNA here is from genome assembly GCA_035512055.1 of Rhizomicrobium sp. Classification (GTDB taxonomy): domain Bacteria; phylum Pseudomonadota; class Alphaproteobacteria; order Micropepsales; family Micropepsaceae; genus Rhizomicrobium. Next base: position 100,138 of record DATKEP010000073.1, read on the forward strand.
GTGGATTCTGATCGCCGGCCACATAAAGCGGCGCGGCGGCCAGGCGAATCACGGTGGGAAGCTGTTCGGACTGGGCAAAATAGGTCTCCGCCGAGGCGCCGATACCATCCGGTGACAGCTCGACAATGCCCTGATAGGCCTTGCCGCCCAGCCTGGGCTCGATGGTGATGGCAAGAGCGCCCTTGCCCGCGAGCTTCTCGAACGGGCGGGTCTCAAGTTCGCCAAAACGCGTCATGTCCAGCCGGGCATAGCCGCGCACGCCGCGATGGCGGTTTTCATCGGCGCCGTAATAATCGGCGGTCACCAGATCGAGCGGCCCATCGCCCTTGGTCTGGATCGTGAGCCGTCCGTCCAGCTTCAGCGCTGTTCCCAACAATGCGCCCAGTGCCAGCACCTCACCTGCCACGCGGGCGGCCGGCTCCGGCAGCATGTGGGCGCTCAAGGCGCGGGCGGAACTTGCGTCCAGCCGGACAAGCCGGCCGCGCACACCGCTTTTGGCGATATCAAAGGGCAGGACAAAGTCGCCATAGGGCGACGGCGCGATATCCGTCTTGTCAGGCATGAAACCGCTATATGGCGCCGATACAAGCGCATTTCAACGCCGCCTTCATGCGGCGCAGACGGTTCATGACAAGGCCCAGGCCATGATCGCCTTCTGGGCATGCAGCCGGTTTTCCGCTTCGTCGAACACCACCGATTGCGCCCCGTCGATCACGTCATCGGTGACTTCCTCGCCCCGATGGGCCGGCAGGCAATGCATGAAGATGGCATCTTTATTCGCCCGCTTCATCAGGCCGGCATTCACCTGATAAGGCCTGAGCAGATGCTGCCTTTTGGTGGCATTGTCATCGCCCATCGAAACCCAGGTGTCGGTGACCACACAGTCGGCGCCTTCCACCGCTGCTTCCGCGTCGGTCGTAAAGGTGACGAGCCCGCTGGACTTGGCCCAGTCGCGGGTTTCCTCGTCCACCGTCAACTCCCTCGGGCTGGCGGCGTTCAGCCTGAAGCCGAATTTCACGGCCGCATGCACCCAACTGGTCAACACATTGTTGCCGTCGCCCGCCCAGCACACCGTGGAGCCGGCGATCGCCCCCTTATGCTCCTCATAGGTCATCACGTCGGCCATGACCTGGCAGGGATGGGACCATTTGGTAAGCCCGTTGATAACCGGGATGGTGGCGTTGGCGGCCAGCTCCTCGACCATCTCATGGTCGAGAAGCCGAATCATCACCGCATCCACATAACGCGACAGGACACGCGCGGTATCGGCAATGGTCTCCTCCCGGGCCAGCTGCATCTCATTGCCGGTGAGCATCAGCGTGCCGCCGCCCAGCTGCCGCGCCGCCATGTCGAAACTGATACGGGTGCGGGTGGACTGCTTGTCGAAGATCATCGCCAGCACCTTGCCGTTGAGCGGCTGGTCGGTATCGGGCATGCCTTTGGGCATCCCGCCACGGGTCAGTTTGCGCTTCCGCGCATCGGCGATGATGGCCTTGAGCGTGGCGCTGTCATGATCCGACAGGTCCAGGAAATGCCGGGGCTTGGCTTTGAGTGGCGCGTTCATTGGGCAGCCGCTTTCTGCGCTTCGATCTCCGAGGCCGTCTTGTTCAACAGTTCGATGCCTTCGCGGGCCTCGGCTTCGGACAGGGTGAGCGGCGGCAGCATGCGCACGACATTGTCGCCGGCCGGCAGCACGATCAGGCCGTTGGCGCGCGCCAGCGCGATAAAGGCTGACGCATCGGTCTTCATCTTGAGGCCGATCATCAGGCCTTCTCCGCGCACGCTCTCGAACACGCCGGGATGGGCGGCGGTCAAGGCACCCAGTTGCTGGCGCAGATAACCCGCGACTTTGCGGACGTGATCGAGGAATCCCGGCTCCAGGATCATGTCGATGGCTTCATTGCCCACCGCCATGGCCAGCGGATTGCCGCCATAGGTTGTGCCATGGGTGCCCACTGTCATGCCCTTTCCCACTTCGGCGGTGGCGAGCACCGCGCCGACGGGGAAGCCGCCACCCAGTGCCTTGGCAACCGTCATGATGTCTGGCGCAAAGCCCAGATTCTCATAGGCGAAGAACCGGCCGGTGCGTCCGAGTCCGGTCTGGATCTCGTCGAAGATCAAAAGCAGCCCATGGTCGTCGCACAGCCTGCGCAGGCCTTTCAGGAATTCCGGCGCGATGACGCGCACGCCGCTTTCGCCCTGCATTGGCTCGATCAGGATGGCGGCCGTCTCGGGCCCGATGGCCTTCCTCACCGCATCGAGATTGCCGGCCGCAAGATTGACGAATCCGGGCATGTGCGGCCCGAAGCCTTCCAGGTATTTCTCGTTGCCGCCGGCATTGATCGCGGCATAGGTGCGGCCGTGAAAGGCGCCCTCGAAGCTAATGACGTGGAACCGCTCCGGATGGCCGTTCGCGAAGTGGTAGCGGCGTGCCATCTTGATGGCGAGCTCAATGGCTTCGGTGCCGGAATTCACGAAGAAACAAGTGTCGGCAAACGTGTTTTCGACCAGCTTCCTCGACAGGCTTTCCTGGCCGGGGACGCGGTAGAGATTGGACGTGTGCCACAGCTTGCCGGCCTGGTCGGTCAGGGCCTTGAGCATCCGCGGATGGGCGTGGCCGAAGGCATTGACGGCGATGCCGGCACCAAAGTCTAGGTATCGCTTGCCATCCTCGGCGAAGAGGTAGGAACCCTCGCCACGGACGAAGGCGATATCCGTCCGGTTATAGGTGGGAAGCAAAGCCGGAAACACCACGAACTCCTTTGCGTGTGTTGAAATAAAAATACAATTCTTGCGAAAGAAAGCACCGTTTATCCGCTTTCCATGGCAGTCCTACAACCCCGCAATCCCTGAGCATGGCCGATATGCGCGCGGCCGGTTCGCGCCCAATTCGCGCGAAAGGCAGGGATCAAGACCCGGGGTTTTAGTGGCCGGCGCGCGGACTCGCAGGCAGAAGGCCTTGGGCTTGGCGGGTATGGGGTATGCACCGTCAAGCCCAGCTCAGGCCTTACGCTTCGAAGGCAATAGATCGACCCCAGCCGTTCCATTATGGAACTATTGTTGGCGATGGCAACCACTTTGGAAAAGAAGCCTGTCGGCAAGTCGAAAAATCGGGGTCAGCAAATGTCACTTGAGTTCGCGGCCGGTCACATAGGCCTTTTGCACAGCCTCAACCATGGACTCATAAGAGTCAGCCCGCCGAACCAGAAGGGCGCGGCATTCCCTGTCGTGTATTGACGACGCGACCGGCCTGACCTCGTCGGCCCGGTCCCGCATAGCCCGAATATGATTGAGCTGATCGTCCTGTCGGATGGGCACGCCCTGGACGCGGTAACGTGCTTCCGGCCCTTCGGTACCTCCGCGAGTCGCGGCGTCTGCAGTCAAAAATCCGAATTCCTGCGAGAAATCGCCGATTGAGATTTTGGAAGTGCCCAGAAAAGGGGCCGCGGGCTTGGCAGTTGGGGTATCCGATACCGCCAAGCCCGGCTCAGGCCCCTACGCTTCGAAGGCTATGGCAGACCCCAGCTGTCCCATTATGGAACGGTTGTTTCCGCCGGCAACAAGAGTTGTCAAATATTGGGCAAATACAATCCCTTATAGTAAACGAAAAGGCCGGACGCCTTCGAACCGCCCGGCCCTCTCTCAAGGATCGCTCTACCCCGGCCCATTTCTGGACACAGCGCTCACTCTGACATTCAGCCAGCAAGAGTTGTGCCAAATTCCATGCTCAACCAAATCAACCGCTTGGTTCTGGCATTTCGCAGCCACTGTAAAATTTCATGACAATCCTGCCCCAAACGAGGCTCTTGCTCGCGATTGCATATTTATTGAGCCAGGCCAAATCCAAATAGCCCTTGTCACAGCGGAGGCACGCTTTTGCGAGCAGGCTTCGCTCCCCGATGATGCGCGCCAAGTTGAAACCCCCTGATTCATGTGGACAAGGTTTCGGGACCTTGTGGCAATGCTTGTGCGCCAAACGGAGCGAGCTACTGTATTTAGTAACCGGGGGGTTAAGACGAGCCCGTCCTGGCAGCCAGGAGCGACAGTCATGACGCAGGTAAATTGGTCGGAAGACCGGGTGGAACAGCTCAAGACTTTGTGGACCGAGGGGCTTTCGGCCAGCCAGATTGCTCGCGCCCTGGGCGGCGTGACCCGCAATGCCGTCATCGGCAAGGTTCACCGGTTGGGCCTGGCCGGCCGGGCCAGCCCCTCGCGCAGCGAACGGCCGCGATTGCCCATGGCGCCCAAGGCTCCCAGCGTGCGCAATCACCTGCCAGCCGTGCCGATAGTGGAGGAGGATCCCCTGACGCTGGAAGATGGCAGCCACGCGACCGTGCTGACCATCAGTGATCGCATGTGCCGCTGGCCGATTGGCGATCCCGCCGCGACGGAATTCCATTTCTGCGGCCGTTCGCCCAAGGCCGGCTCGCCTTATTGCGAGGCTCATGCCCGCAAGGCCTATCAACCGCAGCAGACGCGCCGCGAAAGCAAGGACGGCAAAGGCCGGATGGCCAGCTGAGCCAGCGCGCTAGCACCTGACGCGAGAGCCGTGGCAGGCTCATTGCCATGAGTGTCTACAAATACACCGCGGCAACACTGGCGGGCGAGGATGTCGCGCTGGATAGGTGGAACGGTCGGGTGCTTCTGGTCGTGAATACGGCAAGCGAATGCGGTTTCACGCCGCAATATGCGGGGCTGGAAGCGCTCCACCGCAAATTTGAGCCGGAGGGGCTCACCGTATTGGGCTTTCCCTGCAATCAATTTGGCGGTCAGGAGCCGGGCAGCGAGGCGGAGATCGGCGCTTTCTGCCAGAGAAATTACGGCGTCACCTTTCCCATGTTCGCCAAGGTGGATGTGAAGGGCCCCAATGCCCATCCGCTGTTCCAGTATCTGACTCAAGCCAGGCCGGGAATCCTGGGTACCGAAGCGATCAAGTGGAATTTCACCAAATTCCTGATCGACCGAAGCGGCGAACCGGTGACACGCTACGCGCCGCAGACGAAACCGGAAGAGCTGGAAGCGCCGATACGAAAATTGCTTTAACGCTTTTCCAACAGGCCGTGGACCTCGGTTTCCGCTTTCTCGAAGCGGGCGATGATCTCCTCGCAATAGGGATTGAAGGCGAACACGTCCCGGAAAAGCTCGGTGTCGCTTTTCACGCTTTCCACCGCATCCATCAGGAAGCCGAACGAAAGCGTATCGATGTCGGTGCGCACAAAGCCGCCGCGGGCAACGGCCTGGGCAACGTAATGCGTCAAGAACAGCGTCTCGGCCAACATGCGGTCATGGGCTTCAGGTGTCATCTCCATCACATCGAGACCCAGACCTTTCAGCCAGGCAATGATCGCCGCCATCTCGCCTTGCTGCAGCGTGTGGTCGGCAACGACAAGGCGCAGGCCCTTCAGGCTCGCCCCCTGCTTCTCAAAGCTGTAGGGCCCGAACATGGGATGGGTGGTGACATAGCGCACGCCCCTGGCCGTCTCGCGCAGCAACCCCGCAGGGTGCGCCTTGACCGTGTTCACATCCACCAGGATCGAACCCGGAGCCAGCAGCGGCAGAACCTTGCCCAGCATCTCGGCAAAGGCGCGGATGGAGACTGCGATGATCACCACATCGCACTGGCAGGCCTGTTCCAGGATGAAGAAGCGCACGCCATCGGGCGTCACTTTGCGGGCATAGACACGCACAGACAGGCCCGGCGCATGGTGGCGCGCCAGCATTTCCAGGAAGCGCCCAAAATCGCCATGGCCGATGATGCCGAGCGAACGCGGCGCCTGCATGTAATCCCCCGTTTGGCCCCGGCCCATTAGGACAGAAGCCGCATCAGGTCAAACGGAAGAATTGACCCGCCGGGATTCAGGCGGCGGTGGTGTTGCCGATATTGGTGGAATCTAGCGAATAACCGGCCGACCGTACGGTACGGATGGGATCGGTGGCGCCTTCAATGTTCAGCGCCTTGCGCAGGCGGCCGACATGGACATCGACCGTGCGGGCCTCGACATAGACGTCGCTGCCCCAGACCGCGTCCAGGAGCTGCTCGCGGCTGAAGACCCGTCCCGGATGCTGGATGAGATGGTCGAGCAGGCGGTACTCGGTGGGCCCAAGATGCACCTCCACCCCGGCGCGGCGCACCCGGTGGGCAGCCCGGTCCATCTCGATATCACCGACGGCGACCACGTCATCGGCCAGCGAGGGGCGAATGCGGCGCAGCACCGCGCGCAGCCGCGCCAGAAGCTCCGTCATGGAAAAGGGCTTGGTCAGATAGTCGTCTGCGCCGGTGTCGAGCCCGCGAATGCGGTCTGACTCTTCGCCCCGCGCCGTCAGCATGATGATGGGAACGTTGCGGGTTTCCTGCCGGCTGCGCAGGCGGCGGCAGACTTCGATGCCGGAAAGCTGCGGCAGCATCCAGTCGAGCACCACCAGGTCGGGCTGTTCCTCGGCCGCAACCAGCAGGGCCTCCTCGCCGTCACGGGCCTCCAGCACGCGATAGCCCTCGCGTTCCAAATTGTAGCGCAACAACGTGACCAAGGCGCTTTCGTCTTCGGCAACCAGGACGGCGGGTTTGCTCATGCGTGGGTCTCGTAGGGAACGGAGGTTTCGCTGGTGGTGTCCGCCTTGGGGCGGGCATTGGCGAGATGGCCGGCACGCACCATGTGGTACACGACTTCGGCGATGTTGGTGCAGTGGTCGCCGGCGCGCTCGATGTTCTTGGCGACGAACAGCAGATGGGTGCAAAGCCCGATGGTCCGCGGATCCTCCATCATGTAGGTCAGGAGCTCGCGGAACAGGCTGTTGTAGATTTCGTCGATCTCGCCATCGCGATTCCACACCGCTTCGGCTTCCTCGGCATTGCGGCTGGTGAAAGCGTCCAACACCTCTTTCAGCTGGTTCTGCGAGGCCTTGCCCATCCGTGCCAGGCTCTGGGTCAGCCGGATCGGCGGCTCGCGGTTGAGCACCAGGGCGCGCTTGGCAATGTTCTTGGCGAGATCGCCGATGCGTTCCAGTTCGGCGGCGGTCTTGACCGCGGCCAGGGTCTCGCGCAGGTCCACCGCCATGGGCTGGCGCAGTGCGAGCAGCTTGAGGGCGCGGTCCTCGATCTCCTGCTGGACCTCGTCGATGCGGGCGTCGCCGGCTACGGCCCGCTCCGCTGCGGCGCTGTCGCGCCGGGCAATGGCTTCGATCGCGGCCGCGAACTGGGCCTCGGCCAGGCCGCCCATCTGCGCAACCAGTGCCGACAGGGCTTCGAGCTGCTCCCCGAAGGACTTCACGGTATGCTCGGTCATCGCGTTGGGCTTTCCATCTGGTGCGAACCATGAACTAGGGCGTTCCCGCCACTCCTATGCGACTATTTTATAACATTTCCGTGACAGGCTCGGCTTGCGTTGATTTCGCAGGCGTTTCTGCCGGCGCGACGGGGAGAAGCACGGTGAAGGTGCTTCCGACGCCCAGCTTGCTTTCGATGCTGAGCCGGCCCTGGTGGCGGTTAACGATGTGCTTGACGATGGCAAGCCCCAGCCCTGTACCGCCGCGCTCGCGCGACCGCTTCACATCCACCCGGTAGAACCTTTCGGTCAGGCGGGGGATGGCGCCCGGCGAGATGCCTTCGCCGTCATCGCGGACTGCGACCGCGACCACGGCGTCCTGCCTGCTCAGGATGACCTGGACCTTGCCGTTATCCTGGCCGTATTTGATCGCATTGTGGATCAGATTCTGGAACAGCTGAACCAGCTCGTCATGCTCTCCCACGACCTGTGGAAGCCCGGGCTGACAATCCACCACAACGGTGATGCCGTCCTGGGCGGCCAGCGGTTTGAGCGCATTCGCGGCCTGGCGGACCACACCTTCCAGCCCGATACGGCCTTCCGGTTTGACATGCTCGTTCATCTCGATGCGGGTCAGCGACAGGAGATCCTCGATCAGCCGGCGCATGCGCGCCGCCTCGACCCCCATGATGTCGAGGAATTGGTCGCGCGCCACTTCGTCCTCCTTGGCATGGCCGCGCAAGGTCTCGATGAAACCCGACACCGCCGCCAGGGGCGTGCGCAATTCGTGGCTGGCATTGGCGATGAAGTCGGCACGCATCTGCTCGCTGCGCCGGACCACGGTCAGATCGTGAAGCAGAAGCGCGGTCACCGGCGGGGAGACGCTGATGCGGGCGACATAGGCCTGGAAATGACGCTCGATCGGCACCGGCAGGCTGAAGGGCACATTGGCGGAAAAGCCGCGCCGGGCTTCGGCGATCGCAGCCAGCACATCGGGATTGCGCAGTACTGATGATGCGCGCTTCCTGTCCAGCCCGGGTCCCAGCACGTCACGCATGGATTGATTGACGAACTGCACGCGCTCGTCATCGTCCAGCAGCATCACCGGTATCGGCAGCTGGTCCAGCAGGACCCGCGTCATGGGCGGCAGCGCCGCCACGGGATCGTCGGCCTTTTCCTCGGCCGGCCGGATCGGTTCCTGGAAGGTGACGAATTGCGCGATCAGAAGGGCCGCGAGCGCCAGCGCGACAAGGGCCCAGAACAGGCCGGCACCGGCAAACAGTACCACCGCCCCGCCAGCAATCATGCCCATCACAAGGGGCCAGGCGGCAGACCGCAGCCGAAGAACCGATTCCACCATCGTCACATCATAGCCCCGATTGCGACGATTCGATAACGCGATGAAAGACTTACCTTGACGCGCACGTATCGTGGTAAAAGTTTGTCAGTGTACTGATCGGCGATGACGATCCGGAATTGGATTGCTGTATTACGCATATACAACCTATGATTGTAGTTTGCCAGATTTTAGCCATAGCGGAAAATTCGCCGGGACGATTCGCGAGGGACTGGAGTTGACGGAAGAAACGCAGGTCATATCCCAGGGCGAGAAGGGACCGGGCGACGGAGATGACACAGGTGATCCTTGCCGAAGATGAAGCCCAGCTGCGTGCGCTGATTGCCGACATGCTGACGAGCAAGGGCATTCAGGTCTCCCAAGCCGCCGACGGATTGGAAGCCCTGAAACTGCTCAGAGCCAATCCCGGCGCCTCATTGCTGCTGTCCGACATCGTGATGCCCAACATGAACGGCTATGAGCTGGTGGAAGCGTCGTTGAAGATGCGACCGGAGCTGAAAGTCCTGATGATGACCGCCTATCCGACCGACCGGCCACCGCCCTCGGCGCTGAAGGCGCGCGAAATCCGCACCCTGATCAAACCCTTCGATCCCGACCGCATGTGCGATCTGGTGGTGGATATGCTGGCTAGGCCCTGACCGCCTGTCTCATTCGAGCCTTGTCCGGTTCCGCTTGATTTCTCCGCGCCGCTTCTTGCTCTCCAGGCGCAGCTTCCGGCTTGCCCTGGGCACCTTGGTGGGGCGGCGCGGCCTTCTGGGAGTAGCCGCCCGGCGAATGATTTCCGCCAGCCGGGCGCGCGCGTCGGCGCGGTTCTTTTCCTGCTCGCGGAATCGCTGCGCGGTGATCACCAGCACGCCGTCGCCAGTGATGGACGCAAGTCCCAGAAGTGCTGTGCGCACCGCTTCAGTCAGACTTGCGGAGTTGCGCACGTCGAAGCGCAGCTGAACGGCGCTTGCTACCTTGTTGACATTCTGGCCGCCGGGACCGGAGCTGCGGATGAAACGCTCTTCCAGTTCGCCACCGGAAATGGTGATGGCGCGATTGACGATCAGGTCCCTCACGTCTCGAACACCTTGCGCAGATCCTTTTTCATCAGCTTGCCGGTTTGATTGCGTGGCAGCGCCGTGCCTGACACAGCGACTCGCACCGGTACCTTGAAGGCCGCCAGGCGTTCGCGGACAAAATCCTGAAGCTCGCTTTCGCTCACCTGGGCGCCGGGCTGCGCCTCGACCAGCGCCGCCGGCACCTCGCCCAGCAACGGATGCGGCAGGCCGACCAGGGCCGCATCGGCCACCGCGGGATGCTGGATCAGGACGTTCTCCACTTCGATGCAATAGATGTTTTCCCCGCCCCGGATCAGCAGGTCCTGCCGCCGGTCCAGAATGTTCAAGAAGCCTTCCTCGTCCAGCATGGCGAGATCCCCCGTCCTGAGCCAGCCATCGCGGAATGTATCGACTGTTTCACCGGGCCTGTTCCAATAGCCCTTCGCGATATTGGGGCCGAAGGCCCAGAGCTCGCCCGCCTTGCCAGGCGCAAGCTCCTTTTCGCCATCCATCACCTTGAGGCGGCAGACCGGCAGGGCCGGACCGCAACTGTCGGGACGGTGGAGATAATCCTGGCCGGAATGCGTGGTGCAGGTGGCCGAAGTCTCGGTCATGCCCCAGCCCTGCCCCGGCCAGGCGCCTAACTCACGCAAGATGCGGGCGGGCAGGGACCTTGGCGATGGCGCGCCGCCAAAGCTCACCAGTTCGAGCGACGAAAGGTCGGCGCTTTCCGCGCCATCGAGAAGTGACAACGCCACGGCGGGCACACCGCCCGCCACCATCACCTTTTCGCGTTCGATCAGGCTTGCTGCCTCGCCCGCGTCGAACTTGCGCATCAGGACCAGCTTGCCGCCTGCGGCCATGTTGGGCAGGAGCACCGAAAGGCTGCCGATGACATGGAAAAACGGAACGGCAAGCAGGGTTACCTTTTGCCGGCTGGTCGCGCCCGGCATTTCGCCACGGCGCATGGCATTGCGCGCATTCGAGAATGGCGCGGCGAAGATATTGGTGGTCAGCGCGCGATGCGTGCCGAGCGCCCCCTTTGGCGTGCCGGTGGTGCCGGAGGTGTAGAAGATGGTGGCGTCGTCTTCCGGGGAGAGGGACACTTCCGGCAGAGGACAGTAAGGCAGATCGTGCCACTGCCCTGGCATGCCGATCACGTCTTCCAGCATCGTGACGGTGACCGGCGGATTGGCGGCGCGGGTGACGATTGGCCGCTCGACGCAAGCTGGAAGCTCTTCGAGCCGCGCCAGCCTCTCGCCATCGGCAAACAGAAAGCGCGCACCGCTATCCCGGACGCCATAGGCGAGTTCGCTGCCACTCCACCAGGCATTGAGCGGAACGGCGATAGCGCCCGACAGAAGTGCGCCCATGAAGACAACCGGCCATTCCGGCAGGTTGCGCATCACCAACGCCACGCGGTCGCCTTTGTTCAACCCGCTTTCGCTGAGAAAGCGTGCGATCCTCGTGGAGGCGCGGATGAAACCCTGATAGCTGACCCGCTCCTGGCCATGGACCAGGAATTCGCACGCGCCGAAAGTGCCCGCGCCGGAAAAGGCTTCGGCAGCCGTCGCGGGCACATGCTTCCACACGCGCATGCGCACGCCGCGCACGACGGCTTCTACCGTCTCGAACGGCTCGCCCTCGGCCGTAAGGCGGGCGTGCGCCTCGGCCAGGGAAATTGCGGGCCAGGTCATGGCGTATTTGTTATTCATGGCGGCATCAGTATAACCCGGGGGCATGGGCATCATGACGGGATTTTCGGGCGAAAGGCTGGCGCGCATTCCTCGCCTGCTTGCCTCGCATATCGAAAGCGGCACGCCGGGAGAATTCGCCTGGGGTGGGATGGCCTCCACGACGTTTTTCATCGATGCCGCCGAGGACATGATCGTGATATTCATGACCCAGGTGATCACCGACACGGCGCGCCGGATAAGGCTTCGCCGTGACCTTCGCACTCTGGTCTATGGCGCGATGACGGAGAGCTATGCTTGAGACACTGCCCCTGAGCGGCTGGACAGGTCCGTTCGACGCGGAGACGAAGTCGTGCGCGCTGTCGGCGCTTGAAAGCGGTTCGGTCCTGTTGTTCCCGAACCTCGCCTTCAACCTGTTGGAAACCGAAAAACAATTTCTGGATGCGGGCGTTTCGGACGGCAAGGCCAAGAATATTTCGCTCGATCACACAAGCGGAAAAATGCAGTCCTCCTCGCTGACCGGCGAAAAGGCCCGCCAGCTGGTGGCGATGATCGAGCGCTTTGGCCGCCAGGCCGAGGGACTGGTGCACGCGCTCCTGCCCTATACCCATGTCGAGCGTGCCCGCACATCATTCCGGCCAGTCGAGGTCAAGGGGCGGCATTATTCGAAAATCAGCGACGACCGGCTGTTGCATATCGACGCCTTCCCCTCCCGTCCAATGCGGGGCCGGCGAATCCTGCGCTTCTTCGCCAATGTCTCGCCAGTATCGCAGCGTCACTGGCATGTGGGCCAGCCTTTCGAGGAATTCGCGCGGGCCTTCCTGCCGCGCGTGGGCCCCCATTTGCCCGGCAAATCCTGGCTATATGAAAAGCTGGGCGTCACCCATGGCCGGCGCAGCCTCTATGACGAGCTGATGCTGTCGCTGCATGACGCGGCCAAGCTGGATTCCGGCTTCCAGCGGCACAGCCCGCACGAAGCGATCGACTTTCCGCCAGGCTCCTGCTGGCTGGTCTTCACCGACATGGTGCTGCATGCGGCCCTGGGCGGCGAACTCGCCCTGGAACAGACATTCCATCTGGATATCGATCAATTGGCCGAGCCGGAACGGGCGCCGATCCGCGTGCTGGAAAAGATGAGCGGGAAGACGCTTGCCTAAATGGCGCGTACCAGGAGTGGGCGGCCCTTGGTGTAGATCGATGGACCGTCGGCGCATTCGTTGAACAGCTTGCCTTCCGGCGATTCATTTTCGCCCAGCACCAGTATGCCATCCGGCGCCATGGCCTCGGCAGTACGCGCCAACACATCCAGCCGCGTGACGCGGTCGAAATAAAGCAGCACATTGCGGCAGAACACGATATCCAGATCGTCCAGCCAGCCGAAACTGTCGAGCAGGTTGAAGCGGCGGAAGGTGACCATCCGGCGCAGGCTCGCATCCACCAGCCATTCATCGCGGTCGCGGCGGAAATAGCGCATGGCATGTGCATCCAGCCCGCGCTCGATTTCATGGGTCGAGTAGCAGCCGGCTTCGGCCCGCATGATGGCCTGGCCGGAAAGGTCGGTTGCGATCAACTCGATGCTCCAGCCCTCGCGCGCCAGGCCCATTTCGGTCAGGAGGATGGCGACGGAATAGGCCTCCTGGCCGGCAGCCACCGCCTGAAACCAGAAGCGCAGGCGCTTTTCGCGGGCCCGCGCCGCAATCAGGCGCGGCAACACGTCATGGCGCAGCGCCTCGAACAGGGCCGGATCGCGGAAGAAGCTGCTGTCATTGACGGTCATGGCTTCGGTGACCGCTTCGGCCAATGCCTCGCGGCCGGCGCGCAATTCCTCGATCAGCGAGGCTGCATCCTTGAAATCGAAGCGGCGCATGACTGGCGTGAGGCGGCGCGCCACCATTGCACGCTTGTCCAGGGTCAACGACAGGCCGGAGCGGCGGCGAAGCAGACGGACCAGGAACTGGAAGTCCTCGGGCGCCATGGACGTTCCTTCAGACCGGGACACCAATATCGGTCAGCTTGGCGCGAACCTGGCTGCCGTCGAACGGCTTCATCAAATATTCGTTGGCACCGGCCGCCATGGCGCAGGCGATTTCGCCTGGATCGCTCTCGGTGGTGCAGAACAGGATCACCGGATGCGCGCCATTCTGCTGACCGCGCACGCTTTTGATGAAATCCAGGCCTTTCATGCTGGGCAGATTCCAGTCCAGGAAAATCAGGTCTGGCATCTTTTCGTGGCAGACGCGCAGCGCCGCGAGGCCGTCCTCGGCTTCCGCCACGCAATAGCGCAATTCCTCCATGATGCGGCGCGCGACCGTGCGGATCACGCGGCTGTCATCCACGACGAGGCAATGTTTCATCGAGAAAATCCTGTGCGAAGCCCAAATCTGCCATGGGCTTCTGGACCGAAACGTTAGGTCCAACGAGGTAAATTTTGCATTACCTTCTCGACGCCGTCAGCCGCCGATGATTTCGACAAAGCCCTCACCAGGCACGACCGTAAGAACGGCATTGACCGTCCGTGACAGCTTGTGGGTAAGGAAAGGCTGAACGTGGCGGGCATCCACATTCAGTGCCTCGCCCTTCACGGAGCGATCCACCTCCTCCGTGACCCGGGCATTCATGCCCTGTGCCCGAATGTGAAAGGACGGCGCCTGGGGATCGGCGCCGGTTTGCACCGTCACCGTGCCGCCCCGCGGCAGGCAATCTGCCGCCAGAAGCGTGGCATTCATCACCAGCTTGGCCCAATCCTTGGCCCAGTAGTGGCGGGGCACATTCCAGGCGAGCTGAACCTTGCCCCCTTCCAGCAGCCCCGACACCAGCCGGCCGATTTCGCTCAGATCCAACTCCGCCCCCGCGGAGCCGGCGGCGCCAAAAGCAATCCGCATGAACTGGATACGTGCCAGCGCCTGGTCGGCGCTCATGGTGACAAGCTTGATGGCATCGGCGCGCATGGCAGGGTCGCGCTCGTCCTCCAGCACTTCCATGCCGTTGACCACCGCCCCCAAAGGTCCCACAAGGTCGTGGCAGACTCGGCTGACAAGCAGCGCGGCAAATTCGATCTCTGTCATGGGAGAACTCAATGCGGCCCCACTGGTTAGCAATCGGTTAACTGGCTTGCGCGTCTTAAGGAATTCTTAACATGGGCGCAACGCTCTCGCCGCATCTTCAAACCCTGATCCGGATCACCCAGGCTGCGGGAACCGTGGTGATGCGTCACTATGAGGAAGGATGCGGCGCGCGGGTGAAAGCCGACCGTTCGCCGGTGACCGATGCCGATGAAGAGGCCGAAAAGCTGATGCTGGCGGAATTGGAGCGGTCCTTTCCCGGCGTGCCGGTGGTGGCGGAGGAAGCCGCCGCCGCCGGAAAAGTGACGAAAGCCGGCACGCATTTTTTCCTGGTAGACCCGGTGGACGGCACCAAGGAATTCGTCAAGCGCGGCGGCGAGTTCACCGTGAACATCGGCGAAATCGTCGACGGCGAGCCGGTGGCGGGCGTGGTGCTGGCGCCGGCCATCGGACGGCTGTTCGCTGGCAAGGTGGGCGAAGGCGCATTTGAGATCTCGAGGGGCGTGACGCGAGCCATTTCCGCGCGCGTGCCCGCGGCCGACGGGCTGGTCGCGGTATCCAGCCGCTCGCATCCCGACGCAACGACCGACGAACTGCTCAAGCGGCTTCCCATCAAGGGCCACACCAATGCCGGCTCCTCCCTGAAATTCTGCCTGGTCGCGGCAGGGGAAGCCGACATCTACCCGCGCGCCGGCCAGACCATGGAATGGGACACGGGTGCGGGCCATGCGGTGCTCAAGGCCGCGGGCGGCAGGGTCACGACTTGGGAGGGTGCGCCATTCCTCTATGGCAAGCAGGGCTTTCTCAACGGGCCTTTTATCGCCCGGGGGCTCTAAAGCCTTCTAGGGTGGGAGCGCGTTACCTGTCGTAATCGTGTCTCGACGAATAGAAGACAAGGCCCATCAACCCTGCCCCGAGCGCGATCGTGACGACCACGCCCAGCACCAGGAACAGCCAGCCCCAGCCGCTCATATGAACGCCAGCCATGGAGGTCCAAACCTGGATGGCATACCAGAGAGACAAGCCAAGCAGGCCCAGAAGCACCAGGATGGCGATCCAGCCCGCGGGCGAGAGCCTGGAGTTTTTGTTGTTTTGCGGTCGTGATTCCATGTTCCTGCCCCAATCATAGGTGAAAAGGCGGTCATCGCCCAAGCGTTGGCCGACCGCGCTTTGCCCGCCGCTGGACGCGGCTGGCTCCGCGCCTCCAAGACGCCTGGTCGCGTCTTGGAGCTATAAAATTGCCCCAATCTCGGCAAAGATTGGCGGCGGCTGGACACGTGATTCGCCCGCAACCCCATCCCGGCGGGTGAGCCATCCAGGAAGGGAACCGTTCTGACCATGAATCGCAAGAAATTCATCACCGGCCTTGTGGCCCTTGGCGCCGCGCCGGCAACCATGGGCTCACTGCTCGACATCCTGCCGGCAGACGCCGCCGATGCACCCTCCAATACCGACAACAAGGATCTCAGATACACTGCCAACGAGATCACCGACGCCGGCGCCAATTTCTTTGGCATCACCACCGAGGCGATGGCCAAGGGCGTGCAGCGCATCTTTGGCGACCTGGGCGAGCCCGATGCTTACATCAAGGGTGATGAAGGTTCAGGCGCCTTTATCGTGGGGGTGCGCTATGGTTCCGGCTGGCTGGTCAGGAAGCAGCGCGAACCCAGACAAGTCTATTGGCGCGGGCCATCGGTAGGATTCGACGTCGGCGGCAACGCCTCCAAATGCTTCACCCTGGTCTACAATCTGGGCGAGGACCGCCGCCTGTTCCAGCGCTTCCCCGGCGTGGAAGGCACCTTCTATTTTGTCGCCGGTCTGGCGGTGAATTACGAGCGCAGCGGTGGCGTGACACTTGCGCCGATGCGCACCGGCGTGGGCCTGCGCGCGGGCGTGAATGCCCAATATCAAGTCTATACCGACAAGCGCGATTGGTTCCCTCTCTAGGTGGCGCGAGGGTCCGCCGTTAGGGTGACGGCCCTATCGCTGGGCGCCTTTGCGCTTGGCGCCATGGCGGTTGGCGCGCTGGCCATCGGCTATGTCGCCATCAGCCGCCTGGCGGTCAAACGCGCCGCGATCAAAAAGCTTGAAATCGATGAATTGGTGGTCGGCCGCATCCGCCGTGCATCAAGGACCTAAGCGGTAGCCGCTTCGTTTTTCACATCAACCTTGCCGCCCACCGCCGGCAGATAGAGCAGCAGCGCCGCCGCGACATAGGTGGAGGAAAATGTCCCCACCACGATGCCAAACAAGATCGCGACGCTGAAATTCAGCAGCACCGGCCCACCGAACAGCAGCGGGACCACCGAAAGGGCGGTGGCCGCCGACACCAGTGTGGTACGGGTAGCGATCTGGTTGGTGGACAGGTTGATCATGTCCCTCAGCGCCATGCGCTTGTACTTGCGGCGGTTCTCGCGGATGCGGTCGAACACGACCACCGTGTCGTTGATCGAATAACCGGCGAGCAGCAGCAGCGAGGCTACGGTGTTGATGTTGAAATCCAGCTGCAGCACCGAGAAGAAGCCGGCGGTCACGAAGACGTCGTGGCCGGTGGCGATCAGGGCGCCAATGCCATACTGCCATTCAAAGCGCACCGCGACATAGATCGAGATCATCGCCACCGCGAGGATGGTCGCTAGAATGCCGTCATGCAGCAGCTCGCCCGAGACCCTGGGCCCCACCACTTCGGTGCTGCGATATTGATAGGATGGCCCCAGCTTTGCCCTGATGGCGCGCACCGAAGCCTGCTCGGCCACGTCAGGGTTGACGCCTGCTGTTGCAGCCCTGGGCTGGACGCGGATCATGGCGCAGCTGCCTGGCGGCTGGTCGCATCCCGCGCCGCCGAAGGTCTGGACCAGCGGGTCATTGAAGCCCAGCGAGATGATGTCGCTGCGCATCCTGCCGACATCGACCGCCTGCGCGGACTTGACCTCCATCAGCACGCCGCCCTTGAAGTCGATGCCCAGATTGAAGCCGTGCCACGCAATGGAAATGACCGAAACCAGCACCAACAGGCCGTCGATGGCGAAGGCCACGAACCGGTATTTGACGAAATCGACGTTGGTGGTCTCGGGAATGAACCGCAACAGCGGCATGGGCAGGGCTTTCCAGAAAGACGGGCCAAAAAATCCGGGCGAACCTACAGGGGCGGGGGCGCACAAACAAGCGTGCCGGCCTTTGGTCCAAGGCCCTGTTTCTGCTAGAGTTTCATCAAGACCAAAAGGGAATGTCCCATGAAAAAGACCCCTGCCCGCGTCGCCATGGCGATGCTGGCCATGCCTGTCCTTGTGCTTGCAGCGCGCGCCGATGCCCCGCCGCCAATGATTGACAATGGCCGCGTCACAGTGCGCGACGTGCATCTCAACCCGGGCGAAGCCGGACCGGCGATCCAGCACGCCGGCGATTACATTGTTCTGTATGTCAAAGGCGGCCGCATCCGCAGTGCCGACGGCAAGATCCAGGACCATGTCCCAGGCAGCGCCATTGCTGGCCATGGCGGCACCACCAGTGATACGGCGGTCGACAGCGATGCCCACGAGGTGGTGGTGGAGCTGAAGGACAGCCCCTCAAACACCGTGCCCAACAATACCGGCCTGCCGCCCGGCTTCCCGCGCCCGGGTTCTGAGAAAGTGCTCGAGAACGACAAGGTGCGGGTGTGGAATTACACTTGGCTTCCGGGAAAGCCCACGCCCATGCACTTCCACAATACCGAGGTGGTGGTGGTCTATCTGGGCAATGGCGATGTCGCCGCTACCACGCCTGATGGCAAGAGGACCGAGACCCATCACAATCCGGGCGACATCGTCTTCAATCTTGCCAACCGCAGCCATTCCGAGGAACTGGTCAAGGGCAACATGTCCGGAATCATGCTTGAGCTGAAATAGGCTTTACGCATACGCAAGATGGAAAGGCTGGGCGCCTCCCGCTATCGTGAGGCCCAACCAACCGGGGAGACGTTCATGATCAGGCATTTGCTTCTGGCATCGATGTTTCTGGGCCAGGCCGCGCCGGCCCTTGCGCAGGCCACGACCGATCCCACGCACGCTATCGGTCTGATGCCCGACCAGATCCAATGGAAGAAAGGCGAAGCCAGCGACACCGCCTGGCCGATCGGAGACCCGAACAAGCCGGGCGCCTGCCTGGAATTCATCAAATGGCATCCCGGCCATTTCAGCCATCCGCACTATCACAGCCATGCCCGATACGCGGTGGTCGTCGATGGCACCTGGTGGGTCTCTACCAGCAACGTCTATGACCCCGATCACAATACCGTGCCCTATCCCAAGGGCTCGGTGCTGACGGATCTGGTAAGAGGCGTGCACTATGACGGCGCCAAGCCGGAAACCGGCGACGGCACCGTCGCCATCTTCATGGACTGCCCGCTGGAAAGCACCTCGGCCGAGGTCAAGCAGTAACCGCCTTGGACCTTCGCAAGGCATAAGTAATGGCGGCGGAGACAATCAGGGCCACGGCCATCATCAGATAAGACGCGCCGGGTGAACCGGTCATGCCGTTCAGCAGGCCCACGCCATAGGCGCCCACGAATGAGCCAAGCGCGCCCATGCTGTTGATCAGCGCGATGGCGCCACCCACGACATTGCGCGGCAAGGTTTCGGCGATGTGCGCAAAGAAGGGGCCGTAGGGCGCATACATCATCGCGCCTGCGATGATAAGCAGGAAAAAGCTTGCCCAGAAATGCGCGCCGCCCAGGGCAAAGGATGCATAAAAAGCAGCCGCTGCCAGCGCCAGGCATGGCCAGGTCACCGCTAGCCGCTTCTGGACAAAATCGGAATAGGTTGAGGTCACGATTTCCGCGATCACGGCCGCGAGATAGGGCACTGCCGACAGCCAGCCCAGTTCGACCATCCCCATGTCGCGGGTCTTGAGGATGGATGGCAGCCAGATCACGAAACCATAAACCCCGATGCTCCAGAGGAAATATTGCAGCGCCAGCAGCATCACCCGCGGGTCGCGGAACGCGGCGGCATAATTGGCAACCGGCGCGATCCCCTGCTGCTCGGCCGTCAGCCTTTCTTCCAGCCGCTGCCTGTCGGCGGGCAACAGCCAGGCCGCGCCGCGGGGATGGTCGGCGACCTGCCACCACCAGATCGCAGCCCAGAGAATGGGTGGCGCGCCTTCGATCACGAACATCATGCGCCATCCCAGGCGCGCCGACAGATAGCCCGACAGCAGAGACATCCACAGCAACGTTACGGGGTTGCCCAGCACCAGGAAGGCATTGGCGCGGGCCCTTTCGCCACGCGTGTACCAGCGCGCCTGCAGGATCAGCATGGCAGGCAGGACCGCGCTTTCCACCACACCCAACAGAAACCGGTCGAGAAAAAGCAGGTTGATATCGGCTATCAGGCCAGTGGCGCTGGCCAGAACGCCCCACCCGATCAGGCCGAAGAAGATCAGGCGCTTGACACTGTACTTCTGGGCATAGGCGGCGCCGGGAATCTGGAAAAGGAAATAGCCCAGGAAAAACAGCGAACCCAGAAGTGAATTCTGGGCCGCGGAAATGTGCAGGTCGCTGGCCATGCCCGCCGCCGCGCCGAAACTGAAATTGGCGCGGTCGAGATAGGACAGGCTGTAGCTGACGAAGATCACCGGCAGCAGCACAGTCCACCGGCGCTCAAGGCTTTCACCGGCCAGCGGCGAAGGTGATTCGATCACTTCTCATCTCCCCCAAAAAATCTTGTCCGCGACACATGGCGCGCAACAACCGGTGGCAGTACCAAAGCGTTGTTGCTTAATAGCATACTAACCATAGGATGGGCGCTATTGTGCGGTTCGGCCTCCGAATGCGTGAATCGCGCCTGAAAATTTGATTCAAATTTTCACAAACACGGACTCATTAGGTGTGCGTAACTCGGCCTTCTGATGGTTTATGAATTGCACCGCTCGCGCGTTTTCCTATCGTCGCAAGCCATGCACCGTTAACGAAAAGGTGGAGGCCCGAGTGGAGATCGATCCTGTTGTGGTCCTCGCCGAAGAACTGCGCTCGACCGAGAGTGCCCTGCGCCACGCGGTGCGGCGGTACGAAATGAATCAGGCCCAGGAAAATGGCGAAGCGGTCAACACCCTGCTCAACTCGCTCAAGAGCATCTATCGCGACATCGCCGAAACCAGGCCGACCAGCGCCATGGGCGCCGGCGAATTGGTGCGGCTGGCAGCCCAGCGACTGCCTTTCTCGCTTTCGCGCTATGTCAGCCATTTCCACGAAGTGGCCGACCGCCTGAGCGAAGGCCGCCGCGAGCATGCCGACCTGGTATGGCTTCGTGCCATGCGGGCGGCTCTGAACGGGGGGGCTTGCGGCGAGCAGGCCATGAAGGCTGCTCCCCTGCTCAACCTGGCAATCGCCGGAGCCTCCCGGCCGATCGTGGTCTTTCGGGCCTATGGCGAACCTCCGCCGGACCAGATTGCCCAACTGCCCCATTGAGGCCCCCCATTGAGGTCGAGGCGAGCCGGGGCTAGCTTTCCCTGCGCACAAATGGGGAAGCGCCATGTCCAGAACCGCCTATGCCATCGTTCTTGTTTCGATTTTGGGTGCGGGCAGCGCGGCTCAAGCCGACACCAAAGTGCTAGACCATCATGTCGCCAATATGAGGGCGGGAAATCTGGAAGGCATCCTCTCGGATTATGCGACAGATGCCGTGGTGGTGACACCGCCGGGCATCGCCAATGCCAGCGGCGTCTTTGTCGGCGCCGATACGCGCAAGCTGTTTTCCGTCCTGACCGACAAGGACCATCTGCCCGGCACCAAGTCCATGCAGACCCGCTATGAAAGCGCGGGCCCCGACACGACCCTGATGTACTGGGTGCAGTTCAAGGGTACGCCCAAGGAAGTCTCCGGCCATGACGTGTTCGTAGTGCGCGGCGGCAAGGTCGTGTTCCAGAGCGTAGCGGTGGACCCGGCCAAGAAATAATCGACTTTGCGCGGGCGCGAAGGCGATTGCCCTGGCTTGAGGCCCCATAGGCGGTCTGCGGCATAGCCCCTCGCCTCGTTACAAATTGAAACATATCGCATATCAGCCGGACACCTTGGCTGCCTATGGCTTTGCGACTGGTCAAGCTTGGATCAATCTAGCAAATGCCTGCCGTAATCGACAGCAATGCCATACAGGCCGTGTTTGCACGGCCACTTACCGATGGATCTTTCGAACCCCCCGTCCAGGGCTATCTGCGGAGGATCTATGCCCGCAGGCCATTCCTGCTCCTGGCTTTCGCGCCCAAATGCGCGGGCACCTATTTCCGGCAGGCCGCAATCAATGCCGTCGGCGGCCATCTGATCCGCATGTGCCATGCCCAGGGCGGCCGCGACGGAACGCTCTATCTTCCCAATGTCATTGCCAGCTGCCTCGACGAGACGGCGCCGGTGACGGTGACCCACCTTCACATGCAGGCGCTTACCGCCAACCGGCGCTTCATCGAGACACTGGGACTGAGGCCGGTCATCATGATCAGGAACATCGCCGACATGCTGGCATCATTCCTGGACATGCTGGAGATCGATCCCATCGCGCGGGCCGAAGGGCTCAACTGCCAGGTTCCGGAGAATTTCTGCGAAATGGAGCGCAGCGACAAGCTAGATTTCATGATCGATGTGATCGCGCCCTGGTACGCAAGCTATTTCGCCACTTGGAAAAGCTTTGTGGACGAGACGCCTGGCACAGTCTGTGTCCTGCGCTTTCACGATTTCTGCACCAACCCGGCCGAAGCACTGCGAACGACGCTGACCCATGCAGGCTTTGTCACCACCTTGTTCCGGTGCCGGCAGTCGCTGGAAGCGGTGTGGCGTCAAAAGGAGAATTATCGCTTCAACAAGGGCGTGCGGGGTCGGGGCAACGAGTATTTCTCGCCGGCGCATATTTCGCGGCTGAGAAAGCTCTTGTCCTACTATCCCCAGCTGGCCGGCTGGACGGCCGAACTACTTGATGATGCCAGGGACGCGGCCCGGCCTTGCGCCGCCTGATTATTGCCCGAGGCCGCTTCACACAAGCATGTCGAGCAATCGTCCGATGCCCGGACCGGCCTGACCAACCTGGGCAAGCGCCTTCTTCTCGAGCTCGACAGCGGATTGCTGGATCTTGTTCGATGCCTCGGGTGTGGGCGCGACTTTGGCGGCCCTGCGCAGATCGCCGGCATAGGAAACCATGTCGGTGACGGAGGTTATGGTCTGCCCCATGGCACCGGCGTTATCACGGCGAACCGCCCCCAGCCAATGAATACCGGCTTTTAAACCTAAATTTCTCCTAAGGGATGTGGGAGTCGCCCAACCTTGTGCGGAATTGGCACGAAGGCGCTCAAATGCACGCTCACTTCAGCGCGAATGTCAGGATATTGCTGCCGGATGCAACCGCCACATATTGGCGCCCGTTCAGCATGTAGGTCATCGGACAGCCCCTCCAAGGCTGATTTCCATGGATGGTCCATAACGTCTTGCCGCTCTTGGCATCGACCGCGGCAAACTCGCCGCCGGTCTCACCGTAGAATACCAGCCCGCCGGCAGTGGTGAGAACGCCGGAATAGTTGGCCTCCTGCGGTCCCTGCTGCGGAATTTCCCAAGCCGTCGTGCCGGTCTCGATATCGATCGCGCGCAGATATTTCAAACCGGGATCATTGGGATCGCGAACGCCTTCATATCCCTGGCTCTCCTTGGAGGTCTGTCGGTAGATGCTGCAATCCTCCACCGCCATCACATAGAAGAGCCTGGTATCCGGATTGAAAGATGTCGCGTACCAGTTGGTGGCGCCGCGCACCGACGGACAGCCCTTGACGCCGGCCGCGGTGACATTGTTTCCGGGCAGGAGCCGCGGCTTGCCGTCGGCGCCAAAGCCGCTGGACCAGTTCATCTTCCCGACGAACGGTTTGGCCATCAAGAATTCGCCCGTTGTCCGGTCGAGCACGTAAAAGAAGCCGTTCCGATTGGCCTGGAGCAGCAGCTTGCGAGGCCGGCCGCGATATTCGGCATCCACCAGGAGCATTGGCTCGGTCGCATCCCAGTCGTGCAGGTCATGCGGCGTGAATTGGTAATACCACTTCAATTTGCCGGTCTTGACGTCCAGCGCGATCACGCAATTGGTATAGAGGTTGGCGCCGCCGCGCTCATCACCATCCGTGGCCGGAAACGGATTGCCGACGGCCCAATAGAGCGTGCCGGTCTCGCTGTCGTATGAGCCCGTCAGCCAGGTGGCGCCGCCACCGATGGACATCGCCCGGCCCTTCCAGGTTTCCGCGGCCGGCTCGCCGAGCCTTGGCACCGTGTGAAAGCGCCAGGCCTGTTCGCCCGTGCCGGCCTTGTAGGCAGCCAAGAAACCGAGCAGCGGACTGTCGCCGCCACTGACGCCCGCGATGACCAGGTCACCGACCACCAGGGGAGCCGAGCTCGCGCCATAGCGGAACGGCGCATCCGGCATCTTGACGTCCCACATCAGTGCGCCGGTCAGCCGGTTCAGGCATATCAGATGGGCGTCGTGGGTTGTGAAGAACACGCGATCTCCAAGCAATCCCACGCCCCGGTTGGGCCCGCCGAAATTGCGCCCTGCGCCCGCATCACCTGCGTGCATGTAGCACCACAGTTCGCGCCCCGTCGCCGCGCCAAGCGCACATACCTTGTCGGCCGCGGTGACGTACATGACACCGTCGCTGACGATAGGCGTCGTCTCCAGACCCTGGACATTCAGCGAGTAGACCCACTCCATCTGCAGATTCTGGACATTGCCGGTATTGATCTGGTTCAGGGCGCTATGGCGATTGCCGCCCAGGTTGCCATTGTAAGTCGTCCAATCGCCGTTTTTTGGATGCAGCACCGCGTTAATTGCTTCCGGTGAAATCGCGGCATCCGCGCCGCTGATCGCGCCAGGCTCAACGCCGCCAAGGCTGCTCAGATAGGCGATCAGGTTTCGCCGCTCCTCAGGCGCGGCCTGAAGCGGCGGCATGTAGGACGCCTTCTGCGGCGCGATCTCCACATAATCCTTGTCGGTCAGAAAATGCATGCGCCCATCAAGGCCCTGCAATTCCAGATCCTGCTCGGCGCGGCCGCGGGCGAAACCACGCAGGCTTGAACCATCACGCAGCTTGACGTCCACGATCTGCCAGGTCTCGTCCGGGCAGAAAGCCCAGCGCGGGCAGGTCGCTGTCGTGTGAATACCCATCTGCGACGTCGGATTTTCCAACACCAGTTCCAGTTCGCGCACTATGGCACGGCGGCCGATCGCCGACAGATCGGGGCCTTTCACCTGCCCCCGGCCATGAACCATATGGCAGGAAGAGCATTGACCCTTGCCGAAGAAGAAGGCCTCGCCCGCCGCCACGTCACCGGCAGGTTTGGTGTCGAAAGCGGTCTGGTTGAGAGACCGCAGCCAACCCGCCAGCTCTTGAAGCTGGTTGTCCGGCAGGTTGAAGGCGGGCATGCCGCCGGGCGTGCCGCTTTTGATCAGTTCATGAATTTGCGCCTGGGTCATGGGACGCAGGGTAATGTTGTTGATCAGCGCCGGCGCCCGGTCGCCACCGCCTCCGCCTTCGCCATGGCAGCCCGCGCAGGTTCCATCGAACAGCTTCTGTGCCGCGGCGAAACTGGGCTGGCCTTGCGTCTGAGCCAGGCCGGGCGAAGCGGACAAAGCTGCAATGATCAATGCGCCGGCAATGTGCTTCATCATGGCATGGGCACCTTTATGTTTTTTTATCCTTGCGTGTCCGCTGCTCACTCAGGCCAGGCTGGGCTGGTTCGCGCGCCTCTTTTTCCAGCGGTATGCCGCCAGCGAATTCTTCCAGAAGACCTTCTCCATCACGTCGCGGCCCTTGGGCGTAAAATATTCATAATCCAGCGCGACCAGCTCCGCGAAGGTGCTCATGGGTTCGCTGTTGGTCCAGTCGCTGGCGAACATCAGCCGGTCCGGACCGAAGGTTTCATAGATTTCGTCCAGGCGTGGCTTGTAGAAGGCGAGGTCCTTGGGGATGCGCCCGCCGGTCTGCACGCGGTGGCCGCGCCCGTCCACGCGCTGGAAGATTTCGGAAAACTTCACATAGATGTTCGGACGCTTTGCCAGCTCCCGCGTGTTCTGCTGCCAGTTGGCGCGCTCCGCCGGATCGTCCGGGACCCGCGCGCCCGGGAGGTGATTGATCACGATCCGAATGTTGGGAATCCGGTCGGTGATCTGGAGCAACTGCTTCACCTCCCGCGCACCGCCGCCGAAGTCGAGCGCCAACCCCGCGTCGGACAGTGCCTTGATATCGGCCCAGACTTGCGGCTTCTTGAGCAGCTCCTCCACATTGCGGCCCCAAAGATTGGAAAGCCGGATGCCGACATAAATCGGATTCTTGTGCAGCCGGGCGAGGTGCTCGCCGTAGTCCGGATGTCCCGGAAGCAGATCGCCGACCTCTCCCACCACGATCGGTTCGTTAACGGCGACATCCAGGACCCAGTAATTGTCTTCCACCCAGGGGCTGCATTCGGTCTCGATCATGCCCACTACGCCGAAGGGTTCGGCGATCTTTCGATAGTCGGCGGGCAGGAAGCGCCGATAGATGCTTTTGGGCTGCTCGGGGCCTGGCCACGGCACGCCCTGCGGGCGCGTGGGGTCATACAGATGAACGTGAGTATCGATGATGGGAAACGAAAATTTCTTGGCGTTGGCATCGGTCATGGCGCTGCCAATTGCCGCCGCACCCACGCAGGCCGCCTTTATGAAGTCGCGTCGATCCATTTCGTCTTCCCCGCTTTGCGCAATACTTTTAGCCGCTTACAGGCTTTCGTTTGACGCATTTTGGATCAAGACTACCGCATGGCTGGCGATCCCTCCAGATGGGACGGCAAGGTATGACCAGTCCCTCCGGCGATCCGCTATCGTTCAACTAGGGCTTGCTCGCGGCGGCGATTGCAGGAGAGGCTGCGTTGTTCACCTGGCGCTCCGGCTTCGTAGCCGGTTTTGGCGCGGCGTCATCCTCGTCCAAATCCTGGAGTTGCACTTGAGCCTTGCCGGGTGAATCCAGCGTCTTCAGGAAAAAATCCTTGCTCGGCAAATCCGCGATCGTCCTCTCCATGGCGGGATACTGCCCCTCACCCGCGCCCGGCGGCACAGTCTGAACTGTCCGCGTGGTGATTGCCTTAATCATCGTCGCTCGCATGATCTCGAATTTCTTTTTCCGGGGCTCCTCCTGCTGCAGCACGCGGACTTCGGCAGGCTTGGCCGGATCGACCACGTGGGCGGGGACAGCTTCGATTCTGTACGCCATCGAGATACCCATATTTTGACCCGTCCTGGGGTCCGGCATCCCGTCGGCGTTGCGCTTGAGGGCATAGTACAGGCTCACCGCGTCTTCATGATCGCGAATGCCTTGCTCCGCCCCGGTCTGGGAAAAGGTGTTTTCCGCCAGCAGATCGCGCCAGTCCCGATAACCACCGACAAGGCCGGTGGCATTCCCATCCGCTCCGATTTTCAGGCGGACACGTCCCTTGTGAAAATCGGCGTCGCCCATCTGATCGTAAAACCAGCCGATGCGGGGCGCATGCACCTCGTCGGCCTGTTCGGTCTGCACCACGCCGTCCGCAATCCTGGCTTTCAGCTTGGTGTACTGCGCGCTCTTGACGATCCGGTAGGAATAGCGTGGCGCGACGTTGCCTGCGGCATCCTTCACGATCTTGTCGGGCGAATAGCCGATCTCCAACGTGGCATCGCTGTCATTTTGAGGATCCTGGTTGCCCGAAACGCGGATCACGACCGTGTAAAGGCCCTCGCGCATTTGCGTGTTTTCACGCAGATCCAGGGTCGCAGTGGCCGGACCGCGATAGGCCGGATCGCAGCCCCAGGCCCGATAGAGCGCATTGTCGATGCCGCGTTCGCCATCCGGGCTGACAAAGTCGTTGGCCTTGATCTTGCCGTCGAGATTGAATCCGTCGGAGATTTTGCCGGTGACTTCCGGCTGGCCTGGATCTGGCGCCGCGAAGGGGTTGACGTAGGTCTCGATGCCCTTGCGCCAGCCCCGATACGAAACCGCGCGGCCCCAGACATAGAAGCGGACATAGGTCGGCAGCCGGGCCTGTTCGATTCCGGGCGGCTTGATGATGTTGTCGATCTCAAGCTTGCTGCGCCAGGGCTGCTGTTGCAGCACCTGCCGCATGCTTTCTTCATCCAGAAAATGAAATGCATCGCCATGAGGGCAATCCGCCCCCGGATCGCTCTCCGCGGCGCCCGGCCGGCTGCCATAGTGAAAGGCAAATCCATAGGTGGATACGACAAAACTGCGCGACCAGGGCGCTGCCCAAGCCGGCTGCCCCGCCACGGCAATTGCCGCCGAGGCCAAAGAGGAAACCAGAACGCTTTTCCGCAGACCCATGATTGTCTCCTAGGCCAGCAATTCCGTAAACGCACTCTTGGTTTCCATCGAGCCCGTGCCCCAGCCATCGACGGGCAGGCCCATGGCCTTCTGCACAGTCAGCCCCACACGCGATACCGGGTTGCCGGCGCCGGCGATGTGGAATCCGGTTTTCATGCGCCCATTGGCGCCACCCGCGACGAAGATCGGGATGCCGTCAACGGCATGGATCTTGGCGAAACTTTGATCGCTGTAGGCGAATATCAGACTGTGGTCCAACAGGGTCCCGTCGCCCTCTTGTATCGCGTCGAACTCCTTCAGCATCATGGCTAGCAGTTCCATGCTGTAGACATTGTATTGCGCGACGCGCGGCTGATAGCCCGATACCGGATCGATCGCCTCCATATGGGTCGTGATGTGGTAGCCCAGCGGATCGCCTGGTACGAACATGTTCGAACCGGGCTCGGAAATGCTGAGATTGAAGACCCTGGTCTGGTCGGTCGCCACCGCCAGCGCCCCCAGGCGGGACATGATGGGCGTGACATGGCGCATATTTGGCAGCGCATAATTCACCACCATCTCGCCCGGCGAGTCGGGGATGGTGACCTTGGCCACAATTTCCGGACGCTGCAGCTCGGCCGCCATCTGCTGCTCGGTCTCGCGCAGCGAGGTGAAAAACTGGTCCATCCGCGCCTTGTCGCTGGTGCCCAGTTCCTGCATCGCGCGCTTGCGGTCGTCGGCGACGACCGAAAGCACGCTCTGCTGCAGCATGACCTGCGGATCCGGTTTCCAGTCCGCGCTGGACGGATCCTGGAATCCCGGCCCGAACAACCGGGTATAGAGCGCCAGGGGCGATGGGACGGCGGGAAGACTGTTGGCGCCGCCCAGGCTGGAATAGCACTGCTTTGGGTCGCCGGAGCAGGCCGCCGCCACCGTCTTGAAGCGGGTGCCGTGGCTGATGACGTCGGCTATTGTCTGGTCGATGGTCTTGGAATCGAATTGCGACATCCTGGTCGGCGCGATGCCGGTGACGATCGCAGCGTTGCCCGACCAGTGCTGGAAATTCGGGTTGTCATCGACCATCACCCGCATCCCGCTGAACACGTTCAGCTTCTGCTTGAACGGCTCCAGCGGTTTCAGCTGGCCAGTCATCTCGTAATCTCGGCCCGCTTTCTTGGGCACCCATAGCTGCGTGGTCAGGCCCAACCCGAAGAAGAAGGTGTTGAAGCGGGTGGGGATGCGTTGCCCGGTAGCGGCCAGCGCCTGGCCCTTGCTGTCCAGGAAGCAGTCCAGGAACGGAAGCGCGACGGTAGCGGCGGCTCCCTGGAATGAACCGCGGAGGACAAATCTGCGATCGAGCTTCATGGCGTTCCTCTTAAGCCTTAGTGCGATGCCAGCTTGGTCTCACCGGATGATGCGTCCGCTACAGGAGCGGGGGTGTTGTAGAAGTCGGGGCTTTGGATCATGCCCTTGAGCAGTGCGCGCAGACGGTAACCTGAATCGACGAATGCCTTATACGCAATATTGTAGCTTGAGGCATCGACATCTTCGCTGTTGACCCCCGTACTGTAGGCATAAAGCTTGCGCGCAAGGCAGGCGGGATATTTGGGATTATCGTGCAGATACTGGCCCAGGCCAACGCCATCCGCGAAGCTTTTCTTCTGGATGGTCGCGGACAGGTCGATCGGCTTGCCCTCCTCGGTCAGGCGGCGTTGGCCGATCGTGTCGAAGCCCTCCAGCGTCAGACCGATGGGGTCACTGTGGGTATGGCAGGAAGCGCAGACCGGGTTGGTGGCGTGCGCCAGCAGGCGTTGACGGAAATTCAGCGGCCCCTTGGGATCGTTCACAACGGAAAAATCCACATTATTGGGCGGCGTAGGCGTCGGTTCGCAAAGGAAGATGTCCATCAGCGCGACACCGCGCTTGGTCGGCGAACTGCGCCCGGGATGGGAAAACATTGACAGCATGCTGACCTGTGTCACCGCACCGCTGCGGCCTGAGTCCTGCGGAAATTCATAAGGCATCCAGTCGCCGTCAAATGAAAATGACACGTCATAGATCGCCGCCAAACTCCGATTGATGAACGTCTTGCGCGTGGTCATCAGGTCGCGCATGTCGCCATTCTGGTGAAGGGCAAGGTCGATCGTGGAGCGCAGGGTCTCTTCTCGGGCCGCGGAGACCATCGTCGACCCCCAGAGCGGATAAAGCAGGGAATCCTTGGAAACGGTATCGAAGGTGTCCAGCTCCAGCATGTCGGAGAAGAAGGCGCGCATTCCGGTTTCCAGCCGGGGCGATGCCAACAGCCGGTCGGCCTGCTTTTCTAGGCCCGCCGCCGAATTCAATTCGCCGACTTCGGCTGCGTGCAGAAGTTCGGGATCAGGCGTCGTGTCCCACATGAGATAGCTGAGGCGGCTGGCGCGGCTATAGGGCTCCAAGGTGTAGACCTTGCCGGCCGGCACTGCCACTTCCTTGCGGAACAGGAATTCCGGCGACTGCAGCAATGTCGCCAGGCCATAGCGCAAGCCGGCATAGAAATCGCCTGACCACTTGGTCATCGAGTTTGCAAGGCTCACGCGGCCCTTGAGTTCGTCCGCCGTCAACGGCCGGCGGAACAACATCAGGCCGTAATGACTGAAAAACTCGGCGGCGCAGGTATCATCCGGCTCCTTTATGGATTTGGGAGCGCAAGGCACCAGTCTGCCGCGAAGTTTCTCTCCCGTGACCTGAACGGCAATGCCGTCCGCCATCTTGGAGAAGGATTCAAATCCCGGCTGGGTCATGGACAGCACCGCGCTGCTGGCCGCGATCAGACCGCCCATACGGACTCCGGGTTCGAACATGCCCTGAACAGCGATGTCCTTGCCGAAAATATCGGCGATTGAATTGCGATATTCCCGCTCCGAAAGGCGGCGCAGTCCCTGCACGTGGCCCTTGTCGGCGCCCCAGGCCGTCACACCAGCCGATATCGAAAAAGTGAGAATGGTGGCAGCAGCCAGAATAGCCTTTGCGCGCACACGACCTCCCAAGGTGATGCCGTACGTATCGCTGTGCTGGCCGGCTTTTTTTGGCATGCCGGTCGTGCCGACAATAGTAGGCCCCGTGATAGGTTAACGCAATCCTTGATTAATATATGATAGCGTGTTCCAATAGTTGGAAGGTTGTTCAGAACACAAACAGAACGATCCAGACCGCGCGAAAAGCGAGGCAAATGATGGGGAAAAGCATGAATTCGATTCCGACGAATCGCATTTCCCGTGCACGTGACCGCAAGGAACTCAAACGTCACGCTTCGACGGTCAGCCTGGCCGCGTTGGTGGCAACGTTTGCGCCTTACGCGATCGGCACGGCGCATGCCCAAGGCAACAACCCGGGAGCACAGGCGGCGGAACAGGTTGATGTTTCCGCGACCCGCATTCTTCGCAACGGATTTCAGGCTCCCACGCCGACGACAGTGATATCGAGTGACGACATTGTCGGTAATGCGCAACAGAATATCTACGCCGTTATCTCTCAACTTCCCTCGGTGATGGGCAGCGAAGGCGTCGAAAACAATACCGGCGGCACAGGCAGCGGCTTCAACGGACTCTCATCCTTTTCGATGCGCGGCCTGCAGCCGATCAGAACTCTCACCCTGGTCGATGGGCAGAGGATCGTTCCCGCGAATGTCACGGGCATCGCCGATGTGAGCGAGCTGCCGCAGCTGCTCATCCAGCGCGTCGACGTGGTGACGGGGGGCGCCTCCGCAAGCTGGGGTTCCGATGCCGTGGCCGGCGTGATCAATTTCATTATCGACAAGCACTTCGTCGGCTTCAAGGCCAACATTCAGGGCGGCGTCTCCACCTATGGCGATGACCCAAGCGCCCTGTTTCAGGCGGCGGCCGGCACGGAATTCGCAGGCGGCAAAGGCCACCTCGAAGGCTCCGTCGAATATGACTATGAAGCCGGTGTCCCGTCGGGCAGCCTGGGCGAAATCGGCGCGGGCGCTAGCGGGCGAAACTGGTATACGTCCACGGCTCTGCTCAAAAACTCCGTCGCCGCCACGCCGCCGGGACAGCCGGAATATTTTGTCGCGGCACATGCCAACGACTTTCAGCTCGGCAAGTATTCCATCATCACGACGGGTCCCCTTATGGGCACGACCTTTGGGGCCAATGGCGTGCCGACGCAATACAATTACGGGTTCGGTCCGAACGGCCTGCCGGGCGTGCCGACAGGCAACGCGGTGGGCACCGTCACCAACTGCATTTCGCCATGGTGCATCGGCGGTGACAACAGCGGCGCAATCGCCGCGGGCGTCACCGACGTCAGCCCGATCAGTCGCATCGACGGGTACGCCCGCATTTCCTATGACGTGACGCCCGATATGAACATCTGGGCGACCGTCAACTATGCCAAGGTGAACACGGAGAACAATTCGGTCATCGACATCCCGATTTTTGGCGGGCAAGTGATCCAGTGCGGCAATGCCGCCGGGGGGCCGAACGCGTTCCTGCCTGCATCGATCAATCAACAGTGCGTAGCGGACAACATAACCAATTTCCAAATCGGCACCGACAATGGCGCCGTTCCCAGCGGCGCCACGATCAGAACCGATCGTACCCAGCGGCGCTTTGTCGTGGGCGCAGACGGCTCCTTCGGCGTGTTCGGAACGGACTGGACCTGGCACAGCTATTTCGAGTATGGCGTGACGAATTCCTACATTCACGTCCACACGTTTCTTAATCCCTATTTCAAAGCCGCAGTCGACTCGGTGCAGGTGACCGCCGCGAACCAGGCCACCTACGCGCCCTTGAATGTTCCACAGGGAACAGTTGTCTGCCGCAGCGTCGTCGCCGACCAGGAGGGCTGCCAGCCCTACGATGTTTTCGGCGATGTGACGGTGCCGGCCGCGACCATAAACTGGCTCTACGGCGGCAACCACCTGCACACGAGCCAGAACACGCACCTGCTGGAGGATGCGTTCAGCTTCAGCGTGAACGGCAACCCCCTGTCAACCTGGGCGGGCCCAGTGTCGGTGGCGAGCGGTTTCGAATTCCGCAATGAAGGCTATAACGTCACCGGCGATCCGGTTTCCACCGGCGGCGCCGGCTGCACCGATGCGCTTCTCAATTGCGCGACGGGCGGCAACTGGTTCAATGGCAACTTCTTCAGCGGCGCCGGCAACTACAATGTCTATGAAGGCTTTGTGGAAGCGGTGGTTCCGCTGCTGAAAGACACGGACTGGGGCGAGATCGACTTGGATCTCGGCGGCCGCGCCACCGGGTACAGCACCTCCGGCTATGTCAATACCTGGAAGGTGGGCGCCACGTGGGACACGCCACTCGACGGACTGAGATTGCGGGTGCTGCAATCCCGCGACATTCGCGCCCCCAATCTCAGCGAGCTTTTTGCGGCACAGACGGTCACGACGGGCACGGTCGTCAACGATTTCACCACACAGCCCTTTTCCATTCAAAATGTCAGCAGGGGCAACGCTGCGCTGACACCCGAAAAGTCGCAGACCACCGAGGTCGGCGTCGTATTCCAACCTTCCTGGTTTCCCGGCTTCAGCCAATCGGTGGATTACTATCGCATCGGCCTGAAGGGCCAGATCAGCACTTTCAGCTCTCAGCAGATCATGGATCTCTGCTTCAACGGCTTCACCGCCGAATGCAGCTCGATCATAACCAGCCCGGCGGGCGCCAGCCTCAGCAGTCCGGCAACCTCCATCACCCAGGTCATAGCAACGGCCTTCAATCTTGCTTCAACGGTCACCGACGGATTCGACTTTGAAACCAGTTATCATTTTACGATGAACGACTGGGACGTGCCGGGCGACATCACGTTGCGTTCGCTTGTGACGCATGTGAGCAAGTTCATCTCGACTTCAGGCGTCCTGGGCACCGTGCCGCATGAGTCCGCCGGCGAGAACGGCGGCAGCATCCCTCTTTGGAAACTCTACGAGAGCCAGACCTATAGCACTGACAAATTTAGCATCACGCTTATCGAGAATTACATCAGTGACGGCGTTCTCAACAGCCAGTATGTCCAGTGCACGGCAGGCTGCCCATTGCCGACCGTCAACAACCCCACGGTCAACAACAATTTCATCCCGGGTGCTTTTTACCTCAATATCGGCGGCACCTATAACATCGACGAGCACTGGCAGGCCTATGCCAAGGTCGACAATGTGCTCAACCACAATCCGCCGTCGATCCCCAGCACGGCGCCGAATACCGATATCGGTGTCAATCCGGTCATTTATGATGTTATCGGGCGGATGTACCGATTTGGCGTTCGCCTGGACATGTGAATC
Organism: Rhizomicrobium sp.; assembly: GCA_035512055.1. Lineage (GTDB taxonomy): Bacteria > Pseudomonadota > Alphaproteobacteria > Micropepsales > Micropepsaceae > Rhizomicrobium. The sequence continues at coordinate 134,168 of DATKEP010000073.1, forward strand.
GCGCAAGAGAAGAAATTTACGCTACCGATCTGCGCAATCCAGCAAGGTGAGCTGGTTGGCGCTTCTTTTCATGCGGCTCATCCGGAACTGGAGCCTGGATCGTCCCGCGACGGCGCCGGCTTTTTTTGGCGAAGCGCCATATTGCAATCTCATATATTGAAAGTGAGGACCCTTGCCGCTACCATTAAATACAATTGTGGAGCCTCAGGCAGAAAAGGCAGCGGGTGGGCGCAAATCCTTGCGTCCCGGTTGGCCGTGAGAACAGGTCACTAGAACAGGTAAGGCCAGTATGGACGATACGAGCGAGCTGCCAACCGGAACGTCTGTATTGCCGGCTGCTGACAAGAATATTCCCAAACGGCCGCCGGGAACCGCCGTCACCGGTTCGGATTCCGAAGCAGTGACGCCGATGAAGGGGCTTCCCGGAAGCCAGACACTCATTCGCGGGCTTGACGTGCTGGAAGCGGTGGCGGGAGGCGCAACAAACCTGGTGGCACTGGCCGAGGCGCTGGATCTGAACCGCAGCACCACACACAGGCTTGCCGCGACACTGGTTGGACGGCGATATCTGAGCTTCACACCGCGTGTCGGCTATGCGCTGGGACCCAAGCTGCTCGAATTGGGATTCAAGGCGCGCGCCCAGATGAGCCTGCCGCGGGTGTCGCGAGAGCATATCGAGTCGCTGGCTGCCGGCACAGGTGACACGGTGCATCTGGGCATTCTGGACGGTCCACGGGCGCTCTATCTGGACAAGATTCCCGGCAGCCGTCGCGTCGAAATCAGTTCACGGATCGGCGAACGCCAGCCCTTGCGGTCCACCGGCCTCGGCAAGGCGCTGATCCTGGATGAATCCGAGGCACGTTGGCGCGAGCTCTACGAATACGAAGATTGCGAAGGCAAGCGCTATGACGTTTCGCTCAATGAATGGCTGGGCCGAATGCGCGATTATTCCAAGGCTGGATATGCGCTGGATCTTGAGGAAAATGAAGACCGCATCCGCTGTGTAGCGGCTCCGGTCCGCGACGCGACCAACAAGATCATCGGCGCCATCAGCGTTTCGAGTGCCGCGCAATATATGGACGATGAACGGATGCAGGCATTGGCGGAAGAAGTGCGCAACACCGCTCAAATGATCAGCTTCGATCTGGGCTGGCAGGATAAAAGCCGGCAGGTTTTGCAGCAGACTGCGAAGCGCCGTTAAGCGTCCGAAGTGCATCTTCAATATCTGGTCGGTTTGCGCTTCATCGGCGCAAAAATGGGCCCTGCGATCAAATCGAATGTCAGGTCAATGCTTCCGGGAAATCGTTCCGGGGAACAGCATCTCCAAGTCCCGGAGTTCGTGACATTCGAAGTTGATCAACTGGGCATGGCTGGTTTTGAGATCAGTCAGCACATATCCATCTTCAGTGGCCTTGAGCTGGAAATTCCCGAGTTGGGCGTTCATGTCCCAGACCTTGGCTGCCTGAATTCTGGCGCTAATTTCGTCTTCGATGTTCATCACACACTCCCTACGCCTGATATGGCCCGCGGACCAGGCTTGATCACAGGCCGGAGAAATTTCTTTCAAATATCTGAACTTGGAATTTTTAAGCCGATCTAAGACACTGATTTAAAATATGGAATCGCCATGCCCGTTGGGGACGGGCCAACCGGCGAGCGCAATTTGTTGCGAATCCGTGCCGCGTGGGCGCGTATGCGTGGATTCCGGTAAATCACCAGACTACTCTCGCATTGTCTGTGGGAGGCGCAATTGACATTCCCAGTGAGCAAGGGAACAACAGCACACCAGGGTTGGGGACGACAGTCTCGTTGTATTTGCCCCGCGCCGACGAGACCTCGCTTGTCACATCGGAAGTTGCCAGCCCCGCTCTTGCCAAGGGTTGTGGCCGCGTGCTCGTCGTTGACGATAATGATGACGTGCGGTCAATGACTTGCGAACTCTTCAACCAGCTCGGCTATGAAGTATGCCCTGTGGCATTGGCCGTGAGGCAATTCAGCGTCTTGAAACTGGACCGTTGCCGGACCTGGTGTTTACCGACGCATTGATGCCGGGAGCGCTAAACGGTATTGAACTCGCCAACATCATTCGCGCAAGATTTTCGAGCGTGCCGGTCTTATTGACCAGCGGCTATAACGATGTCCCCGCTCACGATACCCGTCTGACAGTGTTGTCAAAGCCCTTTGACTTGGCAACGCTTGGCCAGGCTGTTCGCCGCGCGCCGGACACTGTTCGCGACTAGAGAGTCTTGCCGTGATGAGATGGAAAACGTCGAGGCGTGCCGTGCAAGTGGCAGTGGATGCCACGCTCGACCGGAATGGCTAAATCCAATCCGAATGCTACGCCCTGAAATGAATCAGGACCGCCCATACCAGCATGACTCCATTGGCGAGCGCCAACACGGTTTTGCTGGAAAGCCCCCCGATGTCGCGGCTGGCGGGCACCGTCTGTTCAAAGTTCAATCTTGACATTGACATTCCCTTGTCATCTGGGATGCCTGATTATGCGCGGACATTTCCAGCGGATACCTTAATTAAATAGATTGTCTTATGCTCAAATTTGGAGCGGTCGCTCGCCGCTCCGCGGCTCGAAGCGGGGCCAGCATTTCTACTTCGCTCCACTCACTAACAAGGCACGCGCATCTAATTCCATTGCCTTACCGCTTTTGCGGCTGTCTGTTGCCAAGTGCCGCAATCGGTGATGCGCGCGATGAACGGATAACTCCCACTAAACAGGGCTCACAAAAGCGTGAAGTTGTCAGCGGATCGAAAGGACTTCCAGCAATGCCATCAACGCAATCACCATACCGACGGAAACGACGACTGCTCGAACTGCGTCCCAGAGAACGACGGACAGCTTGTTCTTGTCTGAGGACACTGCGAACTCAGTTTCGTCAAGCTTGCTGGACCAGCCCGGCCGACCGTCCGAGTAACGGTTCCCGACGGCCCGCGGCGAACCGAGCTTCGGACTGGCCCAATCCTTGTGCCGACCCCAACTTGTCAGGTTAATTAAAAGCATGACGAGCAGACCAAAAAAACTGCCGGCAAAAAATACCGCCGTCGTGCATAAAAATTCGATATGGAATGTACGCGAAAAACATAAAAACTAAATAATACCAATGTGTTAGGGCACCGGTCGAATACTAATATGAGGCGATGGCTAGTACGTCTTCGCAAGTAAAGTCATTTCTGCGAAACGGCTTGAAGCGGCGTTTGATAGTGATGCAAAACCCATCCGGTCTATCCACACAAATATGCGGGCAGACCATCGCGCCGGAAGGCATAAAAAATCGATACGAATGTGAACCAGGAATGTTAAAGCCGGAATAACGCGGGTACGCCATTCCGGAATGCGGACCGCCACCGAATTGAATGGCTCGCTAATCCTCCGGCGGAAGCTGCATAAGTCGATAACCAACACCAGACTCGGTGGTGATCAGTTGCGGTATCTTCGTTTCACTTTCCGGCTCGATCTTCTTGCGCAAGGCCCGCATCAGAACCCGTAGATACTGGACATCTTCGATGTTGGCAGGACCCCACACCTCCTCGAGAATCTGGCGATGCGTGACAACGCGACCGGCCTGACTGACCAAAAATCGCAGCAGACCATACTCTTTCGGAGACAGATGTATTTCCCCGCCATGCCGAAGGACCCTTCGGCTCACCATATCTACGGTCAATGGTCCGCTGCGAAATAGCGGGGCCTCCCCTACTGCTTGAAGACCATGGCGCAGGGCCACCCGCAAGCGTGCCAAAAGCTCGCTCATGTCGAATGGCTTTGTCACATAGTCGTCGGCGCCCAGTTCCAGCGCCTTGACCTTTCCCTCGACATCATCTCGGGCAGACAATACGACGATAGGCGTAAGAGCTTGTTTGCGGATATCCTGGATGACGTCAAAACCATCCCTTCCCGGCAAACCGAGGTCTAGCACGATTACATCGGGTCTCTCCTTGGCATAGACCGAGAGGGCACTGGCCGCATCTTCCGCTTCGACACATTCATAGCCATGCGGCGGCAAGCTAACACGCAGGAAACGGCGGATCTGGGGTTCGTCATCGACAATCAGGACGCGCGGCGACTTGTTCATTCGACGCTCTGGGGTTTGCTGACAGGAATGGTTACCGCGAATATTGCCCCGCTGCGATCACTGCGATTGGCCGCGGTCAACGTGCCTCCGAAAGCTTCGACAAAGCCTCGTGCAACGGACAGGCCTAGGCCGGTGCCGGCGACGCTATGATCAGCTTTGCGAACCCGATAGAACTTGTCAAAAATGTGGGGCAGTTCGGACAGTGGAATGCCGGGGCCCTCATCTTCAATTATCACCACGATGCGTCCATCCCTTGCACGCGCCTCCACCAGGATATCCGAGCCCACCGGGGAGTATTTGACAGCATTGTCTAGAAGGTTGATCAACGCTTGCTCCAACAACAGGGGATCAGCGCTGGCAAATGGCAAGTCGTCGGGGATTTCTTCGCGCAACCGGTGGTCTGAAGCTCGTCGGCTAACCCTGGCGATGGCGGCTGATACAGCATCGGAAATATCGATCATCTGCGGCTTCGAACCCAACGCGCCGGCTTCTAGACGCGACATGTCAAGAAGATTTCCGACGAAACGGTCAAGACGCTCCGCCTCCTCGCGCACCACCAGCAGCATTTCCCGGGTGCGTTCGACATTATAGAGGCCAACATTGGCCAACAGTGTCGTCGCCGCACCCAGGATGGAAGCGAGCGGTGTCCTAAGATCGTGGCTGAGCGAGGTGAGCATCGCCACGCGCAGCTTGTCCGCTTCGGCGAGAACCTGAGCTTCGTCCACCTTTTCGACCAGTTCAGCTCGCTCGATTGCAATCGCGGTCTGGTCGTTCAGCGAATCCAGCAATCTGCGTTCATCCGAGGTGAACAGATCCTTGTCGTTTTCCCTCTGCAGCCCAATAACGCCTACCGTGCCGGACCCGGTTCGCATGGGCAGAAAAAGTCGCTTGGCGCCGGGCAGCGTTTCTGCATGGCGGCCAGCGGCCTGATTGCGTTCCCAGCACCAGGTGGCTGCGGCCACATCATCGGCGGTCAATTCGTCGTCGGGCGGAAAAGCACCGCGAATCTCCAGTTGCCGGGTTTTCCGGTTGGGAAGCAGGATCACCACATTGGTCTTCAACATGGACGCGATCTGATAGGCCGCCGCCCAAAGGATGTCATCCAGACGTGCAAGACCCGCCATTTTTCCGGTGAATTTGTAGAGTTCGCCCGCGATGCCGGCACGGCGGCCCGCGACATCTGCCTGGGCACGCACTCGCGCGGCCAGATTGCCAGTGAAGACGGCTACAAACAAAAGAACACCGAAAGACAGCCAATTGTTGGGGTCGGCAATCGTGAGCGTGTAGAGTGGCGGCAAAAAAAAGAAATTATAAGCCAACAGGCTGAAGAAAGCCGCGAAAAGCGCGGCACGCAGTCCGAAAGAGACCGCGCTGATCATCACCGGCACCAGAAACAGCATGCCGATACTGCCTAGCGCCTGATTGGACACGGCCCGGAGCGCCATCCCGGCCAGCACGGTGATGGCAATTGCGAGGCCGCTCAGCGCGTAATCTCGCCAGTCGAGCTCATGACCCCGGGCGGTCGTCGCGACTGTCTTGGGAGCGACTTTTTCTCCCTTGGCCGCCACGGCCGTAATCGAAATGGCGCCGCTCCCCCGCATCAGATCGCGGACAACGGAACCATGCAGAATCTCAAACCAGCGCGAACGCTCAGATTTTCCGATCAGGATTTGGGTGACGTTTTTCCGCCGGGCGTATTCGAGCACCGTTTCGGCGATTTCGCGGCCGGGCAAAGTGACAGTTTCCGCGCCTAGGCGCTCGGCGATGCGCAGTGTGTCTGCCACCCGGTCTTTTTCAATCTCACTCAGATTGAGATGGCGAGCGCTTTCGACATAGACGACCGTGAGAGGCCCTTTGAGATTGTCGGCCAATCGGCGGCCCCGCCGCACTAGCTCGGCCGAGGAGGGATGTTCATTAATGCAGCACAGGACATGCTCGCCCGCGGCCCAAGGGCCGCCGATGGCGTGGGCCTGCATATAGCCGACCACACCCCGATCGACCTGCTGGGCAGCCTTTCGGAGCGCAAGCTCCCGAAGCGCCGCTAGATTGCCTGGCTGAAAGAAATGCTTGAGCGCCCTTTCCGCCTGCGCCTTGACATAGACCTTGCCTTCCTTGAGACGCTCCAGAAGGTCGTCGGGGGTCGTATCCACCAGCTCGATCTCGTCAGCTTCATCGAGCACAGAATCGGGAACCGTTTCGCGCACGCGGATCCTGGTAATCTGTGCAACAACATCGTTGAGACTGTCGATATGCTGAATATTGATGGTTGTGTAGACGTCAATGCCTGCCGCCAGTAGTTCCTCTACGTCTTGATAGCGCTTGGGATGGCGGCTGCCCTCGGCATTGGTATGAGCCAGCTCATCAACGAGGGCCAACTTCGGGCGCCGCTGCAGCACGGCATCCAAGTCCATCTCGGCGACGACATGACCTTTGTAGAGAGACCGCTTCTTGGGAATGACCTCAAAGCCCTTGGTCAGGACTTCGGTTTCCATCCGCCCATGGGTCTCCACCACGGCGACTACCACGTCAATCCCATCCATGCGCCGCTGGCGCGCCTGGGTGAGCATCTCAAAGGTCTTCCCTACGCCAGGGGCGGCGCCCAGGAAGATTTTAAGCTTTCCACGCCCTTCCCGAACGGCCTGCACCAAAAGTGTATCGGGGTCCGGACGGCTCTCTGCGGTTCGGTCTGCCATCAATCAAGAGTAGCCTACCCTGCCCGTCCTTGCAG
>DATKEP010000074.1:0-17215 GCA_035512055.1 Rhizomicrobium sp.
TTGGGCGAGAAGGCGCGCCAGGTGCGGTCAACGAAATCCACCGCCTGGGAAATCGTGTCCGGACGCAGGCGGACCGCGATTCCCATCGGATATTGGGCAATATACGGGTACGCCGTCGGTACAACAGGTTCGCGCGCACCATTGATCTTGGAGTCGGCCAGAACGCCCACGATCCGCACATGAGCCTGATTGAAGAGGACGGTCTTGCCTATGGCCTCCTCGGGCGTCCACCCCATGCGGCGGGCCGCCAGCGCATTGACGATCAGGTTGCGCCCTTCGTTGAGAGGATCGAGGCCGGGCAGCATGCTGTGGATGCGATCATCGCCGCGGGTTTCCGACAGTAACCGGCCGGCAGCCAGTTTGATGCCAAAAACTTTTGAATAGCCGGGATCGGTGGCGATCCAGTTCAGGTCAACCTTGTCCGGCTGTCCGGGAATCTGAACCAGCACATGCGCCTGGCCTTCGTCGAGCGGCATATTACTCGCCATGCCGGCCTCGACAACGCCAGGATTGGCGCGCAACGCCTGTAGCATCGCCTGACGCTGCTCCGTCGACAGAAGGCTGGCACTGCGCAGAGTGAGAATGTTGTCATGGCGAAAGCCAAGTTCCATGTTGCGGGCGTAGCTGATCTGGCCAAACACCACGGCGGCCGAGATGCCAAGTCCGATGGAGACGGCGAACTGCAAAACCACCAATATGTTGCGCAGACGGCCAGAACCCGCCTGCCCAGCGCTGTTGGCGCGTAAGGTGGCGGCAGGCCTGAAACCCGACAGCACCAGTGCCGGATAGCTGCCGCTGATCAGGCCGGCGGCGATCGTCACGCCAACAAGCGACAGCAGCAGCGGCCAGTCGGCCGCATAGTCGAGGCCGATGGGGCGCCCCAGGAAATTGTCGAACACCGGCAGCAGCACTTCTGTGGCGGCGAGAGCCAGCAACAACGCCAGCAGCGCCATCAATACCGCTTCACCCAGGAACTGGACGATGAGCTGGCGGCGTCCGGCGCCCATGGTCTTGCGCAATGCGATTTCGCGAGCTCTCAGCATGGCCCGCGCCGTGGCCAGATTCATGAAATTGAAGCAGGCCACCAAAAGGATCAGCACGCCGATGGCGATGACGCCATAGACCGTGCTCCAGCTTCCCGGTGGCGTCATATTGTATTGCCAGCGCGACGAGGTGAGATGGACCTGGGTGAATGGCGTGAGGTGTATGAGGTAATTCTGGCTGCCGGTGCCCGAAATGCCGAACCTTTTCATCTCAGGCGTCACATTGCGGTCGAGCAAGGGCGCCATTCCGGCGATCACCGCATTGGGATCGGTGCCCGGCGCAAGCCTCACATAACCCCAACCGGACTGGTCGAACCATGCGTGTTTCTCTTCCTGCGAGGTTCCATCCGCGATCGAGGTGTTGGGAAGGAATACATCGTCATTCAGCTGGCTGTTGTGCGGCAAATCCCGCATCACGCCGGTCACTTTCAGCGAGACTGTCTGGGACCGACAGGCCGTATCCGCATCGGCGCAATCAGTCCTCCCCGTGGTGATCGTCCGGCCGATGGGATTGGCATCGCCGAAATATTTATGGGCCGCCGACTGCGAAAGCACTAGCGACTGGGGTTGGCGGAATACGGTATCTCGATCGCCCGCGACCAGCGGCAAGCGGATCAGCTTGAAAAAGCCGGGATCAACCGAAACCACCATTTCCCGGAACTGGCGGTCGCCTGCGGTCAACGTCATGGGATTGGTAAAAACCCGGGTCATCGCCGTGACACCCGGGACCTCATTCAGCATGGCTTCCGGCATGGCAAAAGGGATAACCGCCATCACCAATGGGGGACGGTCGTGCATAACGGCCGTCATCTCCAGCCGGTAAAGATCCTGCGTGTCCGGAATCCATTTGTCGTAGCTGAGCTCATCGCGGACGAACAGGATCACAAAGATCAGACTGGTCAGTCCAACTGCCAAGCCCGCGATATTGATGAAGCTGTAGAGCTTGTGCCGGACGATGTTGCGTAGCGCGACGGTGAGATAGTTGCGGAACATGGGGCCCCTACTCGTAGCGAAGCGCGTTGATGGGATTGGCGCCGGCGACGCGCAGCGCATGGGTCAGGACTGTCGCCCAGGCGATCGCCAGCGCGGCTAAGCCAACGCCTGCAAAATACAGTGGACTGAGCGTGATGCGATAGGCGAAGCCTTCGAGCCAGCCTTGCAGATAGTACCAGGCAATTGGCCAGGCGATCAGGTTGGCGATCAGGATGGGAATGGAGAACTGCCATAGCAGCAGGAAGACCACATCGCGGCCGCGCGCGCCAAACACTTTGCGCATGCCGATTTCCTTGGTACGCCGGCCAGCCGTGAAGGCAGCCAGCCCGAACAGCCCCAGGCAGGCGATGAAGATGGCGATCGCCACGAAGATCCCAAATATCTGGCCCTGCCGTTCGTCGCCCTGATATAGCCGGTCGTAACTGTCGTTCAGCAGCGTGCGCGACAATGCGACACCGTGCACGAATGTGTGGGAAGTACGCGCGATATAGGTCAGTGCCTCCTGCGTGCGGCCGGGGGCGATGTGGATGACGATGTTCTGCAGATTGGGAACCCTGTGGACATACACCGTCTGCAGCACGGGCGAGCGCACGCCTTCCGACAGCGTGTCGGCGACCACACCCACGACCCGCGAATGCGACTTTCCGAAGATGAAGCTCTTGCCCACGATGTCGGCCGGCGCATAGCCCAGCGCACGCGTCAGCGAAGCATTGACCATGACATTGTGGCCTTCGTTCTTGCCCTCATCCCCATTCGGCCCCTCGTAGAATTTGTCCTCTTCGCGGTTGTCCTCAAGCACGCGGCCGGCCAGGAGGTTGATGTTGAAAAGATGGAAATAATCCTGTGACACCGAAATATGATTGGGCGAGAGGAATTGGGCATCCCCGGGCCTCTGCACGGGCAGCACGGAATTGTTGCCGTTGAAGGGCATGAAGCTGGTGCGGGCGACCTGGAGGACGCCAGGTCCTCGCTCCAGTGCCTGCACGAAACTCTTGATCCCATCCTCAGTCAGGCGGCCGGCAGTGCCCGTGAACACAATATTGTCGCGGCTGAAGCCGAGATCGATATTTCGGGCAAATTCGATCTGCTGGAACACGACCAAGGCGCCGATGCCCAGGCCGATCGAGACCGCGAACTGCAGAACCACCAACACGGTGCGCAGCCGGCCTGAGCCGCCCTGGCCCGAACTGTTGGTGCGCAAAGTGGCAGCCGGGCGGAACCCCGACAGAACCAGGGCGGGATAGAAACCGCTGAGCAGACCCGCCAGGATGCCAACGCCGAAGATGCCCAGCGTCAGCGGCCAATCCGCGATGTAATGGATTTCCAGCGGCCGGCCCATGAAGCTGCTGTAGGATGGCAACAGCACCTCCGCCAGGGCCAGCGCGACGACCAGCGCCAGCAAGGCCATCAGCAGGGATTCGCCCAGGAACTGTACGATCAGCTGCCCCCGCGTCGCGCCCATGCATTTGCGCAGTGAGATTTCGCGGGCCCGCATGGTGGCCCGCGCCGTGGCCAGGTTCATGAAGTTGAAGCAGGCCACCATCAGGATCAGGACACCGATGACGGCCATACCATAGAGCGTGGTCCAGCTTCCCGGCGGCTTCATTCCACTGTAGCGGTCGGTGGTCAGGTGCACGTCCCGGAAATGCGTCAGCCTCGGTTCGACGATCTGGCTGCCTGGAATCTTGACGTTGGTGAAAGCCGAGATATCGATTGAGCGATCCAGGATCGGCTTGAGCTTGGCAAGAACCTGCGCCGGATCGGCGCCAGGCGCCAGGGTGACATAGCCGAACGTGTTGTTGTTGCTGAGCCAGTTCTTCTTGATGTCTTGGCCTATGCGGTCGGCGAGCGACGTGTTGGGCATCAGAAAATCGAAGTCGAGCTGGGTGTTGTGCGGCAGGTCGCGCATCACGCCCACGACCTTGAGCGCCACGCTCGTGTTGGCGCACACCGTATCCTGGTCGCAGCCGCCCCGGCCGGTGGTCAGTGTTTTGCCGATGGGATCGGCGTCGCCGAAATATTTGCGGGCGGCGCTCTGGGAAATGACCAAGTTTTCGGGCTGTGCAAGCACCGTAAGTGGATCACCCTCCTCCAGCGGCAATGGGATCATCTGCAGGAAATTCGGGTCCACCACCCCCACATTTTCGGAGAATTGCCGGTCACCCGATGTCAGTGTCATGCCTTCCCGCGCCAGCCGCGTGGCGTTGCGCACTTCGGGGATCTGGTCGTGCATCGCGATTGGCAGCGGCATTGTGGTCTGCGCCGTTATGATTGGGTCGGAGCGGCCAGGCACTCGGTATGTAACCTCGACGCGCCAGAGGTTTTCGCTGCCGGAAATCCATCTGTCATACGAGAGCTCGTCACGCACAAACAGCGTGATGAGAATTGCGCAGGTCAGGCCCACCGCCAGGCCGGCAATGTTGATGAAGGCGTAGAGCTTGTGCCGGACGATGTTGCGCAGCGCTATGATGAGATAATTGCGGATCATGGCGGCCCCTACTCGTAGCGAAGCGCGTGGATGGGATTGGCCCCGGCAACGCGGCGCGCATGGGCGAAGATGGTGGCCCAAGCGATAAAAAGTGCGGCCGCGCCGGCAAAGAGGAAATAGAATGGGCTGAGGGATATGCGATAGGCATAGCCTTCCAGCCAGCCGTGCAGATAGTACCAGGCCAGGGGCCAGGCAATGGCATTGGCAACCAACACCGGAACCGAGAATTGCCACAACAGCAGGAAGATCACGTCGCGCGTGCGTGCGCCGAACACCTTGCGCATGCCGATCTCCTTGGTGCGGCGGCCGGCGGTAAAGGCCGCCAGACCGAACAGGCCCAGGCAGGCAATGAATATCGCAATGCCGACAAACAGGCCGAATATCGTGCCCTGGCGATCATCGTTGAGAAACTGCTTGTCGAAATCATCGCTCATTAGGTGCCGCTGGATGGCGATGGTGGGCGCGAAGCGGCGCCAGAGGCGGTCGATCATGGCGAGTGTGTCTGCCGAGTCCGCGGCGCGCAGCCGGACCGAGATGACGGTATTGGCCACGACGTCATTATAGTACATCGTGGGCACGATCGGCCCGGCCGTGCCTGCCCATTTGAAATCCGCCAACACGCCGACGATGGTGACCTCGGTATTGTGCAGGAAGACGCGCTTGCCTAGGGCATCCTGCAGGGTGAAGCCAAACTCCTTCATCGCCGATTGATTGATCAGGACATTGAAGGTACCGCCGTTATAATCCGGCGTGAGCGGCGCGGGGGTCGCGTCGGAGCTGCGGGTCCGGTCGAGAAGCCGTCCGGCCAGCAGCTTCACGCCAAATAGCCTGGGAAAATCCGGATCGATCGGAACGGTCCGCATCACGGGATTCGCATTGGAGCCCGGGACGTGTACGTCCCAATTGCTGTCGTTACCATCCAGCGGGACATAATTGGATGCGGTGACGGCCACGACGCCGGGCTGGTTGCGCAATACCCGCTCGAAGGAATCGCGAGTCTGTGGCGACATGCTGCCGGCGCGGATGATTTCGACGTTGTCCTTGTGAAAACCCAAATCCATGTTCCGGGCGAAAGTGATCTGGGCAAAGATCACCAGCGCGGCAATCCCCAGACCGATGGAGACCGCGAACTGCAGCACGACGAGCATGGTGCGAAGCCAGCCGGAACCGGCATGTCTGGCCTGGTTGGCGCGCAGGATGGCGGCGGGGCGAAAGCCCGACAGCACAAAGGCCGGATAGGCGCCGCCCAAAAGCCCCGACACCAGGGCGATGGCGGTGGCGCCCGACAGCACAGGCCAATCCGAGATGTAATGGAAGCTGATCGGCCGTTGCAGGAACTGGTCGAAGCTGGGCAACAGGACCTCCACCACAGCCAGAGCCACCAACAGCGCAAGAACGCTCATCAGCAGCGACTCGCCCAGGAACTGGGTGACCAGCTGGCGGCGTGTCGCCCCCATCACCTTGCGCAAGGACACTTCGCGCGCCCGCATGGTGGCCCGCGCCGTCGCCAGATTGGTGAAGTTGAAGCAGGCGACCAGTTGAATCAGGATTCCGATGATGGCGAAGCCATAAACGGTCGCCCAGCTTCCTGGCGGCTTCATCCCGCCATGGCGGTCGGTGCTCAGGTGCAGGTCCCGGAAGGGCGTAAGATGAATCTGCTGGATTTGGCTGGCGCGCAAATGGAGTGACGACAGAAGCCTGGGATCTGCCGAGCGGTCGATGATGGACCTTATCTTGGCAACCACCGCATTGGGGTCGGCGCCTGGCGCAAGCCGTGCGTAGGAATAGCCGCTGGAGTCAAACCAGGCCTTCTTTTCCTTTTGCGGAAATGGATCGGCGTTTGAGGTGGTCGGGAAAAGCGCGTCAATCAAGAGATGCGAATTGTGCGGCACGTCCCGCATCACGCCGGTGACTTTGAGGTCATACTGATTGACATGGCAGTTCTGGCCCAGGTCATCGCAGCGGTTCTCGCTCAGGATGATCGTCTTTCCCAGCGGCTCGGCGTCGCCGAAATATTTCCGGGCGCGGGCTTGCGACAGCACGATGGAATCGGCCTGGGAAAACACGGTGGCAGGTGACCCTTCCATCAGCGGCAGCTTGATGAGCTGGAAAAAATTTGGGTCCACGACATGAAATTCGTCCAGGAACAGGCGTTCGCCGATCATCACCGAAAGCCGCTGGCGCGTAAGATGGGTAATCCCGGTCACTTCCGGAATCTGCTGCCGCATGGCGACCGCGACCGGATAAGGCGAATTGGATGCAGGCATCGGCGCCTGACCGGGAACCGAGAATGTGTGCTCGATGCGATACAGATTCTCGCTGTCCGGAATCCATTTGTCGTAGGAAATCTCGTCCCTGATAAACAGAATGATGAAGACGGCGCAGGCCAGGCCCACCGCTAATCCGGCGATATTGATCAGGCTGTAGAGGCGGTGACGGGCGATATTGCGCAGCGCGGTGACAAGATAATTCCGGACCATGGCGGCTCCTCTACAGAACCTGGCGGATGCTTTCAGTGACCACCGAGCCGTCGAGCAAATTGACGATGCGGTGGGCATATTCGGCATGGGAATGGGAATGCGTGACCATCACGATGGTCGTGCCTTCGTCGTTCAGCTGGGTGAGAAGCTGCATCACCTCCTCGCCATTGGCCGTGTCCAGGTTGCCAGTCGGTTCGTCGGCCAGGATCAGCTGGGGACGGGCGACCACGGCCCGGGCGATCGCGACGCGCTGCTGTTGGCCGCCGGAAAGTTGCGAAGGCATGTGGCGGGCACGATGGGCGATCTTCATCCGATCCAATGCTTCGGCGGCGCGCTTCTTGCGATCGCCGGCGCTCACGTCGCGATGATAAAGCAGCGCCAACTCGACATTCTCGGCCACGTTCAGTTCATCGATCAGGTTGAAGCTCTGGAACACGAAGCCGATCGCGTTCTTGCGCAGTTCGGAAAGCTCGGACTCCGAATGGCCCGCGATATTATGGCCGCCGAACCAGTATTCGCCGGATGACGGGCTGTCGAGCATGCCCACGATATTGAGGAAAGTGGATTTGCCGCAGCCCGACGGGCCCATCACCGCCACGAACTCGCCGGGCCGGATGTCCAGATTCATGTCGCGGATGGCCGTCGTCTCGACCTCGGTGGTGCGTTAGACCTTGGCAAGATGCTTGAGCGTGATCATCTGTTCCTCGTTATTGGTTGTCCGAACTGTCGGCGCTTTCAAATTCGATGCGATCCATCTTCTGGTAGGCCTCATAGCCCGAGACGATGGCCTTCTCGCCCGGCTTCAGCCCATCCACGACTTCCACAAAATCGGGATTGCGGCGGCCGAGCCGCACATTGCGGCGTTCCGCGTGGCCGCCACCTGGCGCTACCACAAAGATCCAGTTACCGCCTGTATCCTGGTAGAAGGGACCATTGGGAAGCATTACGGCCTGTGAAGCGCCACCCAATTCGACGCGCAGATCAACCGCCTGACCCACGTGAATATCGGTTGGCGCGGCGCCGTCGAAGTAAAGATCGACCTTGAAGGTGCCATTGGTCACCTGCGGATAGACCTTGGCGACCTTGGCGCGGTAGTTGCGGTTGTCGATGGTGAACAGTGCCTGCTGACCCAGGATCACATGGCCCAGGTAGAATTCATCCACATCGGCGGTCAGCTTGAAATGGTCGGCGGAATTGACTTGGCCAAGGACTGCACCTTGCGCCTTGTTCTGGCCGACATAGGCATCCAGCGCCGTAAGCTGGCCGTCCATGGGCGCGCGTATCGTCAGCGCCTCTACCCCGGCATTGGCGACGTCGGCATGCGAGCCCGCGCCAGGCGTGGCGCCGGTCAGCTCAGTCGCGCGCACTTTCTGTTCCGCATCACGCGACGCGATGGTCGCCGCGCGCAGCTTCACATAATAATCGTATTCCTCCTGCTCCTGCTTATAGAGGGTCGGCGCGATGGCGTTGCCGTCAAGCAGGATCTTGTCGCGCGCCAGGTCGCCCTTCAGCTTGCTGATCTGGTGTTCGATATCCAACAGGTCGTGCTCATACTTGAAGCGTGTCTGCTCGAAGGTGAGTTGCTGAGCGGCGACCTGCAATTGCAGGGCCGGATTGGACAGCACGATCAGCGGCTGACCACTCTTGACCATGGCGCCATCCTCGACCAGCACCTGTTTCACGGTGCCGCCTTGATCGGTGGTGAGATAGTCGATGAGGAAGGGCGCAACCGCGCCACGCACCGCGATATAGTCCTCGAACGGACCTTGGGTGACCGTGCCGATGGTCAGCCGGTTGATCGGTACGCGATAGACATTACCGCCAGCGCCCCTCAGCGCCCACACGCCAGCACCACCGGCCAGGATCGCCAGGACGGCGAAGATGCCATAGCGGCGCCAGCGGGGCTTGCGGGCAATGGCACGGTCCATGCCGCCAAAAGATGTCGAGGAATTTTGAGGCGGGACGCCGCTGGTGGGCGCCAGCATGCGTTTAAGGTCGTTGAGTGATCGCGGCATGTTCATGAATCTTGAGTCCCAGGCGCATCATGGCGGGCCCGTCCGGCGACCGGCTGCTGGGCGATCAGCTGCCGGCGGGCGCAGAGATTCCACTTCATAAAGGATAGGCGGCATGGCATGATACCTTGCATCGCAAGAGATGTGCCAAGGCTAACTTGTTATATTTCAAAGACTTATGAGTGTACCCGAAACCCGATTGTCCGGTGGCGTACACAAAACCGAACACCTGTCCGCTGACGAACACATGACCGAACCCGCACGTTTTCCTGACGCCCGCATCCTGGTGGTGGATGACAATGAAGACATCCTCCACGCCGCTCGCCTTCTCCTGAAGCGGCACTTCGCATCGGTGCAGACGCTGAGCGACCCGGCGCAACTGGCGGCGCTGGCCCGCCGTCACAGCTTCGACGTGCTGCTGCTGGACATGAATTTCAGCCCGGGCGCCGACGACGGCAGCGAAGGCCTGGCACGGCTTGCCGAGGTCCTGGCCATAGATCCCCAGGCCGTGGTGGTGATGGTGACCGCCCATAGCGACGTGGAATTGGCCGTCGAGGCCATGAAGAAAGGCGCCGCCGACTTTGTCACCAAGCCCTGGGAAAACGAACGCCTGCTGGCCACGCTGATGGCGGCCCTGAATCTTGGCCGCTCACGCCAGGAGGCGAGCGAACTGCGCCAGCGCAATCAAGGCCTGGCGGCCGCGACGCACCAGGATTCCGGCATGATCGGCAGCGCGCCCGCCATGCTTAAGGTCTTCGACGCGATCCGGCGTACTGCGCCCACCGGCGCCAATGTCCTGATCCTGGGCGAGAACGGCACCGGCAAGGAACTGGTCGCGCGCGAGATCCATCGCCTCTCGGGACGCGCTAATGAGGTGTTTCTGCGAGTTGACATGGGTTCGCTCTCTCCGCAACTTTTTGAAAGCGAGTTGTTCGGCCATAAGCGCGGCGCCTTCACAGACGCCAAACAGGACCGTACCGGCTTCTTCCGCGCCGCCGCCGGCGGCACGCTGTTCCTGGATGAGATCGGCAACGTGCCACTGCATTTGCAGAGCAAGCTTCTCACCGCACTCGAACGGCGGGAGGTGGTACCAGTGGGAGCGGAAAAGCCCGAACCTATCGATGTACGCCTGATCTGCGCCACCAACATCGGCCAAGGCAAGCTTGCCGACGAAAGCTTGTTCCGTCAGGACCTGCTCTATCGCATCAATACGGTCGAAATCCGGCTGCCGCCCCTGCGTGAGCGGCGTGACGACATAGCGCTGCTTCTGGCGCACTACGCCACGCATTATTCCCAGAAATACAACCTGCCCGCCAAGCGGCTGAGCGCGCCCCTGATCGACAGGCTGAGCAACTGGTCCTGGCCGGGGAATGTGCGCGCCTTGCGTCATGCAGTCGAGCGCGCCGTGATCCTCAGCGAAGGCGATGTTCTGGGTCTGGCGGATTTCCCCTTTGTCGAGACCGAAACACCGGCGGAACCGGCCGTCAACGTTTCGCGCCTGGACACGGTGGAACGCGCAGCCATCGTGCGGGCACTGGAAAAGCACAAGAACAATGTCAGCCGCGCCGCCGATGCGCTTGGCCTGACGCGCGCTTCGCTTTACCGGCGGATGGAGAAATATGGACTATAGCCGCTTCCAGGCCGGCATCCTGCTCAGGCTGGTCGCGCTGATTGCGACCATGAGCGCCCTCGCCTGGGTGATGCTGAATACCAGCTGGTATGTCACAACCATGCTGTTGCTGGCGGCCGTAGCAGGCGAGGTCATCGCCTTGATGCACTTCGCCACCCGTTCGGGACGCGAAGTGGCACGCTTCCTGGACGCGGTGGCCTTCGATGACAGTACGATCGCCTTCTCCGCCCTGTCGCGTGACAGCGCCCTGGCCGAACTTGGCGCGGCCATGACGCGGGTCCTGGACCAGTTGCGCACTGGTCGTGCCCAGCGCGAGGAACAGGCGCAATATCTGCAAAGCATTGTTGCCCATATTCCCGTGGCCCTGGTGTCCGTGGACGAACACGGGACTGTCCAGCTGATGAACATGGCGGCGCGCCGCCTGTTTGAAACGGCATGCACCGACACCAGCCAACTGGTGCGCTTCGGGGAGGCCTTCGCCACTGGCATGGGCAGCCTAAAGCCCGGCGAAGGCACGATCTTGCGGATGGAGCGCGGAAGTGGCGCGTTGCAACTCAAGGCTGCGGCCACCGGGCTGGTGCTGGGCGGCGTGCGCCACAGGTTGATCTCGCTGCAAAATATTGAAACCGAGCTGACCGCGCATGAATTGGCGGCCTGGCAGACCGTGATCCGGGTGATGGCGCATGAAGTGATGAATTCGCTGACGCCGATATCCTCGCTGGCCGCCACTGCCGGCGACATCGTCACCGATGTGATCGCGCAGTTGCCGCTGGAAAGCTCCGACGCGGCCAAACTGGCCGATGCGCGCGAGGCGTTGGAAACCATGGCCCGGCGCAGTGAAGGACTGTTGCACTTCGTACAGAACCATCGGCGCATCACCAAGCGCATGGTTGCGCAGCTGGATATCGTACCGGTACGCCGCGTCTTCTCGCGTTTGCAGCGCCTTTTGGCGGGCGAGATGGCGGCCCGCAACATCGAACTGACAACCGATGTCGTGCCCGAGACGCTGGAAGTATCTGCTGACATCGAGCTACTGGACCAGGCGCTGATCAATCTGCTCCGCAACGCGATGGAGGCCTTGCGCGATGGGCAGCCGGGCAAAATCGCACTGACGGGAACGCTGGAAGCCGGTGGCCGTGTGGTGATAGCGGTCGCTGACAACGGTCCGGGCATTCCGGCCGAGCAACGGGAAAAAATATTCGTGCCTTTTTATACGACCAAGCGGCAAGGCAGCGGTGTCGGTCTGACGCTTGTGCGTCAGATCGCCACCGTACATGGCGCCACGGTGAACATTTCCCAGACGCCAGGCGGCGGGGCGACCGTCAGCCTGCGATTCTAGATCTTCCGCTTCTGCTTAACGGCTTGCTGAATCCGGAAGTGCAAATATCGCGATGACATCGCCGAACTGCGTCCTGCCAAGCTTGGCCATCAGGCGTGGCCAGGCATTTGCCGACAAACCGCCCGCGGCAACCGCAACATATTGCACACCATTGATGCGATAGGTGATGGGAGGGCCGGCAACGGCGACGCCCAGATTGAAGCTCCAGAGCTTCTTGCCCGTGCGGGCACTGAAGGCACTCAGATGCCCGTCCATCTCGCCGCAAAAGACCAGATCGCTGGCGGTGGCAAGCACGCCGCCGACCATCGGCAAGGGCGATTTGTATTGCCAGTCGATCTTGCCCGTATCGACATTTACGGCGGAAAGCGTTCCCGACATTGCCAGCTCACCCTTGCCGTCCATGACGAAGTTGATCCTTCCGCCCATCACCTGGCCGGCGACCGGCATACCTTGCTTGTAGGGGCTGACCTCGACGGTGCTGTAAGTGGCGGGCTCATGCACACCCATGACATAAAAGTCGTGCGTGCGCGGTGAGAAGGCGGCCGGTGACCACTGGCTGCCGCCATTGCTGGCGGGATAGATCGTGACGCTCCCGTTTTCGGGCGGCACCTGAAACAGGTTTGCGCTCTGCGGCACAAAGGGATCGGACTTGCGCAGCCGCTCGCCTGTCTCGCGGTTCACAACGAAGACATTTCCCACCTTGCCGGCCTGGGCAGCCGCGGGCACGAATTTTCCCCGGCCGTCGCGCGCATCCATGAATATCACCGGTGCCGCGGCGTCATAGTCCCAGAGATCGTGAGGCACTTCCTGGTTCCACCAGCGCAACTTTCCGTCTTTGACGCCTATCCCGACAATGGAATTGGTGTAGGCATTGTCACCCAGTCGGTCATGCCCATCCAGGTCGGGATTGGGATTACCCACGGCAAACCCGACCAGACCGCGTGCGGGATCGATCGCCGGCGTGCTCCACACCGAACCGCCGCCACGCACATACGAGTCGCCGCTCCAGCTGTCGCCGCCGGGCTCGGATGGCGCCGCAGTTGTGCGAAACCGCCAAAGCAGTTTGCCGGTGGCCGCGTCATAGGCCTGAACGAATCCACGGCCGGGATATTCCGCACCCGAACTGCCCACAATCACCATGCCGTCATAGACTTGCGGCGCCATGGTGAAAGAATAGAAATAGGCATCGGCGGGCAGCGTCGACTCATAGTCGGATTTCCACAGCACCGCGCCGCTTCTCGCATCCAGCGCGGTAAGCGTGCCATCGAGCTGGGCAAGGAATACCTTGCCATAGGCGACGGCAACACCGCGCGACTGTGGCCCGCAACACAAATTGCTGTAGCGCAGGCCCGGCGTATAGGCCCAGAGAGGCTCCCCGCTCGCAGCATCATAAGCCTGAACATGATCGCCGGGCGTGGAGACATACATGATGCCGTTGATCACCAGCGGCGTGGCTTCGAAACTGTTTGCCATGCCGGTCTGGACGATGGCCACGAGAGCCAGGCGCCGGATATTGGCTGGGTTGATCTGCGTCAGGGGTGAATAGCGTTGATTGTCGTAAGTGCGGCCGTTCAGAAGCCAGTTGTCGCCATCCTTTGCTGCATTGAGCAGCATCGCGTCGGTAATGTTCACATTTGCCGTAACCGGCCTGGCGACGACTGTGGCTTCGGAATTTTGTGCAGGAGCGGCAGGCGCTGCAGGCGCGCCATGCGATACCTCCTGCGCCTCCGCAGGTTGAGATTGTGCCAGCCCCATGCCTGATGCCAGCGCCGAGACAGCGACCCAGACGCACAGGCTGACGACAAAAAGACCGGCCCGGGGAATGTCACTGTTCATGCTTCCTCTCCTGCGTTGGGCACAATCTTCTTTCCGGGTCAGCCGGCTGTCGCGGCACGCACGACCAGATAAAGAATGGACGGCGCGACCAGACAGCCGACGCCTGTGTGAAACGTCGCGGTCAGGGAGCCATAAGGCACAAGTCGGCGGTCGGTTGCCGCAAGGCCGCCCGATACACCGCTCACCGTACCCATAAGGCCGCCAAAGACCATGGCGCTGCGCGGATTGTTCAGGCCGATGAGGTTGGCGACAAGAGGCGTTCCGATCATCACAAGTATCGCTTTCAGCACGCCGGTTGCGATGGAAAGCGCCATCACTGCAGAAGTGGCACCCAGTGCCGCGCCGGTCACCGGCCCCACGATATAGGTGATTGCGCCGGCGCCGATGGTGGTCAAGGAGACCGCATCGCGATAGCCAAAGGCAAAGGCCGCACCCACTCCGACCAGAAACGGCAACACGGTGCCAAGACCGATGGCGACAGCGCCAATCACGCCGGCGCGACGGACCTGGCCCACATCGACTTCGAAGGCCGTGGCAACAATGGCGAAATCCCGCAGCATGGCGCCGCCCATCAAACCGATGCCCGCGAGCACGGGAAGATCGGCAAGCCCCTTTTGGCCGCCGGTGACAAGACCAGCCCATAAGGCAAGCGCAAGACCGATCAGGATGCCGATGGCAGAACCGTGAATGCGGCCAAAGGTCAGATACTTGGAGACTGCGTTGGAAAACCACATGATCACGCCAACAAAAGCAAAGGCCGTCAGCAGCCCATTGGCGATCAGCGCATGGGATATTGTGGTCATGGGCCTAACCAGCCTCTTTCGAGGCTCCCGCCTCCCGCGCCTCGATCTCATCCATGGATTCCATGGGCCCGCCCATACGGCTGATAAGAGCAACGGCTGCAAAACAAACGACGAGAGTGCCAATCGCCGCCGCGACGACCACGGGCCCGCTCTTGAGCGCTGAAACCACATTCTGCTGCGCTGCCATGGCAATGACGATCGGAATGTAAAGCGCGCCCCAGAATCCAATGCCTTGCTTCACCCCAGGGCTAAGCCAGCCACGGCGCACAAGCCAAAGCCGGGCCGCGATCAAAATTATCATGGCAAAGCCCACGCCACCGACATTCGCTTTCACCCCAAGCGCAATGCCCAGCCAGTCACCCAAGAGACTGCCCAGCAGCGTGCAGATCGCAAGCAATGCAACGCCCGATATGGTCATGCCCCAGTCCTCCCGCGCTTCAGAGTGTTCGCGTTGACGGCCGATGGCAAGCCCGACCGCCTTAATCATAGAGCTTCGCGAACTTTTCCCGGATCATGTTTTTCTGGACCTTGCCCATCGTGTTGCGCGGCAGTTCTTCGAGGAAGACCACCCGCTTGGGATGCTTGAATTTTGCCAACCTTCCAATCAGGGAATCCAGAACCTCTTTTTCCGTAAGATGCGCGTTATTGCCCGTCACGACACAGGCCGTCACGCCCTCGCCAAAATCCCGGTGCGGCAGACCGACCACGGCCGATTCCGTCACGCCCGGCAATTCATCGATCAGGATTTCGATCTCTTTGGGATAGACGTTGAATCCGCCGGTGATGATGAGGTCTTTGTCACGGCCAAGGATATGGACATAGCCATTCTCATCGATCCGACCGAGATCGCCGGTGATAAAAAAGGCGTCGGCGCGGAATTCCGCGGCGGTTCTGTCCGGCATCCGCCAATAGCCTTTGAAGACATTAGGGCCGCGCACCTCGATCAGGCCGATTTCGCCTTGCGGCAACACGGCTCCATCCTTGCTGGCGATACGCAATTCCACGCCCGGCAATGGCTTGCCCACCGAACCGGGCAGGCGCGGACCGTCGTAGGGATTGGACGTGTTCATGTTGGTTTCGGTCATGCCATAGCGTTCCAGGATGGC
Source organism: Rhizomicrobium sp. (assembly GCA_035512055.1). Taxonomy (GTDB): domain Bacteria; phylum Pseudomonadota; class Alphaproteobacteria; order Micropepsales; family Micropepsaceae; genus Rhizomicrobium. Next base: position 15,731 of record DATKEP010000074.1, read on the forward strand.
ATGACCGGTGCGGGCCTGCCATTCGCGGTGGGTATCGGCGAGCAATGGCGCCGATCCGGAGATGAAGAGGCGGATATTGCGGGTCACTTCCGGGTTGAGGCGGCTGTCGCCGATCAGGCGCGTATAAAAAGTGGGAACGCCCATCATGACCGTCGCCGAGGGCAGCGCCCGGAATATGTCATTTAAATCGAATTTCGGCAGCAGGATCAAGCTGGCGCCAGATATCAGCGTGACGTTGATGGCAACGAACAGACCATGGATATGGAATATCGGCAGTGCGTGCAGCAGCACATCCTCTGCCGTGAAATGCCATGTGTCCTTGAGACTTTCCGCATTCGAACAAAGATTGCCGTGGGTGAGCATGGCGCCCTTCGATCGCCCCGTGGTGCCCGATGTGTAGAGAATGGAGGCAAGGTCGGTCATGCCGATATCCGCATCCGGGAAGTCGATCGGCTGAGCCGCAGCTTGATCGACCAGCGAGCCGGATTCGCCGTCGTCATCGAGAGTTAGAAACTTGATCTGTGGCAGCACTCCCGAAATCGTCTCCAGATTCTTGGCGGCACAGACAAACAGGCTGGGTTCGGCATCGCCGACAAAATAGGATAGCTCGCTTGGCGTATAGCCGGTGTTGAGCGGCAGATAGACGGCCCCGGCTCGAAGACAGGCGAGGTAGAGGCAAACAGCGCTGGGGCTCTTTTCGACTTGCACGGCAATCCGGTCGCCCGGTCGCACGCCATGCTGCACCAGAACATGCGCAAAGCGCGCGGCAGTGGCAAAACAATCGCCATAGCATAGCGGCTTGCCATCCGGCGGCCGTATCATCGGCCGTGCGGGATCCCCCACGGCATTCTTGAATAGTTGGAAAAGACTGCCGGTCATGTCCGGTGCTTGCCGCTCGCAATTGGCCAACGGTCGACCAACTCGCCGCCGCGGACGACCAGATAGTGACCATAGAGATTCACGGTCGGATCGCAGTGTGGCGTGACGCAGGCCACGCCATCTCCCAGACGCATCATGCCGTTCTCCGGCAGAGTGACGCGGCCATATTCGTCCCCGAAGAAGGAGTAGGCGGCGCCCGCCGCAGGACCAAAGCTTATCAGGGGTGCATCGGCGTCAGTGGAAAAGGCCTTCAATCCGGCGTCGGTGGTGACCATGCCTGGTTGATTGGCGCTCACCACCCGGGTCAGCACAAAGAGCGAGGTTTCGAAGGGCGGCCCGTCGGTCCAGACATCGTTATATTGCCGATCCATGAAAATATAGGATCCAGCCTGCAGTTCGGTCAGAACCCGTTCAGCCGGGTCAATGTCAAAGCTGCCGGTGCCGCCACCGGTAATGATGCGCGGCGCGATCCCCATGCCGGAAAGCTGGTCACGCGTGAGCCGCAATGCCTCCAGCGCGGCCGCGGATCGCGGCTGACGTTCGGCGCGGTCGGCAAGATGCATCAGATGTCCGGCATAACCCTGTATTCCCATGAATTCCAGGTTG